>CAYMRS010000039.1:0-22977 GCA_964392915.1 uncultured Nitrospiraceae bacterium
TGCGCCCTGAATTCCTTCCGCCCTTTGTCCCGGTCGTGCCGGCCGGGATTACTGTTAGCATCAGGAAACAGCAGGAAGGGTATGCGTATGTGAAGCCTTGATACGCCTTATCTGTGGCAGGAATACACACAAAAAAGGCGGATTCGAATCAGCAACAGAATCCGCCTTTTTGAAGACAAAATGTGTTATAGCGTCAGGAGCACCATTTTTGTAACTTCATCCAGTTCGCGCCTTGCGGTAACGCCCTTGATTTCATAGAGGATAACTTCCAGCAACATGAAGGTTTCGGATTTCTCCCGGAGACACCCGACCTTAACCGAATCGAACTTTCCGTAAGAACCGTGAAAGTGTATGCGCGGCTCTTCGCCATACCAGAAAATGGTTCCGAACCCGTAGGTTTCATGGCTCTCCGTCAGCTCCCGCCATTCCGGCACCGGCGGCATCTGATCGGTTTTCGGCCCGACCACAAAGCGCCCGCCCTTGAGCGCCCCCACTATGTGGAATGCGCCGGCACGGATGTTCTCCTTCTTTGCAATCTCGATCATTCCCTGCAGCAAATTATCGCCGTCCTCGAATTTTGCAACGATAACGCGACCGATTTCTCCTGTCTGGTATTTCATATCGAACCTCCTGAAATTGAATTGTGACCGCTTTTCATTATGTTCTGCACCGCTGTTTCCACTTCGTCAACCTGAATCGCTTCCATGCAGATTGGCTTCCCGCACTCTTTTTTGTAGCATGGTGCGCACGGAAGATTGTGATTGATGACTCTGTGCAGTTGTCCGTAGGGACCTGTCCTCCTGGGATTTGCCGGGCCGAACAGGGCTACAACCGGGATATGCAGCGCCGCTGCGATGTGCATCGGGCCGGTATCGTTGCAGACCATGAACCGGGAGCCCCGGATAATATGAATAAGCCCTTTGATATCGGTCTTGCCCGCCAGTGATACTGCTCTATCGCCCGCCGCGGCGACAACCGTTTCTGCTAACGTGGCGTCAGCCTTGCTGCCGAGAATGACCGCGGTAATCGGAAGGCGGGATGCCAGAGCGCCGTATCGATCGGCAGACCACCTGTTGGCAGGCTTTCTCGCACCCGGCACCAAAACAGCATAGTCGCCAAGAGATTTTTTGAGATCGATGATATCCTGCGGTTCCTTTACGAGAGGAAGCGGGAACTCAATGTTCGCTACATCACAGCCGAGGGCCTCGGCGATCTTCAGATACCGATCGACAGCATGGATGTCTCGGCCTCCGGCCACGGTATGCGTGTAAAACAGGCGGCTGCCTTCGCGGGCCTCCTTGAAGCCGATGCGCACCGGTGCCTTCGTTGCCTGTGTAATAAAACCGCTGCGCAACAAGCCCTGCAGGTCAATAACAAGATCATACTCTTCAGCGCGCAGCGCCAGAAAGAGTTCCCGCAGGTCCTGAGCGGTCTTGATGAGCAGGGAGAGTTTTTTCCATTGATCTTTCTTGATAATCCAGAGTCTGTTCACTATGGGGTGGTTCTCAAGCATTCCCTCAAAGCCGCCGGCAACGACCCAGTCAATTTTTGCCTTGGGAAAGTGTTCATGAAGCGTCGAGAGAACGGCAAGGCTGTGGACAATATCGCCAAGCGAACTTGGTTTGACGATAAGAATCTTCTTCGGGATGCGCTTAAGAATCCTGTTTTCCATTTGCAAGGATTGCTCCGACTGCGTCCGACAACGATCTTACCACGCGGTCAGCATGCTCCGATGATTCTTGCTGACCGGTCTGCACAAGAATGCCGCGTGCGCCAACCCGCTGCGCAAGGAGCATGTCCGCATCTTTGTCGCCGACAACGTAGGAACGCGACAAATCTATTCGATATTTAAGCCGAGCGTCCTGGATCATTCCCGGTTCGGGCTTCCGGCAGGAGCAGTTTTCATCAGGGCGGTGCGGGCAGTAGAAAAAATCGTCGAATCCGTATTTGTCGACGAAAACCTGATTCACCTCTTTGACAAAGGATTCATCAACCCATCCGCGCCCGATTCCGGACTGATTCGATACCCCGATGAGCAGATATCCCCTGTCCTTGAGCTGTCTGACGCTCTCAATATCAGAGAAAATCTCAAAATCTTTCCAGTCGTTCAGATAATTCGCGTCGCGGCAGAGGGTTCCGTCCCGATCGAAAAAAACCGCGCGCTGACGGGGCACAATCTGCGCCAACGCGTTCGAAACTTCATAGACCGTAATCTCAACCATGCACTTCAGATCCTTCCGGGGACAGGTGCGCTCAAAACAGGGGCTGCAGTGCACATCGGCATCCAGCACGCGAACGCTGTTGCCCAACGGACCGGACAGGGCGGCAGACGTTGACCCGAAGATTGCAACAAGCGGCGTTCCGATGGCATTCGCCAGATGCATCGGGCCCGAGTCATTCGTGACGAACGCGTCGCATTCCGCAATCAGCGCCATCAGTTCACGAATTGTCGTATGTCCGGCAACGCAGAGCATGTTTTTTGGAATAGCTTTCTCTATTTCACGGGCGATAGCTTCTTCGGCCTTGCTGCCGAAAACGACAACGCTTCCGCCGGTGGCGCGGATAAACCAGTCGCCGACCTCGGCAAAGCGGTCCGGATGCCAGCGTTTCGCTGAACCATAAGCCGCTCCGGGATTGATGCCGAGAATCGGTTTCTTCAATCCCGCGAGCCGTTTGCGCGCGCTCCGACGCTCCTGTAAGGTGATAAAGAGAGATGGCCTTTCATACGTTGCCGGGATTCCGGACTGATTGAGAAGATGCAGATAGTATTTAATGTGATGCATTTCGCGATCAGCATTCTTGCAGGGTATTGCCTTTGTTAGCAGAAAACCACGTCCATCGCGGTCATATCCGATACGCTCCGGAATCCCCGCAAGAAAAGCAGTGAGCGCCGCGCCAAAGGCATTTTGCAGGAGAATTGCCTTGGTGAACTTCTTGTGCCGCAGCTCCATTGCCAGCTTGAATCGACCGAAAACGCCTTTATGGTGGTCATGCAGGAGAATTACGTCGTCGATTCCGGCAAGGTGTTCATACACAGGGGCAACCGAAGGTTTTGCGAGGAGACTGATATGCGCGTCGGGATATGCCCGACGAACCGCACGGATAGCCGGAAGGGTCATAACGGCATCCCCTATCCAGTTTACGCCGCGAATCAGAATTGCTTCGCGCTGTTTTAGCATGAGGCTAGTTTACCATGGATTTTTCATTCTGTCCCCCAAGTTGCCTCCGGCATTGACTTCGGCAGCCGAATGAATTGCGGAAGCGTTATTTAGCCCCATATTTCATAATCCAGAAAAAACATTGACAATAATAATTATTAGATGATAATATTTATCAAATGATAATCAATATTGAATGAGAGAGTGATGAAAAAATATCAAGCAATCGGAATGAAGCTTACCCCCCAGAGACTGGCGGTACTCGAATACTTGGAGAACAATATCGAGCACCCGTCAGCAGATGATATTTTCCGGGCAGTTTCAGCCGGCTTTCCTACCATGTCATTTGCGACCGTCTATAACACGCTTGAGGCGCTTCGCACGCGTGGTGAGCTTGCGGAGCTTTCGATTGACCCTGACCGGAAGCGTTTTGACCCGAATCCGAAGCCGCACAATCACCTTCTCTGTACGAAATGCAGGAAGATTCTCGATATTCACATTGATTACAAGATTGAATTGCCAGGCGATGCCGTATCCGGCTTCGAGATTACCGGAAGCCATGTCGAGTTTTATGGAATATGTCCGGAATGTAAAAAAACCGTTGGGGAGCCTTTGGCTCCACAGAACAATTGATTGGAGGCATTAATGATGAGTGAATGCTGTGGCGGTATGCAGGTTGGTCTGAAAGTTCCCGATTTTGAGATGGAGACGTTTGAACCGGCTGACGGCAAATTCGGCGCTTTCAGCCTTGCGAAAGCAAGGAAGGCAAAAAAATGGACTGTTTTAGTATTTTATCCCGCTGATTTTACCTTTATCTGCCCGACTGAACTTGCGGATCTTGCCGCAAAGCAGGCCGAGCTGAAAAAGCTGGGATGTGAAGTCGTTTCGGTCAGCACAGACACCAAGTTTGTGCATTATGGCTGGTTCCACCAGGAACTGCTCCTGAAGGATGTTAAATATCATATGGGCGCTGATCCGAAGGGGTCGGTATCGAGACTGTTTGACGTGTATGATGAAGAGAGCGGTCTTGCCCTGCGCGGAACATTTATCATTAATCCTGACGGCACGCTCGTCAGTTCGGAAGTGCTTTTCTACAACGTCGGACGTGAAATGGATGAACTGGTCAGAAAAGTCCGTGCGTTCCAGTACGTTGCTACGAATCCTGCCGAGGTCTGCCCCGCGAAGTGGCAGCCCGGCGCTCAGACACTGAAGCCGTCCGAGAAGCTGGTCGGCGCAGTGTATCAGGCACTGAAATAAGCCCCTCCAACACGTCCGGCGGAGCTCCCCCTCCGGCCGGACGCAGTGCCGGTATTCTACGCATTCCATATGTGAGCAAGCGGGGATCAGCGCAATAGCATCGAGTTGGAACAGGCGATAGCGGGCGGCAGCTGGCATGTCATCAAAGCAGCGAATACAAAGCATTGCATTATTAGCGAATACAAAGCATTGCATTATTAAGGAGGCTTGTATGGAAGTAACCATTGAAAAAGCGCCCGGAGGTTTTTTAATCGACGGCATTGAACTCAGAGGCGGGAAGTGCGGATGCACCTCGATGCTGAAGTGCTGTTTAAGCTGGTCGAAGCTGAAGCGGAGCGGCAATGTGTTGAGCTACACAGCCAAGGCAGATACCCCCGAAACGAAAGAGAACTTTTTTTGGGGATACACCGCAAAAAAGGGGGACTTTGTAATAGAAGTCAGCTTTGACGACGCGCGCGACAAACAGATTTTCTCGGGCTGGTACCCTCCCCGCATAGAGGACCTCGTCAGCAAGGGATGGGAAATAACCGCAAAAAAAGGCGACCGTGCGGATGGCGTGCTCTGGCGCTGTGCAGCCTGCAAGTGGCTTTATAAAGAAGACGTTGAAGAAACAAAGTTTGAAGCTCTGCCGGTGAACTGGAAATGCCCTGTCTGCAAGGCAGGAAAAGACGCTTTTGAGAAGATAGGATAGCCAGAAAAGGGGATGTCTCTGTTCCGCTCGTATTTCACAGTATAATAGAAGCGAGCAAGACTTTCTGAGCATTTCTGTTTTGTTCGCCATGAGCGGACGCGGAAAAGACCATAGGTGTTTTGACATGGAGGGACTAATGAAAGCAATTGAGGTGAAAAACGGCATTTACTGGGTAGGCGCGGTTGATTGGGAAGTGCGTGACTTCCACGGGTATGAAACCCCGCGCGGCACGTCGTATAACAACTATCTCATCATTGATGATGACATCACGTTGGTTGATACCGTGAAGCAGGAATTCTCCGAGATCATGATCAGAAATATCAGAAGTCTTGTTAATCCGGCAAAAATCCGCAATGTTGTTATCAACCATATCGAAAATGATCACATGACCGGTATCGGCGACCTGATGGCTCTTGCGCCAAATGCCACCATTTATATCACCGACAAGGGGAAAAAAGGGCTAGAGCGCTTTTTCGACACTTCGAAGTGGACGATAAAGGTGGTCAAGACCGGCGATACGCTCTCGACCGGACACAAAACGCTTCTGTTTCTCGAAACGCCGATGCTGCACTGGCCTGATTCGATGATGACCTATGTAAAGGAAGACAAGGTGCTCATCAGCCAGGACGCTTTTGGGCAGCATATTGCGTCGGCCGCCCGTTTTGACGATGAGTATGTCACCTGCCAATCGATGGCGGAGCTTGAAGATGCGGTTGTCGATTATTATGCGAATATTCTCATGCCGTTCGGCCAGCTCATCAAGAACAAGATAGCCGATGTCCAGAAGCTCGGCCTTGAGATTGATGTAATCGCGCCGGACCATGGCATCATCTGGCGGAATCCGGGCAAGGTGCTCCAGATGTATCTCGACCTCGCAAACGGCAAGGCTGACTGCAGCGTTGCCATTATCTACGACACCATGTGGCACAGTACCGAGAAGATGACGATTCCCCTGCTTGAAGGCGTCAGGAGCGAGGGTGTGAACTGCAAGATCATCAAGCTCAGGGCGACGCCAACGAGCATTGCGATCAAGGAGTTCTGGAAAGCCCGCGGCTGTCTTATCGGAACGCCGACGCTGAACAATATCATGTTTCCAAGCGTCGCAAACTTCCTCACGCATGTGCGCGGCCTCAGGCCAAAAAACCGCATAGCCGGGGCATTCGGCAGCTACGGATGGGGCGGAGGCGCCGTGAAAGAAGCATACGAAATGCTGAAAAAAATGGGCCTCGAAATTGTAGAGCCGGGCGTTGAGGTAAACTTCAAGCCGGGAGAGGCTGACGAACAGAAGCTTTTCGAATTTGGGGCGGAATTTGCGCGTAAAGTAAAAGAGTACCACAAGAAATTTGAGTAAGGAGACTATGGAATGAGTAAAACAATGGATGATTTGGCTGAGTCATTTGCCGGCGAGTCACAGGCCAACCGGAAATATCTTGCATTCGCAAAAAAGGCTGAACAGGATGGATTCCCTCAGGTGGCCAAGCTGTTCCGCGCCGCGGCAGAGGCCGAGACTGTGCATGCACATGCGCACCTGCGTGAAATGGGCGGAATCAAAACCACGCGGGAAAACCTTGAGACCGCAATCGGCGGCGAGACGCACGAGTTTGAGTCAATGTATCCGGCGATGATCGAGCATGCCAAGGCAGAGGGGAATCAGGGAGCGCTCCGCAGCTTTTCGTACGCGAATGAAGTAGAAAAGATTCACGCGGATCTATACAGCAAGGCGCTCGAAACGCTTGGCAAAAATGAAGCTGTTGAATACTATGTCTGCCAGGTCTGCGGCAATACCGTTGAAAACGAAGCTCCGGACGAGTGCCCTATCTGCGGGGCGAAGAAGCAGGCATTCAAAAAGATCGACTGATTCAGCGTCGGGGCGTCCCAGTCGCGGGACGCCCTTCTTTTTTGCTTTTGCCCTCCTCCCGATACGCAATCGTAACTATCGCCGCCGACTGCTCATGCCCGGAGCGCCCTGCATACGGTAAAATATATCTATACTCGGTTCAGTCGCGAATCAAGGAGGTAAATCATGCAAACACGGCATAAGACAGGATTAGGCATCACGTTTGTTTTAATTGGCCTGATTCTGGGGCTGGTCATTTCGTCAAATTTCAACCTGCAGACAACCGGTAACACTCAGGAGCCGAAGATCTCGCAGGAAGCCATCGACATCCTGAGCAGATCCAGCAAGGCGCTTGCCGAGCTGACGACGGCAGTTAAGCCGGCAGTGGTCAACATCTCGACATCCAAGACCATCAAGACTCAGAGCGCTCCGCACCCGTTTTTCAATGACCCGTTTTTCAAGCGGTTTTTTGGGGATGACTTCGGCCAGACGCAGAAACCGAAGGACCGGAAGCAATCAAATCTTGGGTCGGGCGTCATAGTGGACAGGGACGGCTATATCCTGACAAATAACCATGTTATCAAGGATGCTGATGACATCCGCATCCGTCTTTCTGACAAGCGCGAGTTCAAGGGCAAGGTGATCGGAACCGACCCGAAGAGCGATATCGCCGTCGTAAAAATTGAGGCGCACAACCTACCGGTACTGCGCCTTGCGGACTCCGACAGGCTGCAGGTCGGCGAGACGGTTATTGCAATCGGCAATCCCTTCGGCCTCAACGCGACGGTAACGGCTGGTATTGTGAGCGCGGTCGGCCGCTCAAATGTCGGCATATCGGATTACGAAGATTTCATTCAGACCGACGCGGCGATCAATCCTGGCAATTCCGGCGGCGCGCTTATCAGCGTTCGCGGCGAGTTGGTCGGTATCAATACCGCGATATTCAGCACCTCCGGCGGGTATCAGGGGGTGGGGTTTGCCATTCCGAGCAATCTCGCAAAATCCGTCATGGACAGCCTCATCACCAAGGGCAAGGTTGTGCGCGGGTGGCTGGGAGTCTCTATTCAACCGGTTTCGGCGGACATCGCAAAGCAGTTCAATCTGAAGGACGAAAAAGGCGCGCTGGTGGGCGATGTCATGGAGGGCAGCCCTGCCGAGAAGGCTGGCCTGAAGCGCGGGGACGTAATCACTGATTTTAACGGCAAAGAGGTTGCAGATCCGAGCGGCTTGAGAAACACGGTTGCTGCCACTGCGCCGGGCAAGGATGTTGCGGTGAAATACATCCGTGACGGAAAGGCGCTCACGACGACGGTTACTATTGCCGAACTGCCGGGAGACCTGCAGGCCCGGAGCGCAGTCAAAAGCTCAACCGGCATCAAGGGCGTCACGGTTCAGAATATCACACCGGAAATCCGCAACAGCCTGGATCTGCCGAAGCGGGTGCAGGGCGTAGTCGTGACTGACGTGGAGGACGGAACCCCTGCGGATGCCGCACTGACAAGGGGCGACATTATCATGCAGGTCAACCGCGTCGATATCAGGAATATCAGGGAGTATGAAGCCGCCGCGGCAAAAGGCAAGGGCAAGCAGGGCACGCTGCTGACCGTGTACCGGAACGGCGGGACGCTCTTTCTGATAGTCCCCGAAAAATAGACATGAAGCGTGACGCGCTCAACATAAAACGGATAGTTCGGCGTGATTATGCGGCTGTCGCGGCGGGAGTGCCGTCATGCTTTCCCGCCGCCGGTTCTTGCGCGCCCTCGTCAGTAAACAAAAGCCTGCTTGAAACCGGCAGAATGCTCGGGTATACAGAAGACGAACTGAAGGTCGGTCTCGGAGAAGCAAATCTTGGTCTCGGCTGCGGGAATCCTCATGCCATCGCGGAGCTGAAGCCGGGAGAAGTCGTGCTCGATCTCGGCGCAGGCGCGGGCTTTGACGTTTTTCTCGCAGCCATGCGGGTCGGGGACTCCGGCCGGGTGATCGGCGTCGATATGACTGCCGAGATGGTTTCCAGGGCACGCGAAAATGCCGCTCACCACAAATTCAGCGGCCGGGTAGAGTTTCGTCTCGGTGAAATCGAACATCTGCCCGTCGCGGATGCTTCGGTTGATGTCATCATCTCCAATTGCGTCGTAAACCTTGCTCCTGACAAGGAGCCGGTTTTCCGGGAAGCGTTCCGGGTGCTGAAGCCCGGCGGGCGGCTCGCAATTTCAGACATTGTGCAGAAGCAATCGTTCAGCAAATCGCTGCTGTGTGATGAGCGCGCGTACAGCGGCTGAATAACCGGAGCGGTTCCCGTGGAGGAACTGAAAAAGATGCTTCAGGGCAGCGGGTTTGTTGATATTCGCATAGAACACAAGGAAAACAGCGACGATATTATCAGAAGCTGGAATTTCGGGGACGGTGTCGAGCAGATGGTTTTTTCAGCCTATATTTCCGCGATAAAGCCTTTCTGAAAGAGCGGAGCCGCAAAAAAAGTGCGGCTCCGCTGAAAACGCTATTTACCCATCGTGTAATGGCCAAGTTTTTCGAGCGCGGTCAGCAGTGCCGAATGATCGAGATCCGGACCGCCCTCCGCCGCAACAATCGAGTAGAGATCCTGCGCGCTCTTTGTGCCGGGCAAGGCAAGGCCGAGCTGTCCGGCAGTATCAAGAACGATGCTCAAGTCCTTCTGCTGGAGCCTGACGCGGAATCCCGGAACGAAGTTCCTTGCGATCATCCGGTTGCCATGGACATCAAGAATCCTGCTCTGCGCAAAGCCGCCGAGCAGTGCTTCGCGGACCTTTGCCGGATCGGCGCCTGCCCTGGACGCGAACAGGAGCGCTTCACTCACCGCCTGAATGGTTCCCGCCACAACAATCTGGTTGGCAGCCTTGCAGGTTTGACCTGCGCCGTTGCCGCCGATTCGGATGACCAGCTTCCCCATAATTTCAAAATACAGCCTGACCTTTTCAAAAACGTCCTCTCTGCCACCGACCATAATTGAGAGAGTTGCATTTTCCGCGCCAATCTGGCCGCCTGAAACAGGCGCATCCAGCATCTGCACGCCTTTTTCAGCGAGACGCGCAGCCAATTCCTTTGTCGCTATCGGAGAAATGGTGCTCATGTCGACAACGATCGACCCCGGCTTCAACCCTTCAATCAGACCGTTTTCACCGAAGATGACTTTTTCGACATCAGGGGTATCTGGTACCATGATGAAGATGATATCCGACTTTTCAGCGACCTTAGCAGGCGATGCGCAAGCGAAGGCTCCGGCAGACTCGAGATCTTCAACGGGACCCGCTGATCGGTTGAAGACCGCAAGGGTATTTCCCGCGCTGATGAGATGACGTGCCATCGGCCTTCCCATAATGCCGAGGCCTACAAAACCAAGAGTAGTCATACACAACCTCCTTGCAGAGAGAAGTCGATCTCTGCCGCACTGCGCGATATTAATTGACGACGTTTATCGGAATTCCCTGGAAAAAAGCCGCGATGTTTTTAGCGACGAGGCCGACTAGTCTCTGTCTCGATTCAATCGTTTTCCAGCCGATATGCGGCGTCATAATCACATTCTCTATCGTAAAAAGAGGGTTATCCTGAGAGGGAGGCTCCTGCTCCTGTACGTCAAGCGCCGCTCCGGCAAGACCGCCGCTCCGGAGGCATTCAATGAGATCCGCTTCTTTTATAATTGGGCCTCTGGCCGCGTTAATTATATACGCGGTCGGCCTCATCAGCTTCAGGCGGTCCTTATTGATAAGATGCCTCGTATTTGGTGTAAGCGGGGCGTGGATGGTGACGAAATCGCTTTGGCCGAGCAGATCTTCCAGCGAAACAAAATTCACGGACGGATAGGCATCAGGATTTATCGCGGGATCAAAAGCCAGAATATGCATCCCGAGGCACTGGGCGATTTTTGCGACCTGGCTGCCGATGGCGCCGAAGGCAATAATTCCAAGCGTCTTGTTCTGCACTTCGTGGTGTGGAAGCTGAATGTCCTCGGTAAAGTTGGTAAAATTCATGCGTTCAATCATGAGGTGTTGCTGTTTGAGTGACGAACTCAAATTCAGCATCAGGCCGATGACCAGCTGCGCTACGGCTTCGGTGCTGTATCCCGGGATGTTGCATACCGAAATCCCCTTTTCCTGCGCGGCAGCAAAATCAATGTTGTTATAGCCGGTTCCGGCTTCAGCGATAAGCTTCACAGAAGGAGGAAAGCGCATAATAAAATCTCTTCCGACCGGCAATTCCTTCGTGATGACAATATTCTGGTCGATAATGCGCTGCATGAGTTCTTCTTCACCACTTGTATCGAATTTCGTGAAGACGGTGATGTCTGAAATTGGCGAGAAGTCGATTTTTTTATCGAAGTCGATTCGTGCGGCGTTGACGAATACCGTTTTGTTCATTGCTGCCCCCTTGTGTATTTCTCCCGTACGCCGCGGAACGTGGCGGTTCTGTCGTTATGCGAGGAACGGCCGCATCCAGTGAAGCCCTTCTTCCGTGGTGGTCAGCGGCAGATATTCGCACCCGACCCAGCCTGCGTATCCTTCAGAATCGAGGAGGCGGAAGATGTTCGCGAAGTTTATTTCCCCGGTGCCCGGTTCATGTCGTCCCGGATTGTCCGCAATCTGGATATGTGCTATGGATGTCAGATTTGCCGTGATTGTCTGAATCAGGTTTCCCTCCATCGCCTGCATGTGGTACACGTCGTATTGCAGAAAGAGGTTGGGGTGGTTCACCAGACTCTTGATTCGAAGCGCCTCCGCAGTATGCACGAGGAAAAACCCGGGGATGTCCCGGCTGTTGAGCGGTTCAATGAGAAGCCGGACGCCTTCTTTTTCGAGCGCTGGGGCGGCAAAGGAGAGATTGGCAACAAACGTATCGACAAGATCGTCCTCCGGAATCCCGGCCGGACGTTTTCCGGCAAGGCAGTTGAGCTGCCCGCAGCCGAGCGCCTTTGCATAGGCTATCGCCCGGCCGACACCGTCCTGAAATTCTGATTCCCTGCCGGGAATGCAGGCAATCCCCCGCTCGCCCGCAGCCCAGTCTCCCGCAGGGAGATTATGCAGAATCTGTTTCAGCCCATGGCGCGCGAGCAGCGCGAAAAGCTGTTCCGCCGGCCATTGGTAGGGAAACAGGTACTCAACGCCGGTAAATCCGGCTTCTTTTGCCATCTGAAAACGAACGAGAAAATCATGCTCCTGGAAAAGCATTGATAGATTAGCGCTGAACCGGGGCATCAAACCCTCCTGACCGGATTTTACGGACTACCATTCTTTTGTTATACAACAGGATATTTCCCGAAGTCAATAAACATCATATCATCTGATGTTTAGCGGCGTAAACAGGCCACTTGACCTCTCCCTGATAAAACCGGCATCATGTTCAGCAAACCCCATGACACAGGATAAAAAAACAACTCCCGGAAAAATTCAGCGCAAGCGTCTTACCGACGAGATCATTGACCGTCTCATCAACATGATACGAAGCGGGGCGCTCAAGGCGGGAGATCGGCTCCCGCCGGAACCGATGCTGATGGAGCAGTTCGGGGTCGGCAGGAGCTCTCTCCGCGAAGCCGTCGGCGCGCTCTCGCTGACCGGAATTCTTTCGGTGAGTCCCGGTCGCGGCACGTCTGTGGTGGCAACCCCTGAAGAATTTCTCGCCCGCCCCCGCCAGTGGGGACTTTCCGCCGCGTGGAAAGGGAGAATTCAGGAGGTTGTAGAGGCGCGCATAGTGCTTGAGCAAACCATCGTCGGATTTGCCGCCGAACGCGCCACTGAAGAGGATATCGCGGCAATCAGGACGCAGCTTGAACTGTTGCAGAAAGACAAGCCCGGGGGGAAAAAAATCATACAGTCGGACTACGGCTTTCATAAAGCCCTAGCAAAGGCGAGTCACAATGTCATTCTGGAGCGCTTTTTTGATGAGATTCAACAGCAGGTAAAAAGCTGGATGGAACAAAAATCATTGGTCGCCGGCGCGTACGACAGGGTTTTCGACGAACACGCGGCCGTGCTGACCGCAATCGAACGGCGCGATGTCAGGCGGGCAAAAGCCGCCATGGCAGCTCATCTGAAGAATGCGGGCAATCATCTTCTTGCTTCACTTGATGAATCGCAGCCCACGCCTATAGCCGTCAAAAAGATCGCAGCTGCCCGCCGCGCCAAAAAGTAGTTCTACCGATCCGATCCCAGCCGTGAAAAATCGAAGTCATCCATCCGCGGGGCAAGATCGCTCCATGGACACTCCTGCAAGACCCGAATCCGCGCATTTATCAGCCGGCTTTCTATTGCCTGTCTTCGCGCAGCCTTGCCGGTAATCCCGTAGAACGGCAATGTTATGTTAAGCGCGGCATCGGCGTATTCCGCAATCGGCGTCAGGACGTCCTGCCGTCTCGTGTAGAAAGGATCTTCCCCGTCAGCGCATTCCGTATTGAACACATTGAACTGCCGGCATGCCATAGGGCGCACGTGATATATGGCACATGCGTTTTCAACAAGAAAGGGGCAGGGACCGCCTTTGCGATGACTCAACAGCTTTTGCTTGACCAGCCGCCGGAGAGGCTGCTCAATCTTTTCGATGACATACCAGCAGATGCCGACAAACTCAATCGGGTAGAGCGGAATGTCCTTCAGACCCCGACAGCACTCAGTACAGCCTTTCCGGCAGGCCAGCCGGACGCCCAGTTTTTTTTCTTCGCGCGCAATCGCAATGCCGACACCTTCATCGATGACGGCATGCGCAGTGAGCAACAGAGGCAGCCACGGCTGTTTGTGCTCGTTGTCCGGGAAGCTGATGCGACTGAGCGTTTTCTTTGTTGTACTCATTTCTGAAGTTTACCAGTCAGCACGTGCTTGTATCCACGCATGATGATAGATTGTGCGGAACAAATGTGTGTAGAATATGCCATCAGAACACCATATGGAGGATAGTCATGGATCTCAACAAGCTGCGCAGGGATATCGAAGAAGGCATCAAGCAGGGCATTGTGTATGTCGAAAAAGGCGTTGCGCTCGTAAAGGAAAAAGCGGGCGAATTGACGGATGAAGGGAAAAAGCAGTACCGCATGTTCGAGCTGAAAACTAGGCTGCAGAAGGACATCGCGGCGCTCGGCGCAAAGGTGTACGCACTGACGGCCGCGGGTTCCGTCAAGCCCGTGCATCAAGACGTTCAGAAGCTGATAGACCGCATCGGCAAAGCGGAAAAAGCTCTTGCAAGGCTCGAAGGGAAAGCAGCAGTTGGTTCCGCGAAAAGCGCCGGATCCGCTTCACCAAAAAAGGCACTCGCAAAAAAGGCTGTATCGAAGAAGCCTGCCGTGAAAAAAAGCGTCATGCCAAAGCATGTTGTTAAAAAGAAAGCCACGCCGAAAAGCCAACCGGCGGTCAGCTAGTCGAGAGTATTCATGAATTTATCATGACGGCCATGGGAAAAAACCATGGCCGTTTTTTCCGCGATCCCAAGATGGCGGCGCACTATGCATTGAGCCGGAAACTGTCACTCGGTTCGGCAGAACGTGTGGTTCCGTTCGGGCACTATTACTTCCGGCGACGCGCCATTCCGGATTAAGCGGGGTGCCATAAACCGTTGCGATACATCTCCTGAGGCCGGAAGTCTTTCTTATAGGACATTTTCTGGTTGCTGGCAATCATAAACCCGAGATAGTAATATCGCTTGCCGAGAGTCTGTGCGAGCGCTATCTCCTGAAGGACGCTGAAGACTCCCGGCCGTCGCTTGAGCAAGTCGGTATCGTAATAAAAATAATTGGCGGACAACGCATCTCTTCCTGAATCGACAATCCCCACGCCAATCAGGCGCCCATCGAGGTAGTAGTCCATCTCGATCGTGTGGGCATACCCTAAATGAATGATGCGGAGCTGGAACGCATAATCAGGGTTCGGCTCCTCCTTCTCCTTGTCGTGTTTTGCAATGAGATATTCTCTGAAAAGCGCGATCCGCCCCGGTGTGAGTTCGCCGGGCGGCCGAACAACCACCCTGACATCGGCATTCATCCGCCCGGCGCGCTTCTGGCTTCTGCTCGGGCTGAACGAATCGACTGGAATGCGGATGGGCACGCACTCGGCGCATCCCCGGCAGATATTCCGGTAAAAGGTCCTGCCAAGGCGACGGTAGCCGGTCGCAAGATAGTGATGAAAGGAGTGCATCGCTTCGGTATCGGTGATGAGATATTCAACGGTTGCCATCCGGCCGTCGGTGAAATAGACGCAGGGGAATTCTTCGACAAAGATCGCATCATTTCCGGGAAGCAGCATGGTGTGCGGGCGCTACCGCCGGAACAGAAGCGGCCGCTCCCGCAGTTCGCCGCCTTCAAGCAGGCGGCGAACCTGCGGTTTCAGTCTGACGGTCACAAGGAGCGATTTGCCGCGCCACGCATAAAAGACGTCGAGGACATCCTGATACACGAAGTCATATGCAGGGTAGAGCGGCCGAAGCTCATACCCGACCAGATGACCATCAGGAGCAATGAGGCGGCTGATGTGCATCGACGAGAATGAGCGGTGAAATCCAACCGCCTCGCGGGCATATTTCAGAGCGTCCGGAGCGGGCATTCCGCGATGTGTCTGATAATCGAAGTCAGGCGCATTAATTACGATTGAATAATCGTCATCCTCGCGGTCGAAAAAGCCGATAGTCTCAAGATCATTCGCATGACGCCCTCCGTATACAATTACGGAATAGGTGCCGGTTATCTCACGCGGATCAACGCCGGGAGATGGCGGAACATAATGCATGCTGCATGAAACGCTCACCAGAATCAGCAGCAACAAAGCACCCGTATGCCATAGAGGCAGTCTGTGAGACTTCACGGACTGTCTGGTGCAGAAACGCATGGTGTATTCTCCGGTCGGCGTGGCTCTAGCCTAGCCGCCGCAACACTTTTTATGCTTCCTGCCGCTTCCGCAGGGGCAGGGCTCGTTTCTGCCGACCTTCGGAGCCTCACGCGTAATGGGCTTTGGCCCGACGGTTTTCCCGTCGACAAGATACCATGAGCCGTCTTTCTTTTGAAAGCGCGAAACTTCATGATGCTTCAACTCGCTGCCCTGCTGGGCAAATGTGGCAATAAACTCTACCGTTCCGGAATCAGCATCCGGCGTCCCGACTGCCGAATTCACTATTTCGAGGTTTTGCCATTCCGACTCCGCAGCCCATTTTCGGGTTCCTTCAGCATCGAAGTCCTTGCGGGAATCCGGGTGGAGCGAATCGTGGAGAAAATCAACATGAGCCGTTGCATAGGCGCTGTATCGCGCCCGCATCAACTGCTCAGGCGTTTCAGCGGCGCGGATTCCTTGCATTATGGGCTCGCAGCACTCAGTGAACTGGCTGCCTGAACCACAGGGACAAATCGTCATAGGGCAACTCCTTGCTTGATTTGGATACTATTAGGGGAATTATACCCGTTGCCGGCTGCTCAGACCAATCCGCGGATACAGATTTCCAGCGGGCAGCGGCGCTTTGCTGTCGTGCTATTTGCCCAACGCCGCCTCCAGTGCCGGAATATCAGCCCCGCGGACGAATGTTTTCCCGTTGATGATGAAAAATGGAGTGCCGGTGACATTGATTTTTTTTGCCGCTTCCTTGTGCGCATTCAATGTTTCGGCGACTTCCGGCTTCGCGCATATCTGATAATTCCGGTCATCCAGCTTGCCGCTCATCGCTTCTTCATATGCCTTTGCGCCATCTTCGGCACACAGCACATATTTTGCCTTGTTGGCGGCGTCCGGATGCATGGGAAGCGCAAGAAAGTAAACATGGCGTGTGACGTTCGTCTTGTTTTTTAGGAATGCCGAAGCAGTCCGGCAATAGGGACAATCGGGGTCAGTAAACTCAATTACCACATTCTTGCCGCTGCCGAAGGTGACCGCATTTTCGGTCGTCAGTTTTTTCGCAATAGCGGCAGTCAACTCGTCCTTTCTCTGTGCGGTAAGGTTTTTGCCCTCTCTCGTTATGATTTGGCCAAAAATAACATTTCCGTATTCCGGCAGGAAATAGACAATATCAGTTTCCTTGCGTACTTCATATATGCCGGTCATGCCGGTGGGCTTTATGTCCTCAAACCTGAAGTCCGGAAATATCCGTTTAAATGCATCTTCAACCGTTTCCGCAGAGGCATTTCCCCACGAGAAGGTTAAGAGCAACACGACAAATGCAGACAGCAGAGCGAACGGCGCGGTTTTTTTCATGTGGTCTCCTTGCAAAAATGTCCGCGGCCCGCGGCCCGGTCCTGATCTTCGAGAATGATTCGCTTTCTGCACTCGGAATCCTCAAGCCCTCCGAGTGTCAGCACGCCGAACCTGCGGCATTTCTCATTGCAGCAGAAGAAGGCCGTGAGAGAGCCTAAGGTCGCTTTTTCGAGGCGTTCAAAGCAGTCCACGCAGAGAAAGTATCTGCCGGGCATGGCATGTCCTCCTTGTAAAATGGATTATGGTGCTGTCTCAGTATACCATTCAGCATCCCCGGGGTCAGCCTGCATCGTGATATACTGGCCGTGTTAGAAATGCGCCGCCCCACGAAAAGAAAGGAGAAGCCTGAATGGAATGCACCATGGAGAAGAACAGACCGCATTGCACCTGCACCTATGAGCCATGCGGCAAAAAATACAAGTGTTGCGAATGTCTGCACTATCACCGGAAAATGGATCAACTGCCTGCCTGTTATTTCACCATTGAGTTTGAAAAGACCTATGATCGTTCCGTGGTGAATTTCCTGAAGATGCGGGGGAAGTAGGCTAAACAACGGAGCGCGGCATGCAGAAGCGGCGGAGAAAGGAATCAGGGGCAGAAAGCAAGGGCTGGGGCGGGCGTACATCTCCAGCCCTCACATGAGTCTTATTTATCCAGTTTTATTCCCTGCGTGGCAGCGCCGAGCACTGCGTCCATGATCAGGTCCTGAACCAGGCCTTTCGTTTTGTCCGGAGCGAGGCGATACGCAGTGCGCAGCGGGGTAATGGCTTTTGTCCACTGGCGAAGATTCAGGTGCGAGCGGCCGAGATACATGTATGCCTCGGCATATTCCGGATCCGCTGTCGTGGCCTTCTGAAAATAGGGGATAGCCGCCTCGTAATTGCCCTGATTGAAATAGACGATACCCTTGTCAAAATCTTCCGAAGCCGCCCAGTGCGCGCAGCCGTTCAGCGACATCGCAATGCAGAGCATGAGCAGAAAAGCGGCGAAGGATTTTATCGGGTGACGCATGCAGACCTCCGTACGGCAGTATTTACCCTATTGTATGAATCACGAGAGCGGTTTTGCAAGGGAATAAAACCAAAATGGTCATGAGCTGGAAATGAGATCTCGCGCCGAACGACAATTCCTAAATAAAAACGGCTTCACCGCTCGGATGAAGCCGCCTGGGTATTTTTAAGGACAGAGACGGTTATTTCTTTTTGTCTTCCTTCTTTTCAGCTTTCTTGTCAGCCTTGCCCTCAATCTTGACGGCCTTCATGGTGTATTCAACGGTTACTTTTGAGCCGACTTTCAGATCTCCGGTGACCTTCGTGTCCTTGTCGCGTGCGATCTGCCAGATCTCTTTGCCCTTCTTTACGGAGACGGTATCGTCTTTCACTTCGGTTACCTCGCCGGTCCACTGATAGGTCTTCGGTCCCGCAAACGCGAAGGACACCGCCAGAATAACAACGAGTACTGCCAGCAGCAACTTTTTCATGGAGAGCCTCCTGAGATGGAATTAATGCTCCAATATACATACACACCGCGGAAATTTGCAAGCGGAATGAACGCATTGACAGGATGACGGACGGCTGTTTATCGTATCGGACAGAACACTTCTTGATGGCAGGAGGCTGCAATGGCATCAGCAACCGATGGACTTCTTCTCGCGAAAGGCTCTGTCGACAGGCATCTTCTCCCACAGATGGCGAACCGGCACGGGTTAATTACCGGAGCTACCGGCACAGGAAAAACCGTCTCGCTCCGCGTGCTTGCCGAACAGTTCAGCAGTATCGGCGTTCCGGTATTCATGGCCGACGTCAAGGGAGACCTTTCCGGTATCGCGAAAGCAGGCGGCGACCATCCCAAAGTGATTGAACGGGTGCAGAAGCTCGGGATGACTGATTTCATCTGGCAGGCTTTCCCGGTGGTATTCTGGGACGTGTTCGGAGAACAGGGGCATCCGGTGAGAACGACGGTATCGGAAATGGGGCCGCTTCTTCTGAGCCGCATTCTGAACTTGAACGATATCCAGAGCGGTGTGTTGACAATCGTCTTCAAGGTGGCGGACGACAACGGGCTCCTTCTCCTTGACCTCAAGGACCTCCGGGCGCTCGTCCGGTATGTGGGCGACCAAGCCGGTGAATACAAGACCGCATACGGCAATGTGTCGACCGCAAGCATAGGAGCAATTCAGCGCAACCTGCTGGCTCTGGAGGAGCAGGGCGCGGAAAAGTTCTTTGGTGAGCCGGCGCTTGATCTGGCCGACCTCATGCAGACCGGCGCTGATGGCCGCGGAGTTATCAATATTCTCAATGCCGCCAGGCTCATGCAATCGCCGAAGGTTTACGCGACCTTTCTGCTCTGGATGCTTTCAGAGCTGTTCGAAAACCTTCCGGAAGTCGGCGATCCGAAAAAGCCGAAACTGGTTTTTTTCTTTGATGAGGCTCATCTGCTTTTCGCGGACATTCCCGGCGCGCTGCAGGACAAGATAGAGCAGGTTGTCCGGCTCATCCGCTCAAAGGGCGTCGGCGTCTACTTTGTGACCCAGAATCCGCTCGACATTCCGGACGTGATTCTCGGGCAGCTCGGTAACCGTGTCCAGCATGCCTTGCGGGCATTTACTCCCCGCGATCAAAAGGCGGTCAAGGCTGCGGCCCAAACCTTCCGCCAAAACCCCGCGTTTGATACTGAAAAAGCCATATCAGAACTTGGCGTGGGCGAAGCGCTCGTGTCGGTGCTCGACGAAAAAGGATCGCCGACCGTGGTCGAACGCGCGCTTATCTGCCCGCCCCGGAGCCGCATGGCGCCGCTCACTGACGCGGAGCGGTCGGGCATAATCAGCTCCTCCCCGATTGCCGGTCATTATGAAAAGGAGATCGACCGCGAATCCGCGCATGAACAACTGAAAGCCCGCGCCGAATCGGGCGAAGGAGCGGCGACCGGGAAGAAGGCGGAAAAATCCCAAGCCGAAGCTCTGCTCGGTTCTCTGGCCAAGAGCGCCGCCCATGCCATCGGCAGCCAGCTTGGACGCCAGATCATCCGCGGGGTGCTCGGTTCGATTTTCGGGGGCCGGGGCAAATAGGTATGATTCGATCGCGCTTTGTGCAATAATGAGTCAGTCGCTTTCGTTTCATATCGCTGCAGGCGTGTATTAACAGTTTTCCACCCCACATGGGGCACATTCCCCGCATGATGAAAACATACCACTTTACAGATCTTGTCGATATTACCAGTCTCCAGATAATTGCCGAGGCGAATTACCGGGCCAACGGTGTGCCTATCGGTATTGTCGATGCCCTTGACGGCTCTGTTGTTGTCGCCGCCGGCTGGCATGACCTCTGCGTGAAGTTTCACCGCGCGGTGCCGGCATCGGCTGAGCGATGCCGGGAAAGCAACGCGTATATTGCGGCGCATCCGGCAAAGGGGCAGCCCTGTCACTATAAATGCCGGAACGGTCTCTGGGAGATCGGGGTTCCGATACTTGTCGGCGGACAGCATCTTGCGACACTTTTTATCGGGCAGTTCTTCTATGAAGGAGAGGAGCTTGATCGCGCATTCTTTGAAAATCAGGCGGCAGAGTTCGGTTTTCACGTGCCTTCCTATCTGGCGGCTCTGGACCGGGTGCCGGTCCAGAGCCGCGAAAAGGTGCAGGTGATCACGGAATACACTGTTGGGCTCGCGGCATTCCTTGCGGAATCCGCGGGGAAAGTGCTCTGGACCTATCAGACTGAAGACGCCTTGCGCAGGAGCGAGGATAGATACCGTCGGCTTTATGAAAGCATGACCGATGCTTTTTGTTCGGTCGACATGGTTGGCCGCATTCTTGAAGCAAACCCAGCTTTTCAGGATATGCTCGGCTATTCGCTTTCTGAATTGCAGCGCCTTACCTATATGGATTTCACGCCTTCGCGCTGGCACGCAGGGGAAGCCCGCATTGTGGCGGAACAGATTCGCGCGCGCGGATATTCCGATGTGTACGAGAAGGAGTATATCCGGAAGGATGGACTGGTGTTTCCCGTTGAGCTGCGCACCTTTCTGCTTCGGGGTGACGATGGCCAGCCTGTTGCCATGTGGGCAATCGTCCGGGACATTACTGAGCGGCAGCGCGCAGAGATGTCGTTGCGGGAAAGCGAAGATCGTTTTAAGACAATATTTCAATCAGTAAACGATGCCGTCTATATCCATGAACTGCCGTCAGGAAGGCTTCTGGATGTAAATCTTCGCGTATGCGAGATGTTCGGCTATACGCATGCCGAAGCGCTGCAGGTCAAAGTCGGAGATACAAGCTCCAACATTCCCCCCTATACCCAGGCAGATGCGGACGCATGGATTCAGAAAGCCTTGAAAGATGGTCCTCAGGTATTTGATTGGCATGCACGTCATAAAGATGGACATCTGTTTTGGCTTGAAGTAAGTCTCCGGCTTGCGCGCATTGGAAACACTGACTGTCTGGTTGCAACGGGCCGTGACGTAACGAAAAGAAAGCGACTTGAACAACAACTGCTGCAATCTCAGAAGATGGAGGCGGTCGGCAATCTGGCAGGAGGAATTGCACACGACTTCAACAATATTCTCCATGCGATTATCAGCAGCGCGCAGCTGATAAAGCTGAAGTTTTCCGGCCCGGAAAACCTGCATAAAATTGCCAATGACATTCTTGCGCTGTCGGAACGCGCGGCGGATCTTACGCGCGGCATGCTCGCCTTCAGCAGAAAGCAGGTTCTCTTGATCAGCGTTCTGGAGCTCAATGAACTTGTCCGGTCGAGCTTGAAGCTCTATTCGCGCATAATCGGGGAGGACGTTGATCTCCGTCTTGACCTCAGCGAAGAGCCGTTCATGGTGAATCTCGACGCGGCGCAGATTCAGCAGGTGCTGCTCAACCTGACTACCAATGCGCGTGACGCCATGAAGACCGGAGGCACCCTTACCGTCAGTTCCTCCAGGGAGCAGCGCACGCTGCCTGATGCAGTGGACAATCCTGTGGCAAAACAGTGCGCGGTGCTGACGTTTCATGATACGGGTGCGGGAATGACGGAGGATGTCCTTCCCCATATTTTTGAGCCATTTTTTACGACGAAGGATGTCGGCAAAGGCACCGGACTGGGCCTTTCGGTGGTATACGGCATTGTGCAGCAGCACGGGGGTGTTATTGATGTGCGGAGCACGCCGGGGCAGGGAACGACAATCAGTATCGCGCTTCCTCTTTCTGATATGCGCCCCGAGGGGCGGCGTGTGTACCCGCCCGAGTCGGCCTTCGGATCCGGAGAAGTACTGCTGCTTGTAGAGGACGACCCTGAAGTGCGAAGGGCAACGGCAACCATTCTTGAGGCGTATGGCTATAGTGTCCGTTCAGCGGCCAATGGCCCCGAAGCGCTAGCGATTCATAAAGAAAGCCCGCGAAAAATACAGGTTGCGCTCATCGATGTCATCATGCCCGGAATGAGCGGAGAGCAGGTGTGTGACGCGCTCCTGGCGGTACAACCTGACCTGAAAGTCATCTTCCTGAACGGATATCCAAAGGATGTGCTGGAGCAGAGGCAGCTTCGTGAAATCATGTGCATTCCGAAGCCGGTCATTCCTTCGGATTTGATGCGTACTATCAGGACAGCCCTGGATTCGTAGCCATCTTCCGGACCAATTCCACCGGGATCTCCGCTGCATATCATGCCGGCAATCGATTACCCGCCCCGGTCTGATTTCCGGTACAATGGAATCAATTCAAAATCTCACTGTGGCGAAATGAATCGCATTATGGCAATTATGTGACAAATCTCATTCACCATTGAACGGTCATTCTTTCTTCAATCTAACCCACATAATTCATAAACATTCGGCGGGAGCAGTTTTTATGAGTAAAAGGCAGGT
>CAYMRS010000040.1:0-22893 GCA_964392915.1 uncultured Nitrospiraceae bacterium
TCTTTTTTCGGCTCGTCCTTTGTGGCCGCAAAGCCCGGCACTACAAGACAGAGCGAGACAAATACGGCAACCACCATGCTGAGTACAACCCGCGCTTTTCTCTTCATGCAGATCCCTCCGATACTTCAAAATTGTGAGCGCTCAGTCAATCCATGCGGACCGAAGCCGCTCTTGTTGTCAGTATATCATGAGCAGCAACGTCGGCACATGCCTTTGCTTTTTCCTCTTTTTTCCTGAATAATGATAATAAAACATCTCTTCTCAGGAGGCCGTCATGGTGCGCTATACCGGTATTAATCACCTTGCCCTTGCAACTGGCGACATGGACGCTACAATACGGTTCTGGCGGGATATGCTGGGGCTGAGAATCGTTGCCGGAATCGGCGGGAAAGGATTTCGTCAGTATTTCTTCGAGGTATCAGAAAATGATCTAATAGCTTTTTTTGAGTGGCCGGATGTCGAGCCGGTTGCTGAAAAAGATGCGGGCCGTCCGGTCAAAGGAGCGCACGCGTTTGACCACGTTGCCCTCGGCGTTGAAGGACCCGATCAGTTATGGGAGCTGAAAGACCGGCTGAACGCTGCGGACATCTTTGTGTCGGAAGTCATTGACCAGGGGTTCATCCACTCCATCTACACGTTTGATCCAAACGGCATAGCCGTGGAGATTAGCTACTGCCTGTCTGACATGGATATCCGCAAACAGCCCGTAATGGCAGATCCTCGCCCTTCTCAGGCGCTGGCAGAAGGGCTTTCCCCTGTGGCCGGTGCATATCCGCCGATAACGCACCCAACACCCAAAAATGAGCGCAAAGTCCATCCGGGAGAGGGGAAGCTGCTGAGGGAGAAAAAAGAGTCGCTCTGAGCCTCAGAAGCGCTCTGCGTTCGACAACAAAAATCGGTCCCCTCAGCAATGCTCAGGGGACCGATTCAGTTCAGCTAACAAGTCTGGTTAATGAATCGCTTCGCCGCCTGACTCTTCTTTGACCGAAATAGCAACCTTGTAAAGAATCGTCAGAATCAGGAACCCAAGAGCCCAGACCCCCATGCCGATAGAGAACTCTGCGAAGGTCGGCCAGTACTCGGTAATCCGCTCAAAGGAATTCGGCACAAAACCGCCGACTACGAGGCCGAAGCCCTTATCAATCCAGAGCGAGAAGAAAACGAATACACATGCGATGGCCAGCAGCGTCTCATTTTTCCGGACCTGCGGGAAAACCAGCATCGTGATCGACACCGCCGCAAGAATCGTTGAGAGCCACATCAGCGGCACTAGCACGCCCTTGCCGTCAATTCCGGCGTACAGATAGTGAAACGCATGCGCATGCCCCGGAATGCCGCTGTAAAACGCAGTGAAGACTTCAAGCCCGAGGAAAAATACGTTGATTATCATGCAGTATGTGATAATCTTGCCGAGCGTCTGAATTGCCTCGCTGCCCGGATCGAACTTCGAGAACTTCCGGACGATAAGTGCCAGAATCAGGAGCAGTGCCGGTCCTGACGCAAATGCCGATGCAAGGAATCGGGCTGCCATGATGGCAGTCAGCCAGAAGTGCTTCCCGGGAATACCGGCGTAAATAAAGGCCGTAACTGTGTGAATGAACGGCGCCCATACGATTGAAATGATGATGAACGGTTTTATCCACTTGGGCGGAGCGATGCCCTTCTTTTCAGCATGCAGACAGGTCCAGCCAACCAGCACGTTGAGAAGAAGATATCCGTTCAGAACGATGGTGTCATAAAACAGGATTGAGCTCGGCGTCGGGTGCAGCAGGACGTTCATCGCCCGAAACGGCTGACCGAGGTCGACAATGATAAAAGTTACGCACATGATAACAGCCGGGATAGCGAGAAACTCGCCGAGAATCGTTATGCGGCCGAATGCCTTATAGTCGTGCAGGTAGTACGGGAGCACCACCATGACGCCTGATGCCGCAATACCGACAAGAAATGTAAACTGGGAAATATAGAAGCCCCATGATACGTCGCGGCTCATACCGGTAATGCCCAGGCCGACATTCCACTGCTGGAGGTAAAAGAGGAAACCGACTCCGAATACCGCCAGAAGGAAGCCTATCCAGGTCCAGTAAAGCTTGCCTCCGTTAAGCGCCTTTTCCAGCATCCTTTTTCCCTCCTATCACATAATATACGCTCGGACGCGTGCCGAGCTCGGGTTTGCGGCGGATCGTGTAGGTTTCGGCCAGAATCTTCCTGACATCTGACTTCGGGTCTTGCAGATCTCCAAAAACAATCGCGCCATTGGATGCCTCAGCGCATGCAGGCTTCAGTCCGATTGCGATACGTTCGTAACAGAGCGTGCACTTCTCGACAACGCCTTTCATGCGGGTTGGATATTCCGGATTGATCTTCTTCGGATCAAGGTACGGCCGGGGATCAACCCAGTTGAGACTGCGCGCGCCGTACGGACATCCTGCCATGCAGAACCGGCAGCCGATGCAGCGATGCATGTCCATCATGACGATGCCGTCGCTCTTCCGCTTGAACGTTGCCTGTGTTGGGCAGACTCGCACGCACGGCGGGTTTTCGCAGTGGTTGCAGAGTGTCAGAAACGGCATCCGCTTATAATGCTCGGTCAGGAACTTGTCTTCCTGTTCAGGGAACACGTTCTCCATCATCTCGGTGAAGATCCATTTCACTTCCTGCTTTATATTTGGAATGGTCGGCACGTTATGAATGGTGTGGCAGACGTCGATCACCTTATTGACGTCGGCTTCTGACTGAAACTTGTCCATGTTGATAACCAGCGCCCAACGCTTGCCCGCAAGCTCCTTCGGGTCAGGAATGTACGATGGGGTCTTATTTACGCTCGATGCAAGCGCGGTGCCACCGAGACCGAATATCGCGGACAGCCCGGCCAGTTTGAGGAACGCTCTTCTCTCAATCTTCATGGCTATGCTCCCTCCTTCGGTACAATGTGGCAGTCCCAGCAATAGGGCTTCGTCCCTACATAGAGGTGACACTTGTCACAGAACTGCGCTTTGTTGGAATGGCATTTCATGCAGGCATTCTGGAGACTCATGTCGTACTTCTTTCCATCAGATGCAACATACAGGCGGTTGCCGTCACGCACAACGGCATCGCGCCAGTCATTCAGCATCTTCATGTGCTCGGTCTTCATGACATCTTTCGGCTCGACGCACTGCTTCTTTTCCATTGCCTTGATTACAGGTGTGTCAATGCTCGGATTCGGCTTGGCGTTGCCCTTGCCCAAACCAAAGATAAAGGGCGATGCCATAAGGCCGATGAAGATGAGCAGGCCAAGAATGATTTTTCCGCCATTATACATCAGCCTCACCTCCTTCACCCTCTGCCTTTGCAGGTAGCGGCTCGTTCCTGAGATCAACCGTCCGTTCCTTCTCGCCCTTCATGACAAGAGCGTTGCCGACGAGCTCATGAGTTCCGGCCACTTTGACCCCCGGAACCCAATAATCCATAAGCGGCGGGAGCGCTGCGCGGTCTATTGCGCAAATATTTGTCAGCAGGTTGACGCCATGCTTTTCATGGACATACCGGACCGCATTGGCGCGCGGGAAGCCGCCACGCATTCTGAGTTCCATGTTCTCGCTTGCATTCAGCCCGGATCCGCTGCCACAGCAGAAGGTCTTTTCACGAATCGTGTCTTCCGGCATATCATAAAAATGGTTGCAGACGCTCTTTATGACATAGCGGGGTTCCTCAAGGAATCCCATGCCGCGCGAGGTATTGCACGAATCATGGAAGGTCACCTTCAGGTGGTCATTGCGAGTCGGGTCGAGGTTCAGCTTTTTGTTCTTGATAAGGTCGGCGGTAAACTCGACGATATGAACCATTTTGGTGCTCTTTGCCTGGTCGAAAACCGTTCCGGTAATCGGAGACTTCGGAACTTCGAGGAAGTTTGCGGGTCCGTTGAACGTGTCCATGTACTGATGCAGTACGCGCCACATGTGGCCGCACTCACCTCCGAGAACCCATTTTACGCCGAGACGCTTTGCTTCGGCATAAATCTTGTAGTTCAGCCGTTTTGCCATATCCATCGTCGTGAAGAAGCCGAAGTTGCCTCCTTCCGACGCATAGGTGCTCCAGGTATAGTCCAGTCCCAGCTCATGGAAAAGCATCAGGTAGCCCATGGCGGTATATGTACCCGGATCGGCAAAGAGGTCTCCCGACGGCGTGACAAAGAGAATCTCGGCTCCCTTGCGGTTGAACGTGGGCTCGATAGTGATCCCGGTAATGTCTTCGAGGTCGCTGAGGAAGAACTCCACCGAACTTTTAATAGTATGGGGTTCGAGACCGAGGTGGTTGCCCTTGCGGTAGCAGTTGGCTGCCGGACCGGCGATCCAGTCGATGTTCAGGCCGAGAAGGTTCAGCAACTCGCGGCCGATGATCGTGATCTCCGCCTGATCAATGCCGTACGGGCAGAATACTGAGCAGCGGCGGCACTCGGTACACTGGTAGTAGTAGTACCAGATCTCCTTGAGCGTCTGGATGTCGAGCTCGCGGGCGCCGGCGGTCTTGCCGAAGACCTTGCCCGCGGTCGTGAAGTATTTGCGATACACAGAGCGGAGCAGCTCGGCCCGGAGTACCGGCATGTTTTTCGGGTCGCCCGAACCGAGGAAGAAGTGACACTTGTCGGCGCAGGCGCCGCAACGCACGCAGATGTCCATGAACACATGGAAGGTGCGGAACTTCTCAAGCCGCTCCTTGATGCCGTCGAGAACCGTCTGTTTCCAGTCCTCCGGCAGCTGCCAGTCATCTTCCGCGACCTTGAAGTCCCGAGCGTTCGGAAGTTCAAGTGCCGCAAGATTTTTTGCTTTCGCGCCGTGGCAATACATGCCCTGCCGTATTTCAGTAACAACATCCATCCACGGTTTGGCAGGAGGGGTAAGACTTATCTTTGCAAGCTCTGATGGTTTCGGTAATTTTGCCATAGCTTACTCCTTTTCCACAGGAATGCCGACCTGCTTCATCTTGTCACGGAACTCGTCTTCATATTCGGCATAGGTATGAACATGCACTTCGGGGTTCCACGGGTTGATGTGTCGGACAGTGCGGCTGTTGTTTGCAAGGTTTCTGGTGGGACTGAGAAAGACACCGCCAAAATGCATCAGCTTGCTAAACGGGAAATACGCCAGCAGCGTGCTGACCAGGAACAGGTGAATATAGAAAATAACCCCGATTTCAGCAGACGGCACCGGCTTGAAGCTGAGCAGGCTGACAACAAACAGCTTTGCAGTGGTGATATCCACACGGATAAAATAGCGCATCAGTATGCCCGAAATGGCGATACTGAGAATCAGGAAAAGCGGAAAGTAGTCTGCAGCCAGTGAAATATACCGAACCTGCGGCAGCAGCACGCGGCGTGCAAACAGGAAGGTCGCGCCGGCAACCAGCATCAGGTCGGTAAGATATACAAAAGGAACTCCGACCTGAAAGAAGCCGTCGAGCGATTCGATAATCAGAATAAAGCCCGGCACATTTTCGAGGAATATCCTGAAATGCCTGATAAAAATGATAAGGAACGCATAGTGGAACATCAGACCGAAGAGCCAGAGCCACTTGTCAGAACCGTGCACAAGGCGGCCTGCATGAATCTCGGATTTCGTATTTCTGAACAGCGAGCGGAAGAGAAAAACCTCCAGCGCCATCCTGACGATAACTCCGAACCCGGTCGACGGATTGTCGAATTTGTTCGGCTTCACCCACGGCAAGCTCTGCATCTGGCCGGCAGTTGTCGGAATCCGGAACGGCACCGGCGACGTGCCCCATAAATAGACCCGGTACGCAAACCCGACGATAAACGTAAAAAAGGCAATGTACGGGATTAACGCACCGAAGAGGAAGTGGAGCCCGGCCGCTTGCACGCCCAGGAAGGCCAGCACAATGAGCCCTGCAACTGCGAGGAATGCTACGTACATGCCCATCAGTTAACCTCTTTCGTTGGTTTGTCGTTCATACGCTCGCCTGGCATGATGCCCGGCTCATCTTCAACCTCGGTTAGATACCCGCTTCTTTTCAGAATCCAGAGAGTACGATCGCGGAGCTCGTTCGCCTTCAGATCGTACAGTTTTTCACGGCACTGCATAAAAATATCGAATGCCATAAGCGAAAGCTCATCAATGCGCAACTCCATTGCCAGCAACTCATCATACAAACCTTGGGCAGCAATTTTCTTCAGGCAGGCCGCCCGGATGGCGGTTTTCAGATGAAAGACAAACGCCACCGCTGTTGACGCGGTAAAATCCTGTACTGCGCGCACGCGGATAATGTTGTCGAGAAAAGGGCGGTACTGCACAAGCGGCGTGCCGCTCGCCAGACCGTCAAAAATGTCCTCTATACCTTGAGAAATGGTGTGGCCTACCGGGTTGGTAAAGGTGCCTTTGGAACGGAAAAATGGTGCCGCATCGGCAGAATATGTAGAAAGAATCAGGTCAAACCACTTGTCAAGAATCGGCGACTTCTCTGAGGCAAGCAGGCGTGAGAGGCTCATACAGCAACTCTCCAAAACGCTCCCGCAAAAAGAAGGTTTCCATGAAACAGAAAAATCATCCTAGGTGCGCCGGCACGCCCGACATTCCGCATGGTCGTCTTATCTCACTTTTCTTAACGGTGCAGTAGAAGTGAACGGCGAGACAGGGGGGTTCCCTGTCTCGCCGCATTTGAATACGTCTAGACGCAACCCGTGGGCTTCGGCAGGCCTGCATAGCGGCACGCCTGCTTTGCCGGACCATCCGGGAAGAGTTCGTACAGGTACTTGGTGTTGCCCTTCTCCGGGCCCATAACCTTGCCGATCTCTTTGACGAGGATTTTGATCATAGGAGCGATCTGATACTTTGCATAGTAGTCTCTGAGGAAGTTGATGACTTCCCAGTGGCTTTCTGTGAGGGTCATTCCGTCACCGCTGGACATAAACTCTGCAAGCTCTTTTGTCCAGTCTTCAAGGTTAACAATGTAACCATCCTCATCAACTTCGACTGACTTTCCTCCAAACTCAACAAATGGCATCTGTGTGTCCTCCTTTCGTTCATTGCGAGTGAGAGCAATATATAAGCTCTGGTGTAAAAACATTCTACATTAAGGTGCTCAAAAATTAATACAGTATGACCTTATCGGTCAAATTAAATATCCTTATACTCTCATTAGCTCGCTTTATTTTCAAGGTTTTCAACAACTTCCCTCACTTGTATCCGACGGATTTCACCGTCTTCATAGAGGAGGAATTCCGCCTCGTCGCCGGCAAGCTGTGCGGAATGCTTTGCCAGATCGGCATGGCCGATTTGCGCCGCCAGCAACAGACCGTACCCTCGAACAGCCGGGTTTGGATCATTTACCAGTTCATCCATATCGGTGATGAGCGCCGCTACCGTATCGCGGTCAGTCTGCGCGGCACGATACAACCCCCGTGCCGCCCCCGGACGGAACAGATCTTCGTCCCGGCAGTTCCAGATAAGCGGAATGAGATCGCGGTACTCGGCCGGCTTTGCGCGGACAATCTCCCCAAGCATTTCCGGCGCGCTCCAGCCGATTCCTCCCGATTCATCCGTCATGGACCAGAGCAGTTTGCGCGTTGTTTCCCGCACCGTATCCACCCGGGCATGCTGCGCCACAAAGCCCATCGCTTCTATCGCGCGCCATGTCCGGACATCTTCCTTATCGTATGAGACTGCAATCAGATACTTCATTACATTCTTGTCGTCAACAGCCCGGCGTCCTATTTCGTCAAATGATCCCGTATCGAGCAAAGCCAGCAACTCTTTTTTTGTCATTCCTTTCCCGGCTCCTTTCGAGGATAAATCAACACCCTGAGACGATGCGGCTGAAGGCTTTCCGGTCTTCATCCTCACAAAGACAAGCCTGCCCGAGTGGATAACGCTGCTGCGATTGTGTATTCGGATATGGGATTTCATGTCGTAGTCTAGCGTGCTCATTTCATAGTCTGTATCCGATGCCAGCTGACCTATCTCCCAGTCGCCTTTCGCCAGAACGAGGGCATCGAGGAATGCTTCTCCCTCATTGCGACCAGTCGGGTCGCACACATAGACAGCACCGCAGCCACAATCGCCTGCGTCAGCCTGCCCGAAGTCCATGCGCCGCAGCACAGGCCGCTCAATCTTGCGCCCGCAGAACGGGCACTCCGGAACATATTTCGTCATATCAGCCATGGTATTCATTCGCCTTTCTGACCATGCCCTCAGCCCACTGTGGCGTCCCGTGCGCATGGATATGAGTATACGTGGCAAGCACGTTCTTGTAACAGATGCCATCCTGTCCGTTCAGAATGCCCTCCCCGCGCTCCATGCGGAACGAAAAAGAGATGCCCCCGGCAGGTCGAAATTCAGTTGTTGATGAATAATGAAACTCATGGCCGTTGAGCCGCGTTCCGGCATCGTAGAAAGGATTTGCGCCCTCAACCAGCGCGACCGAATAACCATGCGCCTGCGGTCTTGCGTTCATGGCAAACGTCAGCGGAAAAACGCCCGCCATGGGATGTCGCACGCCATCAATATAGAGGGACTCGCCGAGAAACATAAGGCCGCCGCACTCCGCATAGATCGGCATGCCGCGGTCGGCTGCAGCTTTCACCGCTGCCCGAAAGGCCTTATTTTCAGCCAGCCTGAGCGCGTTCGTCTCCGGAAAGCCGCCGCCAACATAGAGCGCGTGAATATCGGGTAATTCAGCCGCATGGAGCGCGTCTATTTCGACAATGCGCGCACCGAGTCGGCTAAGCGCTTCAAGGTTCTCAGGATAGTAGAACTGAAACGCGGCATCTTTCAGCACCCCGATGCGCACACGCTCTGTTGCAAACTCTTTCCCTTCCACCCGCAGACGCTCGGGCAGACGGAGAGCCTCGCCTGTCTGCGCGATTTCCAGGATGCCCGGCATGTCCAGATACTGTTGTGCAATCTCTTCAGCCCGGTCAAGAACCCGGGCAACATCGCCATGCTCCTGGTGCGGAGTCAGCCCCATATGGCGCTCCGGCATTTCACCCGCCATCATGCGGGGAATAACACCTACGACAGGGATGCCGCAGTAGCGCTCAATCGATTCTCTGATAACAGACGAGTGCCGCCTGCCTGAAATCTGGTTCAGCACTACCCCTTTCACCTGCACCGCCTCATCGAACTTCATGCAGCCGAATACCAGTGCTGCTGCGGTTCGCGTCATCTTGGTACAGTCCACGACGAGCAGGACGGGGCAGTTGAGCAGTTTGGCGACTTCTGCCGTGCTGCATGAGCCCTGCGCATCCTTACCGTCGTGCAATCCACGGTTGCCTTCTATCACCGCCGTGTCATGCGCATGATGTCGCACAAACGAGTCCAGAAGGGCATCCTGCGGCATAAGAAACGGGTCGAGCGTATAGCATGGCACACCGGCGGCAACGGAAAGCCAGCCTGCATCAATATAGTCAGGCCCTTTCTTGAACGGACTGACGGAACACCCGAGAGAGCGCAATCCGGCAATGACTGAAAGCGTTACGGTTGTCTTGCCGCAACCGCCGCGCATGCCGGCAATGATGAGACGTGAATTCGAGCGCATAGAGTTAATTATACCGGATATGCGAAACGCGCTGTGAGGATGAAAAAAAGCGGGCGGATGGATTGAGCGGTTCGAGGTCCCGCGGGTCAACCAAAAAAACGCCAGGAAGGGCAGACGCCCGCGAAGAACTACGACGTGTTGTAAATCCCAGCGCTCAGACATGCCTGCGCCAGAATGATGCCGACAGTGTTCGCCAGATTATAGTTGCGAACCGGACCGAGAATCGGCACATGGACTGACCGATCAGCCCATCGCTCAATCCAGAACTTTGGCAGCCCCTGTGTTTCACTCCCGAAAATCAGAATGTCTTCATCTTTATACGCCGGTTGATCGTACCGCAGCTTGCCCTGACGCGTCACAACCCACGGATTTCTGTTGCCGAGCCACTCGAGAAAGGCCTCGGGGTTGGTATGAATCGTCAGTTCCAGATGATCCCAATAATCAAGACCGGCGCGGCGCACCGCCTGCCTGCTGAGGTCGAACTGCACCGGGCCGATGAGATGCAGTTCCGCACGCATGCCGACACATTGCCGCCCGATGTTGCCGGTATTGGGCGGAATCTCGGGCTGATAGAGAACAACATGGAACATTCCCCTGCCTCCTGTGTTTTAATAATAGCGTGCCTAACACCGGCATGCAACTGCATTTTAAGGAGCGGGCTTCCATGGCAATAGAAACAGAACGCAAATTCCTTGTCCGAAATGACTCTTGGAAGGCAGCAGTCCATGAGAGCATCTTTGTCAGGCAAGGCTTTCTCTCGGCGGCTCCGGAACGGACCGTGAGGGTCAGAACGACCGGAAAGGGTGCCTTTCTGACGGTCAAAGGAAAAGCCGTCGATGCCTCTCGTCAGGAGTTTGAATACCCCATTCCTGCCTCAGACGCTGAGGAACTGTTGCAGCTATGCGAGGGAGTCATAATCAAAAAGAAACGACACTATGTTCACCATAAAGGGCATCTCTGGGAGATTGATGCGTTTCAGGGTGAGAATGAAGGTCTTGTCCTGGCAGAAATCGAGCTGAAAAAAGCAGATGAATACTTTGAGCGACCCGACTGGGCGGCAGAAGAGGTAACCGGTGATTACCGCTATCAGAATTCGGCGCTGGCAAGCAACCCGTTTCGAAATTGGAAAAAATAAAATACATAAAACAGGCGACCCGCCGACATGGCAGATCGCCCGAAGCAACCAGCTCTTCTTTTCAAGAATCTTATTTCGGCGGAATCTCCACGTAGCTGCCGCCGAAATAAGTATAAATCAGCCTTCCCTCATCAACCAGCTCTTTCAGGGCTTCTTTAACTTGGTCTTCAGCAATGCCCTCACTTCTGTAATGCTTTTTGATATCACCGGCTTTCAGCTTCTTTTTGCCCATCGAGGTTTCGATAAGCTTGTACATGTTTTCCTTAAGCTCAGCAATTTCCATCCGGTACTCTCCTTTCAAAGGCTCAGGAGGAAGCCTTTCCGGCTCCCTCCTGAACACATTATACCACCATCAACAGCAAGCTTACCACTTGAACGCTGCAGAGGTTCTGAAGGTCTCGCGGGCGATGGTAAAGTCGTCGATGTGCTGGAAGGTGAACGGGAAGCCGGTGATGTTAAAGAACTGCTCCCAGCCAATCCGTTCGACCCACTCACCGACGCGCTCATGCTTCCTGGCGCCTGCGATGTAAGCGTCAAGAATGATCTTGAAGGCCTTGACAACTTCCGGCCAGCGCGGCGGATTATTCGGGATGTAAGGAATAACCAGTTTCGAGAACTTCGGATCGCTCCGAAGGCTGCCGACCTTGCCGCCAACAACGATTGCGATGCCATCATTCTCAGCGTCGGAAATCGGAAGCGCCGGGCAGACGGAATAGCAGTTGCCGCAGTACATGCACTTTTCGTCCTTGATCTTGATGCTCTTCTTTGCCGGATCCGGGCTGATAGCGCTGGTCGGGCAGCAGGCAATCGTTGACGGAACTTCGCACATGTTTTTTATGTTTTCGTGCTCGATGCGCGGCACTTTCCGGTGAATCGCAACGATAGCGATGTCGGAGCAGTGAACCGCGCCGCACATGTTCGTGCAACACGCGACCGCCAGGCGGACTTTGTTCGGAAGAGTCTTGTGCGTAAAGTAGTCTGCAAACTCATCCATGAGACATTTCACGAGCCCTGAAGCATCAGTACAAGCGCTGTGGCAGTGAATCCAGCCCTGCGTGTGGACAATGTTGGAAATGCGCGGCCCGATGCCGCCAAGCATATGCTTCTTCGCCTTCAGTTCGGCGATAAGAGGCTCGATATTCTTTTCATCTGATACGAGAAACTCAACGTTGTTTCTCGTGGTGAAACGAATGTAGCCGCCGCAATACTTCTCGGCAATATCTGCGAATTCACGAATGGAATCTGTCGCAAGCAGTCTCGGAGATGCTATGCGAACGGTCCAGATCTTGTCACCGCTGTTGGCCACATGGACCATCAGTCCGGCGTTGATCACTTCATGGTATTTCCAGTCGCCGTAATTCTTCTGAATTACCGGCGGAAGAAAATCTTTATAGTGGGGCGGGCCGATGTCGGTTCTTCTCTGAGGCAATGCCATAATCTTCCTCCTTTGTATCGCTTTATAAGTGGTTATTTCGTGTATGATTCCCACGGCTTCTGGTTGAGATCATCCTCGGTCCAGAACCAGAACGGGTCTCTTCTCGGCTCCTTCACCTGCTGCGGAACAGGATCAACGCCGATATACTCGAGGAACTCTCTCATGCCGCGACGTATGATAAGCTCGCCAATGCGTTCACGGTTCTTGCCGTGTTCATCCCACCACTCCCACATCTTGCGGATAAGGGCGTAAAATTCGGTGTACGGAGCTTCCATTTTGATAAACGGAACAATAACCCACGAAAGGGTTGCGCCGACCACAAACGGAGCCTTCGAACCGATAAGAATTGATGCGCCTTTTTCGCCGGTTGGCTTTAGCGCCTTGGTCATTTTTGCAATACAGTGCATGCAGCGCGAGCAGTTTGCATCGTCAATCGTGAGCTTGCCGCCGTCATAACTGACGCAGAGGGTCGGGCAGAGGTCAACGATTTCCGCTTTGATGTCCATGCCTGCTTTGGCATAGCCGGCAACTTCAGCTTGATCAACGGCGATCTTGCCTTTCCATGTCCCGATAATCGAACAGTCTGCACGGGCAATCGCAGCGTTACAGTCAACTGCGCAGCCGACGGTCTTGAATTTAAATTTGTACGGGAACGCGGGGCGGTGCATTTCGTCCTGGAATTCCTGCGTGATGCCATAGGTTATGTCTAATGTGTCAATGTTGGACCACTCGCAGCGAGCCGGTCCTACACAGCAGCTTGGGGTTCTCAGGGCAGAACCGGAGCCGCCAAGGTCCCATCCGCGGGATGAATACTCGGCAAAAATAGCCTCAAGCTTGTCGGTCGTTGTGCCGAGGAGGACCAAATCACCGGTCGAGCCATGCAAATTGGTCAGGCCACTGCCGTACTGATCCCATATGTTACAAATCGTTCTGAGAGATTCCGACGTATAGAAAAAACCGGAAATCGAATTAATACGGACAGTATGGAAGTGGGCAACTTCGGGAAACTCTTCCGGACAATCCGAATACCTCCCGATAACGCCGCCGCCGTACCCGCGAACACCGACGATTCCGCCGTGTTTCCAGTGGGTTTTCCTCTCGCGGTAGCACTTCTCGAGCACGCCGAGCTCAGCCGCTGCCATTTCTGTTCTGGCCGCAGATTTTTTGATCTCGGTCACGAAGCTCGGAAAAGGTCCCTTTTCCAGCTCGTCCAACAAAGGCGTGTCATACTTCTTTGGCATGCTATCCTCCTCTTTCTGATTGTTTTTCCAGCAGAAAAACAGTGTGAACTGCATAGAAACAAGCCGCTTGCATATAGTACACAATAAGTGAAACGTTCCGAATCGTCAAATTTAATTTATTTATTCCTCTATTACTTTTTTTTAGTGCTTGACCATGCTTCCCTCCCGCCCGTAAAATTGAGGGTCATGAAAATCAGGGAAATAGAGCTGAACGGGTTCAAATCCTTCGGCGACAGAACGGTGATATCGCTCCATGACGGAGTAACCATCATCGTCGGACCGAACGGATGCGGCAAATCCAATATCGTTGACGCCTTCCGCTGGGTGCTCGGCGAACAGAGCGCCAGGAGCCTTCGCGGTGAAAGAATGGATGAGGTCATCTTTCAGGGTTCATCCTCCCGGAAGCCCAAAGGCATGGCAGAAGTGCAGCTCTCTATCCTGCTGGCCCCTTCTCCGCCAAAGGACGAGAGCAGCGCGGCGGAGCTATCGGGCAAAGACGGCGCAGCAGGCGATTCGATAGTTGTTGCACGCCGGCTTTACCGTTCCGGAGAGAGCGACTACCTCCTCAATAAACGCTCCTGCCGACTCAAAGATATCAAAGACCTGTTTCTCGATACCGGGCTGGATGTCAAGAGCTATTCTATCCTCGACCAAGGGAGAATCGGCGAGATTCTCAACTCCAAACCGATTGATCGCCGCTTTCTTATTGAAGAGGTTGCGGGGGTCATGAAATATAAGGCACGCAAGGCCGAAGCACTCTCGAAACTTGAGTCATCCAAAGAAAACATTCAGAGAATCAATGATATAGTGCATGAGGTCCGGCGTCAACTCAACAGTCTCGACCGCCAGGTCAGGAAGGCCGAGAGATATAAGCGCCTGATTGATGAATTAAAAGAGATTGAGCTGCGTATCGCCCGGCGTGAGTTTCTTCATCTCTCCGAACAGCTCGCCGGAGTTACTGCCGAACTGGAGCAGTTCCACGAAAAAGATGCCTCAAAGCGGGCTGAGCTTTCAACCGCTGAAAACGAACTCGAAACCCGGCGCGTCGGGATGCTCGACAAAGAAAAGATTCTCACTGCCCTTGAGCAGACGCTCTATGAAAAAGAGCGCGCCGTTTCGGAGGCCGAAAAAAGAATTGCTGTTCTGAAGACCACAGTCGAGAACATCAGGAACACCATTGCCCGCCTGTCCTCCATTGAAACCGAGGGAGCGGCAAAAAAGATTGAACTGGCGGAGCGACTAGTCGAGCTCGAAGATAGGGAGCAGTCACATCAGGCGCATATTGAGCAGATAAGCGAAGCCCTCCGCGAAAAACGCGAGGCGACGGCGGCAATAGAGGCGGCGATAGCAGAGCAGGAAACAGCCCTTGAAGAGAAACGGAAGGCGCTGTTCAGCGCTTCGGATCGGCTCAGCTCCCGAAGAAACGAGCTGAGCCGCCTGCAGTCCTCCAGCGAGACGCTCGCCTATAAGGAGTCCGTCGCACTCCGTGACATGGAAGGAATCGCGCAGGGTATCGCTGCCGCTGAGGCCGGCATGGCCGAGGCTGATGCACAGGTCGCCGCGCGGAACACTGAAATTGCCCGGCTGAAGGCAGAGGTCGGGCAGTTCGCTGAGGAAGCCGAAGCCCTGCGCTGTCAGATTGAAGAAAAAAAGGCAGCGCTCGCTCAGGAGCGTGAATTGCTCGCCGCCAATGCGTCCCGCATCGACTCGCTCAGAGATCTGCTTGTCGACAGGACTCTCCTCGATTTTCTGACCGACTCAGGCAACCGCTTACAGGTGAGCGGCACCACCCTGTCCGACCTTCTTTCTGCAGACAAAGAGCATGAACTCGCAATCGAAGCTGCCTTGTCGGAAAAGCTGAATGCGCTTATCCTCGAACGCCCGGAAGATGTTCTTGCTGCGGTCGAAGTCGTCAGGGAGAAACAGCTTGGTCAGACCACAATTTTTTACACCGGCATCGGGGAAAAACCCGGCGTGCGCCGGTCAGAATCTTCGACAATTGCCGGCCATCCAGCCGTTCTCGGCAAGGCATCGGACTTCATAAAGGCTGAACATGTTGCCGCGGAGCATGCTGTGCGCCACGTGCTTGACCATGTCTACATTGCCCGCGACATCCGCTCCGCAATCGATGCCTTTCAGGCGCACCCCGATATTCCATGCGTGCTGGTCACGCTCGGCGGCGAGCTGATTTCATCCACAGGGTTTATCACTGCCGGTCAGGGGAAGCACATTCTCAAACGCAAACGCGAAATCAAGGAGCTCCGGCAGACCGTCGAAAAACAGCAGGCTGCCATTTCCACCATCGAGCAGGAGCTTCTGCTGCTCAACGAAACACTGACCGTCTGCGTTGATTCGATCCGCGAGGCAGAAGCTGCTGCTGTGGAGGCGGAAAAAAAGGTCTCGCTGCTTCAGCACCAGCAGTGCGTCCACCGTGAAGATCGTGAGCGCAGAGAACGCCGCCGCTCTTTCCTTGACACAGAACTCGTCACGATAGCAACCGAGAAGGAAACGCTGAAAACTGCTCTTGCAGAGAAAAACCGCGACATCTCCCAGCTCGAAATCGAACACCAGACGGTCAATGTTGCGATGGCGGCGATTCAGGCACTTCTCGCCGGCGTTCGGGAGGAATACGAGCAGGAGCGGACACACATTGAAGACATGCGGCTGGAGATAGCGTCATTCACGGAAAAACTCATAGCCGTTTCCCGCGAAAAGCAGGCGACTGAAGACGCTATTTCCGAAACAGAGGAGAAGAATTCGATTGCCGCGGAGGACATTGCCGCGAATACCGCAAAAATTGCGGATTCTGCAACAAAGCTTATGGAGATGGAGAACTCCATCAAGTCGAACGTCGAAGAGGCGGCCACCCTGCGACAGGCGCGGGAGCATCAGCGCGAAGCAATCGCCGCAGAAAAAGAGGGTCTGCTCGGGTTTGAAAATGGTCTCAGAAAGCTCCGCGCCGGGATTGATGAACTGTCGCAGCAGCTTGCCGACCGCCGTTCCCTGTCGGTGGAACTGCGGATGAAGCTTGAAGCAATAGAGACGGGCATGCGCCAGAAATACGGCATCGAGATTGTGCAAACCGAAATCGCGCTGGAAGGATTTGACTTGGGTGAAGACACCGAAAAGGTCGAGAGTCTCAATGAAAAGATCCGGGAACTCGGGCCGGTCAATCTCGGCACGCTTGAAGAATACGATGAACTCAAAAACCGTCATGACTTCCTGACAAAGCAGCAGGAAGACCTGACGATGTCGATTGCTGAACTGGAAGAGGCAATCGCACGCATCAACCAGACGACCCGCCGTAAGCTTCGGGAATCATACGAATCCCTTCGCTCGAAGTTTACCGAAGTCTTCACAACGCTTTTCGGCGGCGGACGCGCAGACATCGTGCTGACCGACGAGGAAAATATACTTGAAGCCGGACTTGATATCATTGCGCAGCCGCCGGGGAAAAAGCTCCAGAACATCAACCTGCTGAGCGGCGGCGAAAAAGCACTGACCTCGCTTTCGCTGCTTTTTGCCGGATTCCTGCTCAAGCCGAGTCCTCTCTGCATCCTTGATGAAGCGGATGCCACGCTTGACGAATCCAACACAACCCGCTTTGCCCAGATGATACGAGAACTTTCGCGCGACACGCAGTTCGTCGTCATCACGCACAACCGCACCACAATGGAGGCAGCCGACAATCTTTACGGCATCACCATGGAAGAGCCCGGCGCATCAAAAACCATTTCGCTCCAGCTGAGCGAGATAGAAGCCGTCGGCGTGGCCTGACAGTCCGGAAAAAACGAAGCCCGAAATACTATAGAACAACAATGCAAAACAATACCCGGCACGGCACACAATCGCTGCAAAAAATAACTGCTCGTGCGGTCTCGCAGTCTTCCACCCTCTGCGCCAGTCTGCTTCCCGGCCTGAACCTTCACCTTTGCGGGCTGCCGTCATGAGTTCCCTCTTTTCCCTTCCCGGCATCGACATCTCGACAGAGCCTGAAGATCTCGTCTGCTACAGCTACGACGCATCTGTTGCAGAGCCGTCGCTGCCTTACGCCGTTGCCTGGCCGAAAAGCGCGGCTGACGTCTCCCGCCTTGTCCGTCATGCAGCAGAACATGAAATGGCAATTATACCCCGCGGAGCAGGCACCGGCATGGCGGGCGCATCCATACCGACGGTTACGGGCGCCATAGTGCTCAGCTTCGAGCGCATGCGAAAAATTCTCGAGATCGACACGCAGAATCTTCAGGCCGTTGTCGAGCCCGGCGTGGTAAATGCGGCGCTTCAGAAAGAGCTCGACTACAACGGTTTTTTCTATCCGCCCGACCCTGCGAGCATGGCAATCAGCACCATCGGCGGCAACGTCGCGACGAATGCCGGCGGACCTCGTGCCGTAAAGTACGGCGTGACCAGAAACTATGTGATGGAGCTTGAGGTGGTCCTTGCCGACGGAACCATCCTCACTGTCGGCGGAAAAATGCAGAAACGGGTTGTCGGCTATAGCCTGAAAGACCTTATCGTCGGCTCAGAAGGCACGCTGGCGATCGCCACTAAGATTCGTCTGCGAGTACTGCCGCAGCCTGAAGATCTGATGACCCTTCTTGTTGTGTTCAGGGATTTGGAGGCTGCCGGGACCGCGGTGCCGCGCATTCTTGCCGCTAAAGTAATCCCGCGCGCACTTGAGTTCATTGATCGTTCAGCCATCGATGTTGTTGAAAAATACAAGCCGACTGGCCTTCCTGCAGGCAGCGAGGCGCTGCTGCTCATCGAACTGGATGGATATCCGACCACCATTCGGAAAGAAGCGGATCGCGTCGCATCGGTCTGCTCCATGCTTGGCGGCGAAGTAACGGTCGCTGAAGACCGCTTTGCGCGGGAACGTCTCTGGGAAGCCCGTCGCGCACTATCGCCCGCGCTGAAACATATGAACCGGCGCAAGATTAATGAAGACATCGTTGTTCCGATCGAGCGGCTCGCCTTTGTCCTGAAAGAGCTGCGAAGCCTTTCCGAGCGCTCCGGGATTCCGATAGTGAGCTTCGGCCACGCCGGAGACGGCAACATCCACGTCAACATCATGGTCGAAAAAGAGAGCCCGGACGCCTATCGACAGGGGCTGGATCTCGTGCGCGAGGTTTTTTCAATGGCAATAACGGCGGGAGGTTCCATCTCGGGGGAACATGGCATCGGCATTCTGAAAGCGCCATATGTCGATATGGAGCTGAAAGCGCGGGAGCTGGACATCATGCGTGCCATCAAACGAACGTTTGATCCGAAAAACATCCTGAACCCCGGCAAAATATTTTCGCAGGCGCCGAGGACTTTCGAAGATAAGGATAGCCAAAACCCTCTGTTTGAATAAACTGCGGAAAGGCGAAAAGCGGTAGTTGCCCCCTGCAGTTTCATTCTGACTCTTTTTTCCCTTCTCCTGAGCGCTGAATTCTGATTTTAGACTTGACGAAAAACAGAGGGTTTTCGTAACATAACAGTCTATTTCGATGGGCCATTAGCTCAGTTGGTAGAGCAGCTGACTCTTAATCAGCGGGTCGCAAGTTCGAATCTTGCATGGCTCACCATCGAAATCAAAAGGTTGTTCCGAATAATCGGGACAACCTTTTTTTATTTGTTCTGCCGTCCACTCCAATCCCTTATGGAGGTCCGACAGCACCCTGCCTGTCGCCGTCCGCCTTTGCACAGTCATTCATGGTATCATTCAACAATCCGACTATAGCAGCCAAACAGACGCTACCGGATCGTCGGCAACGTGGTGACGGAGTGGCATTAGAAACATGAGAAAATTCATCAAGAACGGGTAGCTATAACTCATGAATTATGAACCTCAGACAGCAAAGTGCTTAGCCATAGCAGCACCCGGGCGGCACGGTGCTAATAGGACCCAAAACGGCTGATTGCAGCCATACGGATCCGAAAGCAATGGCGTCTCTGTCATAAAGAGCGAGAGGCAAGTCACTATTTGAGCTAAATGGACTAATTTAACGCTCTGATAGCAACTAAACAAAGGCTGATTGCAATCAGGTTGCAATGGAACAATATGCGCCCGGCAGCCAATATGTCCAAATTTTGCAATTTCCTGGACACGTTATCGGGATATGTCCATGCTAAGGACATGAGATAGAATCGACAAGACAAAACCGATCAGCCGCTATCGCACCGATATAGTCAAGAACGTCATCGACAGCATCATCATACCTGATCTCGAAAATGCCTGCCTCCCCGTCAGTCGCGACATGATCAGGCATGCGCTTTTTGCATTGCGGGATTAAGGCAAGATTGCGACAATAACAGATAAACAATGAAATTGCAGGCAGTTAGTGCACTATTTTAATTGTCTATTACACCATTCTGCCCAACTGGCGGCTATCAGAACTTTCTCGCGCATGACATTTCTGGGATAAATGATGAAGATGGCTTGGGGCTGGAGCTATTCAGCGGTGGCCTTATTGACAGAATTGGCATCTGTGTATAAACTGGTATATATTTTACCCAGAGGTTATTATGTCCCAAATTCATATCAAGCTTGATGATAAGATTCACCGGCAGTTGCGGCGCACGGCAAAAGACAATAATTACAGCGTTCAGGAACTCGTTTCCAAGTATCTCATGCTTATTGCTGAGGATAGCTCGCTGTCTCTCTTTCATGCCAAAACAACAGAGTCTGATCTGGAAAAGGCCCGTTTTACCTTTATCGATCTCTTTGCTGGCATTGGAGGTATACGGTTGGCTTATCAGGCGCAAAACGGCAAGTGTGTCTTCTCCTCAGAACGGGATCGCTGGTGCCAGAAAACATACTTTGAAAATTTCGGGGAGATACCGCATGGAGATATCAATGATATTGCACCTAGCGAGATTCCCGATCATGACATCCTGACCGCCGGTTTCCCCTGTCAGCCGTTCTCTATTGCGGGTGTTTCAAAAAAGAAAAGCCTCGGGCGGGCTCATGGGTTCAAGGACGAAACTCAGGGGACGCTTTTTTTCAGAATTGCGGAAGTCCTTGAAAAGAAACGACCCAAGGCATTCATGCTCGAAAACGTGAAGAATCTCAGGGGGCATGATGGCGGGAATACATTCCGGGTTATTGAAGGGGCCCTGCGAGAGCTTGGCTACGCCATATTTTCCGACGTTATTGATGCAGCAAAGTACGTGCCTCAGCACAGGGAGCGACTCTTTATTGTCGGCTTTGACAAAAAGGTGTTTGGTGATTCGCCTGACTTCAGATTCCCGAAATCTCCGAAAAAAGCACCAACATTGAAAACGGTGCTGGAATCGAGAGTGGATAAGAAATATGTGCTCTCGGACAAGTTGTGGAACTATCTTGTAGGGTATGCTGAGAAACACCGGCTAAAGGGCAATGGATTTGGATACGGTTTGTTTGATCGGGACTCCGTGACTCGCACTCTCAGTGCCAGATATTATAAAGATGGTTCTGAAATCCTGATCAAGGTTCCCCGCTCCAACCCCCGCAGGCTGACCCCTCGGGAATGTGCACGGCTTATGGGATTCAAGGATACATTCAAAATCCCGGTTTCAGATACGCAGGCGTATAAGCAGTTCGGCAATTCCGTGGCTGTTCCGGTTGTTGAGGCGGTTGCTGCTGAGCTTGTCAGGACCTGCTCGCCATTTTTCAGGACATCATGTATGTAGATTCGTAGTATAATGCTTCATGTCTGACGTTGTTGATGTCGCCACACGAAGCCGGATGATGTCCGGCATACGTGGCACTGATACCAAGCTTGAGCTTCTGATAAGAAGAGGCATACACGCCTGTGGATACCGGTTCAGGCTTTATGACAAAAGACTGCCTGGCAAACCCGACCTTGTATTTCCCAAATATCAAGCCGTTATATTTATTCACGGCTGTTTCTGGCATACGCATGACTGCTTTCTTTTCAGGTGGCCTGCATCCCGGACAGCTTTCTGGACGCAGAAATTGATTGCAAACAGACAGCGCGATGAGCAGAATAAGGATGCTCTGCTTTCGATGGGCTGGCGGGTCATGACAGTATGGGAGTGCATCTTGCGCAAACCCGGAATAAACCGGGACCAGGCATTGAACAAGGTGTTGCATACAATTGATCGCTGGATTTGCTCAAAGCGGCAGACTGCTGAATTGCGGGGTTGATTAACATTACTAACCACTTATGCAAATCGGGAGTGGAGAATCCCATTGTTTGAACTGAAGAAGGTATTGATTGATCCTGACAATGTTGATACGATTTTCTGCAAAATCCTTACGCCCAACGATGATTCCGGACGGCATGGGGTTCTTATTCCTGTCACTGCCTACAGTATTTTCCCCCAGATTGCCAATTTTGATTCGACAAGACAGGAAAATTATACGGAACGAATAATAACCCTGTGGAAGAGCGGGGCAGATATTCAGAGGAAAGGCAGTTCATACAAACACTACTACCGCTATCCCGAACGTCGCATCACCGCATTGGGTTCCCAAAAGCTTGATGCAGCACCCGCAAATTCCATGATTCTTGTCGCTCGGCACAAGGACAATAACCGCACATTTGAAATACATGTCTTTTACCCTGAAGAAACTTCTTACCAGCGACTTGTTGAAGACCTGAAAATTGCATTGATCAAGCCCGGCATTTTTTATCTCGACAAGGAATGGGATGTCCGGAAGCATGTAAAACAATCTGAAGCTTTGCTGGAACTGCTCGAATACTTTGATGGCATAAAAGCCAAGGGATTCGTCCGCACACTAAGGCCGGGGCCGACTGGCGTAGGGTATACGTTTGAAACTCTCATGGGAATCAAGGAAAACAATGACAGTCTTGCCGACTTTCGGGGGATCGAGATAAAAACATTCCGGTCTGCCGAAATGAAAATGAATGTTGCCGAAAAAACCAATCTTTTCCTGAAAGAACCTCGCTGGTCCGATGGGCTTTCCAATATGGCTGAACGTGTCAGAAAATACGGCTACATTGATGATGACGGTCGATATGCCCTTTATTCTACGGTCAAGATAGACGAGAACAGTCACAATCTGAAATTCGCAATTACAAGCCCCGAGGAGAAGGTGCATATCGAGAAACAGTCCGTCCCGATTGCGTTTTACCGGTACAACGACATTCAGAAAAGACTTGAAGAAAAACATAATGAAACAGCCTTTATTGCTGCGCAGTCAAAGGGGAAAAGTAGCGCAGAAGAGTTTCACTATAGGACGCTGACATATTGCATGAATCCATCCATTGCGTCTTTCATGACATTGCTTGCAAGCGGCAGTGTCATGCTTGAACTGCGAATGCATATTAGTGCCACCGGAGGGGTGCGCAATCATGGCACCGCATTTCGTGTCATAAAAAACAGGATCCCGGATTTGTTCGAGACGGTTCGCTGCTTGAGGGATTGATGATCAAGCTTCTTCGTCAGGCGCCCAAGAATAAACCCACTAACTTACTGATATTATGAAACATTTATTGTCTTTTCAAGCCCTCGTGAATCTCTGCAAACACTTCTCTTAATCAGTGGGTCGCAAGTTCGAATCTTGCATGGCTCACCATCGAAAACACCAGAGGCCTCAA
>CAYMRS010000041.1:0-22390 GCA_964392915.1 uncultured Nitrospiraceae bacterium
GTCCAAGTCTTTTAACTTGCCCGTTTCTTTCCCTTCGCTTCTCTAATGACAATTCTGCAATAATTATAATGGAAGGAAATGGTCTGTCAACGCTTAATCGACGGTTGAAAAAAAAACAAGGGGTTGTTACAATCGTAAATAGAAATAATTTCCATTTACGAGGAGTGTATGCCCCCTTTTTTACAGAAGCTGCACGAGCTTGGACTCAAGACAACGCCAAAGCGTTTGGCCATTCTTGAGATTCTGGCGGATGCGCACATATATATGAGCCCCGATGATGTCTGGAGCAGAATGAAGGATCGTTTTTCGAAGATAGGGCTCCCCACGGTGTACCGGAATCTCGAAGACCTGGCAAAAGGCGGCGTGATTGCAACGATTCTGCACCCGAACCGCCAGCTTTATTATTACCTCTGCCCGAATGAGGAACACCATCATCATTTTGTCTGCATGTCATGCAGAAAGGTTGACGATATCAACTTTTGCGCATTCAGCCAGATAGAGCGCGAGATGTCGCGCAGCATCAACGGGACTGTGCTGTCGCATACCTTTCAGGTAAGCGGGGTCTGCTCGGCATGCCTGGAGGCGGAACAAAGGCCGCCGCTGGAGGGTTCCGCATGACACGATGTGTTTTGGTGTTCATCGCAGCGTGCATGCTTTTGTCGGCAGCCTGCTCGCGGCAGCCTGAACCGGTTTCGGCTGAGTCGAAAGTGAAAGTTGTGACGACCCTTTTCCCGCTGTATGACTTCGCCCGCAGCATCGCGGGAGACAAGGCCGAGATTCTTCTGTTGCTGCCTCCGGGAGCCGAAGCGCACAGCTTTGAACCAAAACCGTCCGATGTCGCGCATCTGGCGAAGGCGGATATTTTTATATATACCAACAAATACATGGAACCCTGGGCCGGGCAGATGGTAAGGGGGTCAGAAAACGGCAGGCTCCTGATTGTTGACACAAGCCGCGGAATCAGCCTAATAGAAGGCGCTGACGAGCATCAACACGGGCACAAGGGGAAGCACGAACATGCATCAGGAGGGCAGAATGGCAAGGAGAGCCCTGACCACGGCAGGGTGGATCCACACATCTGGCTCGATTTCAGAAACGCACTGAAGATGGTAGACGCGATTCGCGATGGTTTTGTGCAGAAGGATCCTGCACAGAAACAGTATTATGAGCAGCGTGCCGAAGAACTCAAGAGCCGCCTCTCGGCGCTCGACAGCAGATATGCGGCGATGCTTGCAACCTGCCGGACTAAGGTGATGGTGAGCGGCGGGCACTTTGCCTTTGGGTATCTTGCCAAGAGGCATGGCTTGCACTACACGTCAGCCTACGGCTTTTCTCCATCGGCAGAACCGTCCCCGCGCGACCTGATCCGGCTGAGCAGAATGATCCGGCAGCAAGGCGTCAGGTATCTGTTTCACGAAGAGCTTGTCGAGCCGCGTGTAGCCGAAACCATTGCGCGGGAAACCGGAGCCGGACTGCTGCTGTTGCATGGGGCACACAACATCGCCAAGGCGGACTTCGAACACGGCATTACCTTTCTGCAGCTTATGGAAAAAAACTATGAAGCGCTCCGCAAAGGGCTGGAGTGTCAGTAATATCCATGCAAAGCAAACAGCTCGCCATAGGATTTCCGGAGTCTGAGTGCGCGATCATCGGGTCTCTCCGGCATCTTGCCGGCATGCCGTTGCAGATTGTTTTCACCGACAACAGTTACAGCATGATTTCATACCGCAAGACGGTAAAGCAGATTGTTGTGCGCATGCACCGGATGTTTCTTGCCGCAGATGAGCAGGTGCTTGCAGACATCGCTGCCTTTATCAAGAACAGGAGCGCGTTTACACCAAACCTGCGCAGCTTCATCCGTTCGCACGGTCATCTTATCAGTCCCGCGCGACAGCGCAGAAGCCCCGTGGTGAGCAGCGGCAGGGTCCATGATCTTACGGTACTATTTGAGGAATTGAATGAGCGGTATTTCTCCGGTGCGATCTCATCGTCCATAACCTGGGGCAGCCGTTCGCCCCGTTACGGCGTCCGCAAGAGAAATATGGGCAGTTACGACCGCAAACGAGATCTGATTCGCATCAGCCGCTATCTTGACCGGAAGGCTGTGCCCCGCTGCTACGTCGAATATGTCGTCTATCATGAGATGCTGCATGCGGCAGTCGGCGTGCAGCAGAAAAATGGCCGCTGCCTTATCCATACCGCGGAGTTCAGGCGTCGGGAGAAGCTCTTTCACGACTATGACCGGGCGATGGCGTGGGAGCAAGGCTGCCGCTGATTCTCATCCCGGTTCGTTGACTAAGCCGGAATGCGGCAGGTAAAATTCCCCAATGCAGCACGCCGACTTTGTTCCCCTCCATGTCCATACCGAATACAGCCTGCTTGATGGCGCCATCAAGATCGATGAGCTTGTTCAGCAGGCAGTGCGGTACAAACTGCCTGCTGTGGCGATTACCGACCACGGCGGGCTGTTCGGCGCGATTGAATTCTACAAGAAAGCCACCAAAGCGGGTGTCAAGCCGATTATCGGCTGCGAAGTCTATGTCGCTCCGGGCAGCCGCATGGATCGCCAGAAAGAAAATATCGACGGCCTGTCCGATGAGGCAGCGTTCCACCTGATCCTTCTGGCCCGAAACCGCGACGGGTACCGGAACCTCTGCAGACTGGTCACCAAGGCGTACCTGGAAGGATTCTACTACAAACCCCGCATAGACAAGGATCTGCTCGAACAATACAGCGGCGGACTCATTGGTCTTTCGGCCTGCCTGAAGGGCGAAGTCCCCTTCTACCTGGCGCATGACCGGTGGGAAACAGCCCGCGAGCGGGCGCTCTGGTACAAGCGGGTTTTAGGACCGCAGAACTTCTATTTGGAGATTCAGAGCAACGGGCTGCAGGAGCAGGTTGAGGTGAACCGCAAGCTCATCCAGTTGTCTGAAGAGCTGCATATCCCGCTGGTTGCCACGAATGATTGCCATTATCTGCGTCAGGACGACACGCGCGCGCATGATATTCTGCTGTGCATTGGCACGGGTAAGACGGTAAACGATGCCAAGCGGATGTCGTTCGGCACCGATCAATGCTATTTCAAGTCTCCGGACGAAATGAAGGAAGCCTTTGCAGATGTGCCGGAAGCAATTCAGAACACGGTGAAAATAGCTGAGCGCTGCAACTTTGACTTTGAGCTCGGCAAGCCTCTTCTGCCGAAATACGATGTGCCTGAAGGGTACTCGCCTGAAACCTATCTGGAAGAGCTTGCGCTCAATGGCGTGCAGATAAAGCTCCGCTCCGCATTGCCGCAGAATTACCGGGACCGTCTCGATTTTGAGCTGAAAGTCATCAGAAAGATGGGATTTGCCTCGTACTTCCTGATTGTCTGGGACTTCATCAGGTATGCGAAGACCAGCGGCATCCCGGTCGGGCCGGGCAGAGGGTCGGCTGCCGGAAGCCTTACCGCATACGGTCTGGGCATTACCGAAATAGATCCGATTCGCTACCACCTGCTGTTTGAGCGCTTTCTGAACCCTGAACGCGTCAGCATGCCGGATATTGATGTTGATTTCTGCAAAGACCGGCGGCAGGAGGTCATCACGTACGTTCAGGATAAGTACGGCAAAGAGAACGTCGCGCAGATTATCACTTTCGGAACGCTTGCTTCCAAAGCGGCGGTGCGCGATGTTGGCCGTGTCCTGAATATTCCCTATGCCGACGTGGACAGAATCGCAAAGCTCATCCCGACCGGCCCCTCCGTCGAGTCGCTCGATCACGCGCTGAAGATTGAGCCGCAATTGCGGGAGCTTTACGAAAACGACCCGCAGGTGCGGGAGCTGATCGATATTGCCAAGCGACTGGAAGGCCTCTCTCGACATGCATCTACTCATGCGGCGGGCGTGGTTATCGCCCCCGAGCCGCTCACAAATTTTACCGCTTTATATAAACAACCCTCCGAAGATGTTATCACGACCCAGTTTGATATGCTCTCGGTCGAGGCGGTTGGCCTGCTGAAATTCGACTTCCTCGGGCTCAAAACGCTGACGATTATTGATAAAACCCTTCAGCTCCTGAAGCAGCAGGGACGAAAACTGATTCTTGCCGACATTCCGCTCGATGACGAGAAGACTTTCCGCTTGCTGAGCTCCGGCGAGAGTACCGGGATATTCCAGCTCGAAAGTGCGGGCATGCGCGACATCCTCGTGAAGATGCATCCTAATGTTATCGAAGACCTTATCGCGCTCGTTGCATTGTACCGTCCCGGCCCGATTGGCAGCGGCATGATCGATGAATTCATCAGGCGGAAAAAAGGCGAACTGCCGATAGAATATGATTTCCCCGAACTGGAGACGATTCTGGCGGAAACATACGGAATCATCCTGTATCAGGAACAGGTCATGATGATTGCAAACACGATATCCGGATTCAGCATGGCGCAGGCTGATGTGCTTCGGAAGATCATGGGGAAGAAACTACCGGAGGAAATGGCGAAACAGAAGGAAGGCTTTGTCAAGGGGGCGGTTTCCAAAGGATTTCAGGAACAGAAAGTTATCGCGCTCTTTGATCTGATCGCAAAGTTTGCCGAATACGGATTCAACAAGTCACACTCGGCTGCCTATGGCTACCTTGCGTATCAGACCGCCTATTTGAAAGCGCATTATCCGGTCGAGTTCATGACCGCGAATCTCACGGCTGATATGGGTGATACCGACCGCATCGTTATGCTCATCGAAGAGTGCCGGAAGGCCGGCATCGAGGTCATGCCCCCGGATATCAGCGAAAGTGAGCGCGAATTCAAGATAGTCGGCAGCTCAATCCGCTTCGGCCTCGAGGCAGTGAAAGGCGTCGGCGGCTCGGCAATCGAGATCATGCTCGCGGAACGCGAAAAAGCGCCATTTTCAACATTCGATGAGTTTCTCGGTCGTGTTGACGGAAAGAAAGTAAATAAGAAGGTCATCGAAAGCATTATCAAGGCGGGCGCTTTTGATTCCCTGTATGCGGCAAAAGGCCTGAACAAATTCATGGCACGCGCGACAGCTGTCGGGAAGCTTCTGAACCCGGCAAAGTCCCAGAATGGCGGGATGAGCCTCTTTGGCGATCCTGAGTCTACCGCGGCGTCCCAACCGCTCTGGGACGAGACGACTCTGCTCGGCTATGAGAAAGACTCGCTCGGCTTTTTTGTCTCCGGCCACCCGCTGTCGAAATACCGAAAGGCGCTCTTCAGCATGAATGTAACGCGCATTGCCGATTTGCTGAAACAGATTGAACAGGTGGAAAAGGGCGAAGATGAGGAGCGGATTGAAGCGAGCATTGCCGGTATCATTACCGAAATAAAGACAAAGGCGCGCGAAAAGGGCGTCACCGGTTTTGTTACCATTGAAGACGAAACCGGCCGCATTGAAGCGCTTGCTTTCGGCAGGACCTACCAGGAGAATACCGGACTGCTCAAAAAGAACTCGCTGGTAATTCTGAAAGGCAATGTGATGCGTGCTGAAAAGGGCGCGCGAATCATGGCGCGCGATGTGCAAAACCTTGCCGAAGTTGAGGTGAAAGAGAAGTTTGACGTTGCCATTGACTGTTGTGATGAAGCAGCAGCGAAGAAAACAATCGGGCTGCTGAAAACCTTGCTCAGCGAGGATCCGGTGCCGGGCGGCGGCAGTGCGGGTTCGGTCACTGTCCGCTGTCTTTTGCCCGACTACTGTGTTATCATAGCTACACAGATGCATCCATGCCATAATTTTGCCGCAGAGGCCGAACGGACCGCAGCCTGCACAGTGCGGTGCCTGTAAGAAGGCCAAAGCGGTGATTTTGTCTTTGATGAAGGGGAACCATGGCCTACTATCTTGAGTTTGAAAAGCCGCTTGAGGAGCTCGAAAACAAGATTGATGAGCTGAAGCGTCTCTCGGACGGAAGCGATATCGACATTGCCTCAGAGATCAAGAATCTCGACAAGAAGGCTGCGGATCTCCGCAAGGAAATCTATGCGTCCGTAAGTCCTTGGCAGAAAACGCTTATTGCGCGGCACCCGGAGCGCCCCTATACCCTTGATTACATTGGCCTCATAGCAGAGGATTTTATCGAACTGCGCGGCGACCGGCGGTTTGCGGATGACCCCGCCATCGTTGGCGGAATCGGGAAAATCGGCGGCATCCCCATGATGATTATCGGGCACCAGAAAGGGCGCGGCACGAAGGAGCGCATCCGGCGCAATTTCGGCCAGCCAAATCCGGAGGGGTACCGCAAGGCTCTTCGCCTGATGAAGCTTGCCGAGCGCTTCGGTCGCCCTATCGTTACCATGATTGATACGCCAGGCGCGTATCCCGGCATCGGCGCTGAAGAGCGCGGGCAGGCTGAAGCGATTGCGACAAATCTCCTTGAAATGTCCCGTCTCAAGGTGCCGATTGTAGCAATCGTTATCGGCGAAGGCGGCAGCGGTGGAGCTCTCGGTTTGAGCGTCAGCGATCGGCTTGCCATGCTGGAGCATTCCGTCTATTCCGTCATTTCACCGGAGGGGTGCGCGGCTATTCTCTGGAAGAAGGGTGCGGGCGAACTCGGCCAGGAAGACTTTGCGCGTGCGGCGACCGCGCTGAAACTGACCGCTCAGGATCTGAAGTCTCACAAGATCATCGACGACATAATCCCCGAGCCACTCGGCGGAGCTCACCGAGACCCCGAATGTGTCGCCAGGAAGATTGCAAACTACATTCTCAAATCGCTCGAAAGCCTGCAGGGAAAATCAATGCCGAAACTGGTTGATGATCGCTATAAGAAGATCAGAAAAGTCGGTGGATTAACGAAAATTGAGCTTTTGGATTAGTTTCAGCGTTCAGCCTGTGAAGATTCGGCCGGTCTTATTTACCAAATAATGCTTTCACAAAGTCATTCGCCTGGAAATCCCGCAGGTCGTCTGCCTTTTCACCGATGCCGATCAGCTTAATCGGGATGCCGAGTTCTTTGCAGATCGCAAAGATGATTCCGCCCTTGGCAGTACCGTCCAGCTTTGTCAGCACGATCCCGCTAAGCCCCACGACTTCATTGAAGATCTGCGCCTGCCGCAAAGCGTTCTGCCCGGTAGTGCCGTCGACGACGAGCAGGATGTCATGCGGAGCATCGGGAATCGATTTTTTGATGACGCGATTAATTTTCTTCAGCTCATCCATCAGCTGCGCCTTGTTATGAAGGCGGCCTGCGGTGTCGATAAGAACTACATCGGCGTTTCTGGATTTTGCCGCCTCGACCGCATCAAACGCGACCGCCGCAGGGTCCGACCCCGACTGGTGCTTGATGATAGCGGCCCCGGTGCGCTGGGCCCATATCTCGAGCTGTTCAACCGCCGCGGCCCGGAAGGTGTCACCCGCTGCAAGCACCACGGACTTGCCCTCGTCAACAAACCGCTGCGCAAGCTTGCCGATGGTCGTCGTCTTGCCGACGCCATTGACGCCGACCATCAGGATGACGCAGGGCCTGATGCCTTCCACGACGAGCGGTTGCGGATGTCCGAGAAGCTTTGTCATTTCTTCCTGGATACAGGAAGTAACCTCAGCAGGATTGCTAACCGCGCCGGAGCGTATTTTCTGCTTCAGCAGATGAATGATCTCCTCAGTCGCAACAGTTCCGACATCGGAGGTAATAAGTATCTCTTCGATGTCGTCGAGCACCGATTCATCAACGGTGCGGTTGAGGAGAACGGATTCGACGCGCTCGACAAAGTGTTGACGTGTTTTTGTGAGACTTGCCTTGAGGCGATCAAAAAAACCCATGGTCAAAAAATACGGTCAGCGGCACCCGGAAGATGTATCGGCTGCCACTGACCGTTCCCTTTCAAATTATTTCAGATGGAGAATCAGCCCTGATTTGTCTTTCTGAACCTGAACCTTTGCGGACTTCAGGAGTTCAAGCCTTACCACCTGCCCGCCTTTGCCGTCCGCATCAACAACAACGTCACCGATATAGGCCGAGCTGAGCCGCAGCGGAACGGGCATCGAATTTGTCGCGGGCGACAGCTTCACGAGTATCCACTTTGTTCCGTCACGGGAAACAGTGGATACCGAATATTTCACGGTTTTTGTCGAACTCAGCGACAATGTGACCCGCTTTTTTGCATCATTCGCAATCACGGCGCTCAGTTCAGAAGCCAAAGCTCCTTTTGTTTTCTTTGTCTTGGCAGTTTTCTTCATTGCCGGTTTGCCCTCGGGGACAGCCGCGGCTTTCACTGTCGCTGACTGTTTCTCGGACTGCGCGAGGCGCTTTTTGACCGCCGGAGGCAGGGATGTCCTGTCAGGCGCGTCTGCCGCAACGGCGCTAATGCTGAAGGATTCAGACTTGTTATACTGAACATCCACAACAGCAGTACCGTTCACGAACTCCGTCGCGGGAATCCGGCCCGGTGTAAGCTTGCCGGTGCCGGTCGCGGTGAGGAGCACATCAGGTCCAATGGTGTTGTAATTCCTGATTACCGCATTGTTCTGATTGAAAACTGTTACCTTCACCTTGAACCGCTGCCCGGCAATTGCTGATTCCGGCGTCGTTACATCGTAACGGCTTGGAACAGGCCTGATAATGCGGATCATGTCGCTCTTGCTGCTTATCTTTCTGCTGATTTCGGTCGCTATGATTTGCATTTCTTCAGGCGCATCGTAACGAAGTTGTATGCGCGCCTGACCGTTCTGGAACTCGAATGCGAGTATCGTCGAAGGGAAAGGCTTAAGGCTTCCCGTGGTGCTGAGGGTTACGCCGCTGCCGCTTGCAGTATAATTTCTCACGAGGTTGTTGTTGACGTCGAGTGCTACGATAGCGACTTCGAACGGCTCGCCGGCAATCGATTCGCGCGGGGTAATAACCCGGAAAGCGGAAAGGGCACCATTCGTGACTTCAATGCGTTCGCTTGCGCCGCTCACGCCGGAAATGAGGTCCTTGACCTCCAGTACAACCGAACCAACTTTGTCAGACGCAAGCGTGATGACACACACGCCTTGGCTGAAGTCCGGCATAGCCTGATTCACGATACGGGGTTCGGTGTCGCCTTTGAACAGCACATTCAGGTTTTTCCCCTGAATTGGCGTAACTGCAAGATTGCCAAAGGCATCAACCGCAGAGATGCGGACATCAAATTTCTCACCGGCACCCGTGATGCGAGGAGCACTGACGCGAAATGCGGCAGGCTTGGCAGCCACGATACGGACTTCTCTGCTCAGGAGCGCAATCGGGCTGGCGCTTTCAAACACAGAAATACTGACGGTTTCCGCGGCATTGTCACGCACAGTAAATTGAAACATTCCGTTCTTGAAAGAGGTTGCACGGAACGCGAGCGGATTCAGGGTTGCAGCCCCGGTTGCGGCAACGCGGTATTCGGTATTGAGTTCATTGAAGTTCGTGATTATGTTGTTGTAAGCGTCTACTGCCTGAAGCTGCAGCGCAGCACTTTCCCCCGCGATGATGCTGTCTGGCGAGATGAGGTTAAAGTGGCTGAATTTGCCGGGCTTTATGCTGATTTCAGCGGCCCCCGCAATGACCGGAAGCAACGCTACTATCGCAATGAGAGCCATGAGGCGTGCCAGCCGACGCACTCCACTTTGTACCATACCGTACCCCCTGTAACAAGCATATCTGAAATATCTCATTTCGGATCCCATCATGGGTGCCGTTTTCCTCAAGAAGCAGTTGAAGTGCGGCTTTCTGCGAATATAAATATCTCGATTATAGTAGCATAAGCTGTTGGTGTTTACCAGTTTTTTAGCGGCTGCGCAGGCTGTTTCCGCATATTTTTTCTTATAAAACTATTTATTTTCCGCATAGCAGCCGCTCTAAAATGGCCAGCCCAAAGATACCGCCACGCTTTCTGTAGGGGCTGTTCCTCAGAATGAGGCAGCGGTGCGAGGTCGGCTTTTTCCGGGGGGGGGCAAGACAACAGCAACTGCTTGATGATAAACTGCTTTTTCTGGTACTATGTTGAAGCCTTTAAGGATAAATGGAAGGTGGTCTTCTGCTGAGAGTGCTTGAAAATGCGCTCGATCTGGTCATTTTTCTGACTGCGCTAAATAAACGATCCCTCATGCAGGTGTTTTGGACAGGCTTAGATAATAATCAGTTGCGGCTTAGTCGAGGATTCGGAATGCGGGCTGTATCGCATTCCGATATTCGACTGGCTGCCCAGCGGCGGCATCACCGGAACAGCAAGGCAACAACTGAATTTCAGGAGGCATTACGTGTTTTTTCAGAATCTTTTAGGACTGTTTTCCAATGATCTGGCGATAGACCTCGGCACGGCGAATACACTCGTGTACATCAAGGGGAAGGGCATTATCTGCAGCGAGCCTTCGGTGGTTGTGCTTCGGCGGGACAACCGGAAAACGGTGGCGGTCGGCAGCGAAGCGAAGGATATGCTTGGCAAGACTCCGGGCAATATCATGACTATCCGTCCGATGAAAGACGGCGTCATTGCTGACTTTGACGCGACCGAAGAAATGCTCAAATATTTTATTGCGAAGGCGCATAACCGAAAGAGCTTTATCTCGCCGCGTGTAATCATCGGCGTGCCGTCGGCGATTACCCAGGTAGAGCAGCGCGCGGTCAGGGACGCGGCGCGCGCGTCCGGTGCGCGCGAGGTCTATCTTATCGAAGAGCCGATGGCTGCCGCGGTGGGCGTCGGGCTCCCGGTCGGTGAACCGACCGGCAACATGATTGTCGACATCGGCGGCGGCACTACCGACGTTGCCGTCATATCGCTCGATGGCATCGTATATAGCAAGGCAGTGCGCGTCGGCGGCGACAAGATGGATGACGCGATTATGGCCTATATAAAACGAAAATATAATCTCATGATCGGCGAGCGCACCGCAGAAGAGATCAAGAACAAACTAGGGTCTGCCTATCCGACCGGCCGCACGGAACCTATGGAGATCAAAGGCCGCGACCTGATTTCCGGCATCCCGAAAGCAATTAATATCACGGAGGAAGAGGTGCGGGAAGCGCTCATGGAGAACGTCAGCATAATTCTCGATACCATCAAGGTCACGCTCGAAAACACCCCGCCGGAACTCGCTGCGGACATCTATGACAAAGGCATTGTCCTCGCCGGCGGCGGAGCTCTTTTGAAGGGTCTCGACATTCTGATTCGCGAACATACCGGCGTGCCGGTTGTTGTCCCCGATGACCCGCTGACCGCAGTTGTTCGGGGTTGCGGCATGATGCTCGACAAGATTGAGCTGCTTCGTAAAATTTCGCTCAGCACAAGTTAGACTGTTCATGTGGAAGGCCAGAAAGCGGCTGCTTATCGCCTTGGCGCTCGTGCTGGTTCCGTTGCTGCTGCTCGCATATCAGCACGGCCGTTCCGCGCCGGACTCGCGATCTGTCTTTGCGTTGCCGTTTGATGCGCTGAATGCGCTTCTGTCACAGACGGGGCGTTCGATCCATGAGTGGCGCACCGCTCTTGACGAAAACAGAAAGCTGAAGAGCGACGTCGTTCGTCTGCTGATCGAGCAGCAAAAGATTCAGGAACTTCTGAATGAAAACCGGCGTCTGAAAGAAATACTTGCCCTCAAACAATCGACGCGCGACCATCTTCTCTTTGCAAACGTTGTCGGACGCACTTACAACCGCTTGGTCACTGCAGTAGTGATTGACAAGGGAGAGCGGAATGGCATCAAAAAAGACATGGCGGTTGTGACCCCCCGCGGTCTCGTCGGAAAAGTGGTCGCGGTCAACGGAACCTTCTCGGAAGTTCTTCTCCTCCGCGACCCTTCTTTTTCGGCTGCAGTGCGCCTTCAGCAGAGCCGGCAGGAAGGAGTTGTTTCGGGAGCGGGCAGGAGATTGCTGACGCTGAAGTATATTCCTCCCGAAGAGCCGGTGCCGGTTGGCGAGGTTGTCGTGACCTCAGGACTGGATGGCATATTCCCAGAAGGAATTCCGGTCGGCACCATTGTGAGTGTCAATCGCGAAGCCGGCGGATTTTTCCAGGCCATCGATGTGCTGCCGTTCCAGGACGACGCGAAGGTTGAAGAAGCAGTACTCATGAGCTGGCGATAGCGTGAACCCACTGCTTTGGGCGTTTCTGTTCGGCGCGGCGTTTGTCGTGCAAGCGGTCTGCAGCACCGTCATCATCCCGCTGAACCTTACGGTCGTTCTTGTCGCGCTCTTCGGGCGTGCGGCAGCCCATCACTATACGGCACAGCTCGGATTTTCCGGAGTGCGAAGCGAGTTCGTTGCCGCGGGGTTCGGGATGTTTGCCGGCCTGACTGAAGATCTTATTTCGGGTGCGCTTGTCGGCTCCGGAATGCTCAGTAAGGGACTGACCGGATTTTTTTCCGCCATAATCTTCAGTGATGTGCTGTTTCGGTGGACACCGGTTTTCGGCGCGGCAACCATGATCGCGTTTACTCTTCTGGACTGGCTCTGCCTGCTCGGCGCACGCGCCTTTTTTGCGTCAAGCCCTGTCATGCCGGGCTCGATGATGCAGGCGGTTTTATTGCAGACTGTCATGAATGCCATGCTCGGCATGGTCTTCAGGCCCAGGCGTCTCGGGATTGCTTAAGGAGGCCGCGTGTATTTTCGTGTCGTTCAGGTAGGTCTCCTACTCATCGGCCTGGTCTTTGCCATTCTTCTTTTCCGGCTTTTTCAGCTGCAGGTCTTTGATGGGGAGCGCTATCAACGGCTCGCTGAAGAAAACCGCTTTCGCATTATCAGGATTCCGGCACCGCGCGGAATTATCTACGACCGGAACGGCATCCCGCTTGTTGAGAACATTCCGAACTTCAGTGTATCAATCATGCCGGAAAATGTGAACGCGCTCGACATGAAGTCGCTCGCGAAGCTGCTTAGCATTGAACTGCCCGAACTGGAAGAAAAGCTGCTGAGGAAAGACAGAAGCCCCTTTGTCCCGGTCAACCTCAGGCAGGGCCTCGACTTCAGCGAGGTCGCCCGCATTGAGGCCCGCAAGTCTGAGTTCCCGGGGCTTTTTATCGAAACCGAAATCGGCCGGGAGTATCCGCTCGGCAAGGTTGCCGCTCATCTGGTTGGATATCTCGGTCGCATTGCGCAGGGGCAGGCAAACAACCCTGACTTCATGAATCTTCCTGCTGACGCGATGATAGGGCAGTGGGGTGTCGAGAAGCTCTATGATGCCCAACTGCGCGGCACGGCAGGCGAGCGTGTTATCGAAGTGAACGCGCTCGGCCGCGAGTTGCGGCTGATCCGTCAACGTGTTCCGGTCGTCGGCAAGGAAGTGCATTTGAGTATTGACATCAGCATCCAGAAGGCGATTGAACATTCCTTCGGAGAAAAGGCGGGGGCTCTCATCGCCCTGAATCCGCAGACCGGGGAAGTGCTTGCTCTTGAGAGCTTCCCCTCATTTGACCCGAATGTTTTCGCGCAGGGTATAAGTGCCGCTGACTGGAAGTCGCTCATGGAGAATAAAAAGAGGCCCATGTTGAATCGGGTTCTGCAGAGCCAGTATCCCCCGGGATCGACCTTCAAGATTGTGACCGCGATTGCCGCGATTGAAGAAAAGGTGATTGACCCCGCGACTCGTATAACCTGCACCGGCGGCATTTCACATGGCAGCCACACCTTCGGCTGCTGGAAGAAGGGCGGACATGGAGCTGTGGATATGCATGCCGCGATAGTGCATTCGTGCGACGTCTATTTTTACGAGATTGGAAAGCGGCTCGGCATCGACAAGATTCACAAGTATGCGGTTGCCTTCGGTCTCGGAAAGGAGACCGGACTGGGATTGATTCAGGAACGTCCCGGACTGATGCCGAATACCGAATGGAAAAAGGAAAAACGGAAAATCCCGTGGTATCTCGGCGATACCTATATTTCATCGATCGGCCAGGGCGCGGTCACGACCACTCCCATTCAGATGGCGCAGGTCATGGCATCTCTTGCCAACGGCGGAAAAATCTACAAGCCGACACTTATCAAGGGAACCTATGAACCGGTTGCAACTGTCGATTTACAGCCCGATACGATTCGGCGGATTCGCGCGGCTCTTCATGATGTCGTTGCTGGAGGGACCGGGAAAAACGCCATGTCGGCGCTGGTGCCGGTAGGCGGCAAGACAGGCACCGTGCAGGTCGTAAGCAAGAGCAGCGGGCTGACCGGAGAAAAATATATGGACCATGCATGGTTTGTCGCGTTTGCACCGATCGACAACCCGGAAATTGCCCTCGCGGTATTTGTGGAGCACGGCGGCGGCGGCGGAGCAGTGGCGGCGCCGATAGCGAAAACCGCCATTGATGCCTATTTCGGTCCGCGCAAACGCTCCGCCGATCTTCAAAGCTCAAAGAAGCCCGGCCAGGAGAGTCAGCAGGAGGAACCCGGTGATTAAGATTGATCGCCGGCTGATAAAGAGCTTTGACTGGCTCACCTTCGGAATTATTGTGACGCTCACGATTATAGGAATCTTCACCATGGCGAGCGCAACGCGGCCGGCAATCGAGGGGGCGGACCGTCCGGACTTTTATCTCAAACAGATTGTCTGGCTTGGGGTGAGCATATTCGCGCTCTTTATTATTGTGGCGTTTGACTACGTTTGGCTGCAGCGCTTTGCGTACGTTTTCTACGGTATTGGAATTGTCCTCCTTCTCATTGTTCTTGTTGCGGGAAAATCGAGTCTCGGCGCGCAGCGCTGGATCAGCCTTGGCCCGATTGCTTTTCAGCCGTCGGAGTTCTTCCGCATTGCCTTTATCGTGTCCTTCTCCGCGTACCTGACGAGCGGCGTTGCGGGAGGGCTTGGCCGGCTTACCTGGCGGGGCGTCTTCTTTTTTGCTGTTCTGCCGATGGTCCTTATTATTAAACAGCCCGACCTCGGCACCGCAATTCTGCTGCTTTCTCTTTTTGTGACGCTCTGCCTCGTGAAGGGGCTGAGCCGCAAGCTCATAGCCGTGGTTCTGGTGCTTGGCATCATTGCGCTGCCGTTTTTCGGACATATCTTCTGGGAAGGTCTGAAAGAGTATCAGAAAAACCGGCTGGTCGCTTTTCTTGACCCTGAGGTAGACCCGTCAGGCATCGGCTACCAGATTAACCAGTCGAAGATAACCATCGGTTCGGGCGGCTTTGCCGGCAAGGGATATATGCAGGGCACGCAGGGGCCTTTGCGGTTTTTGCCCGAAAAGCATACCGATTTCATCTTTGCCGTCTTTGCCGAGGAGTGGGGGTTTCTCGGCAGTATCGTGCTGCTTTCGCTCTACCTCATGCTGTTTCTGCGGGGGCTCGATACGGCATTGAAGGCAAAGGATGATTATGGGCGGCTTGTTGCTACAGGCATTACCGCGATGTTTTTTGTGTATTTCACGGTGAACATCAGCATGACGCTCGGCATGATGCCGGTCGTCGGTGTTCCGCTTCCGTTCGTCAGTTACGGGGGCACGGCCCTGCTGAGCAACTTTATCGCTGCTGGCATTCTCATCTGTATCAGAACGCGGCGCTTAGAGCTGTTTTACCCCCATATATGGTAAATTACTAATCAGCATTCAGGGGTTGGGCTATTGGATATGATGCCTCTATCTATTATCGTCGGCGCCCAGAGTCCGAAAGAAAAATGAACATGGAGAGATGCCTGTTCCTGACCACTGAACTGTAAATATTGAATTCTGTTTTTTTTGGAGGGTATCATGAAAATTATAGAAGGGGATCTGCAGGCGAAAGGACTGAAATTCGGCATTGTCGTCAGTCGGTTCAACGACTTCATTACCGCAAAACTTCTTGACGGCGCACTGGACGCATTGATCCGCCATGGTGCAAATGATGACGATATCGAATTGGTAAGGGTTCCGGGGGCATTTGAAATACCGCTGGTCGCAAAAAAGCTTGCGATGAGGGGCACATTCAACGCGGTTATTTGTCTCGGCACCGTAATCCGCGGAGCAACGCCTCATTTCGACTACGTTGCAGGCGAAGTCTCAAAGGGAATTGCCGTGGCATCTCTTGAGAGCGGAGTCCCCATAGCTTTTGGTGTTATAACAACCGACACTATTGAACAGGCGGTTGAGCGTGCCGGATCGAAATCCGGGAATAAGGGCTGGGATGCTGCTATTACGGCAATCGAGATGGCGCAAGTCATCAATCGCCTTTAGTCCTGCATGAAGCGCAGAAGTTCGCGCGAATATGCGCTGCAGTTTCTCTATCGAATCGACTTTCTTGAGGTTGGATCCTCGAAGGACGCCCTGAAGAACGCAACCCTTGCCTTCTGGGCTGAAACCAATGAAAGCGATGAAGATGTCCGGGCTTTTGCCGAAAACATCATCGAAGGCACGCTCCGCAATCTTGGCCCGATAGATGAAGAGATTGCACGCGTTGCCGACAGGTGGGATCTTGGCCGAATGGCCAGTGTTGATCGCAATATCCTCCGCATGGGAGCATACGAACTGCTGTATCGTCCCGATATTCCCGATGCAGTCTCCATGAACGAAGCGATAGAGATTGCAAAAAAATACTCGACGGCAGACTCCGCGGCTTTTATTAATGGCATTCTTGACCGTATAGCGCGCGAGGCGAGAGGTGCAGAAAAACACACGAAAAACCCGTTGCAAACCCCGTCCGAATCGTAGTATAGTCTTTTCACACAGTGCATCTGCTGGAATGAGGGGGGCTCATGCTGGATAGCGGAAATGCCATTATCAAGAGTAAAATCAGGCAATTCAGTAATCTGCCCACGCTCTCTGTCATCCAGTCGAAGCTTGTCAAGACCATAGGTCAGCCGAATGCGTCAGTCGATGAGATTGTCGAGATTATTCGCCACGACCCGGCATTGTCAACCAAGGTTGTTGCCGTAGCGAACTCCCCTTTTTTCGGGCATCCCGGCAGGGTCGAGAGCCTTGAAAAGGCGGTCATGATGGTGGGGTTCGATTTTCTGAAAGGCATTACGCTCAGCATCTGCATCTTCGGCTTCTTCCCCCAGACAAAGGCATTGCGCGGCATGTGGGCTCACTCCTATGCGGTAGCCACGCTTGCCGGTATTCTTGGCCAACGGTTGGGGGGCGTTGATTCCAACAGCGCATTTCTTGCCGGGTTGCTGCACGACGTTGGCCGTTCGGTTTTCATGAAAATATATGCCGAAGAGCCAAACCGGCAGTTGGCGACCGAAATTTTTGAGCTAAAGGGGGACGAACTCCTCCGGGCAGAGGTTGAAACCCTTTTCTGCGATCACGCGCAGGCCGGCCGGTGGTTTCTTGAGAGCCTGACGTTTGCCCAGGATGTGATTGAGCCTGTCGGCATGCACCACGGGCCTGCGGAGAAAATAGGCGGCAGCGGACTCGTTCCGGTCATTTATCTTGCCGAAGGCATGCTCGGACTGTTCAGTCCTGATCTTGCCGGAGATGGTGAATGGACGGATCAGCATCAGCACGTTTTAGCCGCATGCGGACTGAAGGACGACGACAAGGAAAACATCACCAAGCATATCAAGGACGAAGAGGCGTCAATCCGCCGTTTTTTTGATTTGTAGGTCGTCCGGGATTTGCTTGATTTCAATGCTTTTTGCTGAATGTCTGTTTGTGTTTCATTTTTCTTGCTGCCCTTTATCCGATGAAACAGAATCCTGGAGTTTTTTTGTAGGACAAAACCCTACAGGAAAAATCAGACAGATGCCGACATATCTTGTCTTTGTGAAATGGCACAATGAATAGCCGGGGATGCAGGACGTCCGGGTTTGCAAACAATACCGTTCTGACTGAACGCCTTGTCAGGACAGTGCGACAGAGAGAGCGTGAGCTTCTGCACCGGCAGGGTTCAGAGCTACATAAGGAGGATGAGGGAAATGGCACAGGGCATTTATGTTGCAAGCGCAGAGCCGCAGACCGACAAAGCGATAGTTGTGCTCGGCATGATAGAGCTCCTCTGGCATCAGACCATGAAGGTTGGTTTCTTCAAGCCTATCATCAGGGATGAAGTAGATCGAGATCCGATGATCCATCTGGTGAAAAGCCGATACAACCTGAAGTTCCCTTATGACGAAATGTATGGCTATACGAATGACATCGCAGCAGACATGATTGCGGCAGACCGCTATGACGAGTTTCAGAAGCTGATTATCGAGAAATACAAGAAGCTCGAAGAGCAGTGCGACGTTGTTCTTGTCGCAGGCACTGACTTTACCGGCGTAACAACGCCGCTTGAATTTGACTTCAATGTTGACATTGCGAACAATCTGAACTGCGTCATGGTTCCGGTAGCGCGCGGCTTCGGCAGAAATCTGCTCGAGATAAGTGAAGGGGTGACCGCGCTGGTCGAGTTGCTCGAAAAACGCAAGTGTGACATGCTCGCCATCATCGTCAACCGTGTCGCCACAGATCTGATGATCGATGCGCCGATCCGCCTGAAACCCGCGGCTCCGGCCGGCGTCCCAATATATGCCATTGCGGAAAATGCAATGCTCTGGAAACCTTCGGTCTGTGAAATTGCCAAGGCGATTGACGCGACGTTTTTGAGAGGCGAGGCATCATGTCTCAGCCGGGAGGTTACGGACTACAAGGTTGCAGCCATGCAACTCGCCAATTTCCTTGATTATGTCAAAGAGGGTACCGTCATCATCACGCCGGGAGACCGGGATGATATTACCATCGGCAGCCTTCTTGCCGACCTTTCGATAAACTATCCCCGCATCGGCTGCCTTATTCTCACCGGCGGGTTCAAGCCTTCGCCGCAGATTCAGAAGCTCATAGACGGTTTTGCAAAAGATGTCGTTCCTATCCTGTGCGTCGACAGCGACACGTTCAGCACGGCAGTCCGCGTGAGCCAGGTGGCTGGTTCCCTACAGCCCGAAAATCCACGAAAAATTGAGACAGCGTTGGGCCTGTTTGAGGCGGGTGTCGATGTCCAGGAGATGAAGGATCTCCTGAGTGTAACCAAATCTACTCGTATGACACCGCTTATGTTCGAGTATTCTCTTGTGCAACGCGCAAAGTCCGACAAGCAGCATATTGTTCTGCCTGAAGGCAGCGAGCCGCGCATTCTTCGTGCTGCCGAACTGCTCATGCTCCGTCAGGTGTGCGATATCACGCTGCTCGGCAATCCTGAAACGATCAAGGCCAAAATTGCCGAACTTGGCCTGAAGCTCGGAAAGGTCACCATCATTGATCCGGCAACCTCGGAGTTTCGGAAAGAATACGCGGAAACATATTATGAATTGCGAAAGCATAAGGGCGTGACGCCTGAAATGGCATTTGATACCATGGCAGATCCGAGCTATTACGGCACCATGATGGTCTACAAAGAGCAGGCCGACGGTATGGTTTCAGGTTCCGTGAACACCACGCAGCACACCATCCGCCCGTCACTGGAGTTCGTGAAAACAAAACCGGGCGTCAAAATTGTATCCAGCGTCTTTCTGATGTGCATGGCTGATCGGGTTCTTGTCTTCGGCGACTGTGCCGTCATTCCGAATCCGGATGCGCAGCAGCTTGCTGACATCGCGATCAGTTCGGCAGATACGGCAGCGGCCTTCGGCATCGAGCCGCGCATTGCGATGCTCTCTTACTCAACCGGTGAATCCGGCACGGGCAAGGACGTTGACAAGGTGAAAGAGGCGACCATGCTGGCAAAAGCGGCGCGGCCTGACTTGAAGATTGAGGGACCGCTCCAGTTTGACGCGGCTATCGATCCTGAAACCGCAAAGGTCAAGATGCCGAACAGCGAAGTGGCGGGCAAAGCGACGGTCTTTGTCTTCCCTGACCTCAATACCGGGAACAATACCTACAAGGCTGTTCAGCGTTCTGCAAATGCCGTCGCCATCGGCCCGGTTCTGCAGGGGCTGAACAAGCCGGTCAATGACCTCAGCAGAGGATGCACTGTTGCCGATATTCTGAACACCGTAGCGATCACTGCCGTGCAGGCCCAGTTTGACAAGCAATAAGAGAGGAATCAACAAAAATGAAAATACTGGTTCTTAACGCAGGCAGCTCTTCAATAAAATATCAGCTATTCAACATGAAAGACAGCCTTGTTCTCACCTCCGGCCTGCTTGAGCAAATTGGCGAGGCGAGCAGCCGTCTTAAATACAAATGGCTCGACGCGACCGGCGAGCAGAAGGAAGCGGTGCAGGAAGGCCGCGTGGCGGATCACAAGGAAGGCCTCAGGCTCATCCTTGAGCTTACGCTCAAGATTGGCGTGGTCAAGAACCTTCATGAACTCTCCGGCATCGGCCATCGCGTCGTTCATGGCGGTGAGGCATTCTGGAAGCCGACCCCCATAAACGACAAGGTTGTTGACGCAATTCGCGAGATGATAGCGCTTGCGCCTCTCCATAACCCTGCAAACCTTATGGGCATCGAGGTTTCCCGCGAACTCTGTCCGAGTGTTCCGCAGGTTGCGGTGTTCGATACGGCGTTCCACCAGACCATGCCGCCGGTTGCATATCACTATGCTGTGCCGTACAGCTACTATAAAGACCACAAGGTCCGCCGTTACGGCTTTCACGGCACATCGCACCGCTATGTTGCAAAGCAGTGCGCACAACACTTCAGGAAGACGCCGGGCGACTGCAATCTTATCACTATTCACATCGGCAACGGCGGCAGCATGGCCGCAATCAAAGGCGGCAACAGCGTCGACACCACGATGGGGATGACACCGCTTGAAGGTCTTGTCATGGGAACCCGGTCGGGCGATTTGGATCCGGCTATCCCTTTTTATCTAGCCCGCACCCTCAACAAGCCGTTTGATGAAATTGAGAACATTCTCAACAAGCAGAGCGGTCTGAAGGGAATCTGCGGCGTCAACGACATGCGCGAAATCGAGCGTCTTGCCGCAGGCGGCAACCTTAACGCCAAGCTTGCCATAGATATGTTCTGCTACCGCATAAAGAAGTATATCGGCGCTTACTATGCGGTCCTCGGCACCGTCGATGCCATTATCTTTACCGGAGGCATCGGCGAAAACAGTGCCGAAGCCCGTCAACAATGCTCTTCCGGCCTTGAGTCATTGGGCATCGTGATGGATCTCATAAAGAACAGCGTTCGGTCGCATGAAGTGCGCGATGTGTCCGCAGAGGGTTCCCAAGTTAAAATCATGGTTATTCCGACCAACGAAGAACTCGAAATCGCTCAGCAGACATTGGAGTGCATCAGGGGCGCGTAAGTTCGACCGGTTTTTGAAAAAGGGGGGCAGTCTTTGCGGAAGCTACCCCTCTTTTTTCTTCGAGCAAAGTTGAACACTACGGATATTTGTATTTTGCTTATCCTAGAAGTAGCTCAGGTTGTTTGGACAGGTGAAAGAGATTTTTAAGTGGGAAGCTGCTCAGCATCAGGCTGCCCGCTCATGCGGCAGTATAGTCCAGTAACCCTCATCGGGCGTTTTGTTTAAAGCGATATGTTTGCGCCGAATGCGGCTGTGTCTACCGGTTACGTCCTTTTGGTTACTGGCCCCGGCATCACGCGCCTGTAAGGATAGTTTTTGACCGCCTCTGTCATCGGATCAGAGACGGGGTGTGGGGCACTATCCGGATGTTCGGCCGGCAGCGGCAGGGGCACTGGCTGCGGGCGCTTGGCAGCGCGATCAATATCCATCTGGGCATATCATTCGGCAGTGATCTTCTGGAAGGGTTTCGCGCACTGCTTCAGAGCGGTCGGGGCCGGTACAGAGGCTGTTTTAATCCCGGCACGGGGTCGAAAGAGAGGCTCTCCACCGAACTGTGTCATTACGCCGACAACTACCGCCGTTGTACCCTTTTTCATCACACGATGAAGGAGGATAGTGGTGGACGAAGAGAGGCAAAAGCGGATAGCGGCATTTCGGTTCGGGGTCATCGCCGACTTTGTGGGCAACAGGACGCTTGAGAGGGGCGAGACCGAGAAACTGATGAAGGACAAGTGCGCCAGGAGATGGCAGATACCTGGCAGTGTGAGGACCCGCCTCAGCGAATCTGCGATCAAGCAATGGATAGTGAGGTACAGAGCATCCAGGGGAAAGCTTGAATCGTTGCATCCGCAGGGGCGCTCCGATCTGGGCAAGCCCAGGGCGGTAGATCAAGATACGGCGATGGGCATCATAGCGCTCCGGAAAGAGTTCCGGGAAGTGTCGTTGCCGGTGCTGTTGGAGCATGCGCGGCAGAGGAAGATCATACTGCCGGGAAGGCCGTACTCACCAGGATAATAAGAGCCTCGGTCCTTGAGCTGATACACAAAAGACAAAAACCGGTACTCATTATCGACGAGGCGTCATTGCTCAGGATGGACGTCTTTACCGAACTCCACACTGCGGCACAGTTTGACGGCGATTCAAAACCGGTGCTGCCGATTATCCTCGCCGGGCAAAACAACCTGACCGACAATCTCATGTTCAGGCAGTCGAGACCTCTGGCCTCAAGGGTGGTGGCAAGAGGCCATATGAAAGCGCTCAAAAGCAATGAGATGGCCAGAGCCCTAATCCACCGTCAAAGAAAACAAGAAACCTCGTTGGTCCCGCAAGCGCG
>CAYMRS010000042.1:0-21800 GCA_964392915.1 uncultured Nitrospiraceae bacterium
AACTTTGAAAGGTTACACCGCCTGACTCAATTTACACACCTTTTGAGGATACCTCATTTATAGCAGAACGGCAGGCATCATGCCGCGCGCGGCATTGCACAGGAATACGCGGTCGGCGGTTTGCAGATCATTCAGCGTCAGGACGGCTTCCCGGGCCTCCGGATTTGTTAGGAGCACATGCCTGCGCCAGACGCCGCCCAGCAGGCCGGAAGTCACCGGGGGGGTCATGAGCCTGCTGTTTTTTTCGATAAAGACATTTGTAATGCAGCCTTCGGTTATTTCTCCCCGCTCATTCAGGAAAATGACATCAAACAACCCTTGTTCCTGAGCCGATTTGAGTTCGGTTGTGTAAAAATCCCGCCGCGTGGTTTTGTGATAGAGAAAAACATCGCCGGAATCGACGCGCTTGTCGCAAATGCCAACACGCACCGGCAGATTTTGAGTCTCCTCCAGTTGAGTTGTTTCAATGGCTACAGTGCCGTCGCGCGCGAGCATCAGCCGCACTCTCTGCGGAGCAGGCGAATCAGGCTGCGGGACAAAGGATAGAAGTCCGACACGCGTTCTTTCCCTTGAGAAAATAAAACCGAAGTAATCCGCCGAGGCGGCGAGGCGGTCAAGATGCAGTTCGAGCAATGGAAATCCGTTCTCGTATCGGAGTGTTTCGACAAGATTGAATGACGAATACGCGGAAACGGCGTTCTCAAGAAATCCGGCTTTTATAAGGCACTCCCGGTACTCCTCTTCGTCGTTGGAATCCCAAACGATGCCGCTGCCGAGGCCAAGCTCGCTTCTCTCTTTTTCAGCAACAATCGTCCGGATGGCTACATTGAACAGCATGTCACCGTCCGGCGCTGCATAGCCGATTGCGCCGGTATAGATTCCGCGCGGCGCATCTTCGAGTTCATGAATTACCTCCATCGCCCGGATCTTCGGAGCGCCGGTCACGGAGCCGCTCGGAAACAGATTCTGGAAAATTCCCGCAAGCGATACGCTCTTCCGCAGCAGACCTGTCACGGTAGAGGTCATCTGGTGCAGGGTTTCGTAGCGCTCAATGTCAAACATCGACTCGATGAGGACGCTGCCCGTCTCGCAGATGCGGCCGAGGTCGTTTCTGAGCAGATCGACAATCATGGTATTTTCAGCTCGGTTTTTCGGGCAGGCGTGAAGCGCGGCAGAAAGAGCACGGTCTTCGGAAGAAGTTCTGCCGCGGCGTGCTGTCCCTTTCATGGGACGGGTGGTGATTGCGCCGTCGGCGACATGAAAGAACAATTCCGGAGAAAGGCTGAGTATGCTGCGCCCGCCGTGCCGGACAAAAGCGGCATATTCGGCACGCTGCGCCCGGCGAAGCGCGCCATAGACCGCAAAGGGGTCTTTCACGGCATCGAGCAACACGCGGTAGGTATAGTTGACCTGATAGACATCGCCGCTCTCAATGTAGTCGCGGATGCGGCGGACAGCCTCCGCATAGACTTCAAAAGACTGATGCACTATATGGAAACGACATGGGCAACCAGGCGAATTCATGCTGAAGGCTTCCACAGGCTCCGGATGCCTGTACACGCCAAACCACACCAGCGGGCCATCAGCAGTACTATTCCGGTATCCGGCAAAACGCTCTTCAAAAGCATATCCGGCCTCGTATGCAACGTACCCGGCAATATGATATCCTTGCGCGAGCCACGCTTCGGCCCCATGCAGTGCGTTGAGCACGTCATCCACCGCATCGGCGCGCACGACGGCGACCGGATTTTGAAAAAGCAGTGATTTTCCGAAGCGCGCGTCCTTGTTCAGCGCCTGCAGCAGAACCGCATTGTCGGGAAAAAACAGATATGAACCTTCAGGAGAGTTCACAGGGAATAATCACGCCGGGTGAATTATGCGGAATGAAGGAGTCAGCGCGGGATAAAAACAATTATCCCTTGGAATTCTCTTTTTTATAGAGAGCCATGACGTTTTTCATTTCGTCAGCGTTTACGTGCACAACACGATTTTTTCCGCCTCTCTCATATTCGCCTTCATAGACGTCGAAGTTTCCATGCTGATTGGCAACATACTTGACCCCGTTATATTCATAGCAGGTTACCAGCATGCCGCTGTAAAAAGACTTCACATGTGTTCTCGTTACCATTATTCCCTCGTTATCGGCTCTCTCTCATTTTATCGGTAGTTGGAAAATTGCAATGCAATCCCGAGGTCCTTGCCCTTAAGCATCTGGATAATGACCTGAAGGTCATCGATCTTCTTGCTTTTCACACGAACCTGATCTTTCTGGATTTCGGCATTGACCTTGATCTTCGTCTCTTTAATCAGCTTGACGATCTCTTTGCATTTGTCCTGCGGGATACCCTGCTGAATCGTCACGACTTGCCGGACAGTATTGCCGGAGGCCTGCTCGATTTTTCCATAGCTCAGTGCCTTGAGCGAAATGCCCCGCTTGACCATCTTGCCTTCAAGAATATCGATAACGCTCTTCAGTTTCATATCGTCGTCTGAAGCAAGGGTAAGGGTATGTTTCCCCTTATCCAGTTCGATGCTGCTTTTGCTGCCCTTGAAGTCGAAGCGCTGCCCGATTTCCTTCGTCGCCTGGTTGACCGCATTCAGAGCCTCCTGCATATCGACCTCACAGACAACATCAAAGAAATGTTCATCAACTGCCATGCTTTCCCTCCTGTATATCCGATAAAATCTTATTACTTTCAGACGGCTCGGGCAGGCAGACCGGGCAGTACGGCTCTCCCGCATCACGAAGGCAAACATGCCCGCAGCCTTCGCAGCAGATGCAGTTTACCAGAACCTCTCCACAGACGTCACATCGTGTCATGCAGAATATTTTATCACAACTGTAAACATATCTGTCTGATACAGAAGGGATTCAACGAGCGTTCCGACGAAGCAAAAAATCACCCGCAGGTCGGCGGGATGCTTTCTCTCTGCCGTTTGACGGCTGATGCTATGAGGGCAACGCCACGGTCGATATCATCCAATGTGGTCAGGCGGCCCGTCGAAAAGCGAACGGTGCTAAAGGCGCGATTTTCGGGAATCTTCATCGCCTTCAGGACTGAAGATACGGCACGGCCGCCGGAGTGGCATGCGGCTCCGGCTGAAGCCGCGACTTCATCACGCAATTCGGTCAGGAGTCCATTGGCGTCAATTCCGGAAAAGCTCACACTGACCGTATTCGGCAGTCTCCGGTCGGGATGACCGTTCAGAAGCACACCGTCCAGCAAACCGGAGAGTCCGGCAAAAAGTCCATCGGACGTAGCCCTCTGGTGTGCCATGCTCGCTTCAAGATCGCGAGCAGCAATTTCGCATGCCATGCCGAGACCGACGATGTGGAGAACATTCTCGGTTCCGGCACGCATCTCCATTTCCTGGCCCGCACCATGCAGGAATTTTTCAAATGTCGTTCCCTTTCGAACATACAGGGCCCCGATGCCTTTCGGCGCGTATACCTTATGTCCTGCAATCGTGTAGAGGTCGACACCAAGCGTCTGCATGTCTGCCGGAATCTTGCCGACCGCCTGCGCGCCGTCGCTGTGAAAAACAATCCCGCGATCTCTCGCAATAACGGCAATCTCCTCCACCGGCTGAATCGTACCAACCTCATTGTTGGCGTGCATGACAGAAATCAATATCGTCCGCGGAGTTATCGCAGCTGCAATGCCGGCAGCAGCTACCATGCCGTATTCGTCTACCGGTACATACGTTACCGCAAAGCCGTTCCGCTCCAGATACCGGCAGACCTCGATCACCGCCGGATGCTCCACCTGTGAGGTGATGATGTGATTCCCGCGGCCTTTTCGGGCATATGCGATACCCTTGACAGCCCAGTTGTTCGATTCCGTTGCGCAGCCGGTAAAAAATATTTCATCCGCCCGGCAGTTGAGTGCTGCTGCCACCTGTTCGCGGGCGGTCTGCACTGCCGAGCGCGCCCGGAATCCATACGAATAGGCGCTGGAGGGGTTGCCGAAATGCTCCTCCAGAAAAGGTCGCATGGCGGCAATCACCTCAGGGGCATGAGGGGTGGTGGCGTTGTAGTCCAGATAAATCGGACGTTCAATCCGGTTGGTCTGTTCATGGGTATTCATGGCCGGCTCCGATCAACTCACTACATCATGCCGATGACATGATCGCTCTGCTGCAGAATATCGACAAGCTCTGCATAGTCGATCATCCTGACCCGGCTTTCCGGGTGTGCCACGATACCGCGCATCAGGCAATCTTCTCCTACGGCATATATCCTGATGTCAGGAATGGAGGCTGATTCCAAAAGAACGGAATAGACGCCGTTTTGAAGGAACACGATATCTGCACCCATGTCTATTGCCGTCTGCACCCCTCGTTTGCCTTCCGGCGTATCAGGTGAGCTTTTCACAACAACCGTCATCTGCATCCCTCCTAAAAGATCATGACCTGAGAGGATTTCCTGATGATTACAGAAATTGCGAGCGAGTCAACAATCTTCACCCCGTCCATGACATCGTCCGGTGAAAGCGTATTCAACTTCAGTGACAGCGCGTCAGCGAAAACCTCCGCCCCCATGTCGATACAATCCCTGATGCCCTCTTCCACGCTTGCATACGCGGTGCTGCCTGTATCCTGCCCCTTTCGTGCCGCATTGACGCCTCCGTCAACCAGAAGAAGTTTCACCTCAACCTCTTCCGTGACTCCTCCGAGGGCATGGCGAATTGCCTCCGCAGCATCAACCGAACCGTACGGAGACTTTCTCAGAATGACACACAATGAATGCATTCCAGCCTCCTATATGCCGATATTCAGAAAAATCGGATCGGATTTCATGACATTGAAAAGCCCTCTGAGGGAGCTGAGCTCTCCTCCTCCGACTGCATCCTCAGCCGCAAGACCGCGGCTCTGCATACAGCCGGTTCATATATCCACTTTCATGCCGCGGCCCACCAGATTTTCAAGAGCCTCAAGCGACTTCGGGACCTGTCCCTTGACGATCGAAAAAACACCGTCGCCCGAGGCAATAAGTCGCACCGCATGCCCTTTTGTCAGGGCAGCATCGGCGAGTTTGATAATGGTGTGGGTGTTTTCAAAGCTGTATGGAGTGGTGGTAAGAAAAAATACGAGTTCCCTCTGCATCGATTACTCCTTTTCGCATGAGGACATGAAGCAAAAGCACGCTGCTGAACAGGGGGGGCGAATACGGAGGCCCGCCCCCGACAGAGCAATTATCAACTATTTATAGAAGACCGGCACTCCGGTTGCTGTCGGCAGTCCTTTCCTCTCCTGATTCTTGATAAACGTATGCGAACGTACGAACAGGTTCTCAGCAGTCCTGCCCGTACCCGGCATGTACTTGTCAATTGTATACGATGCATCGTGGCAACCGGCGCAGCTCTTTGCAGCCTCCATCATCGGTTTCTTCTTTGAGGCATGCGGTGTATGGCAGGACAGGCAGCTCATGCCGGCCGACTTGTAATGAGCGGACTGAATAAAACCCTGGTACTCCTGGTGGTGCTTCGCCTCTTCATAGACGCCGTTCTTCTTTGATATATCATCAAGAATAAACAGCCCCTTCAGGTCGCCGACGTATTCCTTGTCGAACGGGTTATTCTTCTGAACGCCGGGGATGATCACATGCTCAGGATACCACGTGGTCCAGTCATCTGACGGCTTGAAGCTGTCGCCCACTTTCGGTGCAGGGAAGTCTTCGCGATTGCCGCCCTGAGCCGTCTTGTACAGCTCATTCTCAAGCCGGATGTGACAATAACCGCACACTCTGGACTGTTCTTGCGGCGTTTTGCCCGCAAAAGTAAAGATACTGCCCTTCTTGGGTCCTTTCACATGCGCCGCGCCCGGACCGTGACATGCTTCACAGCCAATGCTCGTCTCGCTCCAAGTCGTCTTCTGGGCCTTCGGGTTCTTTGCATCATACTCAAGAATGCGATAACCGGTGGTATGGCAGGTGACACATTCGGTATTCCAGTCGTGCTTCAGGCCGTAGCCTTCCCATTTTCCGCTCATGCGGTTGAACTGCTTGTCGAGGAACTGATACCCGCCGGTATCCTCGTCTTTCACAATATAGCGCTGTTTCCACTTCGAGCCGATGGTATATTCAACGTCTTTTGGGGTGAATTGCTTGCCCGTTACGTTGCCTTTGGTCGGGCCGGGATTAAAGCCGTCAGTCTTCCACTTCTCCACAGCATCCCTCAACATCCACTCATCCTTGATGCCCATTATCTTGCTGTGATACGTGAGCTTCCAGCTTTCATGCTCAGTCTTGTGACACTTCATACATGTCTGCGAGCCGACGTATTCAGGGTTCTTAAGCGTGACATTCGCCTTGCCGGCCTCAGATGCAAAAGCACCTGTTGAGATGAGCCACAGGCCGAGAAGTATGGATAATACAAATACTGTCTTCCTCATACATCTACACTCCTTTCTATGGACAATATTGACTATATAGGCAACGCCTATAAGTAGGGGCGAAAAAGAGCGATACCCGGCATTCAGGATTACCGGACACGTCCTATAGCTTAAGGATAGCAGAACCTGGAAATCAGTCAAGGGGAATTTTCAGGGAATTATTGCGTACTTGATGCCGTCGCCAAGCGCAAGACGTGAAAAAGCCGATGACAGCGACGCCAGAGGATAGCTTCCGGTAATGAGCGGCTTGACGTCAAACCCTTCAGCGAGCAGTGTGCGTGCGGCTTTTACATCTTTGGGCATGAAATGAAAGACACCTTTGAGTTGAATCTCGTCATAGTGCAGGCGATGCGTATCATAGGTTACAATCGAGCCGGCCTTGCAGCCGCCGAACAACAACACCATGCCTCCCCGCCGCACATAGTTGACGGCCGTTTCCCAGACATCAAGCTGGCCGGTACACTCAATGACCACGTCAGTGCCGAGCCCCTGCGTTTCCGCTTCGACAGTCATCAAAAGCGCGGATGGCTCACAGATAACATCCGCGCCAAGAGAGTGTGCAAGCGCGAGCCGCTGGCGCTCCAGTCCGGTAACAATAACGCGGGCCCCGCGACGTTTTGCAAGCGCCATGTGGAGCAGCCCTATCGGACCGGTCCCAATGATAAGGACGGTATCGTTTTTCTTCATTTTGACTCCGCCCTGCCCGTGGACAACGCACGCAAGCGGTTCGAGCATGGCAGCTTCGGCAAAGTTCAGGTGGTCAGGCTTCAGAAACATGTTCTGCCGGACAATGTGTTCCGGGAGAAGAATATATTCGGCAAAAGCTCCGAGAACCTTTGTCTGCATGATTTTTTCACAAAGGTTGAAAAGCTTTTTACGGCAATAGCGGCAGGTGAGGCAGGGAGCCGAATGCGTGGACATCACCGGGTCGCCCTCACGGAAACCTCTCACGCCAGTGCCGATCTTGACAACAGTGCCGCTGAATTCATGACCGAACGGCCCGGGCATCGGTATCAGCGAGTGGCCTCGCTGGAAAGCCTTCAGGTCCGTACCGCAGGTAAGCGCGGCTTCAATTTTCAGAAGAACCTCGCCCTTTCCCGGATCGGGAACCGGCACTGTCCGTATTTCTATTCGTCCTTTTTCGACAAGGTAAGCAGCGCGCATCAATGCACCCCCATGCGTCCGCCCAGATACTGCCCTGTCACGGCAGCGAGAATGATGAGCGGAATGTAGTTGATTTCTGTGTGAGAGAAAAACCGCAGCGTAACAATCATCGGCACCGGGACATGCACCCAGAGAAACCATCTCCAGCTGTATTTGGGTTGGCGGCTCCGGAGATATCCGAAGGGAATGTTCAGCAGCAATGCCGCGAGCATGATGAGAAGAATGGTCATGTGGGATTATAGGGCATGCCGGCCTGCGGCGGCAAACGCCTGACCAGCGCCTTATGCCTCTTTGTTCGCAGTGCTGCACCCCGAGCAGGTCCCGAGAATTTCGAGATGATGCCGAACCTTGCTGAATCCGTGCTGCGAGCAGAGGTCATCCAGCAGAGCATCTATCGCCGCTGAGCAGAACTCGACAATGGCTCCGCACTTGATGCAGATCATATGGTCGTGACGCTGTCCGCCGAGAACCCGTTCGTAGTGCGCGTGCTTGTCGACCCGCTCGACCTCTTCAAGAAAGCCTCCTTCAATCAGTAGCGGAATCGTGCGATAGACCGATGCGCGGGACACCTTTGACCCTTTTGCGCGGAGACGGAAAAAAAGCTCGTCCGGGTCAAAATGACCTTCCGTACCAAGGATTTCCCGCAGAATCTCAGCGCGCTCCCTGGTTGCCTTGAGTCCTTTGCCGGCTATGAATTCCCGAAAACGATCGTCCATGGTTTTCACGCATTCACAAAGCTATATTCAGAGCCCGGAGCAGCCAGTTCAGCAGGCCGCCGTAAAGGAAAGCCGTCGGAAAAACAATGGCGATAATCCAGGCGGTCGTCGCCACGCCCCGCTCCTTGATGATCATGAAGAAATTTGCCAGACAGGGAATAAAGAGTGTTACGGTGACAAGGCTCACTATGGACTGAATGGGATCAAGTTCACCGGCCTGCTGCATTGTATAGAGACCGGCCGCGCCGTAGTCACGCCGCAGAAACCCGAGAATGAATGATTCGGCCGTTTTTGCCGGCAGCCCAAGCAGATTCACCACAACAGGGGCGGTAATCCGTTGAAGCGCCTCAATAAGATGCAGTTTATGCAGGATGAAGAGAATAAAGGTTCCAAGCAGGAATAACGGAACGGCCTCTTTCAGATACCACTCAACGCGGCCCAGCGTTTTGACCAGCACATTCGTCGCATTTGGTACGCGAATAGGGGGTATCTCAAGAAAAAACTCGGTCCGGTCCCCGCCGACAATTTTTGAGGCGAGGAACCCGGAAATGAACAGCACAACCAGAATACTGCCTATCCAGACGAGCGTGGCCGTCACCGAAAGGCCGCCGAGCATGCCGAGAATTACGCCGAGCTGCGCTGAGCACGGAATGGCAAGCGCCAGAAGAAATGTGGTTATAACACGGTCTCGCTTCGTCTCAAGAATCCGCGAGGTCATGACCGCCATGGTTCCGCATCCCAAACCGAGTACCATCGGCAGCACCGCTTTGCCGTTCAGTCCCATGAGGTTGAACAGGCGGTTGCTCATGATGGCCAGGCGCGGCAGGTACCCGCTGTCCTCCAACAGGGCGAAGGCAATAAAAAAAGTGACGGTGAGCGGAAGGATTATCGCGATTGCATAGGTCATCGCGACCGTAATCAACCCATATTCTCCGACCAGCAGCTCCTGCAATAGCGGAACCGGCACCAGCGACGTCACAAGCTTCGTCGCGGCGGGATTCAGGTATTCGCCAAAAATCCGGTTCTGCATAAAATCAACCAGTGTTCCCGCACCGAACCTGCCGACAAACTCAAACAGAAGATACAGCACACCCAGCAGCACCAATACACCATAAACCGGATGCATGCTCATTCTGCCAACCCAGTCAAGTGCTTTGCCGCCCTGCCCGCCTGACTTGCGTATGACTGAAGAGACTATCTGCTCAGAAGCCTCGATCCGGGACCGGTTCACCATAAGAGATGCCGCTTCCGGAAGCTTTGCCTGGCATTCGTCGCGCAGCCGTTCAATTTCATGCAGGCCGGCATCATTTATGTTTGCCTTGAGCCAGTCCCGCAGGCTTTCATCTCCGGAGAGAATCATGACTGCCAGAGAACGCTGGGACAGCCCTGAAAGCGGCAGAATGGCAGATATCTTTCCCAGATACTTCTCAACGATTGGATGATAATTCAATCCGGAAGTAACACAGCTCGGGGTGCTCATTGCTTCACGCAGCTTCCTGATTCCTTTGCGTTGGGGTGCCACTGTACTCACCACTTCGATACCGAGTAACGATTTGAGCTTCTGAATATCTACTGTTATGCCTTTGTCCATTGCCTCGTCTGTCATGTTGAGTGCAAGCACGACCGGAAGACCCATTTCGGCGAGCTGCAGGGTAATGAGCAGGGAACGACGCAAATTCTTTGCATCTGCCACCTGCACAACGGAGTTCGGGTGCTCGTTCAGCAGTATGTCGCGCGTAACTTTCTCGTCCTCGCTCATCGGGATGAGGCTGTTTACGCCGGGGGTGTCGAGGAGGAGCATTTTCTTCCCCCCCAGCATGAAGTTGCCTCTCATCACCTCAACGCTGGTTCCCGGATAATTGGACACCGTCACATATTTACCGGTAAGCAGTCCGAAAATGACGCTTTTTCCGACATTCGGGTTGCCGACCAGAGCTATTTTTTCAATAGCAGGGCTGTTCTTGTCCTGAACAGGCAGCCTGCAGTGATGGGAGAGCCCCATATTTCCTCCATTTTGAGACTTAATCTCAGTTTCAGTTTACTGTGTCTTCCCTGTTGTCCGCAAGGCTTGCATACCCGCAAAGCATTACGGTATCCTTTAAGACAATGCGTAAAATCTTTTTTCTTTATTTTCCAGCAACATTGTTATTGGCCATCACCCTGCTTGTCCAGAATCCTTTCGCAGCCGAAGGTCAGCCTGAATCAGGGCGTGTCCAGCTCCGCATTGCAAAACATGCTGATTATTTCCGGATTGTCTTCACCGCTGACGATGCAACAGTCCAGAAAGCAGTGCTGGCTCTATCGAAAAACAGCACCGTCAGGGTTGAGTTTGGCAGAACCGTGTCGCTTATGCTAAACCGGAAGGATGCTGACGGCAATCCGATTCGTCTCGATCCGGCCGCGAAAAAACCGGTGGAATATATGAAAGGCGTGCTCGTAACGGCGGGGCCGCAAAGTTGCAGTGTCACCATCGAGAGTCTGACCGATACGAAAACCATAAAACTGACATCCCCTGCCCGCCTGGTTATTGATGCGTCTTTTTCAAAAAGCGGTGGCGCGCAAAAGAAAGAGACTGCCCCAATGGTTGAAGAGACGGTCATGCCGTCAGACGCGCTTATTATTGACGCCGGACATGGCGGCGAGGATAAAGGCATCCATAACCAATTAACATCTGAAAAAGAGATCGTTCTCGGCATTGCCCGAGACATCGCGGCGGCTGTCGGGAAGAAGAACAGAACCATTACGCTGACCAGAAAAGGTGATCAGTCCATGCCGCTGGATGACCGCCTGAAAATTGCCAGAGCACAGAAAGGCGCTTTTTATCTCAGCATCCATACCGGCGCCGGCAGGGAAGTTGTCGTCTACACCGCGTCAAAAAATATATATACAGAACGCTCCGAATCCCTGGCGCAGGCACTTGCTGCCAGCCTGGGGAAGGAACTGCATGTTCCGGGACGTTTTGACCGGCTGCCCGGGCTTTACATTGCCGCAGTGCCCGGCCCCGCCGTACTTATAGAATTGCCGTCGCCGCTGCTGGTTTCATATGACAAAAAAATTCGTGAGCGCGTTGTGAAAGGCATTCTCAACGGCCTTTCGGTTCTGGTGAAAGACGACGCGGGGGCTGCCAAACCAGAGCGTTCCTCGCCGCAGCAACCCCTGAAAAAGAAGCTGGTGGATGAAATCTAACCGTCCCCTGATGATAATCGGTATCATTGCAGCCGTTGTATTATTCTCAGGAGCGGGGTGGTTTGCGTACGTCTACATTGAGCGCCTTGAGGCACAACCAGCGTTATCTCTACAGCCTGCGCCTCAGCCGGCCGCAAAGACGGATGTTCAGAAGTCCGCTCCGGGGACAGTCAACCTGCAGCAGGTCAAGCTGTTTCGTCCGACCGATCAGGGAATTGTCATGACCGAAACGAATATCCCGAACGAGCCGCTGGCAGTCAGACTAGCTGAGGCAATCGTTGCGGAGTTCCTGAAACAGCTCCCCAGCGACTCCGAGGCTCCAAAGCTGCTCGGCTTGTATCGTGACAGAAACAACGTGCTGTATGTTGATATTTCGGGTGCTCTCAGGGTCGCCGTAGCCGGTAACGCACTGAAGGAGCATGACCTGTTGAAAGCGCTTGTGCTTTCACTTACCGCCAATATCTCAGCAGTACACGATGTACGACTGCTCATTGACGGCAAAGAGACCGGCACACTTGCCGGGCATGTCTCGATCGCCGGTCCGCTCCGTTGGCTGGCGCTGGATAGCGGCCCCGCAGCCTCGGGAACGAAATAAATCCGATTGGGCAGTTGCTGCCCGCTGATAACTGATTACTATGCATTTGGAGGAATACATGCGCCCTGACGGCAGAAGAAGCGATGAGCTCAGACCGGTCACGATCGTCCGGAACTTTATCAAAAACGCTGAGGGATCGGCCCTAATATCCATGGGAGGAACTCGTGTCATCTGCACAGTCTCTATCGAAGAACGGGTTCCCCAATTCCTTCGCGACCAGAAAAGAGGATGGGTTACGGCAGAGTATGGCATGCTTCCGCGATCGACGTCATCCCGGATGCAGCGAGAGTCTTCATCGGGAAAAGTCGGCGGCAGAACTATGGAGATTCAGCGGCTGATTGGCAGGGCACTCCGCGCGGTTGTTGATTTTCAAGCCTTGGGTGAGCGTACGTTCTGGATCGACTGCGATGTGATTGAGGCGGATGGCGGCACCCGCACCGCGTCCATCACCGGCGCCTATATAGCCTTGGCGGACGCTTTCGCAACCGCAATTCGCAAGGGACTTATTTCGAAAAATCCGATGATAGACAGCATCGCCGCCATCAGCGCCGGAATCGTCGAAGGAACGCCGATGCTCGATCTCTGCTACGTCGAAGACAAGGATGCTGAAGTGGATATGAACGTCGTCATGACGGGAAGCGGCAAGCTCGTTGAAGTTCAGGGCACCGCCGAAGCGGATCCCTTCTCGCGGGGTGAACTGGATCAACTAATGGACCTGGCTGAACTCGGCATTCTCCAACTTACACGCATTCAGGCTGAGACTTTGTCCGCTGATATGGTAAAATAATCGCATGCAAAACAAGGGAATCTACAAAAGTCTTTTTGTCTGGCTGATGATCGGTCTGTCAATGATTATTCTCTTCAACCTTTTCAGTGTCCCTCAGAAAGGCGAAAAGGAGATTATCTTTTCTGAGTTCCTCGCGAAAGTAGATGCTGACGAAGTTGATGAAGTAACCATCAAGGAAAACAGCATTACCGGTCGTCTGAAAGACGGCACAAAATTCCGTTCCTATGCGCCGAACTATCCGGATCTCGTTGATGATCTTCGCGAAAAAAACGTAAAGATTACCGTGCGTCCCATCGATCAGAGCCCATGGTACGTCAACTTCTTCTTTTCATGGGGGCCCATTATTTTTCTGGTTCTGGTCTGGGTCTTTTTCATGCGCCAGATGCAGATGGGCGGCAACAAAGCCATGTCATTCGGCAAGGCAAAGGCCAAGCTTGTATCCGACAAATCGGTCAAGGTGACCTTTGCGGATGTCGCCGGCATTGAAGAAGCCAAGGCCGAGGTTGAAGAGATTATCGAATTCCTGAAGGATCCGCAGAAGTTCTCGAAACTCGGCGGCAAGATTCCGAAAGGCGTGCTTCTGGTTGGGTCTCCCGGCACGGGAAAAACCCTGCTTGCAAAGGCTATAGCCGGCGAAGCCGGCGTGCCGTTTTTCTCGATCTCGGGCTCCGATTTTGTCGAGATGTTTGTCGGCGTCGGCGCGTCGCGTGTGCGGGATCTTTTCGAACAGGCCAAGAAAAGCGCGCCGTGCATAATCTTTATCGATGAAATTGACGCTGTCGGCCGCCACCGGGGCGCGGGGCTTGGCGGCGGCCATGATGAACGCGAACAGACATTGAACCAGCTGCTGGTCGAAATGGACGGCTTTGAGGGCAATGTCGGCATCATTATCATTGCCGCGACGAACCGCCCTGATGTTCTTGATCCTGCCCTGCTCCGGCCGGGCAGATTCGATCGCCAGATTGTGGTTCCAACGCCTGACGTCAAGGGTCGCATCCAGATTTTGCATGTACACACCCGGACGATTCCGATTTCCAGTGATGTGGATCTCGATAAAATAGCCCGCGGCACGCCGGGGTTTACGGGTGCTGATCTCGCAAACCTCGTCAATGAAGCCGCGCTTATAGCGGCGCGCAAGAACAAGGACAAGGTGGACAGAGCCGACTTCGAGTTTGCAAAAGACAAGGTTATTATGGGCGTTGAGCGCCGGAGCATGGTTCTGAGCGACGACGAGAAGAGGAACACGGCCTATCATGAGGCAGGGCATGCGCTCGTGGCCAAGCTGACGCCGGGCACCGATCCGCTGCATAAAGTCAGCATCATTCCTCGTGGCCGTGCATTGGGCGTAACAACGCAGCTTCCGATTGACGACCGCTATACCTATAACCGTGAATATCTGTTCGATCGGCTCAAAGTGCTTATGGGCGGACGTGCTGCCGAGGAGATCTGCCTCAACCACATGACGACCGGCGCGGGCAATGATATCGAGCGCGCGACCATACTTGCGCGGAAAATGGTCACCGAGTGGGGCATGAGCGACCGCCTCGGGCCGCTCGCATTCGGCAAGAAGGAGGAACACGTATTCCTCGGCCGCGAGATGGCCAAACACAAGGATTACAGCGAAAAGATCGCTGAAGAGATTGACGATGAAGTGAAGCTCATCGTAACGCAGGCATATGAAAGCTCAAAGAAGCTCCTGACCGAAAATAAGGACCTGGTTGAAGCACTCGCAATGGCGCTGCTCGAGCGCGAAACCATTGAAGGCGCCGACTTGGATGCAATCATCGAAACGGCACGTCAGCCCGCGGCTTGATTCTAAGATTCGGCAGACACACCTTTCGCCTTGCCCGAAAAACACTGATTATGGGGGTGCTCAATATCACCCCCGATTCTTTTTCTGACGGCGGCCTTTTCCTTGATCCTGCCAGAGCCGTCGACCACGCGGAGCTGATGGTTGCCGACGGCGCGGACATCATAGACATCGGCGGGGAGTCCACGCGCCCCGGCTCAGAACCTGTAGCGCTTGAAGACGAACTCAGCCGGGTCATCCCGGTTATTTCCGCGCTGACGAAACATCTTTCCGTCCCGATTTCTGTCGACACCTGTAAATCTGCTGTTGCCCGCAGGGCAATCGATGCCGGTGCGTCAATGGTGAACGATATCTTCGGACTGCGAAGTGATCCTGAAATGGCTCGAGTCGTTGCATCAACAGGCGTTCCGGTCTGTGTGATGCATATCAGGGGAACGCCAAAGATCATGCAGAAGAATCCCTCCTATGAAGCGCTCATCCCTGAAATCATGGACTCGCTGCGCCAGAGCATAGGTATTGCGCTTGATGCCGGCATAGCGGAAGAAAATATTATTGTTGACCCGGGCATAGGCTTCGGGAAAACCTTCAACCATAACCTGGAAATTCTGAATCGGCTGAAAGAATTCAGCGCGCTCGGCAAGCCCCTGCTCATCGGGGTTTCGCGCAAGGCGTTCATCGGGAAGATTCTGGACGATGCTCCCGTGCAGGACAGGCTTGCAGGAACACTGGCTGCGGTCGCGGTTGCTGTCTGTAATGGTGCTCAGATCGTTCGCGTTCATGATGTGAAAGTGACGTCACAAGCTGTCCGGGTTGTTGACGCTATCCTCCGTGAAGCGTGCTGTTAAACCAAGGAGTTGCGGCTGCACAGATGCCGGATGGACTTGCCGTTGCTCCCTGCCCTGCTCTGTCAGTTAAAATGTAGAATCATCTCAGGCCGGTTCGTGGCAGCATCTGGAATCCTGATCCGGCACGGGGTGCCAACAATCATAAGCACAAGGGGAACGAGTGTCATGATAAGTCTCAATACCTTTCTGAAAATATTCAGGGACACAAACTTTGAGCGGGCTGCGCTGGAAGGCTTTTATCATTCCGTAAAGAAGACCATTATTCTCCTGCGGCTCGGCAAGCCCTTTCTTCCCGAAGTTTTCAAGCAGGAAGAACGGTATCAATGGCCGGTACTGCAACTCATTGACGACCCGAATTCTCCCATCTATGACGGCGCCGAGCCGAAATTGCTGAGCGCCTTCATCGGGAATATCGAAAAAGAAAAAAAACTTCGCCTGCATAAACGGCTGATGGACAAGGTGAAGTACTGGAGCGCGCTGCAGGATATCATTGAAGAGCGCTCGGAACTCTTCAAAAGCATTTTCGATTTCTCACACAAGGATGAAAAATCGTGCGCGATCATCGCAGACCGCTACAAGCGCGCCATAGACTCCCGCAGACGCAGGGCGGCGCTCGAAATCAGCCTTGGCGCGGGAGCAGCAGCAGCCGGTGCGGCTGCATTGTGGTATCTGACAAAAAAAGACAAAAAACAGCAGTAACTCATCAAACTACATCTTCTCAGGAGCACTGACACCGAGCATCCTCAGTCCATGCCGCAGAACAATCTTCACTGCCCTACACAAGAGAAGGCGCGCCGCAGTCGTCGGAGCGTCGTCGGTAATGACCCGATATTTGTGGTAATACTGGTGGAACATTCCCGCAAGTTCCTGCAAATAGAAGGTGACGCGGTGTGGTTCACGGCTGAGAGCCGCCCCGCGGAACATCATCGGATAAAGCAGCAGTTTCTTCAGAAGCCGGTATTCGTCCTCGTTATAAAGCGCAGGATCGAGCGTTTCGGGCACAAATGAAGCGTCTCCGGGCAGAACGCCAGACTCTTCGGCTTTCTCAAAGATGCTGTTAATGCGGGCATGGGCGTACTGAACATAAAATACCGGGTTTTCATTGGACTGGGCCTTCGCAACCTCAATGTCGATCTCAAGATGACTGTCGGAACGACGGGTCAGGAAGAGGAACTTTGTGGTATCCGTCCCTATCTCATCCATGATCTCGCGGAGCGTGATAAACTCCCCGGCGCGCTTTGACATCTGCACCGGCTGTCCGCCCTTCAGCAAAGAAACGAGCTGGACAAGCAGCACTCGGAAACTCTCTTTCGGGTGGCCCAAGGCCTGAATTACCGCAGACATCCGCGGTATGTATCCGTGATGGTCCGCGCCCCAGATGTCGATAAGCTCGTCAAACCCTTTTTCGAACTTCTTCCGGTGGTAGGCAATGTCGGGCGTGAAATAGGTGTAATCTCCGTCCTGCTTGACGAGCACCCTGTCCTTGTCATCCCCGAAGTCTGTAGAACGGAACCAGACGGCGCCTTGATGCTCATAGATATGGCCGCGCTGTTTCAAGTCAGCTATCCCCTGCTCCACAAGATGCTCCCGGTATAAGTCACGCTCGCTCTGCCATGTGTCGAACAGAACGCCGAAATCGGCAAGGTCCCGCCTGACGGCATCAAGCATGCGAAGGTATGCAAAATCGATAAACGCATTGGCGGCTGCTTCAAAATCTTTCCCCGCATATGTTTCGCCGTGCCGCGCCCGGAATGCTTCCGCAAGTCCGGCAATATAATCGCCTCGATAGCCGTCCTCAGGAAACGGAATGTTCTGCCCGAGCAGTTCCTGATACTTAGCGTATACAGAGAGCCCGAGCAGTCTGACCTGCCGTCCGGCATCGTTGATATAGAATTCCTTCTCAACAACGTAGCCCGCTTCCTCAAGGAGATTTGCCAGCGCCGCTCCAAGCGCCGCTCCGCGCCCATGTCCGAGATGCAGCGGTCCGGTAGGATTCGCGCTCACAAACTCGATCTGGATACGCTTCCCGACGCCGATATTTTCACGGAGAACAGCATCCTGCTCGACAAGCAAACTCAGCAATTCGCCGACAAGAAAGCTTTTTGAGAAGGTGAAATTGACAAAGCCGGGACCCGCGACAGCGACTTTTTCAAAGAGGTCAGAGGCTGAAAGCGCCTCCACGAGCTGCCCGGCTATAGCCCGGGGCGCCCTCCTGAGCGGTTTTGCGAGGCCCATGGCGAGCGGAGTCGAAAGGTCGCCGAACTCTTCTTTCGGTATCTGGATTTCTATTGCATCAAACTGCACCTCTGCGCTCAACGCGGCGCAGGCATCCTGAAGAACTGTTCTGAGCTGTCTTTCCATAGCTGAATAGTTTAAGCGCCTGTTTGCCGGATTGTCAACGCTAAAGCCGCAATTGAAGGGCTTTCAGAGAGGGAATCCGTCCCGATCAGATCGTCACTGTTCCTCATTTCCGGGAGCTGATTCCGGGTTTCCCTGCCCGCGCATGATGAATATCGCTCCAAAATCTTTATCCTGATACGTGCGCGCAAGACCGAGACGAAGCGTTTCGAGCAAGGCGAGGAATGTCACAATGACATGGAGGCGGCTGTGATCATCCGTAAAAAGGTCAGCAAACCGGATAGTTTGCGCGGCTTCGAGCCGGTCAAGGATGAGACTGATCTTATCCTGCACTGTGAGGGTTTCTCGGCTGATGGTCAGCGTCTCGGGCGGCACGCGGCTGATAATTTTCCTGAGCGCCCCCATCAGATCAAACAGATTGACATCGAACAGCATCGGCTCCGGTTCGGCCTCACCCTTCTCCTCCGCCATCGGTGGCTTGGCAAAAGAATTGGACCATATATCTTCGCGGTCCCGGAACTCAACGGACATTTCCTTGAATGCCTGATACTCCAGAAGACGCTGCACAAGTCCCGCACGCGGGTCTTCCTGCTCCTCTCCCTGATCAGGCTCTTCCGGAGGCGGAAGCAGCATACGCGATTTGATGTATATAAGAGTAGCGGCCATAACGAGGAATTCGGAGGCAATCTCGAGATTCAGATCTTTCATAATCTCAAGGTAGTCAAGGTACTGCTTGGTAATTTCGGCAATGGGAATATCGTAAATATCAATTTTATTCTGCTTCAGCAGATGGAGCAACAGATCAAGCGGCCCTTCAAAGGCGGCTATCTTGACGCTGTATGCGGAGTACTGTTGTTCGTTCGATTCAGCCATAGCGTATCAGTTTACCTGCCGCATGAAGAAAATCTCAACGAAGCGGCTGGGCGGATCAGGTTAAAAAACATTATATACCAACTAGTTATCTCTTGCAAACCACGACGACAACCGTAACGTTATCCTGTCCGCCGGCACGTAGGGCGGCGGCGACAAATGATGAACAGACAGTTTTCGGAAAGGCATCTGCTGCCAGGATCCCCTGAATTTCGTCATGCGTCAGCATGTTGGTGAGTCCATCTGTACAAAACAGGTATCGATCGCCGTCGAAAACCGGATGTTCTGCAACCGCCGCTTCGACGTTTGGTTCCATCCCCACAACGCGGGATATGATATTGCGGTAATCACAGGCAAGCAGTTCGGACCGGCTTAGCAATCCGCGCCGGAAATGCTCCTGTGCCAGCGAGTGATCTTCCGTAAGCTGGGTAAGAATACCGTCACGAAGTCGATAGATGCGACTATCTCCGACATGGGCAATGGCAAGATGATCATCGCGAAACAATGCCCCGGCAAACGTCGTGCCCATGCCGGACAACGCGGAAACCCTGAGACTTTCATGATACACGGCGGTGTTCGCCCCGGTCACTGCCAAGCTGATAAGCCGGGTGAGTGCTGAGGTGTCTTCACGGAAACAACCGGGCATGTGCGGCCTGCCGGAAAATGCTGCCCGAAGAAATGCTTCCGCGGAATCCACCGCAATCCGACTCGCGATGTGACCGCCTGGGGCACCGCCAACACCATCTGCAACCGCATAAAACCCCATGTCATCGGCAACGCAGAACGCATCTTCATTTCTGCTCCGGACAGATCCGGCATGGCTGATTCCAGAGGAATGCCTGATGCTCACGCATTTCTCACAGATTAAAGAGTACCATGGCGATATCGTCAGACAGGTCTATGCTGAGCTGATACCGTTGCTCACGCGATTTCGACAAAAGACGGTCCAGCAGCATATCGCAGAATACCGGCATGTCGGGACGCATATCGCCGATCTGCCGGTGAGGTTTCGTGGTTATCTGATAGAAAATATCCGCACTCCTTTCACCTGAAAAGAGGCGCTCCCCCGAAAGCATTTCGTACAAGACCGCTCCCAGGGAGAAGAGATCAGCGCGGCCGTCGGCCCTGCGGCCAAAAACCACCTCAGGAGCAGTGTAAGGGAGAATCTCAACAGGCAAGCTGTCTCCGCTGCCGCCCACTATTGCCGCAAGGCTGAATTCAGTCATTACTACTTCTCCGTCAGGGGTCAGGACGATAGTGCCGGGCCGCAGCGCCTGGTGAATAAGACCGTTTTTGTGAGCGATGTCAATAGCCTCGGCCAGCTTCGCGATAAGAGCCAGCGCGTCCTGTAAGGAAAGGAGCGTCCCTTTTTTGCAATATTCAGAAAGCAGCGTTCCCTCGGCAGACTCATAGGCAATATATGCCATATCGGCATCTTCTCCGCTCTCCAGTACCCGCGCGATTCTGCGATGCGACAGCCTGCCCAGCATTTCCGCGTGCATCTGCATTCTCTTTCTGAATGCGTCCCGTTCATGACGAGGAATCAGAGCAAGGGTAATGGTATGCACCATTGCTGCATGCCCCCTGTCATTTCTCCCCTTATAAATAGAGCCAAAGGGTCCGGCAACCGGATTCGGCTCCAGCTCAAATGAGCCGAGCCTCTTTATACGCGGCGTTTCAGGCTGCAGTCCTTGCGTCAAAGTCACTTCTGGCACAGGCTTATCAGCAAGAACTGTCCCGTCACCCAACGGCTCCTCGCGCAGTACAACCGCATCAGGAGCTTCGACCGTATGGTCTGGCGCAACCCGCAGCTCAGGCTCTGCCGATGCAACAGGCGCCAAGCCGGCACCCTCAGCAGCGGCGGGAGGAGGTTCGTCGGAAACCGGCGCTTCCGTCGCAGGCTCATCAGGACGAACCTTTGCGGCGACCAAGAGTTCCTCGCGCAGTACAACCGCATCAGGAGCTTCGACCGTATGGTCTGGCGCAACCCGCAGCTCAGGCTCTGCCGATGCAACAGGCGCCAAGCCGGCACCCTCAGCAGCGGCGGGAGGAGGTTCGTCGGAAACCGGCGCATCCGGCACGGGCTGAACAAGCGTAAGAGTGTCAGGAGAAACCGGCGCTGCATCTGCCGGCTCCGCAGCGCGAACAGCAGACGCAGGAGCAGCGGCACCTCGACGCCTCAGAAGCAGTGAACTCAGATATCCGAGCAAAAGCAGAAGCATCGGGTAGCCAAACTTCACCCCCCCCATCTCAGGCTGCAGAGAAAAAGCGGCACTTCCCAGAGCACAAGCCATCAGGATAACCATCAGCAGCCCGAGACGCGGGTTCAGGAGCGGCAGAAAAAAGGCGAGAAAAAAACCGACGCAGGCAATAGCGGACAACTCGGCAAAAAAGGCCCATTCTGGCCGCGCTCCGCCTGCACGTAGAAGATCAATTCCAAGCATATCCGTGAGAGGATCAAACAGCGAAGCGACCTCATGATAACCAAGCAGGGCCAGTGCTGTCAGAAACAGCGATGCCAATGCAGTTCTGTTCGTTTTTTGCATAAAACAGTATACCAGATATCCAGCCTGTGGAAAGAACTCCTGTTCTCGGTAACACCTTCCCGATAAAGGAAAACGCTCGATGCCAAGATGAATCTGGCACTTTGATTTTACTATGTTTTTTGCTATTTACACGCTGGCATGGCATTTGATAATATGTAGATCAGGATTGCAAAAAAAATGCAGGGAGGTAAGTTATGAAGAAGGTACTGGTTTCGGTCGTAGCACTTTTTACCGTATTGGCATTCGGGCTGAGTGCTCAAGCCGGCGTCATCGACGACAAATGTATAAAATGCCATAAGGCAGAGAAGTCTGTCGACAAAATGGCTGCCAGGGACGGCGTCAAGGACGGTGCAGGCATGGTGAAGGCTGTCCGGACAGGCCCTAAGGCTGCACTGCACAAGAACCTGACCGATGAGGACCTGAAAGCTGCCGCTGCCGAACTGAAAGCCCCGGCTGCTGCCCCAGCAAAGAAGAAAAAGGCTGCTGAAGGCTGCTAACTGAACAGCAAGGCAAGCAGACAATCGCTCTAA
>CAYMRS010000043.1:0-21512 GCA_964392915.1 uncultured Nitrospiraceae bacterium
ACACTGTTATGCTTTTGCTCCAGTTTTGCACCCACTCGATTCCACGAAGAGCCTAAATAAAGAGGCATGGTTGACGAAAAGCTTATGATAGAGCATACAGCCGACATGCTCGTAAAAGGACATGTTGGGTTGTGGATGAAAGCTGATTCGGTCACTTGGTTCGGGCCTTTGACGATTGATGATTTGGGCGGTGTCTGAACCTTTGACTGCTGATTCTGTTCGCTCGCCATGCTTCACTGGTTCTCGGCTGCTCATTTGACGAGGAAAGGATCGCTCTCGCCGTGGCATAGCGAGACCGCGTCATAGTCGAGTTGACGCCTTCTGCACATGCATCAGGGACGTTTTGATCTTGCTCCGGACTTTTCGGGGATTGCCGAGACCTTGAATCTCCGCGCCGCTCTGCGTAAGGCCAGAGCAGTTGCAGCGCTCCAGCACACAAAAACCGCAAAATGCCTTGACAGAAACTGTAACATCAGATACAATTTTATTAAGCGATACAATCGCCGCATTGCCACAGTACAAGGAGGAGACCATGCCACCCATCGAAAAACATGTCGCAACAAGCCGGCAGCGGACCGGCAAAGAGTACCGCGAACTGCACACCTGGATAGACGATGCCGACCTGAAGGTGAAGGCCTCACGTCATGACGTTACGCGGATTTTTGTATTCGGCAGGCGCATTGAGCAGCAGTATGGGCAGGAGGGTCTGAATGAATATCTGCAGCATATTCATGATGACCTTGCCGCCAAGTTTGAGCATCTCCAGCATGACGTGGAAAAAATGACGTTGGACGTTCTCGGATATTTTGGCGTAAAAAGGGGAAGCGCACTGAACTATACCATTCAGCAGTCCGACATCGATATTATGAAAAGCGCCGGGCTGAGTGACGCAGACCTTGCCCACTGCCTGAAGGTCGCGGGCAAGGCAATCGAGTTAGCGCAGCGCACCGGCGTGCGCCTTGACCTCGAACTGGTGGGGCGCGGTGCGTTTTTTCATGACCTCGGCAAGGCGAAATCGCATGCTATGGATCACGGAAAGGTCGGCGCCGAACTTGGAGCCGGAATCGGCCTGCCGAAGGCGCTCACCGATATTATGGAGAAGCATATCCGCGGCGGCATGACCGAGGCCGAGGCGATTGAGCTGAACCTTCCGGTTAAGGACTATACGCTGAATCTGCTGGAAGAGAAGATTATAGTTTATGCTGACCGCCTCGTGGACATCATCACTGACGGAGTGGTGCAAATCAGTTCTGAGCTTGAAGCCGAACAGCGTTTTGAAGAGTCTATCCGCGATGTGCCGAAGTACCACAAGAATTCGGTTACCTATGAACGGTATCTCGGCTACCATCGCGAAATTCAGGCGCTGATAGCACAGAACGGGTAGTCTTTGCTCAAGGTTCGCAGGCCAACTCTGTGAACCCATGAGTTGCCGAGGATTGAAAGACCGCACAGATGATTACGCCATTCAGACTGTTGTGTGCCACCGGGTTCTTCGCGATCTTCAGTTCCACGATCTCGAAGAGCCCTGTGCTGCCGCTCTTTGCCGCCTACCTCGGGGCCGACCCATCTGAAGTGGGCATTGTCGCTGCTGTTTCGGCATTCACCGGGGTTTTTGCAAGCCTTCCTGCAGGCATCCTTGCGGACCGCTGTGGAAGACGGCGCATGCTGCTTATTTCTGCAGTCGTGTTTGCGACCGCCCCCTTTCTCTATCTTGCGGTTGCGCACATATGGCAGCTTGCCCTGATCAGGCTTTACCATGGGATAGCGACTGCCATCTTTCTTCCGGTCGGCTTGGCGTTCGTATCTGAGCTTTTTCAACGGGAAAGAGGCGAGAAGATGGGGTGGTTTTCGACCGCAACACTGCTCGGACGATTTCTGGCGCCGGTTGCCGGCGGCACATTGATGGGCCTGTTCATGCTTGGCGACCCCAACCGTTTTTACGCCGTCTATGCAGTCTGCGGGGCTGCTGGTGTCGCGACATTTTTTCTTGCTCTCCGCATTCCGAAAGAAGAAACGTGCCGCCTCTCATCGCGAAGCCTGAAGGATTCATGGGCTACTTTCAAATCCGTGGTCGCGACAAAAGCCATTGTCATCACCAGTGCGGTAGAGGCAGGAATTCTCTTTGTGTATGGAATATTCGAGACATTTGTTCCCCTGTATGCAGTAAAAGCCGGTTTGAGCGTAAGCGCGATTGGCATACTGCTGTCAGCGCAGGTTATCACGCTGGCGCTCTCAAAACCAGCTATGGGGCGGTTCTCCGACCGGCACGGCAGGCCTCCGCAGATATTCTGGGGAGCAATTCTGGGGGCGGTCTGCATCGGATTGTTTTCATTGGCTGTTTCTTTCGCCGCACTGCTCGTTCTCAGCATACTGCTCGGGCTGAGTTTGTCCATCCTCACTTCCGCATCGTCGGCCTACATCGCTGATTTGAGCAGGAAGGAGGGCAGAGGCTCAGCCATGGGCATTCTCGGCTCTGTCATGGACATCGGACATACCACGGGTCCGCTTGTTGCGGGGTTCGTTATTTTGCATTACGGATTCGGGGCGGCGTTTCTGGTCGCCGCGTTGGTTATCGCCGTGGCCGCAGCCGGATTCCTCGTGCATGCCGGCAAAGATGTCCTGTTCGGTATTTCTCATAAGGAGGCGGCGCCATGAATATGGATGTAATGCGAAAAGTGAAGGTGGACAGGGGTCGCCTTGTCAAAAAAAGTTATTATGTACGACGTGTTGTGTACCTGCTGTTGAGAACGCTCAGTAGTAAACAAATCATGGTTGCCGGGAGAATATCTCATGGAACGCACGATTAAGCCAATAGAACTGAAACAGCTGAAAGACGTTGTCATTGTGGATGTCAGGCGGGAGGCTGATTTCATAGTTGGACCGCCGATGATCGAAGGCGCGCTGCGAAAGCAGCCGGAAGCCGTGAATGGATGGGCGGATGAACTGCCGAAAGATCGGGAGGTCGTAGTCTACTGCGCCCGTGGTGGTTCGGTCAGCAACGCAGTTCTCGATACATTGCTCGAAAAAGGGATCAAAGCCCGATATGTTGAGGGTGGCATTGAGGCATGGAAGAAGGAAGCATAAATCCCGGAGGAAGGAGTCCCAATTATGAGCAATAAGAAACAGTCAATTTTTGATGGAGCGCCTCTCTCATGGCTTCTCTTTTTCTCCACGCTGCCGTCACACCCGGTGAGAAAACGCATGAAAGTCTGGCGCAAGCTCACGCAGGAGGGCTCTCTTCACTTCAAAGGGGCCGTGTATCTTCTTCCTCACTCTGAGCAGCGGGAGGAGATGCTGACCACGCTTGTTTCGGATATCCATGCCATGGGCGGTGAAGCCGCATTCGTAAAAACGCCACGGATTGAGACGATGGGCAATGATGAGATAGCTGCGCTCTTCAATGCTGATCGGGGTCGCGCCTATGAGCATGCGGGAAAGCAGCTCCATGCCCTCGAGCAAAAGATTGCCAGCGTGCGGAAAGGCGGCAAAGCCCCGTCACCTGAGCAGCTCCTGACCGAATTCCGCAAGATTGAAAAAATATTCAATGACATCTCGGCAATCGATTTCTTCAGCTCGGCGCAGGGCTCTGCCTATGAGGTGCGCATGAGGGCGCTTGCCGAAAAGCTGGAGGAAACATCTCACGGCAAAGCACCGGCCACGTCAGCGGAGATTGAACTGAAAAACCTCGCTGACTATCGGAATCGCCTTTGGGTAACGCGAAGCAGTCCGTTTGTCGATCGTATGGCATCTGCCTGGCTCATCCGGCGCTTCATCGACCCGAATGCCCGCTTTGCCTTTCTCCGGGACGACAAGAAGTTGCCGACGCCCGGCAGTGTTCTCTTTGATATGAGCGGCGGAGAATTCACGCATCACGGAGAACTCTGCACCTTCGAGGTGCTGCTCAAGGCGTTCTTTATCAAACAGCGGCCGCTGAAAAAAATAGCTGAAATCGTACATGAGCTCGATATCAAGGATGGCCGCTATAACGTGCCCGAAGCGCGCGGCATCGAGGAACTGCTCATCGGCATCCGCAAGACCGCAAGGAACGACGCGGAAGCTCTGGACAGGGGCATTGCCATATTCGAAATGCTGTACGCGTCACAAAATACATAATTTAAGGAGCGCCGATGAACACAGAGCAGGAGACCCCTCCACAACAAACGATTTCCTTCCGGGAAGCATTCCTCTGGTGGTTGAAGCTGGGATTCATCAGCTTCGGCGGGCCGACCGGGCAGATTGCGATACTGCACAAGGAACTCGTCGAAAAGCGGAAATGGATATCCGAGAATCATTTTCTGCAGGCACTGAATTTCTGCATGCTCCTGCCGGGGCCTGAAGCGCAGCAGCTCTGCATCTATATCGGATGGCTCCTGCATAAAACCTGGGGAGGCATTGCAGCAGGAGTGCTTTTCGTGCTTCCCGCTGTTTTTATTCTGCTCGGCCTTTCATGGCTCTATGCGGCAATGGGAACTGTTCCGGCGGTAGCCGCACTGCTGTATGGACTGAAGCCCGCGGTCGTGGCAATCGTTGCGGAAGCACTGCTCAGGATTGCAAAAAAAGCGCTCAAGAACTGGTTTTTTGTCGCTCTTGCAGCGGTGTCGTTTATCGCGATTTTCGCATTCTCGGTGCCGTTCCCGCTCATTGTCTTCGGTGCCGCACTCATAGGGTTTGCCGCGCGGTACAGAGCGCCGCAGCTTTTCGGTGTTGCCGGGTCAGCGGGGACAGAAACACAGACGCTCATTGGTGGCCTTGCCGCGCAGATGCGTGAAACCGGCTTGCGTCCGGCTTTCAAGACCCTTGCGCTCTGGCTTTCAATCTGGGCTGCGCCACTTGTTGCGGTCTGGTTCTGGAGTGATAGCGGCATTCTCCTTGAGCTCGGCCTTTTGTTCAGCACAGCGGCGATGGTCACCTTTGGCGGTGCCTACGCAGTGCTTGCATTTGTCGGACAGGCAGCCGTCCAGCAATACGGCTGGCTGCAGCCCGAACAGATGATGGATGCCCTGGCACTGGCCGAAACTACGCCGGGTCCGCTCATCATGGTGAACCAGTTCGTCGGCTACCTGGCAGCCTACCTGCATCCCGGCGGTCTCAGTCCGGCGGCGGCAGGAGTGCTCGGCGGACTGCTGACGACATGGGTGACGTTTGTTCCTTCGTTTCTGATGATATTTCTGCTCGCGCCGTATGTCGAAATCCTCAGAAAGAATGCCCTTCTTTCAACAGCTCTGGCAGCAGTCACCGCTGCGGTGGTAGGTGTGGTTCTGAACCTCGGGGTCACCTTTACCTGGCATGCTTTGATCCCGGACAAGGGCGGATTCGACTGGTATGCGCTTGTCGCATCCATCATAATATTTTACGGACTGCAGTATCGACACTGGCCAATAATTCCGGTTATATTCGGTTCTGCTGCCGCAGGATATGTATTCAAAATGCTTGCCTGATGTTTGCTATACTGAAACACCACTGATGACCACCATCTTTTTCATAACGAATGCCGGCAAGGCGCTTGCAGCCAGGATAGAGGCTGCATTGAGCGAAGCGAGGACAGTGCGCTTTGATTCCGGGCTGGTCCGTCAGCAATGGAATCCCGGCAATGAACTGGTCTTTATCATGGCTGCCGGAATTGTAATTCGTACAATAGCGCCACTGCTCACAGACAAGACAACCGACCCGGCAGTGGTTGTGATGGATGAGGCTGGAAAGCATGTTGTCAGCCTGCTGAGCGGTCATCTCGGAGGGGGAAACTCGCTTGCCCGGAACATCGCAACAGCGCTCGATGCGGAGCCGGTTATTACCACCGCCTCAGATGTGGCGGGGCTGCCTGCTCTTGACCTGTGGGCGCGGAACAACAATCTCCGCTTAGAGAATCCCGGCACTCTCCCCGCAGCCATGATCCAGCTTTTGAACACCCGAACTCTCCGCGTCTTTTCTGACTGCGATATCCCAATGCCGGCTGCTTTTGAACAGACCACCGACATGCACCATGCGGATGTCATAGTTTCTGCTTCAGAGGACATCCGCAGTCCTCAGTCCGCAACGCTTCCCGTCATTATGCGACCGGGCGTGTTGACCGTCGGAATCGGCTGCAACAGCGGAACGACGGAAGGCGAAATTGAAGCATCAGTTCGCGCGACGCTTCGGATTGCAAATATTGCCTTCGGTTCGATCAGAAACATTGCAACGATTGACCTCAAAGCGCAGGAGCCCGGATTGGTATCGTTTTGCACAAAGCATCATTTCGCATTGGTCGCGTTTTCCGCGACTGAACTGAACAAGGTGCCGAATGTCGGCCGCTCCGAAACGGTCTTCAGGGCAACCGGAGCATACGCCGTCGCCGAACCCGCGGCTCTGCTCGCATCCGGCGTTGATTGGCTGCTTATCGACAAGCATAAATACCAGAAAGTGACGGTGGCTGTCGCGCGGCAGGATATCGTGCAAGCTGCCGGGACGCTCGCAATAGTCGGAATCGGCCCGGGGCTTCCGGAGCACCTGACTCCGGCTGCCAGAAAAGCTCTGCGCGATGCAGACACGATTGTGGGATACGACACCTATATCGACATGATTCGTCCGCTTGTCGCTGACAAAGAAGTGCTCACGACGGGGATGACCGGCGAGGTTGATCGCTGCCGCGCTGCGATTAATCTTGCCATGAAGGGGAGGCGGGTTGCCGTGGTGAGCGGGGGAGATCCCGGTATTTACGCTATGGCAGGACTTGTTTTTGAACTCATAAGCTCGGAAGCTCGGAAGAGCGAACGTCCTGAGGGGACTGGAACAGTCACTTCAGCTTCCGCACTTCCTCGCTCCCGCCTTTCCGAACTATCTGTCTGGGTTGTTCCCGGCATTTCCGCGCTGAATGCCGCGGCCTCGGTGCTTGGGGCTCCGCTGATGCATGACTTTTGCGCCATTTCCCTGTCTGACCGGCTGACGCCATGGGATGTAATTCAGCGGCGTCTTGAAGCTGCGGCGGCCGCGGATTTTGTCATAGCGCTCTATAACCCCAAGAGCCGGGGCAGGACTCAGCACATCGAAACCGCCATAACGCTCATCGCCCGGCATCGTGCCCAGTCCACGCCGGTTGGCATTGTGAAAGCCGCGCTCCGGGATGGACAGCAGGCGCGCATAGCCACGCTTGCCACCGTGCCGCTTGACGAAATTGACATGCAGACAACCGTCATCATCGGCAACTCAAAAACATTTGTCTGGAACGGGCGGCTAGTTACTCCCCGGGGATATGGGGAGAAGTATGAGCTCGACTGAAGCGGCCGCCGTCCTGTGGGATGAATCGTATCTCTGGGGACTCATCGCGCTGCGGGCACTCAGGCAGAAGGGCCTCGCTTTTGACCTTGTTCGCAGCGAAGATATCCGGTCGGGCGCTCTGCAGGGACGAAAACTGCTCTTTGTTCCTGGAGGATGGGCCTCCAACAAACTGAAAGTACTGGGCGAATCGGGGGGCGACGCAATCAGGCAATTCGTTCAAAACGGCGGCAGCTATCTCGGCTTCTGCGGCGGGGCCGGGCTGGCTACGCAGGTCGGCCTTGGCTTGCTGGATATTGAGCGCGTGCCGACGGAATACCGGTTGCCGAGCTTAAGCGGTCCCGTGATGTGTAGCGTTGATGATCATCCGATGTGGAGCGGCGTATACAAGCCCGTCTTTTGGGCATGGTGGCCCTCTCAGTTCAGGGTGAAGGACGAGGGAGTGCGGGTCTGCGCGCGCTACGGGAAAGCCCTGCCTGAAGCCTACAGTTCCGATATCCGTGTTGGCTCAATCGATACGAATGCGGAATGGGCCTCCAGAGAGGCAGTTTACGGCATTAACCTGAATCCAGACCGCCTCGCCGGAGAGCCCGCGGTTGTCGAGGGAGCGTTCGGCGAAGGTCGTGTGCTTCTGTCACTGCTCCACTTCGACACCCCGGGCGACGCGCGCGGCAACCGCGTTTTGCGCCAGATCTGGTCAAACCTCGGAGGCACAACGCTTGCCTCGACTCCCGTTGAAGGTCCGCTGCGGCAGATCGCTGCGACAGCGCAGCCACTTGTGCGAGAAGCGCAGGCACTGATTGCGGCGGGAGAAGCGTTGCAACTCTGGTGCTGGAGAACCCCCTGGGTGCTGCAGTGGAAGCGGGGGGTGCGCGGGCTTGAATACTGCACCCTTGCAAACATGGCGGCAGCGATTGGTGAACAGTGCTATCGGCGATTCGGCGATGATGTTCCGGTCCGGGTAGCTGCTCTCATGCTGGATGCGTCCAGGCGTTTCGCATTATTCCGTGAGAGCGCGGAGCAGTTGCTCCGGCAGGAATGCGCTGTAATGAAACAGGAACCCCTTGCATATGACAAGTGCAATGACACCGGGATCCAGGACATGAGGGTCGTACTGTTCGGCTCCGCCAAGAGCTACGGGGGAGAGTTCAAAGCCCTGCTCGACAAAATCGACTCATTGCTGTTCTGCCTGATGGATCCGGCCGCAATTTCCGAATAAAGCGGGCTCAGCCTGAGTCTTCAGCAAAAATAATACGGAAATAAATTTTTTTAATTTGACCTCCCCCCGGAATTCTCTTATTGTGTTATTGTATTTATGCACATAGAGACAGCGTTCCACTTAAGAGTGCCTGCTGGCATGTATCTGTCTGTCTTTCTTCTGGCCGTTGCGTTAAACTTACGGGTATGTTTGCCGTATGACATTATCCAAATTCCGCACAGGGAGGTGTATGGATGAAACTAGCAGTGTTAAAAAGCGACTTTAGGACCGGTGGCGACATGGTCGACCGGTTAAGCGCGGAGAAACTTGGCATCATCTTCGTTGGCAACGGTATTTATCATGTTACCGTCAAGGATGCCGGCGCAGCAGATCCGGTTCTCCAGAAGAGTGCGAACTTCTATGTTCTGGCAGAAGATCTAGAGGTTCGGGGATTCAATGCTTCTCAGGTTCCGGGAAACGTCAAGGTGGTCACTTATGATGACCTGGTTGATCTGATATTCAACGACTACGAAAAAATCGTCTGGGTCTAGGCCGGCTCGACTACGCAAGGAGGATACAATGGGAAAATTCACAATAGGTGCCTTTCCGGGTCTTGTTGGCTCGCTTTCGCTCGACTTTTCCGTCAAACTGGCTGAAGCGGCGGTGAAGAAGGGGCATACGGTAGATTTTTGGGTGTCATCGAATGCCACCATGCTCTCCAAAAAAGGGCAACGCTCGTTCAAAGACTATTCAACCCTGTACAAAACGCTTGAAGAGCTGTTCAAAACCGGCAAGTTTCAGGCATGCGCCTGTGAAGCCTGCGCGGAAGCCCGCGGTTACCATAAGGAAGACACTATGGACGGCTGGATTCGCAAAAGCATGGACTGGTATCTGGCAAGCTGCTATAACGCAGACCGCGTACTGCTCATAGGAGGTGAATAGGATGGTTAAGAAAATAGCATTTATCATCCGCTCCATGCCTTACAAGACCGAGGCATCCCGTCTGGCCATGACACACGCCATTGCCAGCCAGTCGGTTGAAATTTATCTTGAAGACGGACAAAACGTAGAGCCTATCGTTGCCCTGATCGGCGACGGCGTATTGAACGGACTCAAGAATCAGGCAAGCAAGTTTTACGGTATTTCAACGCTCGAGCAGCATATCAAAAATGGCCTTCTTGTCGACTTGCCTATCCTGTACTGCAAAGAAGATGTTGAGCGCCTGGGGTTGACTGAAGATGCACTGCTCATGGACGCCGACGATCTCGGCGGCGACATGAAAGCGAGGATTGTGCCAATGAGTGAGATCAACGCCGCGCTTGCAACGGCGGCTCATCTTCAGATTTTCTAAAAAATACATTAAAAGAGGAGTGTGCCATGGCAGATTTGAAAGCAAAAACACCGGCGGAGGTTCTTGATGTGATGGGCAGAGTATGCCCTTATCCGCTCGTACTTACCAAGAAAGCGGTTGAAAAGCTGGCTCCCGGCCAGGTCCTTAAGATTCTCTGCGACGCCCCGGCTTCCGCTGAGGATTCGCTCCCGCGCTTTGCTGAAAAGGGCGGATTCCCGATCGAGGTCGTGAAGACCGGGGATCACTGGGAAATCTATATCGAGAAGAAGTAACAGCCTAAAAAGATAAAAAAAGGGGCGCCGCGAAAGCGGAGCCCCTTTTTTTATTCCTGATTACATCTCAGTGATGGTAATGGCAGCCGTCGGGCAAAGACTGAGGCAGGTTTCACACATCACGCACTCAGAAGCCTGGAACGGATCAGACTTGCCGTCGGTCATCTGGAAGACTACCTGCGGACAGTTGTTGACGCACTCCTCGCAACCGGTACATTTGTCGTTATCAACCACAACTAAATACAAAGCACTCACCTCCTTGGTTATGTTTTAGAGCTCGAATACGAGACAATTCCGCTAATATTACAAACTCACCGCATGTATTGTCAATGCGCCCTGATACTTGCGGCAAAGCTTCCGCTGTGAACTGCTACTGCACAATCTGTATCAGCTCAACGTCAAAAAGCAGCACCTGATTCGGCCCGATGATCTGGGCAGCGCCCCGCTCGCCATAGGCGATCTCAGAGGGGATTACGACCTGCCATTTCGCCCCTTCTTTCATGAGTTGCAGAACCTCTTTCCATCCGGCAATAACACCGTTCACCGGAAAAGTCGCCGGCTCTCCGCGCCTGATTGAGCTGTCAAACTCGGTTCCATCAAGCGTGGTGCCGCGGTAATGCACTTTCACCGTGTCGGTTTCTTTCGGCTGCTTGCCGGTTCCGGGGCTTACCACCTTATACTGGAGACCGCTCGAAGTTGTAACGACACCTTCCTTCTTCCTGTTTTCTGCAAGATATGCGGTGCCATCCTTCTTGTTCTTTTCCGCCAGCTGTTTCATTGCTTCGGCCTGCTTTGCGGCAAGAACCTTCTGATATTCATCAAGCGCGCCCTTTATTTCATCTTCGGTCATTGCGCCTTTCTTTCCGAGATAGCCATCCCGAATGCCCCGTGAAAGCTGCTCCGCGGAAATATCCAGCCCGTCCTGCTTCATGTTCATCCCGGTTACATATCCGACACTGTACCCCAGCTTCTCCTTGGTGGTCTTCAGTTTTACTTTTTCAGCGGCAAAGGCCGGCATCGCCGCAATGGCAAAAATGAGAATACTTCCCAGCAAACGTTTCATATGCACCTCGTCTGAATTAGTTGACAACAGCTATTATTTTACCGAAAACGATGCTCATGAAGCTACCTGCGGCTTCTCCAGCCAGGATTATTCATGAACCTGATATTTTTATGAGAGAGCCATTCAGGAATCTTAATGCTCCGTATTGCTGTTGTTGGTCGTTCCAGCCGGCCGGAAGCCTTCCCCTTTGAATGGTTTTGTACCAAGCGCCCCGCTGGCGGAGCGTAACTTTATCGAAAATACTATCTCCAATCGGAGAGTAATTGCATAAGGACTGAGCAAGGCAATATGAAAGAGCGGGCATTGACAAAATCGGCATTTTCACTGTAAATTATCTACTCACGTCTCACTGTATCAGGCCGGTGCAGTGCGCGGGCCGCTAGCTCAGTTGGTAGAGCAACGCCCTTTTAAGGCGTGGGTCGTTGGTTCGAATCCAACGCGGCTCATAGGCTGTCCCTATCGTCTAGCCTGGCCTAGGACATCGCCCTTTCAAGGCGGTAACGCGGGTTCGAATCCCGCTGGGGACGCCAAAAACCAATGAAGGACCGCAGAAATGCGGTCCTTTTCTTTTTTCTGCATCAGGCTCATCGTCCCCTGTTTCCAGGGAAAGCAGACCTGTGACACTCTTTGGGGTACATTTTCAGGCATAATAAAGCGTCCAGGGAGGCAACGATGCTGAGGCTGACGTATTCAAACGATCTCGGGAAGCTCGTGCATGCTGTGGTGAAAAACAGTCCGGCGCTCTGCGCGGGCGGCACGGATCTGCTTTTTTCTCCCCCGTCGCTCATCGTTCCCAACCGGAACCTGAAGACTTGGCTTTCTTTTGAGATCGCGCGCACAACCGGCATTGCTGCAAACATCTCCTTTCTGTACCTGGAGGAGTTTCTCCAGTCTGTCCTGACGGATAACGGCAGGGCGGGCGTCATCATAACGCGGGATGTCATGCACAGCGCACTTATTTCTCTTTTTCATCGCGGGTTGGAACAGGACGAAACAGGACGGTTCCCTGATGAAGTTGCCACGTACATCCGCGCGGCTGAAAGCCAGGACGAGCGCGACCTTCGGACGTATCAGCTGGCTTCGGAGCTTTCCCGGGTTTTTGAGGAGTATTTCCTGTCGCGCGAAACCATGCTGCAGAAGTGGCAACAGGGTCATTTCGTTGCCACAAAGGAACCGTTCTTTTCGAGCGAGCGATGGCAACGTGCGGTATGGAACATGCTTTTCGGCGATGGTGGGAGCCTCGCTCACGCAGTTGACAGCGACGGCCAGCCATACCTCACTTATCCCGCGGCGCTTGATCTGTTTTCCGGGCGACTCCTTGCATTGCCGGACGAACTGCACCTCTTCGGTTTTTCCTATATGTCGCGCGCGTACGTGAGAATTCTTTCGCGGATAGTGCTTGAGCGTGATATGCATGTTTATGCGCTGAATCCGTGCCGGGAGTTTTGGGAAGATGTCCGCTCAAGGTCCGAGGAGCTGCGCGAGAAGGCTAAAAGAATCCGGCGGAGCAGGAAACTCAAGGATGATGAGCTTGAGGCGAGCGAAGACCCTTTCCATCTGGAGGATGCGGACGAAACTCCGGCACTGCGGCTCTGGGGAAGGCCCGGCAGAGAGCATATCCATATTCTGAATTCTGTAACCGACTGTAATTTCATGGAAGATTTTGCCGATCCCCTGGAACACGGGACCACGCTTCTTCGTTTGCTTCAGCGGGATATCCTGCTCCGGGAAGAGGAGCGCGTTAAACCTCCTGACGGGTTTGATTTCAGCGCTGACGAGAGCATTCGTATTCTTGCCTGCACGGGGATTCAGAGCGAAGTTGAAGTGGTTGCCAACGAAATCTGGGAGCTGATCATACGGAACGACGATGCGGCAGACACTGACAATCGCCGGCTGCGCTTTAACGACATTGCTGTCATCATCGCTGACAGCGCGGAGTATGATGCGTATCGGGCCCACATCGTATCGGTCTTTCAGGAAATCCATGCCATCCCTCACTCCATAAGCGATACTGCCCTTGCAAAAGACTCGCGGGTTGCCGAGGCGGTGCAGCTCCTGCTGGGGCTGCCTTTGAGTGCATTTCTGCGGGAAGACGTGCTCCGGCTCATTACCCATCCGTCTGTCGCGGCCCGCTTCCCTGAGGCTGACGCCGATGAGTGGATCGCATGGGCGGAAAAAATCGGGATTTTTCACGGGCAGAATCATGAAGTTCATGCCGGAACGTATATTGAAAAAGATCTCTACAATTGGGAGCAGGGGTTGCGAAGGCTATCGCTCGGGGCTTTCATGAGCGGACTTAGAAGCGATGACCACAGGCCATTCTTCGATGCCTCGTGCGGTGAGGAGTACCTGCCTGAAGAGTTCGGGATGGACAGCCTGCCGAATGCCGGTCTCGCCATAGCTCTCCTGAAATCACTGTTTGCTGATGCCCGGTTCGCTTTGGAGCAGCAGATGAAGTTTTCCGATTGGGCAACGTTCCTTCAGGGTTTCATAAGTTGCTATGTCGGAACCGCTTCTGAAGATGACGAGCATGCGCTCGCGCAATGCCTGCAAGTTGTTGCCTCACTGCGGCAGCTCCAGACAGACGAAACACGGGTTTCTTACCGCATTGCGCGGGAGTTTGTGAGCGCCGGGCTTGACGGCCTTAGAGGTGCGCAGGGGCAATATCTGGCGCGCGGGGTGTCTGTTTCTTCATTTCTGCCGATGCGTCCCATTCCGTTTCGGGTTGTTTTTGTCCTCGGCATGGGGGAGGGCAGGTTCCCCGCACGCGATATGCGCAATCCGCTCGACCTGAGGGGCGCAAGAAGAATGCCGGGAGACGTGACTGCGCGCGAGCGTGACCAGTACATGTTTCTGGAGACGCTGATTTCAACACGCGACCGTCTGTACCTGTCCTATGTGTCCAGGGACAGCCAAACGGGGGAGGCGATAGAGCCGTCCTCGGTCGTGAAGGAAATACAGTTCATGCTTGAGCGCGGGTATGTGGGAACGGAAGGGATGCGGCGCATTGTCAGAGAACACCCCCTCCGGCGTTTTGACCCGGCCTACTTCCCCGCGTTATACGGTGGTGTCGATGCGGCAATGCCAAACTTCTCTGCCGACGCGCGGAAAGAAGCTGCCGCTGCGGCGCTCAGCCTGTCGTTGCGGGCAGCAGGCACCGGGCGAATCCCTGAAAGGACGCTCGTCAACACAATGCTGCCGCAACAGGTGCAGACGCTTTTGGGTATGCTTTCTTCCCCGAAGCCTGGCCGGCCTGAACATGGCGATAACGGCAGGATACCGCTCCGCACCATCAGAAAGTTCCTGGAGTGCCCGTTGCAGGGATGGGCTTCGTTTCAGCTCGGACTGCGGGAAGAGGACTTCGATGATCCCGTTGTCCGCAACGAGGAATCATTTGAGACGCCCTATCTGGAATCATTGCTCATACAGCGCGAGACTTTTGCGGAAGCATGGAACCGTGCTGCCCGTTCGGCAGACTTCGACGCGACAGCTTCTGATACATACGCAGGGATGGTGCGTGTCGGTGAAATGAAGGGGCGGATGCCGACCGGATTTTTCAAGCAGGCCGAAATGCGCAGGCATCTTGAGGTAATTCAGGCATGGAATACTCATCTGGCGGCGGACACTGAAACTCCGGACGCGCTCATCCAGGCGATTTTCGGCAAAGGGCAGGAAAGCGGCGGTTCAAGCGTGGCGATGCCGCCCGTGCTTCTTGATTCCGCGTCGGGCACGCGGGCAGAGTTGTCCGGCAGAAGCGGCTTTTTGTCGAAGGATCTGCTCCACGCATTTGTCTGCCGACCAAAGAGCCTATCATCATTCAAATACACATGCCTCCTCCAGCCGTTCCTCGATTGCGTCTGCCTGTCCCTGCTCGGCAGGATTGCGGACGGGTATTTTACCGTGCATGTGCTCTTCACCGACGGGATAAAGAAAACAGTTTTCAGGATTCCCGCGCTGCAGGAATGCAGACAGTTTCTTGAAACCATAGTGCAGGATTTAACAGAGCATGCCCACAGCTATGTGCTTCCTCTGGATGCGATCATGGACTGGAAGCTTCAGAACAAAGGCGGCAGCAGCCTTGAGGATATCATTGCCAGAATGCGTGACAATACTCGGCAGAGCAACGGCTGCTCGTTCGGTCCGGTGCGTGCGGAGGATTATGACCTGCCGAAGGACGCAGAGATGCTGGCAAAGCGGCGCCTCGGGCTTCTCTTTGCCTGCATAGCAGAGGGGAAGCAGGAGAGCAATCGATGAGCGGCACGGTCTATTACGAGCGCCCCGATATTCTGGAAGCCATCCCGAAAGACCGTCATGCGGTCATCGAAGCATCGGCAGGCACCGGCAAGACCTACACGATAGAGCATCTGTTTGTCGAACTGCTTCTGACGAAAAAGGTGAATATCGACAATATTCTGGTTCTGACCTATACGGAGCGCGCTGCGGGCGAGCTGCGCAGCCGGGTCAGAAGCATGATCGAAAAAGTACTGGTCTCAGACGGCTGCACGGGAAAGCCGGAGCGGCAATGCTGGGCAATCGGACCGCCGGAAAAGGTGCATCTCGAGCGGGCGCTTTTCAGTTTCGACATGGCGTCCATCCATACCATCCACAGTTTTTTTCAGCGTGTTGTGAATGAACATGCATTCAGCAGCGGCAGGCTGTTCAAACAGTCGCTGGTCGACGGGAAAAGCGCATTCCATGACGCATTCATGAACGTTCTCAGGACCGACATCAGTTGCAGAGATGAGTATGCATGTTATCTGGATGCCTGGCTGAAAAGCGGACATTCTCTGGGCGCACTCGCGGAGATGCTTTATTTGTGCCATGCACGAAAAAGGATTGTGCTGCCGCGTTTCGACGAGGCGGCGCTGATGACCGCATTAAAAGTCCTTGTCGGCGTTGTTCAATTTGATGGTTTCGGAGAGCGGCTGAAAGCTGAATTGAAAGCTCAAAAGGTTCATCACTCCACGAGCGCGGCGATAGTCAAACGGGCGGACGCATTCGGCAGTGCGCTTCAGGGCATCGGCGCTGATTTCCGTCTGACAGACGTGATTGAGGGCATCAACCCCGACTGGATTCAATATACCGAGGAGAAGCTTTCTCCGGGTGCACCGTGGGGCCGGGAAATCAGTGACTACCTTGCCGCGCTCGCCTCCTTAAAGAGGCACTTCATGCCGCTCAAGGGCATGGCGGTGCAGCTCTTTCTCCCGTTGGTGCAGGAGCGGCTTGAAAAAGACAAGCGGGCTGCCGGGCTGTATGACTACGACGACATGATTGCGCACCTGCTGGAGGCGCTCAGCGGACGGCAGGCCGGGGCATTGATTGCGGCGCTCCGCTGCCGGTACCGGTTTGCGCTGATCGATGAATCTCAGGATACCGACGAGCGGCAGTGGAAAATATTCGAGCGGATTTTTCTGGAGAGCGGAAATCAGAACATTCTTTACCTCGTCGGCGATCCCAAGCAGGCTATTTACGGATTCCGGGGGGCGGACGTCTTTACCTACCTGGCTGCGCGCAAAGCCATTTGCATACATCATGCCCCCGTTCCCCTGGTCAGCAATTATCGATCTACCGCCCGGTTGGTCGGCGCGTATAACGAGCTTTTCCGGCAGGATATTGAGGAGCCCTTCTTCCTGGGAGATATCACCTATGATGCGCCGCTCCGGTGCGGAAATCCCGAATTCCGCGCTCTGGACGAAAAGGCTGAGGATATAGCACCGGTTGTGATCTGGAACATCGACAACGAAAGAAAATCAGTTTCAGCAGAGTACTTCCTGAACGTTCTTGGTCGCGCCGTTGCCGCAGAGATCGGTGATCTTCTGAAGGGCGGCATCGTATTGTGCGATAAACTCGTCGGGGAGAAAAGAGCGCTGAAGCCGAGTGATATTTTCATTCTCACAAGAAAAGAGTCCGAGGGACGCCGGGTTGCGGAGTTTCTTCGGGAGGCCGACCTTGCATCTGCTTTTTACAAGCTTGACGGCCTCTTTCAGACGCCGCAGGCTGAGCATATCCGGGATCTGCTGCTTGCTATTGAAAATCCCTTCGATGAATCACGGCGGCTGCGGGCATGGATGACGCCGTTTTTTGGCATTCCCCTCGATCGCCTGTCCGAATGCAGAAACCTTCCTGAGACAGAGCCGCTGGCAAATCGGCTTCTTGACTGGCACTCCCTTGCTCGGCGGCGCAGCTTTGCAGAGCTCTTTTCACGCCTGATCAACGAGAGCGGTCTCGTGCGGAGAGTTATCTTCTTTGAGGACTCCGGACGGGAACTGACGGACTACCTGCATATTCTGGAGATGATGCTGGAAGAGGCGAGCGGCGCCGGAAAAGAACTTGCCGATCTGATCCAGATGCTTGCCGACTTCATCAGCGGAGCGCGGACGCCGGCCAGGGAAGACGGAACCGTGCAGCGGCTGGAGACCGACAAGGAGGCTGTCCAGATAATGACCATGCACAAGAGCAAGGGACTCGAGGCCGCGGTGGTGTTCCTCTACGGAGGGTACAGTGCAGGGCAGGGGGATGATTTCCAGTTGTATCATGACGCGGAAGGCAGGGCGGTACTCCATCTGGGCGGATGGGAGGAGCAGAAACGTCAAGCTCAAAAAGAGAGCACGGACGAAGACAAGAGGCTTCTGTATGTAGCTGCGACCCGCGCAAAGGCACGGCTCTATCTGCCGTTTGTCTCTCCTGAAAAATTTACACCACTAAAGGCGGGCATGTACAAACTCATGAATGACCGGCTTGCGGCCATTGCGGCTGATGAATCGTCACTGAAGCGCGGCGGCTTCGTCTTTTTGCGACCTCCCTTCGGTACCGCGCCCGGTGCAGAAATCGGTCAAAATGCACATGAAATCATGAAACAGTGGTCGCCGCCCCCCCATCTTCTGGATCTGCCGGATGAGTCGGAGAGTTTCGATTCGGTGCGCGGGCGGCATGCCGGATTCGCAGTCACCTCATATTCCCGGATAAAAAAGACGCAGGGCGGTTACTCCGCACCGGCGGGAGACGAAGAGAGCATGTTTGACGACCGCGTTGCCGAGGGAGGAAAGACCGGCGTGCCGGAAGGCGTGCCTGGCGGCCCACGGTTCGGCAAGGCGCTGCATGGAGTAATGGAGGCGATACGATTCGACAGCATGCCCGAGAGTGCTGAGGGTTTTGCGAAGTGGGCTGAAGCAGAAACGATCCGCACTCTGGCACATCAGGCTTTACGGCGTGAGGGCGTTGAGCAGGCGCATGCCGGATATCTTTTGTCGCTGGCCTATAACGCGATTATGAGCAGGATTGCGCTTGCGGACGGAACCGAACTGCCACGGCTTGCGGCGGTTCAGCGGGCCGCGCGCGAACTCGAATTTCTCTATCCGTATCCGGAGAAGAATTTTCCGCGGCTCACTTCGGCGCAGTGGGCGGATATCCGGATAGAACGGGGGTTCGTGAAGGGCTTTATCGACATGGTTTTTGAATTCGGCGGGAAACTGCATCTGCTCGACTGGAAGACCGATGCACTGCCCGACTATTCGGCAGAGGCACTGCGTGAGCACTATGACGCCAACTATTCATTGCAGGCAAAGCTTTACCTGATAGCGCTCTGCAAAATGCTCAGAGTGCATGCTGAGTCGCAATACAATGAGCGAATCGGATCTGTTGTGTATTGTTTTGTTCGCGGGATGCATCCCGACGATACGCAGGGCAGAGGGCAGGTCGTGACGCGTTTTTCGTGGCAGGAAATGCTGGCATTTGAGGAAAAACTCATTGCCGGACTGGCGTTTGAAGAGGTGGACGCATGATTCATCTGCAGCGTTTATCTGCGTGCGGATCTGCCCGACTGGCGTTTGAAGGCCTGAAGGGGATCGACCCCGTTCGTGCCGGCTTTGAACAGTTCCTTGACCGCATGCGGAGCGGGATGAAGGCTTTTAATATGGAAGAAGAGATGGTTCAGGTTGCCGCTGAACTCGCGTCGTTTGCCCCATCGCTCGCCCCGGAAGAAAAAAAGGCCCTCACGCTCCTGGCTGTCTGTGCCCTTATTGCCGTGCGGCAGGGCAGCACGCTGCTTCCCCTTGCGGGCGATGCCGCGAATCTGTCTGATATGGCTTCGGCATTGCTTGATAATGGAGAAACCGCTCCGGCTGGAGAAAGTCGCCGGCTTTTGCACACGCTGGAGAAAATGTTTGACGATGGCGGGGCGGCAGCGCTCATCGGCACGGCAGGCGAGTTCAAGCCGCTCATTATTGACGGCGGAGGAGTGTATCTTCAGAGAATGCTTCAGCTTGAGCTCATTTTTTGCAACAGGCTGCGTCTGCTGGGCCGACGCGTCACCGGCGCATTTCCGCGGGATAAAATCGCGCTCTTCCTGAATGAGATTGACGGACAACCTCTCCGGTTGACAGATGAGCAGAAACATGCCATGACGGTTGCACTGACGCATCCGGTATCGATTATCTCGGGTGGGCCCGGAACCGGAAAAACCTCGATTGTCGTGTCGATACTGAAGGTTCTGATGAGACTTGGCGTGGCTTTGCAGGATGTAATTCTGACCGCGCCGACCGGCAAAGCGGCAAACCGGCTGACCGGGTCGCTCCTGACAGGGATGCAGGCAGAGGAATCAGACACCGCAACGGCAGGCATGCCCGAAGCCACGACCATTCACCGCCTGCTGCGCTACTCACCTGCCCGGGACCTGTTCATTCACAATGAAAGCAACAGGCTGCCGGGGCGTGTCGTAATTGTGGATGAGGCGTCCATGATCGATCTCTATCTCATGGAGCGGCTGATGAGAGCCCTTCCCGACGACGCCCTGCTGATTCTTCTGGGAGATGCCGACCAGTTGCCTTCGGTCGATGCCGGCGCGGTGCTGGGAGAGCTGATGCAGTTCGAAAAAGAGAGCCCCCAAGGATTTGCAATCGGCATTGTTCGTCTTACCAAAAGCTTCCGCATGCGCGAAGACGATCCTGAAGGTAAAAAGATTTACCTGCTTTCAGACGCAATCAGGCGCGGCGCGGCCAGTGAAATCTGGAATCCGGCAATGCCGCTTGTGCTGAACCGCTCCTCGGCGCAAGATTGTACTTTTGCGGGAGCTGAGTTTCTGGACACATCCGGTTCGGAAACTATGCTCAGTGATTTTTGCAGCCGATGGTATTCATACATGGTTCTCGGACTGCATGGCTTCCAGAAGCTGATCAGCAAGCGCTATCACTACGGCAGGGAAGGGTTCCGGGGGCAGGACCTTCAGGATCTGAACCGCTTGTTTGACCATTTTGAAGCCATCCGCATGCTGTGCATAACAAATGTTTACACCACCGGGACGGAGGCGTTGAACCGCATTTTCCACATCAAGGCGCTTGAACGGGAAGGATTTGACCGTCCGGCCGAATTTGCTCCGGGAGAGCCGGTTCTCGTGGAGCGTAATGACTACGCTAAAAACCTTTTTAACGGCGACCAGGGTATCGTTTTGCGAGTATCGCCGCGAAAAGGCATCCTTCGACTGATGGCGGTTTTCCGGCGCGGCGATGCATACGTCGCATATCCGGCAGAGGCTCTCCGCGGGGGCATATCACTGGCATACGCCGTATCTGTTCACCGAAGCCAGGGATCGGAGTACAGAAGCATCGCACTGATTCTTCCCGAACATGACGTGAAGATTCTGACGCAGGAGATATTCTACACTGCAATAACAAGGGCAAAGACGGGAGCAGTGATCGTCGGCAAACGCGGAATCCTTTCAAAGGGAATTCAAAGCAGGGTGCAGCGGGCTTGCGGCATAGGGAAGAGGTTGCGGGAAGATGTATTATAGTCAGTGCCGTCCCGGTTTTATGCAAAGACGACGTGTTTTTTGATCTTTTCGAGCCGCCTGCCTTTGACGCCAAGCTCCTCCGGGTTGCTGATTCGTCCTTCGCTCCGCAGCGTGAGAATCCGCTTCACCGTATCAGGTCCGATGCCCGGAACCCGCAGCAACACCTCCCGATCGGCGCTATTGATTCTGACCGGGAAGACCTCGGGATGCATATCTGCCCACAACTCTTTCGGGTCTTTTTCCAGGCTCAGATTGCCATTCGAATCGAGCGGAACTTCTCCGGCAGCAAATCCATAGCGCCGCATCAGAAAATCGACCTGGTACAGACGGTGTTCACGCATGAAATGTTCCCCGGGTGTTGTCAGGAAGTGCCGCTCACCGGGAATATCAGGATGGCCGAGCCCTTTCTGGTATGCCGAAAAGTAGACACGCTTGAACCGGAGCTGATTATAGAGTTCGGACATTGATTGCATGATCTCGCCGTCAGTCTCGTCAGAAGCTCCGACAATATACTGCGTTGTGCATTTCACCCGCGAATGCTTCATGCCCCTGCCGGTCAGCTTTGCCATCAGGTGCATCGGGCGGATAATGTC
>CAYMRS010000044.1:0-21416 GCA_964392915.1 uncultured Nitrospiraceae bacterium
TCGAGGTCTTTAAATTGCAGTATCATTGTATTTTCTCCCTCCCGAAAAATTCTATTGTTTTTCTACACTTGGTATCCCGAAATAGCCCCAAATATACCGAAAAGCCCTTTTCTGCTAATGCCCGCAAACCTTGTATTTGCAAGGCTTTGCAAGGATTCCGAAAAAGAAGCGCGCCTGCCGTAAAGCCTTCACACGGAAGAGGTCGTAGGTTCAATCCCTACATCGCCTACCATATTTTTCAATTAGTTACAACTCTTATTCATACCACCATCGCCAGAGTATGCCGTCAATTTGCAGTTTTTTTTGTCCGCCACTTGCGCCTGTTTGATTCAGCATATTAACCTCAGTCAGCAGGAATTCGAAGGGGCGAACTGCCAAACTTGTTGTTCCAGCCCTCAACATTATTCGTTCACATCATATTCGTGTATAATTGTTGCAGATGCACCGCAAGCTCGACTTTATCAAAGATATCAGCGACAATTTCATCGGCAAGGCCTACCTATACAAGGTGGATCCACCGGTTGAATATCTGCTGAGTGAAGAGACCTCTGCTCTGACGCCTTTTGTTGTGGCATCCGCTCCCTTACTGCCTCTGCGCGATCCTCAGATATGCCTGTTTCCTGCAAATGAGAGCGGCAAACTGCTTGATTGGACAGAGATAATGTCCTGGAAAAACACGGCTGATATTGATGCTGTTATGCGCGAGCGGGTCAAAGCCCCGCCTCAAAAACTCGCGATTTAGGAGTCAGCATGAGACTTGCAATTATTGACTCTCAGAAGTGCGTTGGCTGTCAGTGCTGCATGTTTGCATGTTCGCGGGTTCACAAGGACTCGGGGCTTGGGAAATCCTGCATTGGCGTCAAATCAGCGGGGGGAATGCAGCATGGATTCATGATCATCGTCTGTCGCGCCTGTGACGATCCGCCATGTGCCCGTGCCTGTCCGGAAGATGCGCTTATGCTGCGCAAAGGCGGCGGCGTGCTCCTGAAGACGAATAAATGCACCGGGTGCGGCATGTGTCGACAAGCCTGCATCTTGGGTGCGGTCTTCTGGGACGATGAGAACCAGAAGCCTCTCGTCTGCCGGCATTGCGGCTATTGCGCTCAGCACTGCCCTTATGGTGTTATCGGCAAGGATAAGGACAGGAAAACTGCGGAGGTGCCACATGCTGAAAAATGATCCTCTTCGTAATGTTCTGTATATTGACCTCTCGAAAAAAAGCTTCCAGATAAAAGACCGAACAGATCTTTTTGAACGATATCTCGGCGGAGCGGGTGTAGCTGCACAGCTCCTGCTTGAAGAATGCCCACCGGGAGCTGATCCGTACGGCCCCGACAATCCGATTATCATGGCGGTTGGTCCGCTGACGAGCCTGTATCCGCTCGCTTCAAAAACGGTTGCAATGTTCAAATCTCCGCTTACCGGGAATCTCGGTGAAAGCCATGCCGGGGGACGAAGTGCTGTTTCAATTCGCATGGCAGGATACGGAGCTATTGTTATTAAAGGAGCAAGTGAGCGTCCCTGCTATCTCTCGGTACGAGACGGCAAGGTATTCTTTCGTGACGCCTCTACGCTGTGGGGGATGGGGAAAAGCGCGACTGTCGGCAAGATAATTCGCGCAAATGAGCCGTCCTCCGGCTTGCGCACTATTATGCGCATTGGCAGAGCCGGCGAAAAAATGATCCCCTACGCCTGCGTTACGACTGAAACGTACCGGCATTTTGGACGGCTTGGACTTGGCGCCGTCTTCGGCAGCAAGAAACTGAAGGCGCTCGTTGTTGCAGGCAAACGCACGATTCCGGTGCTTGACCAGAAGCAGTATTCCGAGCTTTATAAATCCATCTTTAAAAGCGCTACCGAGTCTCCGGTAACGATGAAGTATCATAAAATCGGCACGGCGGTAAACATTATCCCGCTCAATGAAGCATGCGGTCTGCCCACACGAAATCTGCAGTCTGCACAGTTTGAGCATGCTCATGCGATATCGGGTGAAGAGATTGCGAAGAACCATCTCGGCAAACGGCTTGCATGCTCACACTGCCCGGTTGCCTGCATCCACATAGCAGCTATCCGCGAACCCTATGAGGACGAACCTTATTTTTACAAGACTTCAATGATCGGTTACGATTATGAACTCCTGTACGCGGTCGGTTCCATGCTTGGGGGCTCTGATATTCCGGCAATGATGAAGCTTATGGACATTATCGAGGCTTACGGTCTTGACTGTATGAGCGTCGGCGTTGTGCTTGCGTGGGCGACTGAAGCCCTTGAAAGAGGGCTCATTTCCATGGATCACACGGATGGCGTCAATTTTACTTGGGGAGATTATGCTGCATATCAGGAGGCTCTCGCCAGGATAGTGGAGCAGCCGAATGATTTTTACGCGGCCCTGGCTAAGGGAGCTGATTTTGCATCCTCTGTTTATGGCGGGCAGGATTATGCCATGACCTTCGGCAAAAACGAGATGCCCGGCTATCATACCGGCCCGGCGGCGCATATCGGATATCTTGCCGGGGCACGCCACAGCCATCTTGACGGCGGCGGATATGGAATCGACAAGAAACTATCGGTGAATAAAGCCATGACTGCGGAACAGGTTGCCAGTGAACTGTTGACGGAGGAACGCTGGAGGCAGATTCTTTCTTCTCTGGTAATCTGTTTCTTTGCGCGTGAAATCTACAAGCCTGAAGTTGTCGCTGCCGCGTTAAAACTCTCCGGATTTGATTGCTCCGAGGAATCGCTCCGCACGCTTGGTGATGAGATTCATACCGCAAAGTTCCTCTTCAAGATACGCGAGGGTTTTTCGTTTGATAATCTCCGCATTCCAAAGCGGATTTATGAAACTCCCTGCACGGTCGGCATGGTTGATGAGCATTTCGTGAAGGCTGCGTTAACTGCAATGCGGAAAGACATAGAAACAAGGATACAGGCTTCTGAGAAGAGCGTTCAGGAGCGGCAAAAACTTCTCTGAAAAGCCGCTTTCTACAATAGGTTGTTTTTCTATTCAGGCCATGTCATTGTTTTAATACAATCATGCTGCACAACCGTCCTGTCACACTATTGGCATGCCGGTACGAATAATACTTCTCGGGCTGGCAGCAAGTGCAGTCAGCCGTTTGCCAGATATTGCGCGCCAGGACTCCTGAAGAAAATGCCTGAAGACGGTTTGCCAGCCTTAAATCAATATGGTATTTGCCGCCTCGTTCTGTAATGTAGGCGCCCGCACCGGTTCCCCCGGCAACTGCATCAACCACTTCGGGACCGACTTCGTAACAGTCGCAACAGATTGCAGGTCCGATTGCCACAAGAATATCTGATGGATTTGCATAAAAACGATCGCATAAAACGGTCAGTGCTTTCCGGAGAATCCCGGATGCCGTGCTTCGCCATCCGGCATGCACCGCTCCGGCAACACGGCGCTTTGCGTCAAACAGCAGCACCGGCACACAATCCGCGGTCTGCACGCCAATCAGCAATCCGGCTCGATTCGTCACAACCGCATCGGCTATGCGCGGGGTGAGGTCCGTATCGACGATCTGCACCGCATCGGTATGCTTCTGCATGGGAAGGTAGATGTTCTGCAGTCCCACGCCGGCATATGACGCGAGCACCTTCATATCATCCGGCACCTGCCTCGTCGTAAAAAACGCGCTGACCGAATAACCCGGCATGTTTGCAGGGCGGATCAGAAAATCGCGCATCAGCTATGCATCTGATACGCCGGTTTTTTGCAAGGCAAAAAAAGCGTCAGGCAACGCGCGGATGAGGTCAGTTGCCAAGAGCGAATACTGTCCGAGCCTGGCAACGGCAATATCTCCTGCCAGTCCGTGCAGATAGACGCCCAGCACGGCAGCGTGAACGGGTTTGATCTTTTGCGCACACAGACCAGCAATGACACCGGTCAGGACATCGCCCGCGCCGGCGGTTGCCATGCCTGCATTGCCTGTCGTATTCACAAATGCCTGCCCTTCGGCGGTTGCTGTGATCGTCGGAGCTCCCTTGGCGACCAGGCAGACGCCATGGGCAGACGCGAAGTGAAGTGCCGAATCGATACGCGACATGCCAGCAGGCACATTCGGATAAAGCCTGCGGAGTTCGCCGGGATGAGGGGTCAGAATGAGCGGTGCTTGCGAAGTGTGTAATGCTCCAGCCTGTCCGGCAAGCGCGTTGAGGCCGTCCGCATCAACCACCATAGGGACAGAAGAGCGTGCGACAAGCTCCCGGACCACGGCATTGACATCCGGAGATGAACCGAGCCCTGGACCGACTGCAATGATGTCAAATCTGCCGGGACTATGGAGCAGGATTTTATCAGCAGCACATGAAGCCAGCGTGCCGTCCATCGCACCAGGCAAGGGAAGCAACATCTCCTCTGTGACCCGACCCATAAAAATATCAAGCAAAGTCTCCGGAACTCCGATGGTCACCAATCCCGCTCCGGCGCGCAGACATGCATGCGCTGTCATGAGGGCGGCACCGGTCTTGCCGGGCGAGCCAGCGACCACTAGCACATGACCCAACATGTGTTTGTGGGCATGCGTCGGACGCACGGGCAGCAGGAGAGAGGCGCTTTCAGCAGTCACCGCCTCAGCAGCGATCAGGTGGTCGCGCATGAGGGCTGGAGGAAACCCGATATCAGCAACCGAAAGACGACCGGTATGGGCCGCTCCAGGATGGAGAACGTGCCCCCGCTTGGGAAGCCCGAAGGCAACCGTCTGGTTTGCTTTGATGGCTGCGCCTAAAACCTCTCCGGTATCCGCTGAAATGCCGGATGGGATATCAGCGGAAATAACCGGCACCCCAGCGTCATTCACCGCGCGAACCAGTGCCGCAAGAGTTCCGGTCAACGGCTTGCTCAGGCCTGTGCCGAACAATGCGTCAAGAACAACCGCGCCATGCAAATCATCGGCAGCGAGTTTTGCATGAAAAACAACCGGAACGCCGAAAATTTCGGCAATTTTTAATTGTGCCGCGCACCCATCCGAAAGATCGGTACGCCGCATCGCCATGCGAACGAATACCCGGTATCCCCATGCGTGGAGATTTCGCGCGGCAACAAGCCCGTCCCCTCCATTATTCCCGGAACCGCAGAGAACAACGATTTTTTTCGCAGGATACTGCGCTTTCACCTGCTCTGCCATCGCAAGTCCGGCACGTTCCATGAGAACGGCGGCAGGGATTCCATACTGCCCGACGGTCTCACGGTCTATGCGTCTCATTTCTTCTGCAGTTGCCAGTTTCATGCAAATAGCTAGGGTTGCTTGATATTCGTCTGCATATACCAGGGAGTTTCGGACGGTTTTTCGAAATTGCAAAGCTTGTAAATATTGTCAGCCACCTGCTGCGCGGTAAATGGGCGGATGAGGACTCCACTCACAATTTTCGTCTGGATAAGCTTGACAAGATCTTCTTTGGTGGTTCCCGTCGCCGAAATGAGCAGGATTTTGATGTCGTGATGCTCAGCCTTCATCTTCTGCGCCAGTTCTATGGTCGATTTGTCCCCCATCATGGAGTCGAGAATAAGCACGGAGCAGAAATGGCCTGCCGCAAAATGCTTTTCCAGTTCATTGGCTGAATCGAGGTGCTTTACGGCAAGAACCCTGTCGAACTCCTTTAACGACCAGTTAAGAGAGTTTACAATGTCCCGCTGGACGCAGATAAAGACATGCTTCTTATTCACACGGCACCTCGATGTTTGGATATCTGCTTCAGTTTACCACGGACTGACAGATGATGCACCAGGAACGATTCACTCGTTCCTTTTAAGTTGCAGGCGCCCTTGCAAGTCATCAACAAACTGGCGTGCGGTGCGCCCCGAATAGCTCCCGTGCGAAATCGACCACTGAAGCGCTTCTCCAATAAGTGCGTCATCACTCACCGGCAGGGCACGCAAAAGCGCATAGTTTCTGATGATCGTGAGGTACGTGTCAGAATCGAATGTATAAAGACCTATTCGCAGGCCGAATCGGTCACTTAGGGAAATCTTTTCTTCAAGCGTGTCCGACGGATGAAGTTCGTCGTCTTCCCTGACCGGAAGATTGTCCGCAACGGTCTCCGGCATGAGATGCCGGCGGTTGGAAGTTGCGCAGATAATCATGTTCTGTGGCTTCAGTTCAAGGCCGCCTTCGAGCACTGCCTTCAACTGGCGATAGGAACCGTCATCCACATCATAAGAGAGATCATCACAAAAAACGATATACCTTTCTGGACGTTCACGAATGCTGTCGCCAAGGTCCGGCAAATAGACAAGCGCATCCCGCGTCATTTCGATCATCCGCAATCCCCGGGATGCGTATTCATTCAGCAGTGCCTTAACGGCAGACGATTTTCCGGTGCCGCGAGGACCATAGAGCAGAACATTGTTACACGGCAGCCCTTGGAGAAACTGCTCGGTATTCATGCAAAGTTTTTGCTTAAGCCGATCTATCCCCTGGAGTTCAGCCAGCCGAATCGGGTCGGGGAAGAGAATCCCGCGCAACCGGGGGCGCCCAGCACCAGCCTGAAAACGATAGGCGAGGTGTTTGTCAAGAAGGCCTGTGTCAGTGTTCTGCGAGAGCGCATCACCTATTCTCTTTAACTGCTCTACGATCAGTTGCAATTCCTTCTTCACTTGCATTCTCCCGGAGTTTCAGCAGCGGGATGTGTCTCAACGATATGTGCTCTAATTTCAAAGTGCGCCACAGGATAGATTGGATCATTGGTGACAATATCGATTGACTTCACTACTGGCCCCATTCTCCCGTGTGTCTCCAGGCGCGCCATCACGGCTCCGACTTCTCCCGGTTTTAACTGGCTGGACCCAACCAGTCGGGCAACCATGCCTCACGTTGAAGCTACTTTGCGGATAATGAGAACCTGCCCTCCGCCATTCCGGAAGGAAAAAATGTGTTCCAATACAGGCCCTGCAGCAACACTGCCAAAATCATGTGCGCCCTCGGTTGGGAGTATTTTTGGCGGAGCGGCACCGGCAAGCAGCGGAACGATCAGAATAACCAGAAACACTGAAAAAACCGTTTTCATCAATCCCTCAAAATAGCAAAGAGCATTGCCCCAGCGGGCAATGCTCTCGTCGTATTCGTCACTTGCACTTTGGCTGGCCGTCCCGGCCTTTTAAATCAGGGATTCAAGACGGGAGTCCCAACCTCGGCAACACAAATTTCTGAAGAACAACCCACAGCACAATCAGCGCTCCGACCACTATGATATCATTCACTCTTTGTTCTCTTTTCCGCCGGTTTCTTGGTCAAAGCGGCTGGCTTCTTTGCCTTTGTCTCTTTCTTCTCTGTCTTGGCCTCACCCTTCTTTTCAGCTACCGGGGCGATCTTGGCCTTCTTTGCATCGTAATCGACAAATTCGATGATGGCCATCGAAGCACGATCATTAACGCGCTGACGCGTCTGGACAATGCGCAGATACCCGCCGTTTCTCTCGGTAAAACGGGGCGCGATTTCCGCAAACAGTTTTGCAACGACGGTTCTGTTCGGAATATACGAAAAAACCATTCTCTTCGCGTGAAGATCGCCTCGCTTACCAAAAGTGACGAGCTTTTCGGCCGTAGCCTTGATGGCCTTGGCACGCGCAACTGTTGTTTCTATGCGCTCATATTCAAAAAGCGAGCAGATCAGCCCGCGAAAAAGTGCTTTTCTCTGGTTTGCAGTCCGGCCAAATTTACGGCCATAGACATTATGATTCATGGTTGTGCGAACCTCCTTACTTTTTACCGGCAGGAACGCCGTCTGATTCTATCCGCATGCCGAGCGACAATCCCATTGCATGGAGAATATCTTTGATCTCATTGAGCGAACGGCGCCCGAAGTTCTTGGTCCTGAGCATCTCATTTTCAGTCCTCTGGACAAGATTGCCGATAGTTTTTATATTTGCGTTCTTCAGACAATTAAAAGCACGCACCGAAAGCTCAAGCTCATCAATGTTCTTCTGCAGATGGTCGCTCAGGGCTGCCGGAGACACTATGCTCGCTACAGCACCCTGAGGCTCTTCAATGCTCTCCGGATCCTCAACAAAAATAAACAGCTCAAGATGCTCGACAAGGATTGCCGATGCATCACTGATTGCCTTTTCAGGCGATATACTGCCATCGGTCCATACTTCCATCACAAGGCGGTCATAGTCTGTAGCTCGGCCAACGCGGGCTTTTTCGACCCAAAAATTCACCTTTTTGATTGGGCTGAAAACCGAATCCATTGCAATAATGTCAATTGGACCGCCCTCTTCCTTGTTCTGTTCGGTAGGCGCGTAGCCTGTTCCGCGCTTGACGAAGATTTCCATTTCGACAGTGGCACCCTTGTCGACAGATGCAATGTACTGATCCTTGCTCAGGACATCGACAGTGCTGTCGGCCTGAATGTCTGCGCCGGTGATCTTATACGGTCCTTTAACTTTGACCGTCGCCGTCTTTTTGCCTTCGCTGTGCGAACGGAAACGCAGTTTTTTGACATTCAGAATTATGTCAACAACATCTTCCTTCACCCCTTTTATCGCGGAAAACTCATGGAGCACTCCCTCAATCCGAAGTCCGACAACCGCGGCTCCCTCGATGGACGAGAGCAGAATGCGGCGGAGCGAATTGCCGATCGTGGTACCAAATCCGCGCTCAAGCGGCTCAACCACCAGTTTTCCATAGGAATCGGTAAGCGAGTCAGCATCAAAGTTGATCTTTTTGGGGATCTGAAAGCCTTTTTTCACAAGATCCATTCTCAGGCCTCCTCTGCCTTCATGAACAAAGTAATTTTTACCACGCCGCTTATTTCGAGTAGAGTTCGACGATCAGCTGCTCCTGAACCGGCAACTGTATCTCTTCGCGGGTCGGAATCCGCACGAACTTACCTTTCAGTCCCTGCGCATTAAACTCAATCCATTCAGGAGATCCGCGGTGCTCGGCAATCGCAAGATTATCGGCAATAACCGTGCTTTCGCGGCTTGCATCCATGATCTGGACTTCATCGCCGGCGCGAAGCAGAAACGACGGGATATCGACACGACGACCATTCACCTGGAAGTGACCATGCCGTACTAACTGGCGGGATTGACGACGGTTTGCGCCGAAGCCCATGCGATATACGACATTATCGAGGCGGCGCTCAAGAAGCTGCAGCAGGACTTCACCCGTAATGCCTTTTATGCGGGCAGCCTCCTCAAAATAAAGGCGAAACTGCCGCTCCATGATACCGTAAATCCTTCTGACTTTCTGTTTTTCACGAAGCTGAATGCCGTAATCGGAGAGCTTGCCGCGGCCCTGACCATGCTGACCCGGAGGATACTTCCTCCGCTCAATGCCGCACTTCTCCGTAGTGCACCTGATCCCTTTCAGGAAGAGCTTTTCGCCTTCACGCCTGCAGAGTCTGCAGAGAGGTCCAGTATATCTCGCCATCTTAGACTCTCCTCCTTTTCGGGGGTCTGCACCCGTTATGCGGCACAGGGGTAACGTCCTTGATCATGGTTATCTCCAGTCCGGTAGCCTGCAGTGCGCGGATTGCAGTTTCGCGGCCTGCGCCGGGACCCTTGACGAAGACATCGACCTGCTTGAGACCCATCTCCATCGCCTTCTTGGCCGCGGCTTCAGAAGCCATCTGCGCTGCAAACGGCGTTCCCTTGCGCGATCCTTTGAAGCCAAGGCTACCCGCGCTTGACCATGCGATTACTGCGCCGTTGGCGTCAGTGATGGTAACAATCGTGTTATTAAACGTCGTCTGGATGTGCGCTGCACCAACGGGGATATGTTTTTTGACCTTTTTTCCGGTTCTCTTTTTCTGCGCCATCTATGGATAATCCTCCTTGTTACTTTTTCTTGATGACAAGCTTTCTCGGTCCCTTGCGGGTACGAGCGTTTGTCTTCGTACGCTGTCCATGAACCGGCAGGCGCGCCTGGTGACGCTGACCCCGATAGCAGCCGATTTCATTGAGGCGCTTGATATGCAGAGCAATTTCGCGCCGGAGGTCACCCTCTACCTTGCAATCACGATCAATCAGTGTTCGGATTTTGACGATAGCTTCGTCGGTGAGATCCTTGACCCGGATGTTCGGATCGATGCCGGCTTCAGCCAGGATCTTGTTCGACACCGGACGACCGATGCCAAAGATACGGGTAAGACCGATCTCGACTCGCTCGCTTTTGGGAAGATCAACACCTGCAATTCTTGCCATATGAGCTCCTTGACACTATAAATTATCTGTTGTTCAGGGTCGCCCGCACCGGCCTAGCCCTGACGTTGCTTGTGGCGAAGATTCTCGCACAGCACCCTAATTACGCCTTTGCGTTTCACGATCTTGCACTTTGCACAAATCTGCTTTACCGAAGGTCTGACCTTCATAACACAATCCTCCTTGCACAACACGACAGTACTCCATGCGCCGCGTGCCTGGGTACTGTAAAAATTTATTTGAATCTATACGTAATCCGGCCCTTGGTAAGATCGTATGGTGATAGTTCGATCGTAACCTTGTCGCCGGGCAGAATTTTGATAAAATGCATGCGCATCTTGCCGGAAACATACGCAAGAATCTGCTGTCCGTTATCGAGCTGAACCCGGAACATCGCGTTCGGCAAGGGTTCGAGAATCGTCCCTTGGACTTCTATGTTATCTTCTTTTGCCATGTAGAGTTTTTTAGTATACCGATGATTTTATAGTTTCGTCAATACGATAGGCCCGTTCTTTGTCACCGCAATGGTGTGTTCAAAATGCGCCGAAAGGCGTCCATCAGCAGTCACAGCGGTCCAGCCATCATGCATAATGACTATATCGGGCGTTCCAGCATTTACCATTGGCTCAATTGCCAATGTCATCCCCTCTTTCAGGCGCGCCCCCTGCCCGGGACGGCCGTAGTTCGGCACCTGCGGCTCCTCATGAAGCTGACGCCCGATGCCGTGACCGACAAATGCCCGCACAACGTTAAAACTGTGCGATTCGACATGTTTCTGTATCGCTGCAGAAATGTCTGACACCCTGTTGCCAACTATCGCCCTTTCAATCCCCGCATACAGAGACTGTTCGGTTACTGTGCACAGCTTTTCGGCCTCATCGGAAACGGTGCCAACCGGTAGTGTTATCGCAGCATCGCCATAAAATCCGTGCAGCAGTATGCCAAGGTCGATACTTACCAGGTCGCCGTTCCGTATCTTGATCGAGCGTGAAGGAATCCCGTGGACTACCTCAGCATTCAATGAAATACAAATGCTTGAGGGGTATCCCCGGTAACCTTTGAAGGCGGCGACAGCCTTCCGAATTTGTATTTCGCTGTCGACATATGCCTCAACATCTGCAGTCGTCATGCCGGCAACAACATATTTCTTCAGCCCTTCAAGAATCTCGGCAACGACGCGTCCAGCGGCACCGATCTTGTGAACCTCAGCATGAGACTTGATAACTATCACGCTTGCTGTCTGATATCCATCTTATTTTCTGCCCCGGATCCGGCCCTTTTTCAGAAAGCCTTCATAGGAGCGTGTTATAAGGTGCGATTCAATTTGCGAAACCGTATCCAGAGCGACGCCGACCGAGATGAGCAGAGACGTGCCGCCAAAGTAGAAAGGTACCTTAAACTGCTGAATCATGAGTTCAGGCATTACGCAGACGACCGAAAGGTAACATGCGCCGATAAATGTGAGTCGGGTAAGCACCTTGTATATGTACTCAGCCGTCTTCTGTCCCGGGCGGATGCCGTAAATGAAGCCGCCATTTTTCTGAAGGTTCTCGGCGATATCCATCGGATTGTAAATAACCGCCGTGTAAAAGAAACTGAAGAATACGATCATACCAACATAGGTTGCAGTGTAGAGCGAATGTCCCGGGGCAAGCAGCTTTGCGAACTCCTGCACCCATGGGATAGCTATAAAACCTGCCAAGGTTGCGGGAAACATGATAATCGACGACGCAAAAATTGGCGGAATAACTCCGGCCGTATTGATCTTGAGTGGCAGGTGCGTGGTCTGTCCGCCGAACATCTTTCCACCAACCACTCGTTTTGCATACTGCACCGGGATTTTCCGTTGTCCGCGCTCGATAAAAACGATGCCCGCGACAGCTGCTACCATCACTACGAGCAGCAGAATAACAAAGAAGACATTCAATTCACCTGCGCGCACCAGATTAAATGTACTTACAATCGCATTCGGGAACTGCGCCACGATGCCGGCAAAAATGATCAGCGAAATTCCGTTGCCGATACCGCGCTCCGTTATTTGCTCTCCCAACCACATAAGGAATGCTGTTCCCGACGTAAGGGTAATCATTGTCATAATACGAAAGGCCCAGCCGGGGTTCTGAATAAACTGACCGCCTGACATGCCTTCAAGCCCAACGGCGATACCAAAAGACTGGATGGCCGCAATGACAACAGTCGCATACCGAGTATAGCGAACTATCTTTTTACGTCCGGCATCGCCCTCCTTGGCAAGCTTGCCCAAGGCGGGAATAACGACTGTCAGGAGCTGAAAAATAATAGATGCGCTGATGTAGGGCATAATGCCGAGCGCAAAAATGGTGAGGCGCGAAAGCGCGCCACCGGAAAACATGTCGAAGAAACCCATCATTGCGCCGCCGTGGTCGAGCAGGAATTTGCTCAGAGCGGCACCGTCAATGCCGGGGGTTGGAATATGAGCTCCGATGCGATAGACGGCAAGAAGAGCCAGAGTGAATAACACCCGGCTCTTCAGTTCGGGAATTTTGAAAATATTGCGAATACTCTCGAGAACTCTCAAGGCTACAGCTCCTCCGCCGTGCCGCCCGCGGCCATGATTTTTTCCTTTGCAGCGGCGCTGAACGCGTGGGCCTGCACCTTAACCGCCCGCTTCAGATCTCCTGTGCCGAGAATCTTGAGACCGTCCTTCATGTTCTTGACGATATTGTTGGCAATAAGCATCTCCGGATCGATAACATCAACGCCCAGACTTTCAATCGCAGAAAGGTTGAGAATCGCAAATTCCTTTTTAAAAGGCGCATTCGTGAAGCCTCTTTTTGGCAGACGCCGCGCCAATGGAGTCTGTCCGCCTTCAAAGGCAGGACCCTTGCCTGATCCGGCACGCGCCTTTTGTCCCTTGTGCCCCTTGCCGCATGTTCTTCCGAGACCGGAACCCATGCCTCTTCCGACACGGCGGGGTGAATGCTTGCTTCCTTCTGCAGGTTTCAGTTCATGTATCTTCATGCCTAACCTCTGTATCCCTTATTCGTTGGTTTCTTCAGCAACGGGGGCTTCACCCTCGGCCTTGCCCCGGAGTCGTTTTACCACATCCGGGTCTTTCAGGTTGGTCAGGCCGTTCAAAGTCGCCTTCACCGTATTGAACGGATTATGACCACCAAGCGCCTTTGCGACGATATCCTGAATCCCCGCTACCTCGAAGATGGCGCGAACCGCACCGCCGGCGATGATGCCGGTACCCTTCGGAGCCGGGTTAATAACAACCGAATTTGAGCCGTACTTTCCAATAATGCGATGCGTCACTGTGGTCTCATTCATCGGGAATTTAACCAATCGTTTCTTCGCCTGCTCTACTGCCTTGCGAATCGCCTCAGGGACTTCCGAGGCCTTGCCCTTCCCGATGCCGACTGTTCCGGCCTCATCTCCCACCACGACGAGCGCGCTGAAGGAGAACCGTCGGCCACCTTTCACAACCTTGGCGACCCGGTTTATGAAAACAACTTTGTCTTTAAGATTCAGCCCTTCAGGGTCGATTCTTTCGGTCTTCACCACTCCTCCTTACAATTCCAGTCCGGCTTCCCTTGCGCCATCTGCGAGGGCTTTAATGCTACCATGATACCGAAAGCCACTGCGGTCAAAAACGACCTTCGTGATGCCGGCGGCCTTTGCTTTTTCAGCAACGAGCTGGCCAACCTTCTTTGCTGAAGCCACGCCGCCGCGATTCTTCTTCGTTTCGGCAAATGCCTCATCCAGCGTAGAGGCGGCAGCGAGCGTAAGCCCCCGAGAATCATCAATAATCTGAGCATATATGTTGTTCAGGCTTCTGAAAACACTGAGCCGCGGCCTCTCCTGAGTTCCGGAGAGCTTCTTTCTGATCCGCGCCTGTCTTCTTTTTTTCGCCTCTGTCTTGAGCTGCACGAGAATCCTCCTTTATTTCTTGCCCGTTTTGCCGGCCTTCAGCTTGATGCGCTCACCCTTATAGCGAACGCCCTTGCCCTTGTAGGCATCCGGCGGACGAAGCTCTCGAAGGTTTGCCGCAACCTGCCCGATCAACTGCTTGTCTATGCCGCCAAGAGTCACCGTTGTCTGCTTTTCATCCACAGCAGCCGTAATGCCGGACGGCAGTTCGAACTCGACAGGATGTGAGTAGCCGAGAGTAAACGCAAGCTTGCTCCCCTTTACCTGGGCACGATAACCTATGCCTTTAATCTCAAGCACACGAGTGTATCCCTCGGATACTCCATTTACCATATTTGCAACCAGGCTGCGAACTAGTCCGTGCAGAGCGCGGTCATTCTTGGTTTCAGTGGCGCGGGTGACAATCAGCTTATCAGCATCGACTGCGAGGGCGACGTTGCCCGCAACTGAGTAGCTGAGCTCTCCCTTAGGTCCCTTGACCTTGACATCGCTGCCCGCAATGTCAATCGTCACACCCTTCGGTATATCTATCGGTTTCTTGCCAATTCTCGACATGGAGTTCTCCTTACCAGATATAACATAAAACCTCGCCGCCCACGCCTTCGTGACGGCAGGTTTTGTCGGTCAGAATACCCTTGGGTGTCGTCAAAACTGCGATACCGACGCCACCGACGACCGTCGGAATCCTGTCCTTGCCGACATAAACGCGGCAACCCGGTTTGCTAATACGCTTCAGGTCTGTAATAATCGGCTGATTATCGCCCGCATACTTCAGGGCCACGCGCAGAACTCCCTGTTTCTTGTCTTTAATAATTTTGTAGGACTTGATAAAGCCCTCTTCCTTCATAAGCTTGGCGATCTCCACCTTCATGCGGGATGCGGGAATATCCACCTTTTCGGCTTTAATGCGTACCGCATTGCGGATTCTCGTCAACATATCTGCGATCGGATCGGTCATCATGCGCGCACTCCTACCAGCTTGATTTCGTTACGCCCGGGATCTGACCGCGGAGCGAAAGGTTTCTGAAGCATATCCTGCAGATACCGAACTTGCGCATAAATGCGCGCGGCCTGCCGCACACGTTGCATCTATTATGAACCCGCACCTTGAACTTGGCGGGCCGCTTAGACTTTTCAATTAAACACGTTTTAGCCACACATCCTCCTTACTTTCTGAACGGCATGCCGAAATGTTTCAGCAGCGCGCGGCTTTCTTCATCGGTTTTTGCAGTCGTGCAGATGGTGACGTCGAGACCATGCACCATCTCAACCTTGTCATAATCGATTTCAGGGAAAATGTACTGTTCCTTCAGGCCGAACGAATAGTTCCCGCGACTGTCGAACGACTTAGTCGAAAGCCCTCTGAAGTCTCTGATACGCGGCAGCGCGAGGCTGATGAGGCGATCGAGAAACTCATACATGCGCTGGCCGCGGAGTGTTACCTTCGCGCCGAGCGGCACGCCCGCCTTCAGCTTGAATCCAGCAATTGCCGTCTTGGACTTAGTGATGATCGGCTTCTGGCCGGTAATGGCCGCCAGTTCCTTTTCGGCTGCGTCCAGCAGTTTCACATTCTGGGTAGCTTCTCCCATCGTGACATGCACGACAATCTTCTGAATCTTCGGCACCTGCATGATATTGGCGTAATTAAAATCCTTCATCAAGGCAGGGGCGACTGTCTGCGTATATTTTTCTCTCATTCTGGATGCCATACTAGTCGATGACCTCCTTGCATTTCTTGCATGCCCGGAGCTTTTTGCCGTCTGCAAGAACGTTATTGCTGAGACGGGTCGCCTTCTGGCATTTCGGGCAAACCAGCATTACATTGGATATGTGAAGGGGAGCCTCTTTATCAATGATGCCGCCCTGCTGGTATTGCTTGTTGGGCTTCATGTGCTTCTTGACAATGTTGACACCTTCAATAAGCACTGAATTCTTCTCTGTCTTTACCGAAAGAACACGACCTTTTGAACCCTTGTTTTTGCCGGTAATAACAACTGCGGTATCGTTTTTCTTTATTCGCAAACCCACTGCTGCCTCCTTACAGAACTTCAGGAGCAAGGGAGATGATCTTCGTGAACTCTTTCCATCTGAGTTCCCTTGCAACCGGCCCAAAAATACGGGTACCAATCGGTTCTTTCTGGTTATTTATCAAAACGACGGCGTTCTGGTCGAAACGGATATACGTGCCGTCGGCTCTTCTCGTTTCTTTTTTGGTGCGGACCACCACGCCCTTCTGGACAGTCCCCTTTTTCACGGTTCCATCCGGAAGCGCTTCCTTCACCGCGACGACAATTATATCGCCGAGCCGCGCATAGCGCCGACGGGACCCGCCAAGCACATGAATGCACTGGACTCTTTTTGCGCCGGAATTATCGGCTACCTCGAGCATGCTCTGTGTCTGGATCATTGCTGCTGCCCCTCGCCTTCCGCCTTGATAACCTGCCAGCGTTTGTCCTTGCTGATCGGGCGACTCTCGATTATCTGAACCACGTCGCCGATCTTACACTGGTTGGTTTCGTCGTGCGCCTTGAGTTTTGTAACACGCTTGACGGTCTTTTTGAGGGTGGAATGCTGATATGTGCGCGTCACTGCCACCACAACCGTCTTGTCCATCTTGTCGCTGACGACCTTGCCGGTATAAACCTTTTTAGGCATTTTTCGTTCTCCTCTTCACCACTGTAGAGGACCCTTCTTTTTCGGTAATAACCGTGAGGATCCGAGCAACATCTTTCCGCACATGGCGGACGCGCTGATTGTTTTCAAGCTCACCCTTTGCGAGTGTAAAGCGAAGGTTGAACAACTCTTTTCGGAAGTCCTTCTCCTTCTGCTTCAACTCATCAAGAGAAAGCCCTATCAGTTCGGCAGCCTTCATACTGTCGCCTCCTGTCTCTTCACAAACTTGGTCGCAAGCGGCAGTTTCTTGGATGCGAGAATAAAGGCCTGCTTTGCCACTTCTTCTGTAATGCCAGACACTTCGTAAAGAATGCGACCCGGCTTAATTACGGCAACCCAGAATTCAGGGTTGCCCTTACCCTTGCCCATTCTCGTTTCGGCAGGCTTGCGGGTAATTGGCTTGTCCGGGAATATCCGGATCCAGAGCTTGCATCCCTTCTTTGCCTGACGCGTTATAGCGACACGGGCAGCCTCAATCTGGCGACTGGTAATCCATCCAGGCTCCATAGCCTTGAGCCCGAATTCACCGAAGGACACCTCGGAACCACGGTAGGCCTTGCCGTTCATGTTCCCCTTCATCATTTTCCTGAATTTGACTTTCTTTGGCGCTAGCATCTTATTCCCCTATCGCAGAAGCGGCAGTCTTTTCCGGCAGAATATCGCCATGATAAATCCAGACCTTCACTCCGATATTTCCATATGTGGTATGTGCTTCAGCAAGACCATAATCTATGTCAGCGCGGAAAGTGCTGAGCGGAACACGGCCTTCACGGTACCATTCGGTACGGGCGATTTCCGCTCCGGCAAGGCGCCCTGCGCACTGCACCTTGATACCAAGAGCGCCAAACCTCATTGCCGAAGAAACCGCACGCTTCAGGGCACGGCGGAAAGCGACGCGCTTTTCAATCTGAAGCGCGATATTTTCGGAAACAAGCTGAGCGTCGAGCTCCGGCTTGCGGATTTCCTTGATATCAATCTGAACCTGCTTGCCGGTCATGTCTACAATCTCATTCTTCAGCTTCTCGACCTCAGCACCCTTTTTGCCAATAATAATGCCCGGGCGAGCGGTGTGGATAATAACCTTGATCTTCTGTCCGGGGCGCTCAATTTCAATCTTTGCAACTCCCGCATGATACAGCTTCTGCTTGATCATTTTGCGGACATTGAGATCTTCGTGGAGTTGATCTGCGTAGCCTTTCTTCAGGAACCACCGAGACTCCCAAGTACGAATAATTCCCAATCTGTTTCCAATCGGATTCGTTTTCTGGCCCAAATCAACACCCCCGTATAATGCGCAGCATATTCGTGTTCAGCCCAAGCTCTTGCACGTTACTCCTCCGTAACCACAATGGTGATATGGCTCGATTTCTTCTTGATCATGTTGGCGCGGCCCATTGCCCGCGGCTCCATGCGCTTCACCATCGGCCCCTGATCCACCAGCGCAATTTTTACCCGAAGTTTGTCGATGTCGAGATGCGCATTCTTCTGTTCGGCATTTGCCATGGCAGACTTCAGCACTTTCTCGATGAGCTTCGCGCCGCGGTACGGCATGAAACGGAGCGACAGCATCGCATCCGAAGCCCGCTTCCCACGGATCAGATCAATCACCCTTCTAGCCTTTCTCGGCGTTATCTTTGCATAGCGTAAGATTGCCTTCGCTTCCATAGCTCTTAACCTTTCCTGTCAGAGCCGGCGTGTCCCTTGAAGGTTCTCGTCGGGGAGAACTCACCAAGCTTATGGCCGACCATATTCTCAGTCACATAGACCGGAATGAACTTCCTGCCATTATGCACTGCAAACGTAAACCCGATAAATTCGGGCACAATTGTCGAACGGCGAGACCAAGTCTTGATCATCTTTTTCTCTCCAGCATCGACCATCGTCTGAACTTTCTTCATTACTTTCGGCTCGACAAACGGGCCTTTTTTTAAGGATCTTGGCACGTACTCCTCCTTACTATCTATTCCGGCGCTTGACGATGAGCTTGTCGGTGCGCTGATTATTTCTTGTTTTGACGCCTTCGGGCTTGCCCCATGGGGAACAGGCCGGACGACCACCCGATGCCTTACCCTCACCACCGCCGAGCGGATGGTCAACCGGGTTCATCGCAACGCCTCTGACATGGGGTCTCTTGCCAAAATAACGTCTGCGACCCGCCTTGCCCCATGAAATATTCTCAAATTCGACATTGCCAACCTGCCCGATTGTTGCACAACAGATAACACGCACCCGCCGAACTTCACCGGACGGCATCTTAATCTGGGCATACACATCATCCTTAGCTACCAGTTGCGCTGAACCGCCGGCGGAACGGACCATCTTTGCTCCCCCGCCCGGGTTGATTTCAATGTTGTGAATCTGAGTGCCCAGCGGCATGTCCTTAATCTGCATCGCATTGCCGGACTTGATTTCGGCATTTGCCCCTGACATAACGACATCGCCTGTCTTCGTGCCCTCCGGAGCGAGAATATAGCGATACTCTCCGTCTTGGTACTTCAGGAGCGCGATGCGACAGTTGCGGTTCGGATCATACTCAATCGACGTGACCGTTGCAGGAATATTCACCTTGTCCCGCTTGAAGTCGATGACACGATAATGAATGCGGTTGCCCCCGCCGCGATGCCATGCGGTAACCCGGCCGCTGTTGTTGCGGCCGCCGGTCTTTTTCAGCGGCTCCGTAAGCGATTTTTTTGGTTTATCCGAAGTAACGTTCGCATAGTCAGATGCCGACTGGAAACGCCGCCCCGGGGAAGTAGGTTTAAATTTTCTTATAGCCATTTATACACCCTCAATGAAGTCGAGTTTTTCACCCTGCTTGAGTGTTACGATCGCCTTCTTCTTGCCGGACCGCTCGCCAATGTATTTGCCATAGCGTTTCTTTTTTCCCGGGATGTTGACGATATTCACCTTGTCGACCTTCACCTTGAAGATCTCTTCCATTGACTGCTTGACTTCATGCTTGTTCGCGTCAGGACTGATCTGGAGAAGAAGCTTGTTTTGGCTCTCCTTCAGCTCCATTCCTTTCTCGGTAAACAATGGCTTCTTAATGACATCATATATGTGCTTCATGATTTGGCCTCCTCCTCGCCGCCGATCTGCTTGAGCGCGTCGGCCGTAAATACGAGGCAGTCACAGGCCGCAACATGGTATGCGTTCAGGTCGCCGACTCTCACTACGTCCACATGCGGCAGGTTGCGCGCGGAAAGAACAACGTTTGCATCCTTATCTGCGGTCACCAGATAGATATTCTTCCCGTCCAAGCCAAGGGAAGTGATGATTTTTGCGATATTCTTGGTCTTCGGCTTCTCGATGCCAAAAGCGTCTATAGCCACAATCTGTCCGTCGGCAAGCTTCATGGACAACGCCTTAAACAGCGCCGTACGCCGTGCCTGCTTCGGCATCGAGATGGAATAATCGCGCGGCAAAGGACCGAATACGATACCACCCTTTCTCCAGAGAGGGGAACGACTGCTTCCGGCGCGAGCGCGGCCGGTAGACTTCTGCTTGTAGGGCTTTCTTCCGCCGCCACTGACAAGACCGCGGGTCTTCGTCGAGTGGGTTCCCTGACGCTGGTTGGCCAGGTATGCAACCACAGCCTCATGCACCAGCGACTCGGATGCCTCATTTTTGAAAACCCTATCGCTTACACTCACCGCGCCTCTTACATTATTATTTACATCTTTAATTTCGATCTGCACCATGACTAATCCTTCCAGATCTCAACGATTGTATTTTTCCCGCCGGGAACCGCGCCCCGGACTAGGATCAGATTCTGCTCAGGCAGCACATCAACCACAGTCACCGACTTAAGTGTGATCCGCTCCTGCCCCATGTGACCAGCCATACGTTGCCCCCGCCAAACACGCGACGGATAGGAGCTCGCGCCGATCGAGCCTGGCGCTCTGTCGCACATTCCACCGTGCGAACCCGGACCGCCCTTGAAATTGTGGCGCTTCATCGTGCCCTGAAACCCCTTGCCCTTGGTAACACCCGCGACTTTCACCACGTCACCTTTTGCAAAACGGTCAGCAAGAACCTTTTCGCCGACTGCGAGACCTTCCATCTTGAATTCCTTGAGAATTTTGAAAGCCGGAGTCCCTGCCTTCTTGAAAACGCCCAGAACAGGCTTGGTCATATTCTTGGTCTTGGCTGCCTCAGCAAAACCTACCTGAACAGCAGCATAGCCGTCCTTTTCGGGAGTTTTCACCTGCACAACCGTGCAAGGGCCTGCTTCAATGACCGTAACGGGGACGAGCTTTCCGCCCTCCGCATTCACTTGCGTCATGCCGAGCTTCTTGCCAAGAATACCTGTCATAGCTTTATCTCCACGTCAACCCCCGCGGCGAGCTCAAGCTTCATGAGCGCATCGACGGTATCCGCGGTGGGATCGTATATATCGATGAGCCGCTTGTGGGTTCTGATTTCAAATTGCTCCCTTGACTTTTTGTCAATATGCGGCGACCGCAAGATAGTAAACTTGCTGATCTTGGTTGGAAGCGGAATGGGTCCTGCAATCCGCGCTCCTGTCCTTTGCACTGTATCAACAATCTCTCTCACCGACTGATCGAGAAGCCGGTGATCGTATCCTTTAAGTTTGATTCTTATTTTCTGGTTCACGATGGCTTACCCCAGCACCTCGGTCACGACGCCTGCACCAACCGTGCGGCCCCCTT
>CAYMRS010000045.1:0-21333 GCA_964392915.1 uncultured Nitrospiraceae bacterium
CCATGGACTTCCGGTTAAGATAGTTTACCCAAAACATCTTGACCAAAGGAGGAAGCACCATGACTCAACAACAGTATATCATCAACCGGAAGCTGAATATTATGGAGCTTGGACAGACACTCGGCAACATCAGCGACGCCTGTCGGAAGCTTGGCGTCAGCCGGCAGCACTACTACGATATCAAGCAGGCACTTAAAGAAGACGGTCTTGAAGGCCTTCTGGAGAAATCCCGCCGCTCTCCTGGCATCGGCAATCGGGTGGCTCCTGAGATTGAGCAGCGAGTTCTGGATTACTCCCTGCAGTTTCCCACGCATGGACAGAAGCGAACCTCCAATGAGCTTCGCAAAGAAGGCATTATCGTCAGTGACGGCGGAATACGGAGCATCTGGCTTCGGCACAAACTCCAATTGAAGTATATGCGACTGAAGAGGTTGGAACAGTGGGCCGCTGAGAACGCCGCAGTTATCACAGAATCACAGCTTCAGGCCTTGGAGAATGCCAAAGAAGAACGGGAAGCTCATGGAGAAGTTGAGAGTCCGCATCCTGGCTTTCTCGTTGCTCAGGACACCTGTTACATTGGCTATATCAAGGGCGTAGGAAAGATATACCAGCAGACAGCACTTGATACGCATAGCAACGTCGGCTTTGCCAAAGTCTATGCGGAGAAAACAGCTCTAACCGCGGCTGACTTCCTGAATGACAAGGTGCTGCCATTTTTTGATGAGCATTCAGTATCTGTGCTTCGTATGCTCACGGACAACGGGTCAGAATACTGCGGTCGGCAGGAGAATCATTCCTATGCTCTCTTTTTGCACCTCAACGACCTTGAACATACGCGGATAAAGGTCCGGCACCCTCAGACCAACGGAGCAGTAGAGCGTCTCAAACAAACGGTTCAGGAGGAGTTCTACAAGGTGGCGTTCCGCAAGAAGCTCTACCGCTCGCTGCCGGAGATCCAGACCGACCTCGATGAGTTTATGGCATGGTACAACATGGATCGGACGAATCAGGGCCGGCATTGCCAAGGAAGGCCTCCTGTAAACACTTTTACTGCGCAGGACATTTTTTTTATTGTAAAAGGGGACATGCCCCTTCTGGATCGGCACGGTATAGCCTTGTCCACTTGTATATCGTGTTCTCATGCACTCCAAGATCATCTGCTCCCTGTGCAGCAGGTAACTGTTTGTCCGTCACCAGACGTACGTCATCTTCCTTAAACTCCCGACTGTACGATCCTCGTCCCTTCGTCTTTCCCATTGAACTCTCCTTCTTGCTTGTCTATTTTACCAAGCCTTTCGGGTGTCCACTATTTCGGGGCAGGGTCAGTTCCGCCGTATGGGCGCCATGAGCGGTTCTTATTGTTTATGCCTTCCTCAACCTGCCCTTAACTCATAAAAACTGCTCTCGCCGAATGTTTATGAATTATGTGGGCTAATGAAGAGAGAGGCGGCGGCTATAACTATGGGAACATCCGGTCGCGCATAGTATCCGGCAATGCTGCCAACAGACGAACGCTCAATCTTCAGGAAGATGCTCTGCTATGGGTGGGTTGCTTCGCAGCCCGCAACTGGCCGCAGGCTGCTAGGATGTCCTGCCCCTTGCTCCTGCGGATCAAAGTGGTCATGTGTTTGCCGGTGAGTAGTTCCTGAAAGGCCTGCACCCGGCGGTCTTCAGGCCGCTCAAACGGAGCGCCAGGGAATGGATTGAATGGGATGAGATTCACTTTCGCGAGAATGCCCCGGAGCAGCTCATTCAGCCTTTTCGCATCTTCAGGAGTGTCGTTGACGCCCTTCAGCAACACATATTCAAACGTGATTCGCCTGCGCGGCGGGAGCGGGAAATCGCGACACGCTGACAGGAGTTGTTTCAGCGGATACGTTTTGTTTATCGGCATTATCCGGTCGCGCACCGCATCGGTTGTGGCATTCAGCGAGATGGCAAGATTCACCATGGGCGCCTTTTTTGCCAGTTCCGCAATTTTCGGCACCACCCCGGCAGTCGAAAGCGTGATGCGGCGGGGAGGTATCCGCATCCAGTCAGTCATGCGCCAGAGCGCTTCGGCAACATTCTCGAAGTTCATCAGCGGCTCGCCCATGCCCATGAGAACGATATTGGTGATTGCTCTCGGTGCAACAAGGCGGGCGGCAGAGAGGATCTGATCCGCTATCTCGTGAGGCTCCAGATTGCGCTGCAGGCCAAGCGTTCCGGTGAGACAGAACGCGCACCGGAGCGCGCAGCCGACCTGTGAAGAAATACAGAGCGTGAGCCGGTCATCGTCAGCAATGAGAACGCTCTCTATCGTCTCGCCGTCCCCAAGCTCCCAGAGAAATTTTGCGGTTCCGTCTTCCGAGACGCGCCGTTCCATCAGATTGAGATTGCTGATATACGCCAGTGTATCAAGGCGTTCACGCAGGTCTTTTGAGTATTCCGAAATGCCGCGGACCTGCTCGATGCGCCGCTCGTATATACAGTGAACGAGCTGTTTTGCACGAAATGTCGGCAGTCCCTGCGTCTGGATGAACTCTGGAAGGTCAGTCCGTGAAAGTGCCTTGAGATTAATTTTTGTCATAGGGTGCCGTATCGAGTCCATGCATAAAAAACGGGGAGCGTTGCGCTCCCCGCCCGGTTGTCCTTTCCTTGCTGCTCCCTGCTTCTCCGTTGCCGTTATTCCGTACCCATCTCCCAGCTTGCGAGGTACTTCTTCTGCTCAGGGGAGAGAATGTCGATTTTGATGCCCATAGCCTTCAGCTTCAGGCGGGCAATCTCGGCATCGATTTTTGCCGGTACACTGTAGACGGTCTTTTCGAGATTCTTCGCGTTTTTGACCATGTATTCGGCGGAAAGAGCCTGGTTGGCGAAACTCATGTCCATAACCGCAGATGGATGGCCTTCGGCAGCGGCGAGGTTAATGAGGCGGCCTTCGCCGAGCACATAGATGCGGCGGCCATTTTTGAGGGTATATTCCTCGACAAAGTCGCGGATGTCGCGGCGGGCCTTCGAAAGTTTCTTGAGCGCGCCGAGGTCAATCTCAACATTGAAGTGGCCGGTATTGGCGACGATTGCTCCGTCCTTCATCACCCTGAAGCACTTCTCGGAGATGACATTGATGTTGCCGGTTGCGGTAATAAAGATGTCGCCGATCTTTGATGCCTCGACCATCGGCATCAGTTCAAAACCATCCATGGTCGCCTCGAGCGCCTTGAGCGGGTCGATTTCGGTGACGACTACACGGGCGCCGTGCCCCTTGGCACGCATGGCAACTCCACGGGAACACCAGCCGTAGCCTGCTACTACAACGGTCGATCCGGCGATGAGGCGGTTGGTCGCGCGGATAACGCCGTCGAGCGTAGACTGACCGGTACCGTAGCGGTTATCGAAGAGATGCTTCGTATACGCATCGTTGACCGCGATGATCGGATACTGGAGAGCGCCGGTCCCTGCCATCGCCTTCAGCCGAATAACGCCGGTGGTCGTCTCTTCAGTGCCGCCGATGACGCTCTTGAGCAGACCCTTCGACTCGGTATGCAGCATTGATACGACGTCCGCTCCGTCGTCCATGGTGATGTGCGGTTTAATCAGCAATGCGTCTTTCATATGACGGTAGTAGGTCTTGGTGTCTTCGCCCTTGATTGCAAAGACCGACATGCCCGAGTTCCTGACGAGCGACGCGGCAACGTCGTCCTGTGTGCTGAGCGGATTTGAAGCGCAGAGCGAAATCTGAGCGCCTCCGGCCTTCAGGGTCTCCATCAGCATCGCGGTCTCGGTCGTAACATGCAGGCACGCAACGACGTTTACGCCCTTCAGCGGCTTCTCCTTCGCGAAACGATCCTTGATAATCTTGAGCACCGGCATCTCCTGCGCGGCCCACTCAATGCGCAGCGCGCCCTTCTTGGCCAGAGAAATATCTTTTACATCATGTTTTGCCATCTATCCTCCATAAAATTTCAGATTATCAATTGATGATTGAGAAATCATCAATCTTTGTTAGATTCCAGCCTCTTTCCTGAGTGTCCCGACCATGTCGGTCACTTCCCAGGTGAATCCGGGTTCGTTTCTGCCGAAGTGACCGTATGCGGCAGTCTGCTTGTAAATCGGCTTGCGGAGATCGAGTTTCCTGATGATTGCTGCCGGCGTCATATCGAATGTCTTCTGGACAATCCTGGAGATCTCCCTGTCCGCAATCTTGCCCGTGCCGAAACTATCGACAAATACCGAAACCGGCTCAGGAACGCCGATCGCATAGGCGACCTGCAGTTCACATCGGCTGGCAAGCCCTGCTGCAACAATGTTCTTCGCGACGTAGCGGGCCATGTAGCAGGCAGAACGGTCAACCTTTGACGGGTCCTTGCCGGAGAACGCGCCGCCGCCATGCCTGCCGACGCCGCCATAGCTGTCGACGATGATCTTGCGGCCGGTCAGGCCGGTATCTCCCTGCGGACCGCCGACAACGAAACGGCCGGTCGGGTTGATGTGATAGACCACTGTTTCCTCATCGAGCAATTCAACCGGCATGACCGGCTTGATGATCTTTTCGATGACATCTTCGCGAATCTCCTTCAGCGTGATATCCGGACTGTGCTGCGTCGAGATCACGACCGTCCGGACCTTATAAGGCTTGCCGTCTTTATATTCTATCGACACTTGGGACTTTCCGTCCGGACGGAGATAGCCGAGCACATCGGTTTTTCTTGCTTCAGTCAATTTCCGAGCCAATTTGTGCGCAAGCATGATCGGCATCGGCATCAGCTCCGGCGTTTCATCGCACGCAAAGCCGAACATCAAGCCCTGATCCCCCGCCCCGCCGACGTCAACCCCCATCGCGATATCGACCGACTGCCGATCCAGCGACGTGATAACCGCGCAGGTTTCATAGTCAAAACCGTATTTTGCTCGGGTATAGCCGATATCACGAATCGTCGCGCGAACGATATCCGGGATCGGAACATAGCAGTCAGTGGTAATCTCACCGGCAATGAAGGCCATCCCGGTGGTCACGAGCGTTTCGCACGCAACACGCGCGTCGGGGTCCTGAGCGAGAATGGCATCAAGAATAGCATCCGACACCTGGTCGGCAATTTTGTCGGGATGTCCTTCAGTTACCGACTCGGACGAAAACAGAAAATCTCTGCCATTGGACATGGCAACCTCCTGAATAAAATTAGCAGATCAATGTTTCAGCAATCTGGACTGCGTTGAGCGCGGCGCCCTTGCGCAGGTTGTCCGAGACAACCCACATATTGATGCCGTTATCGAGCGATTCATCCACGCGGATGCGGCCGACATACACATCATCCTTGCCGTCGCAGTCAAGCGGCATCGGATACACATTCTTTTCAGGCGCATCAAACACCGTGATGCCGGGAGCCTTCGCAAGCAGCCCGCGAACGTCATTGGCCGAGAGCTTCTTTTCGGTTTCGATGTTGAGCGATTCGGAATGGCCGCGGAATACCGGCACCCGCACCGTCGTTGCCGTCAGCCGGATCGAATCATCGCCCATTATCTTCCTGGTCTCGTTGACCATCTTCATTTCTTCTTTGGTGTAACCGTTCTCAAGAAACTTGTCGATATGCGGCAGCACATTGAACGCAATCTGGTGAGGATAGACCGCGCAGGTCACCCCGCGGAAGTTCAGCAGATCGGTCGCCTGCTGCATCAGCTCATCCATCGCCTTTTTGCCGGTTCCGGAGACCGCCTGAAACGTCGTGACAACAACTCGCTTAATCTTCGCGGCATCATGAATCGGCTTTAAGGCAACGACCATCTGGATGGTGGAGCAGTTTGGGTTCGCGATGATGCCTTTATGCCGGCCGAGATCCTGCGGATTGACTTCCGGCACCACGAGCGGAACTTCGGGGTCCATGCGCCACTGGCTGGAATTATCAATAACAACGCAGCCGGATTTCGCGGCAATCGGCGCCCAGATTTTCGAGCGCTCGGCTCCAGCCGAGAAAAGCGCGATATCAATGCCCTTGAAGCAGTTCTCGTTCAGTTCCTCGACCGCAATCTCAGTGCCCTTGTAGGGCAGTTTCTTCCCGACAGAGCGCTCTGAAGCGAAAAGGCGGAGCTTTTCAACGGGAAAATCGCGCTGCTCAAGCGTCGCTATCATCTCCGTGCCGACGGCGCCGGTCGCGCCGACCACTGCGACTATGTATTTTGCTTTCTTTTCCAGCATGGCATTACTCCTTCATGTCAGCTACGCGTTGCGCCACCATGTCGCCGACCTCGGTCGTCGAGAATCCCATCTTTCCGGCGCCGAGGCTTATCAGCTTTGTGCCGGTCACGTCCATAACCGCCTTTTCAATCAGTTTGCCTGCGGCATCCTCACCGAGATGCTCCAGCATCATGCCGCCAGCGCAGATAGCCGCAAGCGGATTAATCACATTCTTCCCCGTGTATTTCGGAGCGGAGCCGCCGATCGGCTCGAACATCGAAACGCCTTCCGGATTAATATTGCCGCCTGCCGCGATGCCCATGCCGCCCTGAATCATGGCACCGAGGTCCGTAATGATGTCGCCGAACATATTGTCGGTTACAATAACATCAAACCACTCCGGGTTCTTGACAAACCACATGGTGATGGCATCGACATGCGCGTAGTCAGGCTTAATCCCCGGATACTCCTTCGCAACTTCCCGAAAGGCGCGCTCCCAAAGGTCAAACGCATAGGTCAGCACATTCGTCTTGCCGCAGAGCGTAAGCTTGTTGTCCTTGTTCCGCTTTTTCGTGTATTCGAATGCGTACCGAATGCAGCGTTCAACTCCCTTTCGGGTATTGATAGACTCCTGCACCGCAATTTCATCAGGCGTGCCCTTTTTCAAAAAACCGCCGGCGCCGGCATACAGGCCTTCGGTATTTTCGCGCACCACCACAAAATCGATGTGTTCCGGGGTCTTGTCCTTGATGGGAGTCTCAACTCCCGGATAAAGCTTCACCGGACGGAGATTAATGTATTGATCAAGCTCAAAGCGGAGCCGGAGCAGAATCCCCTTTTCCAAAATACCAGGCTTCACATCCGGATGACCGATGGCGCCAAGATAAATGGCATCATACTGCCGGAGCTCATCCGCCGTGCCCTCCGGCAGAACCTCTCCGGTCTTGAGGTACCGGTCTCCGCCGAAGTCATATGCCGCAAGGTCGAGCTTGAACCCGAACCGGTTCGATGCTGCATTTAAAACCTTCAGACCCTCTGTGATAACTTCCGGGCCGGTTCCGTCGCCTCCGACAACCGCAATCTTGTACGTTTTGCTCATTTTGTAGCTCCTCCTGCTCAGGTTTGCTTTTGCGCTGAAAATCAATGAACATGTATTATACCGTTACAAAACAAGGAAATTCCATGAAAAAAGCTCTCATACTCCTCGGCCCTACGGGGGTCGGGAAAACAGCCGCCTCGCTTCTGCTGGCACAGCATCTGGGAACCGAAATCATCAGCTCGGACTCCATGCAGATCTATCGTCATATGGATATAGGCACCGCAAAGCCGACCCGGGAGGAAATCTCCCTCATCAGGCATCACATGATCGATATCGTTGATCCATGGGAACACTTCAGCACCGGATCATTTATCGGGGAAGCCGGGCCGATTATGGAGCGTCTCCAGAACGAAAACCGATTACCGCTCATCGTCGGCGGCACCGGGCTTTACCTGAAAGCCATGACGAGAGGAATCTTCAAAGGCCCGTCACAGGACTCCGCACTTCGGGCTCAGCTTCAGTCGGATGAACAAAATGAGCCCGGAACCTTGCATCGTCGCCTCCAGGCGCTGGACCCCGTTTCTGCCGCCAGAATCATGCCGAATGACCAGCGCCGGATCATTCGCGCGATTGAGGTGTGCCTCTCCGGCACAGTCTCAATGTCTGCCCTGCAGGAGCAGCACACCGAGAAATTGCCGTATGACTTCATAAAAGTGGGACTCACCCGCAACCGGGACGAGCTCTACAGCATGATAGACCGAAGGGTAGGTATCATGGTTGAACAGGGGTTGGTCGGAGAGGTCCGGAACGTCCTGGAGATGATCGGCACGGAAGCGCAGAAGCGCGAACGTGAATCGCGGCAAGGTGATACACGGAGTTCACTGCTATCCGGTCTTTCGGCCGTCCATGCTTCCGCGCTGCCTGCCCTTCAGGCTATCGGGTATAAGGAGCTTCTCGATTATTTTGAGGGCGCTTGCTCACTCGACAGAGCCGAAGCCCTGATCAAACAGCGCTCTCGCAATTACGCAAAACGCCAGTTCACATGGTTCCGGCAGGAGAGTGACATCAGATGGATCGACATATCCGGGATGCAGAATCCGGAGGATATTTTCAGAAAGATGCTCTTGTCTCTTCAGGACAAACATGGATACGAGAGCAACGCATGAATTCAGGTCCGGCAGGCTCCAGCTGTCAGGTTTTTTTTCCGTCTTTCTTCTGCTCGCTCTCCGCAGTTTTGATAAGAAAATCCTTCGCGAATTCCGGACACCGCTGACCTGCCTTCAATGAATATTGTTTCTGGCAGGTCCCACGATACGCGCATAAGATGCACAACTCCTGTTCACCGCTCATTGCAACCTCCGGCGCTGTTTTCGATACAATAGCGACTCTGGCGCTAAATAATCAACGAGTCCGGCGAAATGCCAGATGATTGATTCGTGGCGCACTGTCCGGTATGCTTAACAAACGGGAACTCAACACGATAAAAGCGCTCAGATATGATTCATCCCTGACCGGAGGAGAGAAGGTGAGTCCGTCACTCAGAAAAAAGGTTTTGCTGGTTGCTCTGCTTGCGATTGCTGTCGTCATCGTAAAGGCATACAATCTTGAACAATATCTCACGCTTGAATACATAAAAGCTTCTCAGTCCGGGTTTCAGGCACTGTATGAGGCGGAGCCGGCGCTGGTCATTGCCGCCTATATGAGCGTATACATAGCGGTCGTCTCGCTCTCCATTCCCGGCGCCGTGCCCATGACGCTGACGGGAGGCGCGCTCTTCGGCTTTCTCTCTGGCAGCATCGTGGTGTCTTTTGCGAGCACAATCGGCGCCACGCTGGCCTGCACGGTGTCGCGCTTTCTGCTACGCGACTGGGTGCAGAAAAAATTCGGCGGCAGACTGGCTACGTTGAATGATGGCATCAGGCGGGAAGGCGCGTTCTATCTGCTCTCTATGCGGCTGAACCCGCTCTTCCCCTTCTCCGCGATAAATCTTGGCATGGGACTCACGAAAATGCCGCTGCGAACCTTCTATTTTATTTCTCAGATAGGAATGCTGCCGGGTACCATGGTCTATGTGAATGCCGGCCGCGAACTTGCGAAGATTGAATCCCTCCGGGACATCGTGTCCCCGTCCCTGGTGCTTTCATTTATCCTGTTAAGCATCTTCCCTATCCTCATCAGAAAAACACTCTCTTTCCTGCAGAAGCGCAGGGCGCACGGAGGTGGCAATGACTAGGTTTGATTTCGATATCGGCATACTTGGTGCAGGCTCTGCCGGCCTGACGGCTGCATCCGGCGCTGCGAAGTTCGGCGCGAAGACGCTCCTCGTCGAGAAGGAAAAGATGGGGGGCGACTGTCTCCATTATGGCTGTGTTCCGAGCAAAACCCTGATTCATACTGCCAAGGTGCGCCATGACATGCTGCATGCTGAGGGGGTTGGTCTCCCGAAGATAACGGTGCCGCCGGTCGATTTCCGAGCGGTGCGGGCCCGAATCCTCTCGGTCGTCAACACCATTCAGCAGCACGACTCCCCGGAACGCTTCTGCGGGCTTGGGGTAAGAGTTGAATTTGGCGAGCCGGAATTTACGGACGAGCACACGGTAAGGATTGGCGGGACGTCTTTCAGCGCCCGCAGCTGGATGATTGCCGCCGGCTCATCGCCCGCCATCCCTGATATCCCGGGGCTTTCCGGAATCCCCTATCTCACAAACAGAGAACTCTTCTATATTGACAAGCTTCCCACCTCCCTCATTATCCTTGGTGCCGGGCCGGTCGGAATTGAAATGGCACAGGCGTTTGCGCGACTCGGGACCGAAGTGACCGTGATCCAGCGGAGCAGCCAGATACTGACGCGCGAAGACAAGGACATGGCAGACATCATACAGGCAACGCTTGAGGCGGACGGCGTGGTCTTTCATCTGAACGCCACGGTTTTCGAGGTAAAGAAAACAGAAGCCGGTTGCACGGCATTCATTCACAAAACTGACTTTTCCGCCCTTGAAATCTCTGCCTCTGCCTTGCTCGTGGCGCTCGGCAGAACTCCGAATCTCAACGGCCTCGGGCTTGAACATATCGGCATCGTGCGCAAAAACAGCGGCCTTGTCCTGGACAACCGCCTCAGGACAAACCATTCCCACATCTACGGTGCAGGGGATGTAACCGGCGCATACCAGTTTACGCATGCTGCCGGATATGAGGGCGGCGTGGCAGTCACCAATGCGATCCTCCGGCTGCCGAGAAAAGTGAACTATACACTCATGCCCTGGTGTACCTACACTGACCCCGAACTTGCGAGTATCGGCATGAATGAACAACGCGCCCGTGAAGCAAGCATCGAATATTCCGTCTGGAAGGAAGCGTTTTCAGCGAATGACCGCGCCATGGCGGAAGGAGCGACAGCGGGTATCGTAAAACTGCTGCTCGACAAGGGCGGCAGACCACTCGGCATACAGATTGCCGGGCCCCGTGCCGGGGAGCTTCTTGCACCGTGGATTGGCGTTATGCACGGTGGAAAACTCTCCTCGCTTGCAGGCGCTGTGCAGCCCTATCCTACACTGTCCGAGATTAACCGCAAACTGGCAGGAAATGTCTTTGCCGAAAAGATATTCTCTGACCGGGTAAAAAGCGCGCTGAGGTTCTTCTTCAATCTTCGCGGCAGAGCCTGCGGATAAAAGGCAGGGTCAGAATTCAGCACTCGGAGGCAAAGAAAAAAGACGGGGCGCAACGGCACTGTTCGTTCAGAATGCTCTTATTGATGATGCAGGGCGCCCATGCTTTTTTTATTTCGCACCTTCTGACTCCTGAATTCTGAGTTCTGAATTCTGGCTTTTCATCCTTCTTTGCCACTCAGTGTAATCTTCAACCGTATCAATGTCGTTGAGTGCTGGCAAAAGCTTGCAGGAGAGCCCGAGAATTTTTACTTTTCCGAGTGTCCCGGCAAGAACCGACGGCGTGCTCCACACGATATCCTCAAACAGAGTGCCGTGCGGCTGCTTCATGCCGATGAGATAATATCCTCCATCCAGTGCGGGACCAATCACGAGATCGTTTTCATCAAGAGCGGCAAATGCTTCCGCCACAAGAGAAGCCGAGACATCCGGCGCGTCGGTTCCAATAAGAATCGCGCGTTCTCCCTGCAGAAAAAGCCGCTGAAAGGCATCAACCATGCGCTCCCCGAGAGTTGCTCCCCGCTGCGGCAGGAACGTCTCGTCCGGCATCCACCGGACAAAATCAAGAATCCGCTCCTCAGGGGTTATAAATAAAATCCTTCGATAGCGCTCAGAATCCGCCGTGCCGGCGAGCACAATTTCTGTCAGACTCCGGTAACACGCCGCCGCTTTCTCCGGCCCGATGGCGGCCGCAAGACGGGTCTTCACCTGACCGGCGGCAGGATATTTCAGAAAAATGCCGAGCATGTTCCGGCCTGCGCCGGAACGCTTGCCGGTCATCGCACCGCCTTTCTGAACGGCATCAGCATCAGCCGGAAAAAGGAGAGTTCTTCCGGTTTCCTGTACGCGCCAACGCCGGTGACAATGCGCTCCTGAGGAACGTCAAGGCGAAACGTGCCGAACATCCTGTCCCACCATGAAAAAATGGTTCCGTAGTTGGAATTCCGCTCGGTGATCACCACGGAATGGTGAATGCGGTGCATCGACGGCGGGACTCCGACAGCGATAAAAACCTTTTCAAATGAAGGTGGAATACGGAAGCTGCTGTGGTGAAATTGCGCGGAAGCGACCAGCAGTGTCTCAAAAATCACGAGACTTACGATATCAATGCCGAGCAGTTTAATCATGCTGATTTTTATCAGCGCGCCGCCTGCCAGTTCTCCGACATGAAAACGGCTTGAGGTGGATACATCCATGTTCATGTCGCTGTGGTGCACCCGGTGGAACCGCCAGAGGAAGGGGCTGGTGTGATTGACATAGTGCCAGAAGTAGATCACAAAATCCATTGCGATGACCGTTATCAGCACGCGTAGCCACAGGGGCAGCGGGAACTGGTTCAGCAAACCGCTTTCGTGCAAGGATGCTTCATAGGTGATTGCCGCGGTCGCGGACGCGAATATCAGGCTGGTCAAAACCGTATTCGCCAGTATTATAGTGAGGTTTGTCCTCCACCTCGCAGCCTTGGATACGGTCGGATGCCGGTATGCCCGCATAAGCTCGAGCATAAGAAAAAAAAGCAGTCCCGCCCAGAAGGCTCCGGAGCGCAGAAGTGCCAGTTGGTCATATTCGGATAGCATAGTTTTGAAGTTCGATCTGCTGTGCTGCCTTGCTGCTTATTCTACCATGGACGGAACGTTCACGCAGACCATGACAGATGCTATAATTGAAACATTGCGAGAGGGAAGAAGCTATCATGAGCGATTACTATAAATCAGAAGATCTTGAACGTTTCGGAGAGGTCGGGGCATGTTGCCCTGAACTCTTCAAGAAGTTTATGGCGTGGTACCAGGCTTCACTTGAGCCGGGACTGCTGACAAAGCGGGAAAAAGTGCTCATCGGCCTAGCGGTCGCGCACAGCGTGCAATGCCCGTACTGCATTGATGCTTATACGAAGTCATGCCTGGAGGAAGGAATGGGCATGGAGCATATTACCGAGGCGGTCCACGTGGCTTCCGCGATTAAAGGCGGCGCTACACTCATTCACGCACTCCAGGCAAAAAACGCTGCTGAACAGGTATCGCTCTGATGCAGACGACCCCTTCTTTTTCATCTATAGGTGCCGAAATCATCGCTGACGGGATCGAAATTCTTCAGGTCAATCTCGGCTATCGTTGCAATATGTCTTGCAAGCATTGCCACGTTGGGGCAGGCCCTCATCGTGCTGAAATGATGACGGCTGAAACGATTGACCATGTTCTCGCGGCGCTGGCAGCCGGTCAGATCGCAACGCTTGACATTACGGGAGGCGCACCGGAACTGCACCCTGACTTTTGCCGGCTCGTGTCGAGCGCTCGGGCATTGGGCAAACATGTTATGGTTCGCTGCAATCTGACCATCTTCTTTGAACCGGCAATGGAGCACCTGTTCGATTTTTACGGAACACAGTCCATGGAAGTCATCGCGTCGCTGCCGGCATATCTCGCATCGGATGTAGACCGTGTGCGCGGGGACGGCGCCTTTGCGAAAAGCATCGAAGCGCTTCGGCGCCTGAACGCTCTGGGCTACGGCATCGGCAGGCCTGACAGACCGCTGCATCTTGTATACAATCCGAGAGGAGCGTACCTTCCCCCTGCTCAATGTTCGCTTGAAGCGGATTACAAGCGCATGCTGCAAGAGAAGTACGGCATTATATTCAATCGTTTGCTGACGCTTGCCAACATGCCCATCGGCAGGTTCGGAGATTTCCTGCGCAGCTCCAACAACTATGCAAGCTATGTTCAGAAACTGGCCGCCGCATTCAATCCCGACACGCTCGAAGGCGTCATGTGCCGCCGTCTCATAAGCGTAAAATGGGACGGCACGCTCTATGACTGCGATTTCAACCAGGTGCTCTGTCTGCCCCTTGAGGGCGATTGCCCGCGCCACATTGCCGAGTTTGATTATGACTGCCTGAAGAACCGCGCTATCGCGGTTGGCGATCACTGTTTCGGCTGCACAGCGGGTCAGGGCTCAAGCTGCGGCGGCGCGATTGACCTCCAGGTTGTCTGATATGAATCATTGCGACAGACAAGGAATTTCATGAGCCAATCTCTCATCAACGAAGCAAGAGCTTTACATCAAGTGCCCAAAGAGGCGGCGGTTCAGTACGAGCAGCTCAAGCACATACTGCTGGAGGAAGTAAACCGGGTCTTTGACGCCCATCCTGAAAAACGCAGGCTGCTTGGTCCAAACTCTATTGATCTGATTGAGAACAATCATCTCAACCATGTGAACTTCATGTCGTCCGTATTTCATCTGAACCAGTTTGAGCTCTTGGCGCGAGTGATCCCTTGGGTGTATCACACTTATCACACAAAAGGCATCTCATATGACTACTTCCCCATCGAGCTTGACGCTTGGTCGCACGGAATCAAAAAAAACCTGACTGCACCCGGCACTGAAGCAATTCTCGGCGTGTACGAATGGATACGAATGCGACACGAGCGCTTTATCAGTCTGGCAGAAACGCACGCACTCATCGATATGCCCGTGCCTGATATTGCCTTTGCGGAACTGAAAGAACGCTTTATAACGGCACTGCTCGGCGCAAAATCCGCTCAGGCCATCGCGATTGCCAGAGAAGCGGTTCCCTCGCATGAACACCTGGAAGCCTTTTTCATGAACATCCTCCAGCCCGCCATGTACGATATCGGTCAAAAATGGGAACGTGGAGAGATTTCTATCGCTCAGGAACACCTTGCGTCATCCATTGTTGGGAGAATCATGTCCGGTCTCTATACAACACTGGCAAAACCATCCGTCTCACGCGGCAAGGCTCTTGTGACAGCGGCACCAAACGAATATCATGAGCTTGGGCCGTGGATGGTATCAGATCTTCTGGAGCTCGATGGATGGGAAATAACCTATCTCGGAGCAAACACGCCGTCTGATGAGGTCGTAACGATGATGCATTCGCTGAAGCCGTTCCTGCTTGCCCTTTCAGTTACCATGCCATTTAATCTTGATCGAGCCGAGACCATCATCAGGGCTGTTCGCGCAGATGAGGGACTTCGGTCAACAAAAATTCTTGTTGGCGGCATCTCTTTCAACACCGTGCCCGATCTCTGGCGGCAGATCGGAGCCGACGGACATGCTGTAAACGCAAAAGATGCCGTTAGCCTTGCTAAAAATTGGTGGGAAGCGAGAGCCTCCGCATGAACGGTTCTCCGCTTTCGTCCGAACAGTTTCTGCAGTTCCTGCGTGAATCCTATGCCACTATTCTCTTCGCCACCGATCGGAATTACACGATTGTTGACCATAATGTAAGCTTTCAGAAGCTGATTGACCGGGATGCTTGGCTCACGGGGGTCAATCTTCGGGAGCTTGTCACCCCCTTGAGCATGCAGGATCTGCAAAAATCCGACTCCTCCGGCCGTCTGTCATACGTTACCCTTTCGTTTGCCCCATCGGATGGCGCAATACGGACAATCTCCTGCCAGGTTGTTTCTGTTCCGGATGGATACATATTCGCAGCAGACCGGCTCCTGCTCACCGAAAGCGACATCGTGATCGAGATGACCAGACTGAATACCGACCTCATCAACGTGACGAGAGAACTACATCGAAAAAATAGTGCTCTCGAAAAAACTCGCCATGACATCAAGGTCTTGCAGGGTCTTCTGCCGATCTGTGCGTCGTGCAAAAAAATTCGGGATGAGAAAGGCCTTTGGACCCGGCTCGAGGTTTACATTCACGAACACTCAGAGGCCGACTTCAGCCACGGGATCTGTCCGGAATGCGCGAAAAAACTTTATCCTGAATTTTACCGGGACGCTGATAAATAACCGCCAGCCCGCAAAGTAAATCAATGCAGTTCCGCTCCTGCATCCGGAGACGATCGGAACGTCTGAAGCAAAGCCTTGGGGATAGAGATTTGGAGAACAATTCGACATATGGCCTACGCGGAGATTGTACGATCGCTCGGGCACTTCTTCACTGGCAGCGACCCTATGTCGCCGAAAAGTGCTTTTTTTCAGGAGCCTGGCAGACAGTTCCCTTAACCGGATGGCCTCCGGCAATAACTTGTACTGCGCAGAATATTTAATAACCGACTGAAGAACCGCGCAATCGCGGTTGGCGATCACTGCTTTGGCTGCACAGCGGGACAGGGGTCAAGCTGCGGGGGGCGATACAACAATAGCACGGATAACTATTCCGGCATGTTTCTTTATTTTCTTGTCAAGCATACCATTTGACCGTATAATGTAACAAAATACCTATCGGAGCGGTGGCATATTCTTTGTGCACCCTTTGTTTCGAGCCCTCTTATGAAGTGAAGCCGACCGATCTGAATGAATTGGTCAGTGTATCTTCGGAGATGTTCGGCCGCACGAAAAAGGAAATCTCCATCACTCTGCGGAAATCGACAGCGTCCAGATTGAACAGGTTCTGATGAATTTGTACGTGAATGCCTGGCAGGCAATGCCGCGTGGGGGGGCGCTGTTCCTTTCGACCGAAAATATCGTCCTTGATGATCGCTACTGCCGCACTCACGGAATAGAGCAGGGAGCTTATGTCAAAGTCTCTGTCACCGATACAGGAACGGGGATGGATAAAGAAACGCAGAGCCGGGTCTTCGAGCCTTTTTTTACGACAAAGGGAAAGGGGGTCGGCACAGGACTCGGACTCGCTTCAGCATACGGAATCATCAGAAACCACGGCGGAACCATTAATGTCTACAGTGAGGTGGGAAAGGGTACAACATTTACTCTATACTTGCCCGCATCCCGGAAGAAGCCCGTCAGGGCTGAGCCCGTCTCCAAAGGACTTGTTGCCGGGGTGGGAACAATTCTGTTGGTTGATGATCAGGGCATTGTCAGTGAAGTCGGCAGAGAAATGCTCTCGATACTCGGCTACGATGTTCTCGTCGCCGGAAGCGGCGAGGAAGCGATAGCCACATATACCGACAACAGAGACCGCATTCTGCTCGTTATTCTCGACATGATCATGCCGGGCATGAGCGGCTCGGAAACCTTCGACAAACTGAAACTGATAGATCCCGGGGTGCGGGTCATCCTCTCAAGCGGATACAGCATCAACGACCAGGCTTCAGACATTCTCAGCAGGGGATGCAGAGGGTTCATCCAGAAACCGTTCAACCTGCAGGATCTGTCGAAAAAAATTCAGCAGTCGCTCAAGCCGCAGAATGACCATCCCGCATCGCCGTCCTGATTGAAAAAACCTGATCCTACAGACGGTGCTGACCTGTATCGCGCATCGCGCCGCCTGAAATCTCTCAGTCAGACCCCCGCGAGAAAGCCGTCATCGCCCTGACTCCGCTCTGCATGCGCGTCTCATGCAAGCTCAACAACCGTCACCCCGGCACCGCCATCGGATTGGCCTCCTTTGCGGAAGCTCTTCACCAGGGGATGCCGCGTCAGATGCTCGCGCACTGCTTTCGCCAGAATGCCGGCGCCCACTCCATGCACAACGGTAACTGTCAATGCTCCTTCCAGCGAGGCCCTGTTCAAAAACGGCTCAAGCTCGGAAAGCGCATCGTCAACCCGCCGCCCGACAAGATGCAGGCGCAATGCGATTGACTCACCATTATATGGGTCGGACTGCGCAGATTTGCGCACGACATCTGCCGAACGCCCTTTTTTCGGTGAGATGTCGGAAGCAGGAACCTCAACCTCCATAGCACCCGCCTGAACTCTTACGCGGTTCTGCCGGCGATTCACCTCAAGGACACGCGCATCATAGCCAAGGGACGGGATGAAAATCGTGTCACCTGTATCAACAGCGTCAAGAGGGAGCAACTCAGGCAACGGATTGTATTGTCGCTGTTTCCGGGCGAGCTCTTCATGGTGCCGATCCAGCTGCTGAAGGGCTTCCCGACGTTTTTTCTCTTCTTTCTTCGCCTCCTCAAGCAACGCTCGGATTTCGCGCTTGGCGCACAGCACAATGCCTGCCGATTCCTGATATGCAGCCGCGAGCGTTTCCTTCTGTCTCTGCCGGGCATCGGCAGCCAGGACATCGGCAGCCTTGATTTTAGCCGCCAACTCTGCCTGCTCCTGCTCCGCTTGGGCAAGCACGTGCTCGTACGCTGAACGCTTCTCATTCAGCTCGGCGACCAGCCGGTCGAACTCCACTTTCATGGTGCCGAGCATCGCCCGCGCGGCGTCCACAATGCGACGGGGAAGGCCATAGCGCAGCGCCGTTTCGAGGGCATACGACTGCCCCGGCTCGCCGACGCGCAGGCGATAGAGCGGCAGGAGCGTCTTGCGGTCGAACTCCATTGATGCGTTCAGCATGCCTTCGGTCCGGTGCACAAATCCCTTGATGTCGGCAAGGTGAGTCGTTGCAAAGACCAGCACCCCCTTTTTCAACAGATCCTGCAGGATCGCGCAGGCGAGAGCAGCGCCTTCGTCAGGATCGGTGCCGGTGCCGAGCTCATCAAGCAGAACAAGCGAGTTTGCCCCTGCCCGTTCGAGAATGCGCGTAATGTTGGCGATGTGAGCGGAAAAGGTAGAAAGACTCGTCTCGATTGACTGCTCATCGCCGATATCGATCAGCAAATCATCAACCAACGGAAAGCTGGATCCTGAATCCGCCGGCACAGGCATACCTGAAAGCGCCATTGCCAAAAGCAGGCCAATCGTTTTAATTGCAATAGTTTTTCCGCCCGCATTCGACCCGGTAATAACCATAACGGAGCTGCCGTTGCCGATGCTCGCGGTCAGGGGCACCACCTGCCCCCTGCCATCCCGCTGAAACGCCCGTTGCAGAAGCGGATGGCGCGCGGAAATGACCGAAATTGCTCCCCCTTCATTAAGTTCAGGAACCTCGGCACCAAGAGCATCGGAGAACGATGCGATCGCATTCAGAACATCGAGCGCAACCAGCGCCTGAAACTCACGTTCTATGGAATCTGCTTCGTCACGGACGCGGCCTGACAGCATGCGGAGGATGCGAATCTCTTCGGCCTTCTGATCCGCAATAAGGTTTTCGAGTTCATTGGAGTATTGGATAATCGCGAGCGGCTCGACAAAAGCGGTTTCCCCCGTTCGCGAAACATCATGCACTACCCCGGAGACGAGTCCCTTGGAATCCATGCGCACCGGCACAACCCAACGGCCTGAACGCTGGGTAATGAAATCATCCTGGAGAAACACGGAGACCGATTCATCACGAACAATGTCTTCCAGTTTTTTTCTGATGCGACGATCGACTGTTTTCACCTCGCGCCGAATTTGCGCAAGATCTGGCGATGCGGCATCGAGAATATTTCCTTCGGCATCGACAGATTTGCGAAGCGTTTTCAAGAATGATGGAAAGCCCGTCAATTGACCGGTAACAATTTTCAGGTGCGGTATGTTGTCCCGCGCCGCTGTCTGCGCGGCAATCGAGGCGGCTACGCTGAAAACCGGGATAAAGCGCGCCAGTTCCCGAGCGTCAAGAACAGCGCCTTCAGGGCGCACCGCCCCCAACAGCGGAATGATGTCTTCAAATGGCGAAAGCTCGAGACGTGTTCCTGTCTGGCTGAGGAGGCGGATTTCGGAAATCTGTGCAAAACGCTGCTGGATATCGACCGCTGCCGGGAGCGGCCTGATATCCAGCACTTCGGTGTGCGATGCGTCGCTGTTGGTGTATGCCGCTATGCAACGAAGAAGTTTCGGAAACTCGAGCAGGTCGAGTGACGAAGTGGCTATCATCCGGAACTGAGGAGCCGGATTACAGCCCGAGCCCCTCGACTACCCGTTTCTTCTGCTTCTCGATGGCCTTCTGGCCTTGTTCCAGTGTCTTGACGACCTCTTCCTTTGCCTTGGAAGAAAGCTCTGATCCCTGCTCAATCAGCTCGGAGACGCGCTCTTTTGTCTCTTCCGCAAAATCGTTCATCGTTTCGATTGTCTCGTCTACAAGTTCCAGAGCGTCTTTCTTGACCCTGCGCGCTGTTTTTGCGATATCCTTGCGGGTTTCGCGGCCTGCCTGCGGTGCATACAGCAAAGCAATAACCGCGCCGACCATCCCACCAAGCAAGAATGCTCCGGCAACCTTTGCGGCATCATCAGATCTCATAGGTATCCTCCTGTATTGGCTGTTTCTGTCTTAACTTTATCAGGAATGCCGGGAGGTGTCAAACGCAGCGCTGCCTGTTTGCAAAACCAATGCATACCGCAACCTGGGTGGCACTGTCAGAAAAGACCAAACGTGCTTATGCTCGGCGGGTTGTCTGCAGGGAGGTCATGTCAATAGGTGTGTAAAAAGCCATCAGGCGGCTATCCTTTCAGCGGTGATAACGGACGGAGCCTGAACCGCGACGCCGTCAACAAAGTCCTTCCCTGCAGATACCTCTTTCAATAGTTCAAAGCCCTTGAGTCTGCGGATTCTTTTTACAGCAACCAGCAGCAGCTTCCAGAGCATGGCCGTGGCATTCTGCGCCTTCTTGAAGCGTTTGGCAGCGTCAGTTCTCAGTCTGTCCGCACTGAACGGCGACTCCACGATATTGGTCGTTCTGATATGCACCCAGTGCTCTTTGGGAAACAAGTAGAACGTCACCATGCGCTCCCAGTCCCGATTGAGCGTTTGCACTGCCTTGGGGTAGTGCTCCTGATATTTCGCCGCGAACGCATCGCGCAGTTTCTCGCAGCTGCTCTTCGTCTCGGCATACGGCATGGCCTTGAGCTGTTCGGCGGCCGCAAAGCGGAGCTTCTTGGGAAACGTATCCAGCACGTTTGTTATCTTGTGATTCCAGCAGCGCTGCTCTTTGCCCTCAGGATGCACTTCCCCCTGTGCCGTCCAGATGCCAAGATGTCAGTCAGCTATCGTCAGCTTCCCCAGTACCCTCTCACAAACATTCGCCGCAAACTTCTGGTAATTTCCCGCAATAGTTACAACCAATATGTCCTTTACCATTAGTTAACCTCCTCATCCCGATACACCACAAGTCTTTCCCATGCCGGAAGAGCGTATTTCTTACATTCACAAAGATCGCGGTTCGCAATCTTCCTCCAAGCTATTTCTTCCATGTAACACGTCTTGCAAAACAGTGCGTAATCGCATCCAATCCGAAACTTTCTTGCTTCAGAACCAGAGTGTGGTCCAGCTTCATAGCATATTTGACTCATTTTTTTAACCACATTGCACCAACCTTTCCGCATTGCAACTTGATGTGTGTTTGTTAGTGATTTTACTCAGCTTGTCATACCAATCTTGCCATTCTTTGCCATGCCCAATATACCCGCTTTCCCAGTGCGCGAATACATGCGCCATTTCATGGATAAGAGTATCAACTCCTCTATCATCGTCTAGCACAGCACTGGTCATGTTAATGGCAACTACATAGTTTCCGAGAAACACTCCATGCTTATTAATTCCAGTGCCATTTGTCCAGCACGTTCCGTGTGTTTTCACTTTGGAAAGATACTTTGCGTGCATTGGTCTAACAATCAAAGAATCAAACTCATGTTTTTCGCTTCTCGGCGGTAGAATGAGCAAGCAATCATTTATCAAGATCGGCCAGAAAACCCCAAGGCTTTAAAGCCTGGGGATGAATGGCC
>CAYMRS010000046.1:0-20204 GCA_964392915.1 uncultured Nitrospiraceae bacterium
CATTGAAAGGTTACACCGCCTAACTCAATTTACACACCTTTTGAGGATACCTCAGCACGAATTGCATTTTTCTTATCTCTTTCGGCATTACGACCAAATGTGGCGGTAACTTAATAATTTCCGATTTGTTGTCGCCATATTTTAACTACAAGGATATTAACCGAAAGACAAGATGGCTCCAACTATTAACGGGGCAATTAAACAGATTAGGGAAATTGTCTTGAAACCCTGCCAGCGCTCAATAAGCGTCATACAGTTTTATTGCCGCGTAAATAATAACCAAAAGAAACATTCATTTCCAAAGCCCACCCATTCCATGCGGATTCCTGTGAGAAGTCATTGCATATCCTTCCCGCCCCCTCACCGCTTCAAATCGAGATACCATTCTGTCACATCACTCCCGATTCCAAACTCGGCAAGCTGTCGCAAATCCATCTGCAACAAGTCAGGCGTACTGAACTCCAGGATGCGGTATTGGGGGTCCGTCCAAGGGCGTAGCGTCTTGCCCAGTATCTTCGTTTCCTGCGGGATGGTGAGGCGAAGACGGTGGATCAGATTGATACCCGCCAGCGCCGCTGCATCCGAAACCATATCGACACAGTTGTTATCCTTTAAACTGAACTGATCATACTTCCGCTGCGTCATGTATTCATAGATCAATTGATACCGCCGTTTGGTGATCGGCATTCGCCAGACGAACGTGGGGGGACGATCAGGCCTGCCGATTTCTAATTTTCCGTCGTTCATCACCTCCCATAAATAAGCAATGGGGTTGGGATGATTATCCCGAAACCGCTGATACACGCCCTCCCCGTAATGCTGTTTCTCCAGCCCGAAGTTGCCGTTGAGGCCATATTCAAGGCGACCCTGAGGACTTTCCAGAAGGATCCAACTGTGCCCTCTCGGATTCTTCTTAAACGTCATGATAACTGACAGGGTATTGCTGTAGTCCCTATTGCCTTCTATGTCGGTCAGGATATAGAAATAATATCCCTCATCCCCCACGGGCTTTCCGGTGGCGGGATCAAGGTCGGCATCAGGGGCAAAGCGGCACGCTATCGATAGAGGCTCGGCATTCCAGCCATCGGGTTGCAGAGTAGTGTGAAACTTAGTCTGGTGGACGCAACCGGCGATCCAAATAGCTGTCAACAACAGTAACAGCCTGGTGAGGGGTTTCATTGTTTTACCTCTTCCACTGCCTTACAATTTCAGATACTTCTGAATCTACTTCCTCCGGTATCAAAATTTCTGTACCATATTAAAATAGAAATGATAACAATCTCAACTTGAAAGATGAAGTGCAACAACATCAGTCTGCACAGCACTCACGGAGATAAACCGCCTGTGCCGGTGACGACAGCGTTCTTGCAGAACTCCCTGACTGACTTGGAGGAAGTCTAACCCTGGAACTGGTACAATGAGTGGGGACAGGCCAGTCGCATATGGTGTAGTTTGCAGTGAATCCTATATCCAGGAAGGAGATCCCGTGAAAAAAACAATGTGCTGGTTCGCCTTTGTGGCGCTGCTGGCTGCGCCGGCTGCGGCCGAGATCAAAACTTCGCCGCTGTTCATCGTCGAGAGGAGCAAGAATGCCAACGTCGTGCATTACGACGCCCGGCTTACTGCTGAAGGCAAACTCGATCCCAAGGAGCCGGTGATAGCCTACTGGGTCCTGCTCGCCGAGGACGGCCGCCGGAAGAAACTCAACTGGATCGAGAAGAAAAAGGCCTACGGGTTTACCATCAAGCGGGACCCTTTGGTAAACGTCTATAAAATGACCCTGGTGGTCGCCCCCAATCACCAGATCATCGTGAAAGATGAGAAGGAAGCCATCCGCGCCGAGGCGGTCATCGACGGTCGTCCGTCCGTTTTAGAGAAGATTTACATCAACGCTTCTAACGGGCTGACGGGGCCCAAAGTCCAGTATATCGATGTGTATGGTAAAGACCTGCAGACGGGAGAGAAGCGGCACGAAAAGATGCTGCCGAAGTAGCCGCCTTTATAGCAGGCTACCCAAAACTCATTATGAAAAATCCGCATGAAAACGCGACGCTCAAGCATTCTTTCCGTTGCATTTAAGTGCACAGCTAACCAGTCTATGTCGTCGTATCGTTGTTTTCTGTCAGATAACTCCCACCTGTCGTCCCACCTTTTCGAAGGTATCCAGGATCTTATCCAACTGCTATTCCGTATGGGTCGCCATGAAAATTGTTCTGAGGAGTTCTCGCCCTTCCGGGACTGCAGGGCTGATGACCGGATTGACAAAAACCCCGTTTTCGAAGAGGAGCCTGCACATCTCATCAGTTTTCACGAAGTGTCTTTTATAACGACGGGAATGATCGGAGTTTCGCTCGTTCCTGTATCGTACCCGAGCGCCTTATATCCTTCCAGCATCTTGCGGGTATTTCTCCAGAGCCGGGCTCTTAATTCGGGCTGTTCTTCAATGATGTCCAAGTCGGTACTCGCCGATGCCACCAGGGAGGGGGGAGACTGGCGCTGAATATCATCGAGCGAGCAAGGTGACTGATCCAAATTATCACGTCTGCCAACCCTGCGATAAAGCCGCCGATCGCGGCAAGGGATTTGCTGTGGGTTCCCATGATAAGATCTACTTCGTTTCCCAGACCAAAATGCTCCGCCGTTCCACGTCCTCCATCTCCAAGAACGCCGACCCCGTGGGCGTCATCCAGCATGATCCTCGCACCATAGGTCTTGGCTAGGAGTCTGTCGGAATTTGTCATGTCATAATAAGAAGAAAGCAGTGACCAAAGCAGACAGACAGGAGCGATCGAAGCGTGTTCAAGCAATTCGACAGGGAAACGATATATTTATTTCCGCCATCAGCACAGGAGTGGCTGCCTGAGGGGCACCTGGCCAGATTTGTAGTAGATATAGTGGAGACGTTGAATCTTGAGATACTGAAGTGGAGTTACGCCGGGCGGGGCAGGGCGGCATACAACCCTGAGATGCTGGTAGCGCTGTTGATTTACGGCTATGCAACGGGAGTATTTGCGAGCCGACAGATAGAGCGGAGCACCTATGACTCCATAGTGTAATGTCTCATAAACGACTGGTGTTATTTTTGTCGCTTTTCGAGAGCGCGGCTGGTGCAGCCCGGTTGAATCTTTTCCAGTGTTTGTGTGCATCGAGAGAGCTTTTCAATGATTGATTCTCTCGTTGCTGTCCAGATGAAAGGCTTCGGGTTTGTATTCCATTCTCCCATGTAGTCATCAATTGCAGCAACAAGGTCATCGACACTGACAAAGACACCACGGCGAATCTGACGTAAGCTGAAAAGAGAAGGCCCCAAAGTCTCCGGTAAAATACGAGACGGAGGTGGAGCAATGGAGAGAATTCCGAGAGGACGATACACGAAGGAATTTCGGCTGGAAGCGGTCAATTTGGTTATAGAGGGGAAACGGTCGGCAGCGGAGGTGAGTCGTCGGCTGATAATCTCAGAGAACACGCTTCAGATCTGGCTGAAAGCCCATCGGCAGGGGAAGTTGGCAGAGGTAGGCAAGAGCTACCGCAAACTGAGTGCGGCAGAGTTGGAACTGTCGCAATTGCGCCGGGAGTTAGCCAGAGTGAAGATGGAGCGCGACATCTTAAAAAAAGCGGCAGCATACTTTGCGATGGAGTCTCAGGGAAGTACGCGGTGATCAAGCAGATGCGACTCCAATATCCGGTGCCGGTGTTGTGCGAAGTGCTCGATGTCTCGGAGAGCGGATATCACGCTTGGGGAAGTCGTCCTGCAAACAAATGGAAGCAGGAAGAAGCGCGGCTGGAGCTGGAAGTCTTGGCATCGCAAGAGCGCACACGAGAATAATACGGCCCAGCGCGCATGCAGAGCGATCTGATGGATCACGGCACCGTACCTGACAAGGAAGATCCGCAAGAAGCTCAGCATGCGGTGCAAGCAGGTAAAGAAGTTCAAAGTGACGACCGACTCAAAGCATGCACATCCAGTGGCAGAGAATCTTCTGAATAAGGAGTTTCAGGCGACCGCGCCGCATCAGGTGTGTGTAACGGATATAACCTATGTCCCGACCGATGAAGGATGGTTGTATCTCACCGGGCATAAAGACATCTTCACAAAAGAGATTGCCGGCTATGCCATGTCGGACAGGATGACGAAGCAGATGGTCAGCGAATCGTTGTTTCAGGCAGTCGCCGCACAACGACCGCCCAAGGGTTTGATACATCATTCAGGCCGGGGCAGCCAGGTACTGTGCTCCTTCCTATAGAAAGTTGCTTGAGCAGTTCGGCATGACAGCGTCAATGAGCAGAAAGGGCAATTGCTATGACAATGCCCCGATGGAGAGTTTCTGGGGTTTGGTGAAGACGGAACTGATATATCACCGGAAGTACAGAACGCGAGAGGAGGCAAGACGGGAGATTACAGGGTATATCGAGGTATTTTACAACCTGCAGCGCATACAGGCTCAGCTTGGCAACCTGTCGCCTGCTGCCTTTGAGCGAAAGTTCCATAAAGAACTGCTCGCTGCCTGATGGCTTTGGTGGTCCACTATTGACAGCAGGGGTCAGCCCCTGTGAGTTGAAAAACTACTGCTTCATCGTCAGGGCAATCCGCTTCCTCTGCAAATCAACATCAACAACGGTCACCATGACTGTCTGCTGCACCCTGACCACTTCGTTCGGGTCTTTGACGAATGTGTTCGCAAGCTGGCTGATGTGAACAAGACCGTCCTGATGCACGCCGATGTCGACGAACGCGCCGAAGGCGGTGACGTTGGTGACGATGCCGGGCAGCTTCATGCCTGGCCGCAGATCTTCCATTTTTTCGATGTTTTCAGTAAAGCTGAACGCCTCGAATTGTTGCCGCGGGTCGCGTCCCGGCTTTGCAAGCTCTTTTATAATGTCCTGCAGGGTCGGCATGCCGATGCTGTCGGTAACGTATTTGGCGAGTTGTATCTTATTGCGCGTCTGTTCGTCGTGCAGAAGTTCCTGCACGGAGCACCCGAGGTCTTTTGCCATGGTATCGACAATCGGATAGCTTTCGGGATGCACGGCACTCGCATCGAGCGGATTTGTGCCGTCGCTGATGCGGAGGAAGCCCGCGCATTGTTCAAACGCCTTCGACCCGAGGCGGGAGACTTTTTTCAGCGCGGCGCGTGATTTGAACGGACCATGTTCGTTTCTGAAGGCAACGATGTTTTCGGCGAGCTGGGGGCCGAGGCCGGAGACATAGGAGAGGAGCTGTTTGCTCGCGGTGTTCACCTCAACCCCCACGGCATTGACGCAGCTGATCACCACATCATCAAGTCCCTTCCTGAGCTGGCTTTGATCAACATCGTGCTGGTACTGGCCGACCCCGATGGACTTGGGGTCTATCTTGACGAGTTCCGCAAGCGGGTCAATCAGTCTCCTGCCGATGGAGACGGCGCCGCGCACGGTGACGTCGTGATCAGGAAACTCCTCGCGGGCAGCGTCCGATGCTGAGTAGACGGAGGCGCCGCTCTCGTTGACCATGACGACAAGAATGGTCTGCCGCAGGCCAATGCCCTTGATGAAGGCTTCGGTCTCGCGGCTGGCGGTCCCGTTGCCGATGGCGATGGCTTCAATCTGAAACTTCTCAACGAGCCCTTTCATTGTAGAAGCAGCTTTCGTAGTGCCACCTTCGGACAGGATGAAGATGGTGTCGTTGTGGAGCAGTTTGCCCTGACGGTCGAGGCAGACGACCTTGCACCCGGTGCGGAAGCCTGGGTCGATGGCGAGAACACGCATCTGCCCGAGCGGCGGGGCGAGCAGCAGCTGGCGCAGGTTTTCGGCAAAGACGCGAGTCGCTTCTTCATCAGCCCGCTTCTTTGTCTGAAGGCGGAGTTCAGTCTCCATTGAAAGACAGAGCAGGCGCTTGTAGCAGTCGCGCGCCGAAAGCCGCACCTGCTCGGAAGCGGCGTTCTTTCCCTTGACGACAAGGCTTTCCATGAGGCTTATCGCATCTTCTTCATTCGGCGTGGCGCGCAGGATCAGGAATCCTTCAGCCGCGCCGCGGCGCATGGCAAGCACACGGTGCGACGGGGCCTTGGCGGCCGGCTCTTTCCAGTCGAAGTAGTCGCGGTATTTTGCTCCTTCCTCCTTTTTGCCGGAAACCACCTTGCATGTGAATGTTGCTCTGGTGCGAAAAAGTTCCCGCATTGCGGCGCGCACCCGTTCCTGTTCGTTGATTGATTCGGCAATGATGTCGCGTGCGCCTGCAAGCGCATCTTCTGAGGTTTCGACGCCTTTTTCGGCATTGACGAATGCCGCGGCTTCGGCAAGCAGATCGATGCCGCTCTGCTCAAAGATGCTTTGCGCGAGCGGCTCAAGCCCTTTTTCCTTCGCAATGGTTGCCCGCGTGCGGCGCTTCGGGCGGAACGGGAGGTATATATCTTCAAGCACGGCCATCGTCTCAGCGGTTTCAATTTTTTCTTTCAGCGTGTCGGTCAGTTTGCCCTGCTCTTCGAGCGACTTGAGAACCGCCTCTCGCCGCTTGTCGAGCTCGCGCAACTTCTGAAGGCGGTCACGGACGACGGCAATCTGTACTTCATCGAGCGTGCCGGTTGCTTCTTTCCGGTATCGGGCGATAAACGGCACGGTTGCGCCCTCATCGAGCAATAGGGCCGCCGCATCGACCTGCTCGGGACTGATGTGCAGTTCTGCAGCAATTATGATTCTATGATTCGTCATTCCAACTCCTGTTTGATAGAGCGTTCAGCCAGAGCGATTCTCCTCTGCTGAAGGGGATTTATTTTACCACGGAGGAAGCATATCGTCTTCATTTTTGAAACCGCATTGACAGGGGTCGCAGTGTATGAAAGAATGAAGGGACGCTATTTACAGAGGACGCAACGGTGATATCCTTCCGTATCCTTTTTATGGTGCTGTTTGTGGTAACTGTTGGCTGCGGCTGGCTGCTCGTGGATGCTTATGAAAATATGCGTATGCGGGCTGTGGCGGAACTGAATGAACGACAGTTCATTCATGCCAGGCAGGCTGCCCGCAGTATCGAAACGTTTGCCCGGAGCTATCTCTCTCTTCTGAAACATTTGGCATTAGACCCTGATATTGCCCGCATGACGCCAGTCGGCCGGATTCAGATGCAGCAGCTATTCGACGAAGATGCGGGAGGTGTTTTACGATCTGTAACCCGAGTAAGCCCCGAGGGGAAGATGCTCTATACTGTTCCCACTGCTGAGCACATAGGGGTCGACATCTCGAAGCAGAAACATGTTGCGGAAGCGCTGAAGACAAGGCGAACCGTTATCAGCGATGTGTTTCAGGCGGTGCAGGGATACCGGGCGATTGCGTTTCATGTTCCGGTATTTGAGAAAGGCGACTACCGGGGCACTCTGGCAGCGGCATTTTCGGTTGACGAGATTGCCCGCCGGTACCTGCGCGACATCCGCATAGGGCGCGATGGATATGCATGGATGATCAGCCGTGAAGGCATCGATCTCTATCATCCGGCACCCGGGCACGCAGGCAAAACCATCTATGAAACATCGTCTGAATACCCGGGAGATCTTGCCATGGCAGAGCAGATGATGCGGGGAAACGAAGGAATGGCAATTTACGCGGGCGGGGTAACGCGCGGCGACCGGGTTGAGGTTGTTGTCAAGCATGCGGTGTATGTCCCCGTTCATCTGGGGGACACGTACTGGTCGGTTGCTGTTGCAACTCCGGAAGTGGATGTGATTGACGGCATTCAGTGGTTCAGAAACCGTTTGTATCTTATTGCGGGACTCTTCTTGTCAAGCCTGCTGATTCTCATCCTCTTTCTGCTCAGATCTCAGGAGCGTGCCCGTGAGGAGAAACAGCGCCGGGAGGCTGAGGAACTGCGATGGATCGGCGAAGAGAGATTTCGCATGCTCTCGGAATCGGTGCCGATCGGCATAGCTATGATAGCGGCTGACGGGAGAATCTCCTATCTGAATCCAATGTTTCAGGCGATTTTCGGGTATGACCTGCGGGATATCCCTGATAACGAACACTGGTTTCAGAAGGCATATCCTGATCCGGCATACCGCGAGACGGTCATGAAACGCTGGAGCGAGACATTCGCTCAGCTCGAACAACAAACAACGGTTTCCGAGATTTTTGTTGTGAAGTGCAAGGACGGGACTGACAAGACTGTCCGTTTTGTTGTCGTTAAAGCAGGAAGGACAGAGTTGCTTCTTGCCTGCGAGGATATCACGCAGCAACTGCAGGCGCAGAAGCGAATCCGCGAGAGCGAACAGAAGCTGCGCCAAATCCTCGAATATTCCACCAATCTTTTTTATGCTCACGATATCAATCACGTTCTTACTTACGTCAGCCCGCAGGTGCGCGAGTTCCTGGGATATGAGCCGGAAGAGGCAATGCGCGACTGGCGGAATTACCTCACGGATAACCCTGTGAACCGTGAAGGACTTGCAAGAACGGAGCGGGCAATCGAAACGGGAGAGGCCCAGCCTATGCACCTTCTGGAGCTTGCCGGCAAGAGCGGACAGAGGATCTGGGTTGAAGTCAGGGAAGCCCCTGTAGCCGAGAACGGTAAAACCGTTGCCGTTGTCGGTTCACTCACGGATGTCACGGAACGGATGCTGTATGAGCGTGAGCTGCAGCGTGCGGAAAAGCTGGAGTCGCTCGGCATTCTTGCGGGGGGGATAGCGCATGATTTTAATAATCTGCTCTTCGGCATTCTTGGGAATATTTCACTGGCGAAAATATTAGTGGAGGACAATACAAATGTGTCGCAAAGACTTGTAGCAGCTGAGCAGGCATGCATGCGCGCCCGGGAACTCTCATCACAGCTGCTTGTTTTCTCGAGCGGCGGCAAGCCGGCAAAGAAGATTATGTCGCTCGTGCCGGTGATTGAAGAGGCGGTTTCATTTGCGCTTCGAGGCGCAAAGGTGAATTGCAGCGTGACGGCCGATCCTGCCCTCTGGCCGGTTGACGCCGATGCGGGGCAGATAAGTCAGGTAATGAACAACCTGCTTATCAACGCGCATCAGGCGATGCCGGATGGCGGAACTGTCGATCTTAATGCCGCCAATGTTGTTCTCGGTGCATCTGACATTCCGACACTGGAGGCAGGAAATTATATTCGTATCCGGGTTCGAGATGCAGGGGCAGGAATCCCGCCGGAGGACATCGGCAAAATATTCATTCCGTTTTTTACGACGAAAAAAGCTGGTACCGGACTCGGCCTAGCTTCAGTCTTCTCAATCGTGAGGAATCATGGCGGCTTTGTCGTGGCAGATTCTGCTCAAGGGCAGGGAACGGTTATTACCTTCTATCTCCCGGCAGTACCCGGTTCTGCGGCAGAGCCCGCCGCTGCCGCGGAGGCAATCCGGCCAGGCAGCGGACGCGTGCTGGTTCTTGATGATGATTCCGTCGTCGGGGAACTCATCTGCGAGATGCTGTCGAACCTGGGCTATGAGCCGGCTCTGACTGCTGACGGCCTTGATACGATTGCGGCTTGTCGTGAAGCGCTTGAAGCGGGCACACCGTTTGATCTGGTGATTATGGACCTCACCATCCCCGGCGGCGTGGGAGGGAAAGACGCGATGCGTCAGTTGATGGAACTGCATCCTGAGGTCACAGCCGTTGTCTCCAGTGGGTATTCAAACGACCCCATTATGGCAAATTACCGTGCCTATGGTTTCAAGGGCGTTGTCGCAAAACCATATCGTTTCGAAGACCTGAGTACTGTCATGCGTGAAATTCTCACCTCCCGCGCCGTTTGATCCCGCATTCGCGCTCTCCCGCCTTGACTGTTCCCCGCATGCTGTTTTATTGTAACTACCAAGGTAGTTACTGTGGAATCGCTCATACAAAAACTGATGACGCTCGGACTGTCGGAATACGAGGCAAAAGCTTATATTGCATTGCTCCATTCTCACCCGGCATCAGCCTACGAAGTCAGCAAGGCTTCCGGCATTCCGACCTCAAAGGTTTATCACGTTATTGATAAGTTGCTGGAACGGGGCATGGTTGCCTCTGCGGCGGGCGGCAGGACCAGGCAGTTTGTGCCGATGAATTCGGATGAGTTTCTCGGCCGTTATCAAAGCACGGTCGCGCAGACAATTGCGTCCCTGCGGCAGGATCTCGCGCATCTGTCCGAACAGCCGCAGCGCTCCTCCATCTGGAACATCCCGGATACCGGATATTTGATTGAAAAAGCGGTCTCGATGATCGACGGCGCACAGGAAACGCTCATGATCTCGCTCTGGAAGGATGAGTTCGCATTGCTTGAACCGGCGTTGCAGAAAGCACTGAAACGAAAGGTGCGCGCGGCCATAATCCACTTCGGGGCACCGGTCTCGAATATCAGCGCCATGTACGCACATCCAATAGAGGAGACGATTTATCAGGAGAAGGGCGGACGGGGCATTGTGCTCGTACGGGATTCCGCAGAAGTTCTGCTGGGCACGCTGTATGAAAGCGGGCGGGTCGAAGGCGCCTGGAGCACGAATCAGGGCTTTGTTACGCTGGCTGAGGACTACATTAAACATGACATTTATATCATGAAGATTGTGCGGAGGTTCGACGGCGCGCTGGTGAAGAAGTTCGGCGCGCATTACGCGAAGCTGCGCGATGTCTTTACGGATGAGGAGGAGTGATGAAGGTTTATATCGACGGACAGATCATGGATGTTGGTGACGCAAAAATATCGGTTCTTGACCACGGGCTGCTGTATGGTGACGGCGTGTTCGAGGGGATCCGCATTTATAACGGCAGGGTCTTCAAGCTTCATGAGCACATAGAGCGTCTCTACGCAAGCGCAAAGGCGATTCTGCTCACCATCCCGATGACGCCCGGCGAAATGGAAAAAGCTATTCTCGACACGGTCGCCGCAACGGGGGAATCGGACGGCTATATACGTCCGATTGTGACGCGCGGCGTCGGGTGCCTCGGCATTGATCCCGCATCGTGCGCGAAGCCGAGCGTGATCATTATCGTTGGCGATATCCGTCTGTATCCGGCGGAATGCTACGAACAGGGCATGGACATCGTGACGGTGCCGACGCGCCGCATTCCGTCCGACAGTCTCGACCCCCGCATCAAATCGCTCAACTACCTGAACAATATCATGGCAAAGCTGGAGGCGCGGCGGGCCGGGTGCCTGGAGGCGGTTATGCTGAATCGCGAAGGCTTTGTCGCTGAGTGTTCGGCGGACAACATCGGCATTATCAGGCGCGGGGCGCTGAGCATTCCGTCGGCGCACAACGGAGCGCTGGACGGCATTACCATGCAAACGGTTGTCGATCTGGCACGCGGTCTGGATATGTCGTGTCAGTCGGCTTCGCTGACGCGTTATGATTTATATAACGCCGATGAGTGCTTTCTCACCGGAACCGGAGCTGAAATCATGCCGGTGACGAAGATAGACGGGCGGGTGATTGGCGATGGCGGGCCCGGCCCATTCACGGCGCGGCTTCGGGCAGCCTTCGCGGAGCTGGTTTCAGGCGGGCAGGCGTAATTATCTGATTGGCGGCAGGGAAGAGAGAGACTGTTCAGGCAGCAGCTTGTGAAACCGGACATGCACTGAATAGTCCTCAAACGGATGAGAATGCACGGCAACGACGATGCCGGTCAGGACCACCTCGCCGGCCGGAATCGTCAGTTTCATGCCGAGAGTCCGCCCGAGCAGCATGCGTGCATTGTCCCGCGTCGCAATCTTCAGGTGAAACGACAGGCCGCTATGAGAGATATCTGAAAGGTCTCCGCTGAAGACGTTTCCCATGGAAGCCCCCTGCGAAGTGAGCAACTGAAATGATATGGCGCCGGCTATCCTGAAGCGCGGATAAGAGCGCCGGTCAGGTTCCTCAAGCTTTTGCGCAGACATCTTTTTGGCAAGGCAATACTCGTGGAGTTTTTCTTCAAGCGCGGGCATGGATTCCCGCCAAGTCGCAAGCACCTCCTGCTCCAGATACTGGACTTCAAGAGAAGTGAGAGCGGTGAACGTCTGGGTGCAGACGGTGTAGGAAAAGAAGGACTCATCGCCTGCCACGTCACCCGGTACTACACTCCGCAGCAGAACGTCGCGGTTGCCGCTTATGCAGGAAAGCTTTGCCTGCCCGTCATTGATAAAGAACAAACGCGGCATGTGCTCGCCCTGCCGGAAAACAACGGCGGCCGGATCGTACCGCGCTTTCCGGAACGCGTAATAGAGCGCGTTGGTTTCTTCCTGCGCAAGCCTGCTGAATAGGGTTGCCCAGAGGCGCAGGTGATTTGAGGAGATAGTACCGCGTTTCTCCTCTTCGATGATGTCACCGGATTTGACGATTTCTGAAAGAGCGAACGCGTCGATCTCGAAAAGCCTGGCGCGCAGGGCTTCCGCCTTTGGAAAGTTCTTTTCTCTGGCGTGGCGGACAATAAGCTCAAACAGCATGGACACAGCCGCCTGCGTATTGCTTTCGGCAACGTGCTGTTCGATGAGCTCTTCAGACGGTTCCGTATGTTCCGGCATTAAAGATCCCCTTTTGGCAAACACCTGATTTTTCTACTATAGCTTATATCTTTCCGGCTGGTAAATATCCGGTCGTGGGTCAAGATTCGATATCCGACACAACCAGTCAGCACGCGTGCCGCCTTCCCGGAGACTGAGCGCCTGAACGTCAGCACTCCCTTGCCGTTGGGCGGTGCATTTTTGTTATGATTAACCAGAGTTATTATTTTTCGTTCACCCTCCGCTCAGGGGATCTCCGCCATTTCTCATGTTTGCGCGGGCTGGAGAGAGCAGACGCTTCTGTTTGTGCTGCGGCGTTTTATTGTGGCGGCAGAGAGGAGATGCTTGATGGTATTTCCATTCGCGTTTTTTTCGACAATTTTCGGCATGCTGAAGAGATGTCCGCACTGCGGAAAGGCCCAGATCGTAAAACGTGAACAACACCGGCCGGTATGCAGGAAATGTGGTCGTTTCATGAATGCTCAGCTCAGGAAAGGGAAGTCCGTATGATGATGAGGCAGCAACCATAATGCATGAATATCTGTTCTCACTAGTCATTGTTTTCGGGGTTTCGGCCATCGTCGTCTACCTGCTCGGCAAAATTCGCGTTCCGTCTATCGTCGGATTTCTTCTTGCCGGACTCATCGCCGGTCCGCACGGACTTGCCCTTGTGCATGACATCAAGATGGTCGAATCGGTCGCGGAGATAGGGGTCGTGCTGCTGATGTTCGTCATCGGACTGGAATTCTCGCTGAAAAATCTCATACAGATGAGAGGGCTTGTTGTCGGCGGGGGGTTCCTGCAGGTGGCCCTTACCATCCTCATTGTTACATTAATTGCCTCGCTCGGATTTCGTCAGACACTGGCGGCAGCGGTTTTTGACGGATTCCTTGTAGCGCTGAGCAGTACGGCAATTGCCATCAAGCTGCTGCAGGATCGCGGGGAACTGAATGCTCCGCACGGCATGGCATCGCTCGGCATTCTTATCTTTCAGGACCTCTGTGTCGTGCCGTTCATGCTGCTGATTCCCATACTTGCTGGAACCGGCGGAAGCGCGCTGGATATTCTCATTATCCTCGGCAAGGCAGTGGTGTTTATTGCAGGCATTCTGCTTGCTTCACGCTGGGCGGTTCCGCAGATCCTACATCAGGTGGTCCACACGAAGAGCCGGGAACTTTTCGTCATCACGATTATCATGCTCTGCCTCGGAACGGCGGTGCTTACCGCGGAGCTTGGCCTTTCCCTCGCGCTCGGAGCCTTTATTGCAGGCCTCGTGATTTCGGAGTCCGAGTATTCTTCCCAGGCAGTCTCGGACATCCTTCCGCTCAAGGAAAGTTTCTCCGCGCTTTTTTTCATCTCGATTGGCATGCTGCTCGACCTGAGCTTTGCAATGAATAATGCCGCTGTTGTTTTCGGTGTTGTGCTTATGATTATTCTCGTAAAATTCATTGCCACCGCTGTTGCGGCATACGGAGCAGGCCAGGCGCTGCGACCCTCGATGCAGACTGGTTTTTGTCTGGCGCAGGTAGGAGAATTCTCGTTTGTTCTGGCGGCGGCCGGCAAGGCAGCGGGACTCATTCCTTCCAATGAGATGTACCAGCTTTTTCTCTCGGCATCGGTCTTTACCATGATGCTGACGCCCCTGTTTGTTGTATCATCAGCAGGGCTTTCGGAGCGTATTTTCAGGTTGCGACCTATGCAGGCTCTGGATAAATACCGGAAGGCGCGGACGCAGGAACTGTACCCCGAAACACTGCTCGGGCATGTCATTATTGTCGGGTTCGGCCTGAATGGCCGGAATCTTGCCGGCGTGCTCCGCGACGCGGATATTCCGTATGTTGTCCTTGAAATGAACAGCTCAACAGTGCGGAAGATGCATCAGAAAGGGGAACCCATCTTTTTCGGGGACGGCACCAGTCCTGAAATACTGCACCATCTCCATGTCCATTCCGCCCGCATCCTTGTCATCGCCATTTCAGATGCCGCCGCAACGCGCCGCGTGGTTCAGATAGCCCGCCATGAGAACCCGCAGCTCCGGATTATTGTGCGTACCCGCTATCTGGCGGAGATGGATGATTTGAAGGCGGCCGGGGCAAATGAAGTCATTCCCGAAGAGTTCGAGACATCGGTCGAGATCTTCGCCCGCGTTCTTCATCACTATCACGTTCCCAAAAATGTCATCAATCAACGCATTGAACAGATCAGGGATGATAATTACACCATGTTGCGGGGCGTTCGGTTGCCTGCGAAAACCCTCTCGGAGCGGCAATCCTTTCTCAAGGGACTCCATACGGAAACATACCAGATTCTCAAGGGAGCGCGCGCGGACGGGCTGTCGATCAAGGCGCTCAGATTGCGCGCCGAGACGGGTGCAACCATTCTGGCAGTCCAGCGGGGCGACGATGTTCATCAGAATCCGTCCCCGGATTTTCATCTGCACGCCGACGATCTGCTTCTTCTTATCGGAAGCAGGGAAAATGTCGAAAGAGCGGCTGAATATCTCGCGGTCTCGGGCTGATAATCAGCGCACGATTATGAAAAAAGTTTCTGCTGCGCAGGTTTCGGCTTCAGCATGCGGAGGAGATCATGATATCCTATTACCTGAATGCCGAGAGCTTTGGCTTTTTGAAGTTTTGAGCCCGGGTTCTCTCCCGCAAGAACATAGCTTGTCGATTTCGATACCGATGGCGATGCATATCCTCCATTCTGCTCGATTAAATCTTCGACCTCCGCGCGGGGGGTCGGCAATGTGCCCGTAATGACGAAGGTGATTCCGTCAAGGGGGCGGGCTGCCCGCTGGTGAGTCGCAAAGTCAGGGTTTGAGAGCCTAAGCCCAAGTTCCAGAATGCGGTCAAGCGCGCGGAGGTTGCTTTCATCCTGAAAAAAGCCCGCAAGTGCGCCGGCAGTTTTCTCCCCAATCTGGCGAATGGCGAGCAGTCTGTCCGGCGTTATATGATACAGCGACTGCAGGGTTTCAAAGTTCCGGGCGATCAGTTTTGCCGCGTACTCTCCTGTCTGGGAGATTCCCAGCGCGTAGATAAATCGTGAGAGAGTCGTCTTTTTTGAGGCGCGAATCGCATCGACAAGATTCTGTGCCGATTTGTCGGCGAATCTTGGCAGTTGTATCAGGTCGTCCTTTGAGAGCGTATAAATATCGGCAAAATGCTTTATGAGTCCCTTCTCCTGAAGCAGTTCCACGTTTTTTTCACCCAACCCCTCGATGTCCATGCCGCCGCGCGATGCAAAGTGGATGATCTTCTCGCGTGTCTGGGCCGGGCAGTCGAGCGCAACGCATTTCACCGCGACCTCTCCCTCTTCCCGCACGACGAATCCTCCGCATGCAGGGCAGGTCCGCGGTGCCGGAAAGACCCTCTCGTGCCCTGTCCGCTTCTCTTTGATCACTGAGATAACATGCGGGATAACGTCACCTGCGCGCTCCACAATAACCGTGTCACCAATGCGGATATCTTTACGGGCAATTTCGTCCCAGTTGTGCAGCGACGAGTTCGAAACTTTGACGCCGCCGATCTGAACCGGCTCCAGTTCGGCAACAGGCGTAATGACGCCGGTTCTGCCGACGCTTGCGATGATAGCATTGATTCGGGTTGTCCCCTGATGGGCGGCGAACTTGAATGCGATTGCCCATCGCGGTTCACGTGTTTTGGTTCCGAGGGTTTTTTGGAGAGAGAACTCATTGACTTTAATAACAGCTCCGTCAGTCTCGAAATTGAATGTTGCGCGATGCGCTTCAAAATCTGCCACGACTGCAAGCGCCGCATCGATGCCGGTAACTTTATGCATGCGCGCGGGGACAGGAAACCGCTCCGTTTCGAGCCACCGGACAAAGGCATCCTGACTCGAAAATGAAATGCCGCGCGCGGCACCAAGGCCGTAGCAGGCAAGATGGAGTTTTCTCCGGGCAGTAATGGCGGGATCGAGCTGTCGGACACTGCCGGCTGCCGCATTGCGGGGATTTGCGAATGGCTGTTCTCCCGCATGTTGCCGCTCTGTATTGAGCTCTTCAAACTCTGCGATGTCCATGTAGACTTCACCGCGAATGTCGATCTCTTCGGGAAGGCGCTCTCTGTTCGCAAGCTTCAGCGGGACCGCACGGATGGTGCGAATGTTCTCGGTGACGTCCTCTCCTTCGTATCCGTCTCCCCGTGTCGAAGCCCGCCAGAGCAGGCCGTGCCGGTAGGTGAGTTCGACGGCGAGCCCGTCGTATTTTTGTTCCACAGTGTATTCGATCTCGTCATCGGTCCTGAGCAACCGCTTCAGTCGCCTGTCGAAATCGATGATTTCATCACGAGAGAAAGCGTTTTCAAGTGAGAGCATCGGCTCCGTGTGGCGAACCTTCTCGAATTTTTCGAGCGGCGCGGCCCCGATGCGATGTGTTGGTGAGTCCGGAAGAACAATGCCGCATTCGGTTTCGAGATCGAGAAGTCTGCGGTAAAGGCGATCATACTCCGCATCAGAAATAATCGGTTCGTCGAGTACATGATACCGATGGCTGTGTTCGTTTAATTCCTTGACGAGATGCTCCATTTCAGTCATTCTTGCTTCAGGCAGTTTGTCAGGCATCGGACGCTTCCTTATCCACTACTTCGGCAAGCAGCATCAGTGCCGCCAGCGAGGCATCATGTTTGTTTTTGGTGCGATCCCCGCCGAGATGAAGCGTACGGGAGTAAACTCTCCTGGAAGATCTGACCGCAATATAGACTAGCCCGCATTCTTTGCCCTCCAGGACATCAGGTCCAAGGTTGCCGGTAGTGGCAACTGCGTAATCAGCATGCGCCAATATGCGCATGCGTTCAGCCATCGCTGATGCTGTTTCGGTGCTGACCATACCATAGTGATCAAGGATGGTCGACGGAACACCGAGCATAGTGATTTTCGCGGATTGTGAATATGCCACCACGCCCATAAGAAAAACGGTGCTCGCACCGGGGACGTTCGTAATGAGATCGGCTATCCGCCCGCCGGTGCATGATTCGGCAACCGCAAGTGTTGTTTGCGTCGATCTGCAGCGGGCGATGAGTTCCGATACGGGCATATCTGAATTATAATCGTAAAACACGAAAAAGAGGATGCAGAAAAAATGGCGGGAGTGTGTGGGAATCGAACCCACCCTGCCGGATTGTGGCCGGCAACACCGGATTTGAAGTCCGGGAAGGACACCAGAACCTTATGCACTCCCAACGCCGTCTATTCTACTGAATCGGGGAGACTTGCGGCAAATGCGCAGGCATGAAAGTGTTTTGACGGCAGGAACACAGATCAGTCCTCAGGCAATTCAGTCAAGCTTGCATATCAGAAAGCATTGTGCCTAATTATGCGGGCGGGTGAACGAGATTGAGTGACGCGGAAAAATATGGAATGCTAAGCCGATTCTACGCGGTTGCGGCCCCGGCCCTTTGCACGTGCAAGTCCTTTTTCTGCCCTGCGGATGACAGCATCGGCATCCTCTTCACCGTGGTACTGTGCCACTCCGCCACTGAGGGTTACTTCACCGGCCTCATCAAAATAATGCCCCTCAATGATCTCGCGTATGCGTTCAGCAAGCATTGTCGCCTCTGACTCGGAGGATTCCGGAGCAATCAAGACAAATTCTCCGCCGCCCCATCGTCCGGCAATGTCAACACGGCGAATATTGGCAGACACCATGGCGGCAATCTGGCGAAGCACCGCATCGCCGGTATGGTGGCCGAACGAGTCATTCAAAGCCTTCAGGCGGTCGACATCGAACATGATAATCGAAAACGGCGAACCGTAGCGGCTGGTTCGGTCGATTTCCCTCGCAAGCGAATCGAGCAGCGACTGACGGTTCAGCAGGCCTGTCAGTTTGCACTGCAAAAGAGGACGGCGCAGTCTCTCTTCAAGTTCGCGGTGTTCGGTAACATCACGCGCCATCCAGATATACCCCGAGAGAAGGTCGTCTTCAGCGCGGATGCCGGTTACCCAGCAGTCAAGCTGAGTGTGCGCTGATTCGCGGAAGAATTCCGTGGCATAGGCATATTTGTGTTTTCGCTGCACCGCATCGATTCCGCGTGAAAAATGAACCTGCTCGAACTCAGCCCGGGCGAAAAGATCCGGGAGTCTTACCCCGATGACTTCAGCGGGCTTCGCTCCAAGGAGCATGGCGGCAGCATCATTAAAATACTTGATCTTGAGATACAGGTCGGTTGCAATGATAGCGGTGTCGGTTGCAACGGTAAGTATCTGTTCAAGGAAAAGCGAACGTTGGGCGAGTTCACGGTTTCTCTCCATGATTTGATCCCGCTTCTGCTGCAGCACGCCTTTCCATGCACGAAAATACGGCGATTCAACACCTGCCAGCACAGTATCTTCTGTAAGCAGGCCGACGATCTGGCCTGACCTGTCGACAACCGGCAGCTTGGTGATTTCGTGGGTATTCATCAAGGCGACCGCTTCATCAATCAACGCCGACGGTGAGATGCTGATGATCGGTTTTGTTGCGACTTCTTCTATCCTGAGGGCTGACAGATCCGAACCGGCAAGGATGAGCGTGCTTGCATCATGCGCAGTAAGGATGCCGAGCGGTTTGTGTTCGTGCTCCAGGAGAACGCAGGACTCTCCTGTTTCAGCGATTCTGGCGCATGCGGTGGAGAGTTTCTCGCCGCGTTGGGCGGTGGCAACGGTACGCGACATGATCTCAGCGACCGATTTTTTTTCATAAAAGAATGATACGCCGAGTACATTCACCATGCCGGCTCGCGACACCATGCCGACGCAGCCTTCATTGTGATCGACAACTGCAAGAAAAGAAACATGCTCACTGAGCATGAGGGCGAATGCGTCAAAAAGCGGCGTGCTGTCAGGCACCGCAATAACAGGTGAGCTCATCACCGCTTCGATCGAAAGGACCGGGAGATCCCTGCGATAATGGGCGGCGAGAAGCAGATTGCGCGAGGAAAATGTTCCTATGGGCTTATTGTTGTATGTTACCGCGAGGCAGCGCAACCGATAGCGCCGCAATAACTCGAGAGCATGCGGTACTGCCATGTCAGGCGTGACACTCACAAATGTATCGCTGAGAATGTCTCGAACTGTTTTTGCTTCGAATAGTTCAGGTTGTGATATCTGCATTGTTGTTTTCATGTTCGAACCATATGCTCGTGCCTGGCAAGAAATGCACGGGCTGTTCACTTTTGCTTTGGATAGATTATAGCAGAAGGACCGGAAAAGCAGAAGACCACGCGGCCAATTCAAGAAGCATATCACTCTGACAGAGCTTGCCGGAAGCAATCGAGATGATGGGGATGCATGATAATCATGAAAGGCTGGGCAGCATCATTATTTTGTGTGAGAAATATCACACGTCTCCAGCGGAAGTAATTTATGATGAAAAAGAAATCAAAAAAATATCATGATGTATGCAGGTGATACCTGCATACCGGATGGCAGAAACGAGATGCGCCGTTGGATTGATTGAGCTGAATGCCTGATAATGCTTGATTTGCAGGGTTGTGCGGTTTGCCGCATTTCTGAATCGGCGAATGTTTAACAAAACCGTACCGCACGGTTCCGAGATTCCGCTCAAAAAAAATATATAAGTGCTTGAAGTTTGATATTTTTATACTGTATGATTGTGTAAATATATCCTTAGTAAGGGAGGCGTAACTATGGCAGCTACCAAGGCAGCCCCGAAGAAGGCAGCAGCCCCGAAGAAGGCAGCAGCTCCGAAGAAGGCAGCAGCCCCGAAGAAGGCAGCAGCCCCGAAGAAGGCAGCAGCCCCGAAGAAGGCAGCAGC
>CAYMRS010000047.1:0-19804 GCA_964392915.1 uncultured Nitrospiraceae bacterium
TTGTTCGTCAGAAACACCAGCGTCTTGTTTCTTTCTTCATCATGGAATCTGATAATCAGATTTGGGTTTGGCGCCCTTTATAATCTAACAGGCTGCTGAAAAACTCGCATTTTTGCGTGCAACTGGCTCAAGTGAGCTAATCAACCATGGATTTGTGGGCAATATATGCGGGGTTGCCCTCTGATTCTGCCCCCCTGAGGAGCTCATCAGGATTCGAGATGCTGAAGGTAGGGGCATTGGCCTCATGGAGTTGCCGCTTGCAACGTCAGTAATCGGGATATTCTGACCAGATTGTATGCAGCTCCAACAAACAGTCCCTGTAATTCCGTCCGCTCAACGCCCTTGAACCGCGTTCGCCGGAACCCTCCAACAACTTTCATCCATCCGAAGATCTCTTCCACTTTCTTTCTGAGTCTCTGGCTGATTGTATACCCTTCGTGCCTGGAGGTTCTGCCGTCTATGGCCGATCCTCCTCGGCGTTTGTCATTCATGGCAACATGCGGTGTGATCTTCCGCTCTCTGAGTTCCTTGATAAAGTCTCTGGTGTCGTAGCCCTTGTCTGCGCCGATCGTCTTGGGCCTTAGTCCTTTGAGTTTCTGCCGGTCAAGCATGATTGGAACCGCTGTGCGCTCGCCATCCCCGGTTGCCTGTGTAACGATAAAATCCACCAGAATACCATTACGGTTCTCCATCAGTGCATGAGCTCCAAAACATAGCTTTGCTTCTTTGCCTTTGCCCTTCTTCATCAGAAGCGCTTCGGAGTCGGTAGTGCTTCGGTGCGTTTCATTGCATCGCCTTTCCCCGTGGAAGTCTACAGATGGATTGCTTCTATCGTCATCGGTTTGGGGCCGATTGGTCGGGTCTTCGTCTTTGGGGCGAAAGCTCTTCATGCTTGCCCATGCTTCTATCAGCGTGCCGTCTACGGTAAAATGTTCATCACTGAGCAACTTCTCAGCCTCTGCTACACGAACAACTGCTTCAAAAAACTGTCGGGCCACATCATGTTCAAGCAGACGATCCCGGTTCTTGGTGAATGTGCTGGCATCCCACGATGCTTCTTCAAGGTTCATGTCCAGAAACCATCGAAACAGTATGTTGTAGTCCAGCATCTCGCAAAACAGACGGTCAGAACGGATGCTGAACAGGGCAATCAGAAGTTGGGCTTTCAGAAGGCGCTCAGGAGGTACAGAGGGGCGCCCCGTCGTGCTATACATCTGCTCAAATACTTCGCTCAGATCTTTCAAAATGACATCAGTATGATCTTTAACTATTCGTAGCGGATGGTCTTGCGGCACTCTGCTGTCCAAGCTGAAACAGTGAAACATGAGCCCCTGTGGTTCGTTGATGCCTCGCACGTATCCTCCTCGATATTTGGCGCTCTTCAACTATACCGTACAGAGCACCGTCCTTTGAAGAGTTTTTCAGCAACCTGCTAACAGGTTGCTGAAAAAGGCATTCTTGGGATCAGCGGAGTCAATTTTGGGGGATGTTCCGACATGGATTGCCCCGAGTTTTTCGATTCTTGAGCCTCTGAGAGAGTCGTTTTTAACTGTGCATTTTGCAACAGGAGTTTTTCAGCACCCTGCTAATATCTGAGTCTTCAGGCTATGCACTTCTCTTTTTTTACCGGACACTACTGATATTATATCGCAAAAGGGATTCCCGAAGAAGTTGATGCACTGGTCAGACTGCCGAAGCAGTCTGACCTCACGAGAGCATTTAAAACCTGTAGGAAAGATTCAGAGAAACCATGTGAAGACGCGACTTGTAGGTGCCGTTTGCTGCAGTCGCGGGGTTGAAGAAACCGTCTGTCAGGTTATCATCGATTGTATTGTTTTTCGTGCGGTTCAGCAGACGCTGATATCCGTAGCCTGCATCGATGCTGAGCGATTTCGTCGGCTTGATGCTCGCTCCGACAGTAAAAAGATGGCTGTCGGCATCGGGAATCGCCGGCTCAAACGTTGCGTCCGGTACGGCTCCGCGCTGATACAAATATCCTCCCATGAGCGCAACCGTATCGACCAGCTGGTATTTCATGCCGATCATCCCGGTCCATGTATCACGCCAGTTTCGAGGGGTTACTGCATTCATGCTGAAGAATACGGGCTGACCAAACTGAATATTCAATTCCTTGAATGAAGACCATTGTTCCCAACGGGACGCGACCTCAAAAGTAAATGGGTAGAGCTGTCTGAAATACACTCCAAAATATGCCTGCGCGGGGAGATCGATTTTCGCGCGTCCCGTAGTATTCGGGAAAAGCAGGGGGAGCAGGGGCGCCCCGGCTGCCGGCAATTCGAACGACGCATTTCCATCAATGGATGCGCGGATTTTGCTTCTGTACGAAAGACCGACTGAGATATCCTTTGCCGGCTCAATAAGAATGCCAAGGTTGCCGCCAATGCCGTCTCCGGACCCTTTGAATTTCTGCGAACCATCCGGCAAAAGAAATGCGGAGAAATCCATTTGACGCTCCAGGGTACTCTCCACCCGCAAATAGACTGCGCCGGCAGCTACAGACAGCCAGGGTGTAACTCTGACGGACACTACCGGATTAAATGCCAAGGTTGTCAGTTCGGAGTTGGTGGCAAGATAACGGCCTTCCCAGTCTGTTGGCCACTTCGTTGACAGGCCGAACGGATTGTACATGCCAAAGCCGAAACTCAGCTTGTCATTCACCGCATGTGTGATATACAGATTGGAAGGGAAAAACGTCTGGCGCTCAGTCTTCGTTGTCTGTCCTGTCGAGGTGTTGGTAAATTGGCGGGACGGTATGATGAGCGTGGTGCCTAGTGAAATCTGCGTGCCTGGCAACTGGTTTATCAGTGCGGGGTTGAAGAATACGGCTGACGGCCCATCGGCATGAGCGATTGTAGCACTTGCCTGACTTGTCGACGCACTGTCCTGCGTAAAAATGCCGAATCCGGAAGCATGGCAATCAACTGCGGCAAGTCCCATCAGAAAGCCGGAGACAATAACCAGGAAAGCGACCCTGACTCTCCTCATGTCCATAAACTGCCCCTCCTCTCAAAATCTGGTTTCAATGCCTTGATAAAATCATTTGTTATTATACCGAAGAACTGCATATCTCTGCTCTTCCAACATGTTCATATCATTATGCTAATATTACGCAATAGATATATGGTTGTTTACAGCAGCAGGCATGCATTTTCGGTCAGTTCCCGCAATGCATTTGAGCTGCTCTTATCATTTCAGGGAGGCACTACTTGATTGGATCGCGGTATCTGATGGAAAGTTCGGAGGAAGCTGAACGTCTGGACGTGAAAACTGATGTGAGCGCGGTTATCCGCCAGGCTCAATGGGCCGGAATTCAGCCTGGAATGCGCGTTGCGGACGTCTGTTGCGGTTCCGGCAAGACTTCAGCAGTATTTCACGGGCTTGTTCAGCCCGGCGGAAGCGTTATCGGCATTGATCAGTCGCCGCAGAGACTTGCTTTTGCATTGGAACGATATGGGGCGCAGGGGATTGAATTTGTCTGCAAGAATATAACAGAACCGCTTGATGATTTAGGGCAATTTGATTTCGTATGGCTCCGTTTCGTGCTTGAATATTTCAGCGCGAACGCTTTCGAAGTGGTGCAAAATGTTGCCGGTATCGTCCGTCCCGGCGGAATACTTTGCCTTCTGGACCTTGACCACAACTCACTGAATCATTATCATGCGCCGGCAGGGCTGGAGCAGACTATGCTTGACCTTGCTCAATTGGCAGTGGAAAAAGCCAATTTTGACCCCTACGCCGGGCGGAAGCTCTATTCCCACATATATCGCCTTGGCTATGAAGACATTGCTGTGGATGTCAGCGCACACCATCTTATCATCGGGGAACTGAAAGAGGCTGATGCGTTTAACTGGATAAAAAAGATATCGGTTTCCGCAAAAAATCTCGGTTACGACTTTGGACGTTATGCAGGAGGATACCGGGAATTTCTGATGGAGTTTGAGGCTTTCTTTTGTGACCCTGGGCGCTTTACCTATACACCCCTCATTTCGTGCAGAGGCAGACGTCCCCGCATATAGTGGTCAGGCTGTGGATTCGAACCTCTTGTGATAGAATCGCAGAAAGGCATCGACAACCACTCCGTCGAAATGGATGCCTCTCTGGGATTCAAGCAACGCCAGAGCAGTCTCTTTTCGCATGGGATCCCGGTAATGACGCTTTGCCGTTATAGCCTCCACAAAGTCTGCGACAGCAATAATGCGTGCGCCAAGCGGTATGTCTGCTCCCTTCAGTCCGTCAGGGTATCCGGTTCCATCGTACCGTTCGTGATGAGCACCGGCAATTGCCGGAACATGCTTGTATATGCCGTCAAATTCAATCTTCAGCAGGATGTCTTTTGTCTTTCGGGCGTGTGTTTTAATTATCTCATACTCTTCTGCCGTCAGTTCCCCGTCCTTTTTCAGAATGGCATCATCAATGCCGATTTTCCCGTAATCATGCAAAAGAGCCGCAACGCGGATTGCCTCGCACTCATCATCTGACAGCGCGAGTTCCTCGCATATGCCGACCGCATATTCGGTCACTACTTCGGAATGGCCCGCCGTAAGAAAATCGCGTGCGTCGATGCTTGCAGCCAGAGTTTTCAGAATAGAGTAAAACTGTTTCTTGGCGGCGTTCGTCAAGAATAGATTGTGCATCGCAACGCCGATTTCCGGCGCAATACCCATAAGCAGGAGTTTATCGCTCTCGATCAGGGGTCTTTTCGTTTTGATATTGTCGACCGCAAGGACACCGAGGGATGTCTCTTCGTAAACGATAGGGCAGCAAATAAAAGAATGCGTGCCTATGTGTTTTGCGAATGCAAGGCTTCTGGCGGAGATGAGATCGGAGATATCGTCGATGTTATTCACCAGAAAAGGCTTCTGGTCATAGTATGACCGGACAAGAACCCCTTTTGACTGCGGATTAAGATGAAAGTTCGTAGCCTTCAGGTAATGAAGCTGTTCGTCTGAATAGCCGAATCCGGCACGGAAAACCAGCTCGGTTTTCAGTTTATTTTCCAGCAGAATCATGCCGCGATCGAAATCGAGACGGCTTTGCAGTATGCGTGCGACATTTTCGAGCATGGCACTTTCCGGAATCTGCTTGCTCAGCGCATGACCGATTTCATTGATGACAAGAGCATTGTTATAATTGCTTGCGATTTTTTCCTGCTGTATTTCGACACTTTCCCTGAAATGGTCAATAGCAGATAATACTTCATGTTTTTCCAGAACTTTTTCATATAACACCATAGCCAGAACCAAAGCGAGAGCCCAGGGCGCAAGCGTTTGAATTGCAAATGCGGCATTATAGAATGCCGCCAGCGCGCACAGAAGCAATGCGGCGGCAATGGTGACATTGCGGATGCGTTTCCAGATGTTCGATCTCAATTTTACTTCCCACGAAACTATATAACGGCAGACATTGCCGCCTTTAAAAATACACTCGGGGTGCTCGAGTGTCGTGTTGAGATGACCGAAGGACATTGGAATTGCCTCAAAATATCCCATGCGATTCTCACACTGAAAAGGTTTTTCCTGCACTCCTTCATGCGGCAATGCTGTAATTTCCACTACATTGTTTGAAATCTTCCGGGAACGGGTAATCCCGCCCTTCGTGAATTTTGGCATCCATTGGTCAATAAGTTCGTAAACCTTAGTGGGCCCTGCAAGATAAAGAAGAGCCTGTTTTGCCAACCCCATAGCATCAGGGGAGACCGTATAACGTCCCGCTTCACGGGCAATATTCGGATTGCCCGTTGCCTTTTTGACCTTTTCATAAAACAGATCTACTTCAGCCTGGGTAAACCAGTGCCCCGGGTCGGCAACCTGATGCGCTCCTATCCCGGCAGCCTTGAGCAGTTCATTGATATTGATATAAGGGTAGCGAAGCTTTAAGAGCCTGACATAATTATCCAGTATGCGGCTGTTGTATATTCGGCTTTCAGGGCTGACACTCCGATTCGCCATCAGCGTGCCGCCTTTCCCCTCAGATTAACGGGGTCTGACAGTCGCACGTGAAGCAGTGACCGCATCGATTGGGAACCCATTATCATGCCGTAGTTTCTCTTTCATTTCGATGCGGAACGATTTCATCGATGTGATGAAGAAAGGCCTGCGCCCCCTCTGGAAGGTAAAGAACCCATGCGTTATAGATTTTCTCCATCGGGAGTCTCTTCTTCACCGCAAATTCCACAGGAAACATCATAAGGGTAATCTCATCGTGGCTGACCAAGTGGGCTACCTGGGCCAGCGCTGCCGACACCAGTAACGTATCAAGCACGTCGTGTTCAATCGCAAAAAACTTGACACAGTCAATTACATTCGACAAGTTTATTCCGATATCGGTCGAGGTTAATACGATTACCGCATGGAGCCGGCCTTTGATAAGGAGCGCAAAAACATGCCGCGCGCGGGAAAATCCGCTGTTCTCGTAAATCCTGTTCAGTGAATCAGCCGTGTATGTGTCTGTGGTGAGGTCAAGCGCCCGAAGCAGCAACCCTCCGCTGACGTGCTGGTAAAACTTTTCAAGCTCTGCGATGTCGGAAGGTCGGGCCGGAATGATTTCCGCATTTTTGAGCTGCAGAAAACTGCGCAGAGATTCGGGCGGCAGATCGCTTTTAGATAGATGAGCGAATGCCATAGGATCAATCGTGCAGGCCTTCGAATTGTTCAGCTTTTCCTTGTATCCGCCGAACAAGCTTCGCGGAGTCCTGTTTTCCTGCCGGTAGTAGGCAAGCAGATAATCCATTGGCGTTCCATTCAGCATGTAGCATGAGTTAACATGCCAAGCCCCCTGGCTTAACACGGCAAGGCCGGCCCTGAGTCCATGAGCTGTTGCGGCCATGTGATGAAAAAGCCAGGTCTTTTCATATGCATGGATCATGGAGATGTGCCCCACGAGTTCGCCTTTGTCCTGATAGGTGAAATGCCGGCAAATATCAGGATTCTTCAGGTACAGCTTCCTGTAGGTTTCCTTGAACTGGTCTCTCTGCCGTGAAATGCTTTCGTACTTTTCCGGATAGACAAAGCCGCTCTCGAAGAAAAGCTGCCACAGAGCGTCCAAATCCACCCTGCCGCAGGTGTGCGTTTTGTCATTCTCCATCCGCGCTAAATAGTTTGAAAGCAGTGTCTGGTCCCGCATGCCCATTTCGAGATAACCGATCCCGCTCTTTACCGTCAAACGCTCTCCCTCTTCAGCAAGAACCCTGCTGTAGATTACCTGCCCCTTACAGGTATAAGAAGCGGTAGTTGCTATCTCGATGTGAATTTCCGGCAGAACGAGCCCCGGCACGAGCACTGAACTGTCATAATATTCATGTGCCGAAAAGCCCCCACCCGAGATTTCGTCAATCTGCAGATGAACCGGCTGCAGCGTCAGCGGATGAAGGAAGAAAACAGTCGGCGCCGGCATGGGTCGATAGCGGTGGCAGCGGGCTGCTTTTGCGCTGAAGCGGGGAACATTCTTTCTGAGCGGGCGCAAAACGATAACTCTTGTATGCGCATGATCAGTCTGACGTACGACTTGACATTCACCCGTAAAAATTATGTCACTGCCGCGTTTAAGAAGCACATAGAGATTTTCAGCAGCCTTCAGCCAGAAAAAAGGCTGTTTGTCATCATGCGCCATCACGACCGAAAACGAGACTGCATGGAAATCTCCCAGAGTCCCTCGAAAAAGAGTACTATTATGCATGAGTTCCACGCTTATATCAGCAGCGGAGGCATGACGTTTCACCGAACGGCAGCTTATCTGATAGCCGCTGTCAGCGATGCTGAAACTAATGCCTTCTCCGGAAATGCTTTGCACCTCCGCTCCAACGGATATGAGTCTCAGGTCGTTATCGAGAAGAACGTTTACGAAACGGTAATCGGCAAGATCTAGGGGAATCTCAGCTTTCGACACCCAGACGCATTCAAGGTAGTCACTTAGGAGTGGCTGCGGCCGTGCCTTGAAACATACGGTCGTAGCGTAGCGGGGGTGCTGAAAAACAGCCCGGATTGTACCGCCCCGGAAATTGATGAAATTAAGGATATTCGTGATCTTTTTTTTTGCTATCGGGCGGGAATGGCTATTTTCAGTATGCCTGCCGACTTGAACTGAATGTGCTTCGCCTGGCACACTGTTTTTGAGGGAAGAGTCGTTGCCTTGAGTGTCGCTATGCACCTGTCACCTTTAGAGTATATTGAGGATACTGCTTGCATCAAGTCAAGCATATCTTGAATTTCGGAGCGGTTATTATGCTGGAGAGTGATTTTTGTTTTGGAATTCTCCAGCCGCGTCCGTTATAATTTGGCAAACTAGGCGGTGACCGGTCATGATTGCCGGTTTTTTGTTCAATCTTGCGCGTAAGGAGTGTTGAAATGAAGAAATGGAGAATGCTGCAGGTAGTGATGGTGTTCTGTATTCTGCTGGTTCTTGGTACAGGAAACAGCGCGCTTGTCAGTGCAACCGAGGGCGGCGGCGGCGCCTATCCGAACGGGGCTGAAGATTTTATGGCTGGCGCTGTCCCGCCGCCGGGGACGTATTTCATCAACTACCTCACGCATTATACTGCCAACCGGCTGAATGACGGCAACGGCGACAAGCTTGTCCCTGATTTCAGGGTCAACGCCACCGCCAATGTGTTCCGCTTTATCCATGTGACAAAGCACCAGATTCTGGGCGGCTATTGGGGCATGCATGTGTTCGTTCCGCTGGTGCATCTGGATGTGAAGATGATGGGCGCAAAGGACAACAAGACCGGCCTGGGCGACATCATTATCGATCCGTTTATTCTGTCATGGCATTCAAAAAACTGGCACTTTGCAACCGGCGTTGACATCTATCTCCCAACCGGCGCGCATGACAGGAACGACCTTGCCAATATCGGGCGCAACTACTGGACCTTCGAGCCGATTCTCGCCGCTACCTACACTGCGGACTGCGGATTCGATGCGTCAGTCAAACTCATGTACGATTTCAACACAAAAAACACCGACACCAGCTACCTGTCCGGTCAGGAATTTCATCTCGACTACACGCTGGGCTACAAGACCGGCGGCTGGAGTCTCGGCGTCGGCGGGTATTATTACAAGCAGATAACCAATGACGAGGTGAACGGCGAAAAAGTCGGCACGGACGGATTCAAGGGGCAGGCATTCGCACTCGGTCCGCAGGTGAAGTATGACTATAAAAACATGAGTTTCGCTTTCAAGTACCAGCATGAGGTCGCGGTGAAGAACAGGCCGGAAGGGGATAAATTCTGGCTGAAGTTCGTCTATGCGTTCTGAAGTCTGAGGCTGAGCAAATATCAGGGTGCCGCGCTGAGTGACCACAGCGCGGCATTTTCATGGTGATTCCTTGCTATAATATGACATGTCAGCAAGAGAGAGGGGGTGGGTCGCCATGACACCCGGCAAAGCGCTATTGTATCCGATTATGGTTATCGTGATAAGCGCCGCTCTTGTGATTACCGCGTTTTACCTTTCGTTTGATAAGTGGGCCAGAGACATTCTCACCGAGTCGGAAGACCGGCATAGAGATCATCTCCGTCGACTGGTTCTGCTCGCAAAAGGCTCTCTCTCCGACACCGTAAAAAGCTACACGCAGGGCTCGCTCTCAAAAGACGAGGCATTGACACGCGTGCGCGCAGAAGTGCGCCGCATGGTCTCTGAAGACGACCATGGCCTGTCTTACATCTTCATGGGCGCGCATGACGGCAGGATGCTCGAACTGCCGCTTGAACCGCACAAGGAGTTGACCAGCATCCGGAATTTCAAAGACGGGCTCGAAAGGTACGCTATCCGGGAGTTTGTCCGCACCGCGCAGGAATCCCCTGAAGGCGGCTTCGTAAGGCATTCTTACTATATTCCGGATTCATCTGTTACCAAAGAGAAGCTGACGTTTGTTCTCGGCATTCCCGAACTTGACGCCTATATCGGCACTGGCATATATTTTCAGCAGATCTCCCATGATCAGCAATTGGTGCTTGCTTCGGCAAAAAAATGGTCTTTCCTGTACGGCATTTTTTTCCTTATGCCGGTTTTCCTTGCCTTGGGCTATGTTGTCGCGAGAACCCGTGAGCTTGCGCAGAGCAAGGCCCAGTATGAACATCTGGTGCAGAACATTTCGGGCGTCATTGTTGAGTGGGATTTAAACGGCAATGTGCAGTTCATCAACGACTACGGAGAGCGGCTCTTTGGCTATTCACGTCGGGAGCTTGCCGGGAGGTCCATAACCGGCATCATCGTATCGCCGTTTGAGCAAAACAGTGATACCTTCAAGCAGATGGTCGACGCCATCGTGACACAACCGGATTCTTTGGCTCACCTCGAGAGTGAAGTCACCACACGCGCCGGCGAGAGAGTCTGGCTGGCATGGACGAACACCTTGCTGCGGAACGCCGAAGGCGCTCCGTCCGGAATGCTTTCGGTTGGTCTGGATTATACACTGCATAAGAAGGCTGCCGATTCGCTTATGAAGTCGGAAATGCGCTACCGGTCGTTTTTCTCGAGCGCCCTTGACGGCATCTTCATAATCAAAAACGACTCCATTGTGGACGCGAACAGGCAGGCCGCGCAATTGTTCGGCATTCCCGACGCCAAATTTGTGGGCACCCCGGCGGCGCGGTTGTCTCCTGAATACCAGCCGGACGGCGCCGCGTCGGCCGAAAAAGAGAGCGGGCTGATCCGGAAAGCTCTTGACGGCTTGCCGCAGCGGTATGAATGGCTCTTTCAAAGACAGGACGGCTCCCTCTTTCTTGCCGATGTATCCCTGAATCTGGTACTGCACGCTGATGGTCAGATGCTGAGGGCGTCAATACGCGACATCACCGAAATCCGGAAGACCCAGGAAGTATTGCGGCAAGTCAAGGAGCGGTTTCTCTGCGCGTTTCATGAAAGCCCGCTGATGATGCTCATCATCGACCCGGCGTCGCGTGCCATCATAGAGGCAAACGACACATTCGTTGCGCGCATGGGACACTCTCATGCAGACATCCAGGGGCAGACGGATGAAGCATTGTTCCTGTGGAAAGAGAACGCCGCGCGGGCTGACTTTTATGAAACCCTTGCCCGCGACGGGAAAATCCAGAGCTATGAAACGGAGCTTGCGCGGAGAGACGGCAGCGTACTGTACGCGATGCTGACCGCATATGGCATTCGCTACAGCGGGCGCGATGAGTTCATGCTCGTCATCAGAGATATAACGGCACGCAGGCAGCGGGAAGAAGAGCTGCGCGAAGTACGGGAGAAGTTTGCGGCGGCGTTCCGCATCAGCCCGCTTTCGATGACCATTACAGATGTTCAGACAGGAGTGCTCATCGAAGTAAATAGAGCATTCTCCGAGATATACGGGTACGCGCCCGAAGAAGCGCTCGGCAGAAGTGCGCTTGAACTGAAGCTCTGGTGCGACCCGGAAGATCGGGGCAGATTCGTACGGAAGGTTGTAGATGAAGGGCGTGTCAGGGGCTATGAAACATATATAAGAACAAAAAGCGGGGCCTTGAAAGCAACGGAGCTCTCCGCTTCTTTCATCCGCCACAGCGGGCGGCAGGATCTTTTGGTGATTGCGCATGACGTTACGGAGATGCGCCGGAAAGAACAAGCTCTCAGGGAATCAGAAGCGAAATTTCACAATGCATTTTCCATGAGTCCTGATTTCATAGTCGTCTCTGACCCCGAAACAGGCATTATTTATGAAGCGAATGATGCTGCCCGCGAGGCAGTGGGATATTTGCGGGAAGACCTCGTCGGCAAAAACGTGCTTGAGCTTGGCCTCTGGGCTGACAGTGCCGACCGGGCTGCGTTTGCCGCAAAAGTGAGAGAATCAGGGGAATGCCTCAACTATCTTACGCACTTCCGCTCCCGGGACGGGCAACGCGTTATTCGCGCGAGCATTTCGGCAAAGCTGATTGATTTCGGCGGCAGTCTGCGCATGCTGAGCGTCGTGCGCGACATGACGGAACTCATCAGGCTTGAAGATCAGTTGCGGCAGTCGCAGAAGCTGGAGGCCATCGGCAAGCTTGCCGGAGGAGTCGCGCACGACTTCAACAACGTTCTGACCGGCATTATCGGCTATGCCGAGCTGACAAGAAAAAAACTGCCTGCGGACAGCCCGCTCGCTTCCTATCTTGACAATATTCTGTCGCTTTCCGGCAGGGCGGGGCAGCTCAGCCACAGCCTGCTTGCATTCAGCAGAAAACAGGTGCTCACTATGCAGCCGACCCCGCTGGATGCCATCATACAGCATTCTGACAAACTGCTCCGGCGGCTCATCGGCGCAGACCTCGACTTTGACGTCACCTGCCGGCAGTCGCCTGTCCTCCATGTTGACAGCGTTCAGATCGAGCTGGTCATCATGAACATGGTGATTAACGCACGGGATGCCATGCCGCGGGGAGGCAGGATAACTATTTCCACCGAAATGGTTGAGGTGGATGATGCCTCTGCTGAAAAGCATTCTCTGCAAAACAGCGGGCGATTTGCCTGTATAACTGTCAGCGACACCGGCATCGGCATGTCTCAGGATGTCCTAGGGCAGATCTTCGATCCGTTTTTCACCACAAAGGAGGTCGGCAAGGGCACTGGCCTTGGCCTTGCCATGGCGTACGGAATCATAAAACAGCACGGCGGGTTTATCACTGCGTACAGCGAACCCGGCGTCGGCACCCAGTTCAGAATCCATCTGCCGGTTATGCACTCACAGAGCATAGCGGAAAAGCCTGAACCGGCGGAGGAGATACCTGCCCGCGGAACCGGAGCCATACTCCTGGCCGAGGACGATGAAAACGTCCGGGATATCTCCCTCACCATCCTGACGGAGCACGGCTACCGGGTGCTTGAAGCTCGTGACGGCGATGAAGCGATAGCCGTTTATCAGGCAAATGCAGATACTATTGATCTTGTTTTACTTGACGTGATAATGCCAAAAAAGAACGGCAAGCAGGTTTTTGATGCGATTAGAGCTATCAGACCTGCCACAAAAGTGCTGTTCCTGAGCGGTTATGCGGATGAGCATATCCGGAGCCGCATGGATATCGGCAACAATGCCGTCCTTCTGTACAAGCCCGTGTCACCGGCAAAGCTGCTATCAGCCGTAAGAGATGCCATGAATCCTGCGGAATGACCGCTGTGGCATTATGTCATTCCGGCGCGTCAGGAATGACATAAAAAACAGCAGGCCATGGGTTACTGCCCGAACCAGCTTCCCGAATGACACTTCCGGGATAAACTACATTCCTTCTTTGTTCTCTTTCCCCTCGGGAGCGCCGCTTTGCGGGAGGATGTACAAGTCACGATATTGATAGCAGGATTTTGCATTGCCATATGCGCATGCCTTGAACAACTCCGCCTCACTGGTATTTTTCGGCGTGTACGGTTTTTTCCAGCTCTTGCCCGGTCCGGCATACACGAGCGCGGGAATCAGCAGCAGTGCGGAAATAATCAGGCAGTGTAAAAAAAAGCTTTTGGCTTTGTTCATGGTTCCCTCCTTTTGGAAATTGTAGCATAATGCGCTTTTCTATGAAACAGAGGTCTGAAATGTCCGGAACGGAAATATTTTCTGCGGCCGGGCGTCTTTTCAAAACCTTTGCCGGATTGTTACACGCCGGCAAAAGGGACTTTCTTTTTTTATTTTCACTATGCTATTCTCTCTTTCAGAAGGTTTGGAAGTTTTTGTTGTGTACCAGGGGGCCGCAAAGACTTTGATCTTTGCAGGTCTTTTTTTATGGGCTTTTTAAACGTAAGGAGGTAGTAAGAGCATGGCAAACGGTACGGTTAAGTGGTTCAATGAGTCAAAGGGCTTCGGTTTCATTACAAGCGAAGATGGCAGCGATCTCTTTGTCCACTACTCGTCAATTCAGGGCAGCGGCTTCAAGTCGCTCGCCGAAGGTCAGGCAGTAACGTTTGATGTAGAGCAGGGTCCGAAGGGTCCGAAGGCTATCAACGTTAACAAGGCATAATCACAACCAACCTTAAGCCCCCGGTTTTTGGAGCCGGGGGCTTTTTTATTGTCGCGGGGGTTTCTCCGTCAAGTTCGATATGAACCGGTCAAGCCCTTCTGTGTATATCTTTCCGGAACTCAGAAAACCGCTGTTGTGGCTGCCCTGTATCTGAAGAAATGTTTTTGAAATTGCCGCTTTCTGATAGAGCTCCAGCCCCTGCTGAAATGGAACCACTTCGTCGTCGGGGCTGTGAATGATGAGCTTCGGCATCTGTATTGTGCCGACCTTATCGCTGGTCGCATATTTATAGCGCACCAAAAGGTCTATAGGCAAATAGGGCAGGATTTTCTTTCCCATTTCCGCTATAGAGGTAAATCCTGATTCCAGAATAAGTCCGCCTGCGTCCGGGTGGCGCACTGCCGTCTCTGCGGCAACTGCGCTACCAAGCGAACGCCCGAAGATGAGGATTGCCTGTGGTGCGATCTTTCTGACAGTGACCAGATAGTCCCATGCAGCATCCGCATCAGCGTAAGTTCCCTGTTCATCAGGCGCGCCCTGGCTTTGTCCAAAGCCGCGATAATCGAAGATAAGCACGTTCAGGCGCAATACATGCATAATCCTGATTGAATCAAGGCGGTCCGAAATGTTTCCGGCGTTGCCGTGGCAGAACAGGAGCGTCGCTCGCGCCTCCGGAGCAGGAACAAACCAGGCGGAAATAGCAAGTCGGTCAGCAGTGGTCAGTGTGACGCTTTCATAGTCCAGTCCGATGTCGTTGGGGGTGGCGGTGAGTGTTGTGTCCGGAAAATAAATCATCTCTCCCTGCATTGCATAATAATAAACGCAGAGGCCCAGATAGACCGTTACAGCAATCGAGATGATGGATTTCAAGGTGTTTTGCATAAAGACACTATTCTTTTTCTATTGTACCATCCCGGTAACGGACGATGTCCGAGGGGTCATGGGATACAAACAGGGACTTGTGAAGCGTTTCAGGCATCCACTAAACTAAGCGCATGAGCAGGATAGAATGCCGCACAGGCTGCGGGGCATGCTGTATCGCGCCGTCGATTTCTTCTCCGATGTCGGACTCTCCTTCAGGCAAGCCGGCAGGCGTCCGATGCCGTCACCTGAGCGAGATGCTTCTCTGCATGATTTACGATCATCCCGCACGTCCCCAGGTTTGCGTTTCATTTCAGGCATCGAAGGAAAACTGTGGCAGTACACCTGAGGAAGCACTGCAAAGGCTTGCTGAACTAGAGGCGCTGACGCATGGGCTGAACACAGGGGCAATTCCGGCAGTTCCCGATGGAAGGTGAACAGCAGGGGATGTTTTCGGGCTATCATCGCAGAGGGACTATGTTTGCTCAAAAGCGTGCCGAGGCGCTACGCTACCTGAAAAAGGATTGCGTACCGCTTGCCAAGTAATTTTCAGGATACGACAAAACCGCACATCGGCTATCTGTGCGTCATGCTTGCCGCGATGCTCTGGGCGCTGTCCGGAACCACGTCAAAATTTCTGTTTCAGAGCGGACTGACGCCGTTTGATCTTGTGCAGCTCAGGACGACCATCGGCGCAACAGCGCTTCTTGTCTGGATTGCCGTTGCCCGGCGGCATCTGCTCCGGCTGGACCGGCGGTCAATTCCCTCTCTCGCCCTGCTGGGATTTCTGCTTGCAGCAACCCAGTTCACCTACCTTTATGCCATCAGCAGGATTCATGTTGCCGTCGCCATACTTTTGCAGTGCCAGGCACCGCTCTTTGTCGCCCTTGCGACGGTTGTAATCCTTCGGCAGCAGCTTGCGCCGAGAGTCTCTTTTGCGCTACTCGGGGCAACTGCCGGCTGCTATCTGATGGTCGGTGCAAATGCGCTCACAGAAACCGGCCTGGATACTATTGGCGTAATGTCGGGGCTTGTGTCGGCAGTCTGCTTTGCCGCCTACACAATGCGCAGCGAAAAATGCATGACGATTCATTCCCCGCTGACCATAGTTTTTTATGCCATGCTCGTTGCGGCGATGATATGGAATATCTTTCACCCGACCTTTTCTGCCTTTTCCGTGCTCACTACGCCTGCACTCTGGGGGCTTAGCCTTTTTGTCTGCGTGGGAGGCACGGTTCTCCCATTCTGGCTGTATGCAAAAGGCGTTGGCATGATCGGCTCCGCCCGCGGCAGCATTACGGCTACGCTGGAGCCAGTTGCTGCCGGCTTTGCCGCCTATTTCATTTTGGGCGAACTGCTGGATATATGGCAGGTGATCGGGGGGGCATTTGTTTTGAGCGCGGTAACCTTGCTTCAGCTGCATGGAAAGAAGTAGGGTAAAGAATGGACCTGCGGGAGGAGGCTTTCAGATGAGAAGAATGATTTACTTAATCCTTGTTCTTGGAGTGTTCACCATGATGATGATCGCAGAAGCTGCAGATATGAAGATAGAAACAGCGACCTTCGCCGGAGGCTGTTTCTGGTGCATGGAACCGCCGTTTGAAAAACTTGAAGGAGTAAAAGAGGTCATTTCCGGATACACCGGCGGTCGGAAGGTGAATCCGACTTATGAGGAAGTGTCCGCCGGAATGACCGGCCATGCTGAAGCAATAAAGATCACCTATGATCCTGAAAAAGTCAGTTATCAGAAACTACTCGACACATTCTGGCGGCAGATAGACCCGACCGATGCGGGAGGGTCGTTTGTCGATCGCGGCTCGCAGTACCGGTCGGCAATCTTCTATCACAATGAAGAGCAGCGCCGTCTTGCCGAACAGTCCAGAGCGGAGCTGGGAAAGTCCGGGCTCTTTTCAAAGCCTGTTGTGACCGAAATCGTAAAAGCCGGAGTTTTTTATCAGGCTGAAGAATACCATCAGGACTACTACAAGAAGAACCCCATCCGGTACAAGTATTACCGCTATAATTCAGGCCGCGATCAGTTCATCAAGAAAAACTGGGGCGAACAGTAACGGGAGCCTTATTTTTTAAGACCGCTCAGCTCTTGCTCTATAGCTGTCAGCCAGTCGCGGCGATCTCGGAGAACGAGCTGGAGTTTCTCATCGGCTGTCGTTACGACGTCGACCGCGTTCGGAATGATAAGGGCTGTTTTCCCTCCTTTGACCGACGCAATCATGGTGAGCGGAACTGACACTTCTTTCTTTGCAGCATTTCCGCCGAGGATGTGCCCCACAAAGACAAGCCGTTTATTAGTCAGATACAGCGCCCCCGAGAGCGTCGCATCCTCAATATGCAGACTCGCAAGCCCCTTTTTGAGAATATTCTCATCTTTTTCCACATTGAAACGATACATTTTTCCACCTCGTGAATTTTCGGCAGCGGAAGTCAAAAAAAGAGACGCGGGATGCATCTTTTTTCAGTGCTCGTCTTGCATTGTACCAAGCATTCCAGAAGCCCGTCAGGCATGCTTGAACCTGCCTTTGTCCGCAAGTGTTATAGGAAGTCGGTACCCTTGCGAAGGTGCTTTACAAGAACAATGTTAATTAGTATACTCTATCCAAAGTTCAGACCGGACAGTTAAGGTCTGGAATAAAAAAATTTTTGGTCATGGGTATTGTTCTGGTAATGGCAATAGGTGTCCCGGCTTTTGCTGATGGGCCGGCGGTCTCTGCACCAAACGCGAAACTCGATATTCTCGGAGGGTCTTTTGACGGAGACTGGGGGTATATCGCTGCCGGCAGCGGGTCGCTCCCGCTCGGCAAGCGTTTTGGGTTTCAGCTTGACGCCGGCATCGGCAGCATTGGCGAAGACAGGTATTACGGTTTTTTGGCGGGCACCTTTTTGCCCGTGACCCGCAGAAGTGGCTCGTCGGGATCATCAGCTCATATCAGGATCTCGAAAATGTGAGCATTGCGCGTACACCGGAGTTGAAGGTGAGCTTTATTTCGACCTGTTTTCGTTACGCGCCCGCGCAGGGTATCAATACGGCGATGTAAAAAAGGGCGTTTTTTATAATCTTCGCGGCAGGTGGTATCCGACGGACAATATTCTGCTCTACATCGAAGGCGAGATGGCTGCAGGAACTGCGCTCGGCAAAATGGGGGCAGAATATCAGTTCGGGTTCAAGGCATTGCCGGGACTCGCCGTTTTGCAGAGGGCGCCGTGGGTGAGAAGTCGTATGATCGATATTATGCCGGACTTCGCTATTATTTCGGTTCAAACAAGGCCCTCAAGCTGCGCCACAGGCAGGATGACCCCGACACGCTCATCCCAGACGGCATGAATGCGCTGCAGGGCAAACTCAGGGAGAACAGGAAGCCCACAACATCGCCGCCGATAGAGCCGCCGCCAGGAGGCGAAGGTGAAGGCGGAGGTGAAGGCCCCGAACCCTAGCAGGCTGCTGAAAAAGACCCTTTTCGGCTCAGCAGAGTCAATTTTGGGGGATGTTCTGAAACGGATTGCCCCGAGTTTTTCAGCGCCCTGATAGAATTAGCCAGCTGAGCTTATTTAGGAGTGGAATCAGAAACTAATTTTGTTTTCCAGCTTTTACCAGAGAGTAAAAACAAAAAGGCAGGGCTGACAGTCGCCCTGCCTTTTTTGTTGAGCGCATCTCACCGGCATAGCCTGAAAAAGATGCGTGCATATGCCTTCCCGCTTGAAAACATCGTGCATCCCATAGTAACGTTGAGGCATATCTCATGCTGCCGGAGAAAGCAATGCGAATTTGTTCATCATATAGCACTGTGTCCCCATATATCACAAAGGACGGCTCCCTTATCCGGGAACTCATGCATCCCGCAGTCCACGGCAACCGCGCCCAAAGCCTTGCAGAGGCGATAGTGCCCCCGGGTGGTGAAACGCAGCTGCATCAGCACCTGAAGACAGAAGAACTGTATCATTTCACCTCCGGGAGCGGATTAATGCAGATCGGCGGTGAACGATTCTGCGTGAAGCAGGGCGACACGGTCTGCATTCCGCCCGGTACGCTGCATGCCGTCAGAAATACAGGGTCCGACGATCTCCGGATTCTCTGTGCCTGCTGCCCGCCTTATAGTCATGAAGACACGAAAATGGTCGTGACGGTCTGATGGCCCTGCGTGTTCCCCGCGAGCAGTTTGAACTGCTGACAGAAAAGGCGCTGGCTGATATCCCGCGCAGATATCGGAAGCTATTCAGAAACGTGAGCATTCATGTCCAGGATCTGCCTGATGAAGAAGATGTCAGGCTGACCGGCGTTCCGGACAGGGAATTACTGGGATTGTTTAAGGGAGTGTCGATACTTGAGGAGGACAGCTTTTTTGCGGTTCCGCCTCCGCTGCCGAACGCTATTTATCTGTATCAGAAAAATATCGAGTCGATTTGCCGCACTGAGGCAGAACTTATCCGGGAGATCAGGATGACGTTGCTGCATGAAGTTGGGCACTACTTCGGCATGACCGAGGAAGATCTGGAGGCGTTTGAGAACGGCAGGGGTTAGGATTCAGGGCGCATATAGCTTTCGTAGAGGGCTTTGCCGATCAAAAAATCTCCGCCTGCAATCGCGATATCAGGAATCGTCGAGCGCAAAATCATATCAGTCAGAGGCAGAGACTTTCCGGCCAGCCCGGCAATGCTGAAGTGAGACATCAGTATGGAGCCGTATATTACAATCATTCCGTTCAGCACGTAGCCGTATATAGCCGTGCGCCGGCGCCGAGACAGAATGTCGCGGCAACGGCAAGGATGTGCAGAAGCCACCAGCCGGGCTTGTAGCGGAGGAAGTGGCGAATCACAGGTATCTCCCAAACACCGCGCCGAGTGCGTACACAAAGGCTATGCCGACGATATGCACAATCCACCAGCCCGGGCGCAGAAAGCCGATTTTCTGGTTAAGTTCCTTTAGATTCATACAGTAGTGTCCGGTTAACATTGAGGGATGCGGCTGGAAAGTGTTGATAGGAGCTG
>CAYMRS010000048.1:0-19416 GCA_964392915.1 uncultured Nitrospiraceae bacterium
ATTAGAAAGAATAGCCTAAGCGAAGACCAAAGATGTCGTTATTCGATTTGATGGTGAAGGAATCCACGCCATCGGTTATTGTGAAATTTCCATAGCGGTAGCCTTCATAATAAAGGTTTGCGGAAAACTGGTTGTACTTCAGGCCTAGATCGGCAAAGGCACTGACTTTTGTGCCAGGCTTATAGCTGTCACTCCAATCGTCCCAGCTGAACTTGGACTTCTTATAAAGTGGGACAAGCATACCAAACTCCGAGGAGATGTTGACAGACTTGCTGGTCTGAGCGGAGCCGCGAATGCCTATTTTCGTATAAAACGTATGCCAATCGTTGTCAATGTTGATATCATCTTTAAATGAACGCTGCCAATGACGCCATCCGAGACCAACAAAAGGAGTTAAGATGGTCATCTCATCAGCTTTGAACTTCAAGCCGACGTCGCCTTCAAGGCGATATCCCCAATACCGCGTGCCGACCGTTGCTGTTCCGCTGCCAAAGAATGTATTAGCACTCGCATCGGCATCAGGAGATCCGAAAAAGAGTTTTCCATTGCCACGCAAGACGAGATCGGAGACAGGATTGCCCTGAACACTAGCCTCGACCCCATACATAACGTCGTCTTCTTTGATGGTTGCGTTGCCGAAGGTTGAACTCACACGGTCTTTCCAGCTCCACCACTCAATAAACGGGCCGACCTTAAATTCTGCAGCGGATGCCAGTCCTGCGGATAGCAACACCCCCATTAAAACAGCAACTGTCCACGAAACGAGCCTCTTCATTCTGAATGGCCTCCTGTCAAATGACAATTTTCCTTGCTGAACAAAGCTCAGCATGGGCAATTTTACATTGATAAATGCCGGAAGTCAATCGGTTCGACCTGAATTGTCAAGGCAAAGTAGAAATGTCCTCTTTTCGGCAACATAGAGATGTCCGGTTTATAGCGATGCCCCCAATATTGGGTTTGTGCAGTCCTTTGCCTCACCGAGCGGAACTTTTTCCAAGGAAGAATGGTACTAAGACGTATGTCCCTCGTCCTGGTCGGTTAGTCGGAAGATCTGTTCTCGGGTCAGTTGCATCGGAGATGGAGCGGGAATGCGCATGGTTAATGGTTAAAATATTTTTATGCCCAGTATTCGTGAGCTGATCCGCACTGCTCTTTGTGCTAATATCAGTCTTATTGAACCTGATGTGCTTGCATGGGAGGTGCCGCGCCAGTGTTTGATGATTTGCAGAAGCGGCAACGGTCGCGGGGTCGCATGGCGACAGATCAGTATCTGCTGTTTCTTCAGTCGCGGTGTCACGCCATGAGCAGACATGCGTCTGCGCGCTCCCCGATCCGGTGGCTTTCCGGTCGATTCGCGACCGTCTTCTTCCTGCTGCGCGGGCGCCGCAGGGGTCGCGGCTGATCCCCATCCCGTTCGGGCGTTAATTCCCTTCAAATCATTGAATAATAGAGAATACAAGGAGAAGCATTCCGCAAAGCGTGGCGCTTCGTGCTATACTAAAATTCAAAAAATCAAGAGGGTTAGCCGCATGTTGTTAGATGATCTCAAGATTGGCCTCACGTTTGATGATGTTCTGTTACTTCCCGCCAAGTCGGACGTTCTGCCGACAGAAGTTGATGTCAGTACAAATCTGACCAAAAATATCAAGCTGAACATCCCTATCGTCAGTGCGGCTATGGATACGGTTACCGAAGCGAACCTTGCCATTGCGCTCGCGCGCGAGGGTGGGCTCGGCATTCTGCATCGCGCATTGTCGCCGCAGAAACAGGCGCTCGAAGTCGACAAGGTCAAAAAATCTGAAAGCGGGATGATCATCGATCCCATAACCGTCGCGCCGGATGCGCCGATTAAGAAGGCGCTCGACCTAATGGCCCGGTACAAGATATCAGGGGTCCCGGTCACTGAAAACGGGGAGATCGGCGGCAAATTGGTTGGCATTCTCACCAACCGTGACCTTCGGTTTGAGCTTGACAACATGCGACTGGTTTCCGACGCAATGACGAGCGCCAATATTATCACGGCAGCAATCGGCACGACGCTCGATGACGCCAAACAGACCCTGAACAAGTATAAAATCGAAAAACTCCCCATTGTCGATGAGAACTTCAATCTTCGGGGCCTCATCACCATCAAAGACATTGAGAAGCGCAAGAAGTATCCGAACGCCTGCAAGGACACGCACGGCCGCCTCCGCGTCGGCGCGGCTATCGGTGTTGGAGAGAGCGCGCTCTATCGCGCGGAACTTCTTATCAAGGCCGGGGTCGACATTATCGCAATTGATACCGCGCACGGGCATTCCAGGGCGGTTATCAATACATTGAAGGAGCTGAAACGGAAGTTTCCGGATGTGGAAGTTATCGCAGGAAATGTGGCAACGGCAGACGGCGCTCAGGACCTTATTGATGCCGGGGCGGACGCTATCAAGGTCGGTATCGGCCCCGGCTCCATCTGCACGACCCGCATTGTCGCGGGTGCGGGGGTGCCGCAGCTTACTGCCATCAAGTCCTGCTTTGATGTGGCCTCTAGGACAGGGGTTCCGGTGATCGCGGACGGCGGCATCAAATACTCGGGCGATATAACCAAGGCCATAGCCGCGGGAGCTCATTGCGTCATGATCGGCAGCCTCTTTGCCGGAACCGAAGAGTCGCCCGGCGAGACGATTCTGTATCAGGGCAGAAGCTATAAGACCTATCGCGGCATGGGATCTCTCGGTGCGATGCAGCATGGCGCGAAAGATCGCTACGGGCAGGAAGGCATCGATAAGGAGAAGTTGGTGCCGGAAGGAGTCGAAGGCCGTGTGCCGTTGAAAGGACCGCTTGCGATGAGCATGCATCAACTTGTCGGCGGACTCCGCTCAGGCATGGGCTATTGCGGATGCGAGACGTTGCAGGATCTGCGGCAGAATGCGCGTTTCATCCAGATTACGAATGCGGGCTGGAGAGAAAGCCATGTGCATGACGTTGTCATCACCAGGGAAGCCCCGAACTACCGGATTGAATAAAAGACGTTCGCACGTTACGCGTGACGAGTAACAGTCTCCGCGAGCCGGAGCATTGAGGTGGCATGAATACTCCAGACAAGGTTCTGATTCTTGATTTCGGGTCACAATACACCCAGCTGATCGCTCGGCGCATCCGCGAGCAGAAGGTCTACTCCGAGATATTTCCGTTCAACGCGCCGCTTGAGAAGATACAGGCGTTCCAACCCAAAGGCATCGTCCTTTCTGGCGGTCCGTCGAGCGTCTATGATGAAGGCGCGCCGATAGTGGCAAAGGAAGTGTTTGAGCTCGGCGTGCCGGTTCTTGGCATCTGCTACGGCATGCAGCTGATGGCGCGCCTGCTCGGCGGCGAAGTTGCCCGCGCGGCCAAGCGAGAGTATGGCAAAGCGACGCTCCATGTGGACGACGACAGCGATTTGCTCTGGGGCATTACCCAGAAATCAAAAGTATGGATGAGCCACGGAGACCGCATTGAGCAGATGCCGGACGGTTTCCGGATTGCGGGGCACACCGACAATTCGCCGATTGCCGCCATGGCCGACAAGTCCCGCGGATTCTTTGCGCTCCAGTTTCATCCGGAAGTTGCACACACCGACGAGGGAACCCGCATTCTACAGAATTTTGTGTTTGTAACCTGCGGCTGCAAGCCCACGTGGGAGATGGCATCATTTATCGACTGGCAGATCTCCACTATTTGCGAACAGGCGGCAGGCAAGAAAGTCATCTGCGCGCTGAGCGGCGGGGTGGACTCTTCGGTCGTTGCATTGCTGCTGCACAAGGCGATTGGCGACAACCTCGCCTGCATCTTCGTTGATAACGGCCTGCTCCGCAAGGGCGAGGCCGAAAAGGTGAGAAAGACCTTTCGCGACCATTTTCATATGAATCTCGATTTTGTCGATGCTCGGGCGCGTTTTCTTGAAAAGCTGAAAAATGTGACCGATCCCGAGCGGAAACGCAAGATAATCGGCTACGAATTTATCGCCATATTTGAAGAAGAGGCAAAGAAGGTTGCTGATGCGGAGTTTCTTGCGCAAGGCACGCTGTACCCTGACGTCATTGAATCGGTATCCTTCAAGGGTCCGTCTGCGGTCATCAAGAGCCACCATAATGTCGGCGGCCTTCCTGAGAAGATGAAGCTGAAGCTTATTGAGCCGCTGCGCGAACTGTTCAAGGATGAAGTTCGCGTGCTTGGTCAGGAGCTTGGGCTGCCGGAGGAGATCTGCTGGCGCCACCCGTTCCCGGGACCGGGTCTTGCAATCCGCTGCATCGGCGAGATTACCGGTCAAAAGCTCGAACTTCTGCGTGAAGCAGATGCCATAGTGCTGGAGGAAATCAAGGCTGCAGGCCTCTATCGTGACATCTGGCAGGCTTTTGCCGTTATCCTTCCCATCAAGAGCGTTGGGGTCATGGGCGATGAGCGGACCTATGAGAATGTCGCCGCGGTCCGTGCGGTGACGAGTCTTGACGGCATGACTGCCGATTGGGCGCATATGCCGCATGAGGTGATGGGCAGGATTTCGGGCCGCATCATCAACGAGATTAAGGGCATTAACCGAGTGGTTTACGACATCACCTCCAAGCCGCCCGGAACTATTGAGTGGGAGTAGCGCGGCATCAGTATCAGCGTTCGGGAGAGAAGAGTCCGGGAGGCGGTAGCGCTCCCGGTTCTTGTCTGAAGGAGGCGGCATGGACATAATGGAATATATCAGCGACCGAAAGCGACTTGTGGATGTATTTCTGCAGGCATACTTCGCGGTGCCTTTTCGGCCGAGAATACTCCATGAATCGATCACCTATTCGCTCTCTGCTGGCGGCAAGCGCGTCCGCCCGGTGCTCTGCATAGCAGCACATGAAGCCTGCGGCGGAACTGCCGGCGATGTTGTCCCGTATGCCGCCGCGCTCGAACTGATTCATACTTACTCCCTGATTCATGATGACCTGCCGGCAATGGATGACGACGATCTTCGCCGCGGCAAACCGACCAATCACGTCGTGTTCGGGGAAGGGATGGCGATTCTTGCAGGAGATGCCCTGCTGACCGAGGCGTTCGTGCTGCTTTCCGATCCGAGGTTCAAGACCGCACAGATGACCGACAGCCAAGTGCTGCGGGTGGTGAATGAAATCAGCTTTGCTGCGGGCGAGGAGGGCATGGTCGGCGGTCAGGCTCAGGATCTTCTCTCGGAGGACGCCGATCCTGATGCGAAAACACTCTCGTTCATTCATGCGCACAAGACTGCGGCGCTGATTCGCGCTTCGGTTGTGTCGGGCGGGATTCTTGCGGATGCGGATGCGGATCAGCTCGATCTGTTGCGCTCCTATGGCCAGAATATCGGCGTGGCATTTCAGGTGGTCGATGACATTCTCGACATTGTCGGCGAGACCGAGGAGATTGGCAAGCCGGCCGGTTCTGATGAAAAGAAAAAGAAGATGACGTATCCAAAACTGTATGGGCTCGAACAGTCAAAGCAGAAGGCTGAAGAACTGATAACAGCCGCGATAGATGCGCTCAGCACCTTTGACGAGAAGGCGAAGTCGCTGCGCGCGGTAGCGCGCTATCTTGCGAAAAGGACGAGTTGAGGCCCGATAGCTTATGTATCTCGAACGAATAAACAACCCCGCGGATCTGAAAAAGCTCTCCATCGAAGAACTCCGGCAGTTGGCTGAAGAGCTTCGTTCACGCATTCTGGAACAGGTTTCCAATGGCGGCGGTCACCTTGCGTCCAATATGGGCGTTATCGAGCTCACCATAGCCTTGCATTATGTCTTTTCCTCTCCGGAAGACAAGATTGTCTGGGACGTCGGGCATCAAAGCTATGCGCACAAACTGCTGACCGGCCGGGCAGGCGCTTTCGAAACCCTGCGCAAATTTGGCGGACTCTCGGGATTCCCGAAACGAAGCGAAAGCGAGCACGATGCCTTTGGAACGGGACACAGCGCTACCTCAATTTCATCGGCGCTTGGCATTGCTGAAGCGCGGGACCTCAAAGGTGAGCAGTTCAAGGTCGTTGCGGTCATCGGAGACGGCGCCCTTACAGGAGGGCTTGCCTTTGAAGGTTTAAACCAGGCCGGTCACCGGAAGAAGGACATGATTGTCATCCTGAACGATAATGAAATGTCGATCTCTCCCAATGTCGGGGCACTGTCCGCTTACCTGCATCGCGTGCTGACCGGTTCCTTCTTCTCGAGGGTGCGGAAGGAGACCAAGGCGATCCTTGAGGGGATTCCGAAGATCGGCGAGTCGGTCGCGAAGATTGCGCATCGGGCTGAAGGCAGCCTCAAAGGGTTTTTCCTGCCGGGAGGCCTTTTTGTAGATCTCGGGTTTGAATACCTCGGGCCGCTGGACGGGCACGACATCGCGCTACTTATCGAAACGCTTCAGAACATTAAGGATCTGAAAGAACCCATTTTTCTGCACGTCGTTACCCGAAAAGGCAAGGGGTACAAGTATTCAGAGGAAGACCCCTGTGTTTTCCATGGGGTGGGGCCTTTTGAGGTCAAGACCGGCGAGCAGCAGCCAGCGACGAAACATGAGGAGCAGCCGCAGGCATGCTACCAGTCATACTGCGAGGCATTTGGTCTTGCGCTGGTTGATTTGGCTGCTTCCGACGACAGGGTTGTGGCAATCACAGCTGCCATGAGCGAGGGCACCGGCCTTACGCCGTTTGCGGAAAAATTTCCAAAGCGCTTCTTTGATGTCGGAATCGCGGAGCAGCATGCAGTCACCTTTGCCGCCGGGCTTGCCACGCGCGGCATCAGGCCGGTGGTTGCGGTCTACTCGACCTTCCTGCAGCGGGCCTATGATCAGATTATCCACGATGTCTGTCTCCAGAACCTGCCGGTTGTCTTTGCTATTGATCGCGCCGGGATTGTAGGGGAAGACGGCCCGACACATCATGGAATGTTTGACATCTCCTTTCTCCGATGCGTGCCGAACCTGCTGGTTATGGCTCCGAAAGATCTCGGGGAGTTGAAGCGCATGCTTGCCTTTGCGCTCAGGCACGATGGCCCGGCGGCAATCCGCTATCCGCGTGGCCGGGCCGGCGTTGACCTGAATTATATCTTTCACGAATTCGACATGAAAGCAGGCAAAGCCGAGGTGCTTACCAAGGGTGATGATATCGCCATACTGGCGGTTGGCCACTCTGTTGCCCCTGCGCTGAAGGCGGCTGATGAGCTGCGGCGGAGCGGTGTGCACGCGACGGTTGTTAATGCGCGCTTCATCAAGCCGCTTGATACAGGACTGTTTCTATCCCTTGCTGAGAATACCAGATGCATCCTGACGATAGAGGAGAATGCTCTGGCGGGCGGTTTTGGTTCCGGCGTTCTTGAAGCGCTGGCGCATGCCGGCCTGCGTGACATTTCGGTGAAATGTCTCGGTGTGCCAGATGCGTTTGTCCCGCACGGGTCTCAGAAGCGTCTGCGCGCTTTGTACGGTCTTGATGAAACCGGCATTTATGAGGCGGCGATGGCGTTGATTGCGGCGTCAAAAATGCAGTCAGTGAACAATGAGAAGTAGGCATTGACTGTAGAGTAAAATGCCATGAGCTCATGAGCGTTTCCCCGTATCGATCGAATCAAGAACACTCAATCCGTGCGATTCCCCTGATACTGCATGAAAAAAGAGCGGCTCGATAAAGTACTTCTGGAGCGCGGCCTCGCGCAGAGCCGCGAGCGGGCGCAGGCGCTGATTCTTGAGGGCAAAGTCTTTGTAAGTGGCATGCCGCAGGGCAAGGCAGGAACGCTCGTTCCGCATGACGCGGCAATCGACGTCAAGGGCGGCGATATGCCGTATGTCAGCCGTGGCGGGCTGAAGCTTGAAGAAGCGGTGAAGCGGTTTGCGATAGACTTCACCGGCAAGATCGCGATGGATGTCGGGGCCTCAACCGGCGGCTTCACCGACTGCATGTTCCAGAACGGCCTCAGAAAGGCATACTGCATCGATGTCGGCTATGGCCAGCTCGCGTGGAAGCTCCAGCAGGACGAGCGGGTCATTCTCATGGACCGCACTAATATCCGCCACCTGGAGCGCTCTGCAATTTCAGACATCATTGACATTGCAGTCATCGACGTATCCTTCATCTCACTCGAAAAGGTTGTCCCGGCCGTGCTCGGTTTTCTGAAGCCAGGCGGTGAGCTGGTGGCACTCATCAAGCCGCAGTTTGAGGTTGGCAAGGGCGAGGTTGGCAAGGGCGGCATCGTGAAAGATGATGAAAAACGGAAAGCTGCCGTTGAACGAGTGAAGCAGGCGCTTGAGACACTTTCCCTTCAGACTGTCGGCATCATCGAATCCCCCATCCTTGGCCAGAAGGGGAATATGGAGTATCTGGGGTATTTTCTCTTTAATGCCGCCGCGGTATAATTCATGCGGAGTGCGCTATAATAATCCTCTATTATTTTTGAGGAGTTTGACATGGAGAATATTCCGGACGGCATAAAAAAATCGACGTGGAACAAGGTGCTCGACTACATCGCGATGAGCGATGAGCCTCCGCCGTATCTGCTCATGGACAAAGATGTGATCCGCGAGAAGGTCGACCAGATTGGCAGGACGATCCGGAATGCGAAGGTTTTTTACGCGGTCAAGGCGAACCCGGACCTTGAGGTCTGCCGTTTTCTGGCTGAAATGGGGCTTGGCTTTGAGATTGCTTCGGAGGGCGAGCTCCGAATCCTGGCCGAGATAGGCGTTGCTCCTGACAGAATCATCACGAGCAATCCGGTCAAGACGTTCCGGTTTATGGAAGAGGCGGTTGCATACGGCGTCAATTATTTTGCCTATGACTCTAATGCAGAGGTTGACAAGATGGCCCGCTATTCGCCGGGAGCAAAAGTGTATGTTCGTCTGGTTGTGCCGAACGAAGGCAGTGAGTGGCCGCTCAGCAAGAAGTTCGGCGTCGAGATTGAAGAAGCGGCGCAGCTGCTGATGTATGCCCGCGACAAAGGGTTGCAACCAATCGGCATTACATTCCACGTCGGCTCGCAGTGCAACAATCCGTATAACTGGCAGTCAGCGGTTGATAAATCGCGTGAACTGTGGGAAACTGCCGAATCCCAGGGCATCACGCTGAACATGCTGAATATCGGAGGCGGTTACCCGATCCGTTATACGAAAAATGTTTTTGAAATTGAGGCGATAGAGAAAAAAATTGACAAGGCGTTGCGCCAGCGCTATGTTGAGGATGTCGAAATATTCATTGAGCCGGGCCGCTCAGTTGTCGGCGATTCCGGAGTTTTTGTCGGCACGGTCATCGGCAAGGCAAAGCGCGGTGATGAGAACTGGCTCTATATCGACGTGGGCGTGTTCAACGGACTGATGGAAAGCGTTGGCGGCATCAAATACACTTATATTGTCGGCAGTCGCGGAGAGATGAAGGCCTGGACGGTCTGCGGCCCCAGTTGTGACAGCATGGATGTTATCGACAAGGAGGTGGAGATCCCGGAGCCGGAAGTCGGCAATCGCATCCTGATTCCGTCGGCCGGTGCCTATACGCTCTCGTATGCCTCTGAGTTCAACGGTTTTTCGATTCCGAAGGCGATATTGATATGAGAACTCAGAAGTCAGGAGGGAACCGAATTGAGGCAGTAAGTGTCTCTTTTCTGTTCATTCTGGATTCTGACTCCTGACACCGGAAGAATTAAGGAGGGACGTGATGATCAAATTTTTCGAGAAAGACCCGTATTCCCCGATCCAGTATGTCTATGAAGTGAGCAACATTCTGCATCAGAGCACCAGCAAGTTTCAGGAGATTATGGTTATCGAGAATCCGCACTTCGGCAAGATGCTGATTCTTGACGGCGTTGTCCAGATTACCGAGCGCGACGAGCTTTTTTACCACGAAATGCTGACGCATGTCGTCCTTCATGCCCATCCGAACCCGAGAAAGATCGTCGTCATCGGCGGCGGCGACGGTGGTATTGTGCGCGAAGTCCTCAAGCATAAGTCGGTTGAAAAGATATTTTTTATCGAGATCGACGAAGATGTCATCAACGTATCGCGCAGGTTCTTCCCCGGGGTTTCCTGCGGAGTGGACGATCCGCGCGTTGAAATCCGGTGCATGGATGGTGCTGAATTCGTGAAATCGCGCAAGGGCGATATTGACGCAATCCTTGTCGACTCCACCGACATCATCGGCTTTGCGAAGAGCCTGTTTACCGTGGAGTTCTTCAAGACATGCAAGGATTGCCTTGCCGAAGACGGTCTGTTTGTGAGCCTGTCCGAGTCGCTGCATTTCCACAAGGAGATGGTTATCGAGGTGCAGGAAGAAATGAAGAAGATTTTTCCGGTGGTGGATCTCTATACCGCTCCGATTGCGACCTATGCCGGCAATTGGTGGACCTTTTCCGTCGGTTCAAAAAAACTGAGTCCCCGCGAAATGCGGCGTGAATATGCCATTGAAACTACCTATTACAGCGACGAGATTCACAATCAGTGTTTTTTGCCGCTCAAAATGTATGAAAAGCTTATGAAAAAACAGCTGAAGTGGTAATGCCGGCAAGCAAATAACAGGGAGCGAGTAGCAATAGGGGCGGCCGATGGCAGGGCCGCCCTGTTTTATAGTGCGTGAAAAAAAGTTTTTCAGTCCCAGGCATGCTGTTTTGCGCATTGTTGAATCGGCATACTGGCCTGCAGCGTGATGGCTCAAACGGTCAGCCTTGTAATTCATAACATATTGAAATAATGTTATATTTTTTATGCACTTGACAGTTCTCAGCTCAGCTTGTTAGACTGTTAGCACTCAATGTTGGTGAGTGCTAACGCCGATGAAAAACGATAGAGAAATCCTCGATGAACGAAGCAGGCAGGTCCTGTTTGCGGTGATAGAAAGCTATATCCACAAGCCGGAACCGGTTGGGTCCCGCTTTGTTACCAAGAAGTATCCGATTGGTTTTTCACCGGCTACAATCCGCAATATCATGGCTGATCTGGAAGATCTCGGACTTCTCGCGCAGCCGCATACATCGGCGGGTCGCGTGCCTACCGACCGGGGCTATCGTTATTATGTAGATGCGCTTCTGAAGCCCGCGGCCGGCATGCCGCACGATCCGTATGATGCTATTTTGCGGAACTTTGCGGGCCGTCTTGACGCAATCAAAAATGACCTTGCGGTCATGTTTTATGATGTTACTGATGTGCTTTCCAGCATGTCCAGTTATGTAGGGGTTGCGCTGCCTCCGAAACCGGAGAAAACCACGTTTACCCACATTGATTTAATGAAGTACCATGACGGGCATGTCGTCGCAATACTGTTGACCGACGAAGGACTTATCAGAAACAAGGTTATCAAGGTCGATCCGGAGTTGTCGCAGGAAGATCTCAATCGCATTGCCGACTATCTGAACAGCGAATACCGCGGCAGGACGATAGACGAGATGACTGAGATGCTCCTCAATCTGATGCAGGACGAGAAGGCGCTCTGGGATCAGATGATCAGCAGGGCGATAGATGTATGCAAACAGACGTTCAATTTTAATGAAGGCGATATCTATGTGTCCGGACTGTACGATGCCATGGATCTGCCGGACTTCTCGGATATCAGCAAGATAAAAGAGCTCTCGCGGGCAATCAGGGACAAACACATGATACTGCGGCTGCTCGATGCATTTTCAGGAATCGAGGGCGTGCAGGTTCTCATCGGCGCGGAAAATGCCTCGTCAGAACTCAGGAATCTGAGCATCGTTGCCGCCAGCTACCGGGAAGGCAGCAGACCGATGGGGGTAATAGCACTAATCGGACCAACGCGCATGGACTACCCCAAAGCCATTTTTATGGTCGATACGGTCGCGCGGCACATATCGCTTGCATTTGATGAACACAGATAATCTCCGGCGGAGGAGCGTGAATGGATAAGAAGCATCACAGGAAACATCATCAGCATGAGCATGCAGAGCAGGAAGCTCAGGCTGCGGAGCAACCCGAAGAGGTCGCCGGGGCGCAGGAACAGCAACAGGATCTCGCGGCAGAGCTTACTGAGGCGAACGGCAAGTATCTGCGGCTGTACGCTGATTTTGAGAACTTCAGAAAGAAGGTTGTGAAGGACAAGGAAGAGCTGGTCAAGTATGCCAATGAATCGCTCTTCTTTGAGTTGCTCACGGTTATTGACAACCTTGAAATGGCGCTGAAGCATGCCAGGGAGCAATCGAATGCTGAAGCTGTCGATTCGCTGGTAACAGGGGTCGATAATACACTTCGGGGGCTCAGCAAGATGCTTGAGAAGTTCGGTCTTATGCCGATAGATACGGCAGGGAAGGCATTTGACCCGGTTTACCACCATGCGATGTCGCAGGTGGAGCGCGAAGATCTCGAAAGCGGCATGGTAGTTGAAGAATTCAGAAAAGGTTATCAATTCAAGGACAAGGTGTTGCGGCCGTCATTGGTCGCCGTTTCAAAAAAAACTGAATAAAGCGAAGCAAAGCAAATAAAGGAGGCTTCAATGGCTAAAGCGGTAGGAATAGATCTTGGAACCACAAATTCGGTGGTATCCGTGGTAATGAGCGGCGAAGCGGTTGTTATTCCAAACCAGGAAGGCAACCGCACGACTCCCTCGGTTGTTGCGTTTACCGAAAAAGGCGAACGGCTCGTCGGTCAGGTCGCAAAACGGCAGGCGATAACAAACCCGGAAAACACTATTTTTTCGATAAAGCGGCTCATGGGCCGCAAGTACAATTCTCCGGAAGTCGACCACGCGAAGAAGCGGCTTCCATACAAGATGGTTGAAGCTCCGAACGGAGACGCGCATGTTGAAATCCGGGGCAAGAGATACTCTCCGCCGGAAATCTCGGCGATGATTCTGCAGAAGCTGAAACAGGCGGCTGAAGACTATTTGGGCGAGACAGTGACTGATGCAGTGATCACCGTGCCGGCGTATTTTGACGACAGTCAGCGACAGGCAACCACAGATGCGGGCAAGATAGCCGGCCTGAATGTGCTTCGCATTATCAACGAGCCGACTGCGGCAGCGCTTGCGTACGGTCTCGACAAGAAGAAGGAAGAGAAGGTGGCCATCTACGACCTTGGCGGCGGTACGTTCGATGTCTCTATTCTCGAAATCGGCGATGGTGTTATTGAAGTCAAGTCGACGAATGGCGATACGTATCTTGGCGGTGACGACTTTGATCTCAGAGTCATCGACTGGCTGGTTGATGAATACAGGAAAGAGCAGGGAATCGATCTGCGGTCGGACAAGATGGCTTTGCAACGCCTCAAGGAAGCGGCAGAGCGCGCAAAGGTCGAACTCTCCAGCGCCCAGGAAACCGAAATAAACCTGCCATTCGTAACGGCAGACGCTTCGGGCCCAAAGCATCTGCTCATGAAGCTCTCACGCGGCAAGCTTGAGCAACTGACGGATGATCTTGTGGACAAGACGCTCCAGCCCTGTAAGCAGGCGCTTGCAGACGCGGGCCTGAAGCCGTCTGAAATTGACGAGGCCATTCTGGTCGGCGGACAGACCCGCTCCCCGAAGGTGAATCAGGTGGTTCAGACCTACTTCGGCAAAGAGCCGAACAAGAGCGTGAACCCGGACGAGGTTGTCGCGGTCGGCGCGGCAATTCAGGGAGCTGTTCTGAAGGGCGAGGTGAAGGAAGTCCTGCTTCTGGATGTTACTCCGCTTTCGCTCGGCATCGAAACGCTCGGCGGCGTTTTTACGAAGATGATCGAGCGGAATACGACAATTCCGACCAAGAAGTCGCAGATATTCTCGACCGCCGCAGACAACCAGCCCGCGGTTACGGTCAAGGTCCATCAGGGCGAGCGCGAAATGGCATCCGACAACAAGCTGCTTGGCGTCTTTGAACTGACGGATATTCCGCCGGCGCCGAGAGGCATCCCGCAGATTGAGGTCACGTTCGACATTGACGCCAACGGTATCATCCATGTCTCGGCGAAAGATATGGGTACCGGCAAGGAGCAGTCGATCAAGATTACCGCATCGAGCGGCCTGAGCAAGGACGAGGTCGCAAAAATGGTGAAAGACGCGGAGCTGCATGCGGAAGAAGACAGGAAACGCAAGGAGCTCATCGAAGCGAAGAACACTGCGGATACGCTTATCTATTCGGTCGAAAAATCTCTGAAAGATTATGGCGACAAAGTGACCGAGGACGAGAAACGGCAGATTGAAGAAGCGCTTGAGAAATGCAAAAAGGCAAAGGACTCCGGCAGCGATGCCGCTGAAATCAAGACTGCCACGGAAGCGCTCTCGACCGCCTCGCATAAACTTGCCGAACATGTCTACAAGGCTCAGCAGCAGGGCCAGGCCGGCGGCGGGTGCGGAACCGGCACCTGCGACACAGACGGAGCAGCCAAACCCAAGAGCGGCGAGGAAGATGTTGTTGAGGCTGAATTCGAGGACGTGGATAAGAAGAAAAAATAGGAGTCAGATTCAGGGGTCAGCAAAGACAACGGCAACGGAGCTGTCCCCGGCAACAGACGTATCGGCGCGGAGGCTGACCCTTCCGCGCCGTTTCATGTACAATAAGGAGCTTGTTATTGCTCAGCAGCGTGCTTACCATTGGGGCCGGTCAGTTTAGATGAACGAAGGCGGAGAAGATATTTTGAGAAATTCCACATTTTTTGGCTTTGGATTCAGGCTTTTGGGATGGTGCCGATGAAGGACTATTACAAGATACTCGGCGTTGAGCGGAACGCGGCACAGGACGACATCAAGAAGGCTTTCCGCCAGCTTGCGATGAAGTACCATCCGGACCGAAACCCCGACAACAAGGAAGCGGAAGACAAGTTCAAAGAGGCGAACGAAGCATACTCGGTTCTGAGTGATCCTGAGAAGCGCGCTCACTATGACCGGTTCGGCACGGCCGACGGCTTTGGCCAGGGCGGATTCCAGGGCGGCTCACCGTTTGGCGATATTTTCGAAGACATCTTTGATGATTTCTTCGGAGCATTCGGCGGTGGTCAGCGCCGTCAGCGGCCGACGAAGGGCGCCGACCTCCGCTACAACATGACTATCACGCTGGAAGAAGCTGCGTTCGGCGTTGAGAAGGGGGTCAAGATTCCCCGCTGGCAGACCTGCGATACCTGCAGGGGCAGCGGCTCAGAACCGGGGCGGCAGGCTGAAACCTGTCCGAACTGCAAAGGTAGCGGCAACGTGCGTTTCCAGCAGGGGTTTTTCAGTGTTTCCAAGACCTGCGGCAAGTGTCATGGCGCAGGCAAGGTAATTACCCACCCATGCAGCGCCTGCCGCGGCGAAGGCAAAGTCCGCGTGCAGCGGGAAATATCGGTCAAAATCCCTGCCGGCGTCGATGCCGGTTCACGCCTCCGCATTTCCGGAGAGGGCGACTTTGGATCGAATGGCGGCCCGCCCGGCGACCTGTACATAGTCCTCGACATTGAAGAGCATAAAGTCTTTAAGCGTCATGGTCTCGACGTCTGGTGCGAAGTGCCGGTCTCGTTCCCGACGGCAGTGTTCGGCGCTGAAATAGAAGTCCCGACCCTGAATGGTTCCGCGAAGGTGAAAATTCCGCCAAGTACGGCATCAGGCAAGGAATTTCATATCAAGGGGCGCGGCATCCCGAAACTTGGCAGCAACCACCGGGGCGATCAGATTGTTTCGGTCTATATCGATGTCCCCAGGAAATTGACGGAGCGCCAGAAAGAGCTGCTTCAGGAGTTCGCCCGCCTCGGCGGCGAGAGCGTTGAAGAAAACAAGGGGTTGAGGGGGAAGCTCAAAGACCTTTTCTCCGCGTAGCGGCCGAAGAAGAACGCACTATGAAAAGTGCATACGTTAAAGAAACCTTCATCTTTGTCAAAAAGTATGAGCAGGGCAGGTTGAAAATCAAAATGGTCAGTAGCTTTTGTCCAATTACCGTCACTCCCGCGCTTATCCTGTCAAGGATATCGGGAGTCTTTCCTGCTGGTCACAAACCGATCAGGGCGGAAAGGATTCCGGACAGGCCGGAATGACATCAAAACGCGATGCTGCAAAGCGGTACAGGCCTGATGCATTTTCTATGGACAATTCCTGGTTAAAGAATGCGTATTTACGTCCCTGCCATTGATCTCGCGCAACGGATCGGCGTCCGGCTTTCCGAGCACAAGGCGCACCACCTCAGTTCCGTGCTGCGCGCCCGGAAGGGAGACGCTCTGACCGTTTTTGACGGCAGGGGCAAGGCCTACACGGCAATCGTTGCTGAGAGTGCCAAAAAAAGGGTTCTGCTCGACATCTGCGAAGAAGTGCCGGCTGACAACGAACTCCGGAACCATATTATCCTCTGCGCGGCCATTTTGAAGGGCGAAAAGATGGACTTCGTTGTTCAGAAGGCCACCGAGCTTGGTGTCATGGAGATTCAGCCACTTGTTTCAGACCGCACGATTGTCAAAGAAACGCGCAGGCTTGGCCGGTGGCGTGCAATTGCCGAGGAATCCTGCGAGCAGTGCGGGCGCACTATTCTTCCGATCATTCATGAGCCCTGGACATTCCGGGATTTTTTCACATCCCGGCACGATCTCAGCGGCTTTGTCTTCTGGGAGGCCGGCGGACTGCCGCTCGCTGAGGCTCACCGGACGGCTGTCGACAAGCGTGCCGCTCTGCCGCCGGGGTATCCGTGGCATGTCGTCATCGGCCCTGAGGGCGGAATGACTGTTGCGGAAATCGAACTGGCAGCCGGCAAGGGGCTTGTGCTCTCCATGCTTGGCCGCCGCGTTCTCCGGGCCGAAACCGCGGCTATTGTAGCGATTGGCATCGTGCAATTTCTTGTGGAAGAATGAGTGGATCGCACTTTCCCTTACGTCTGCAGCCATAAATCTTCTGCTATACTATACCTACTATTTCTGAAAGGAGAATTCCCATTATTGACAGTAAAGCAAAGGCCGTAGCCGCTGCGCGGGCATCACTCGAAAAAAAGGCAGCGGATGTACTTGTTCTCGAACTGACCAAACTCACCGCAATTGCTGATTATTTTGTACTCTGCTCGGCAGAGAACATTCAGCAGGTCAAGGCAATCGCGATGCAGATTGAAGAATCCCTGAAAAAGTTTGGCGTCAAGCCGGTTCGCATTGAAGGTCTCGGATACGCGCATTGGGTACTTATGGATTACGGCGATGTGATTGTGCACATTTTTGAGGCGGAAACGCGCGCCTATTATGAGCTTGAGAAGTTCTGGCTCGACGCGCCGAGGGTTCCCTGCGATGAAGAAGATTCGGCTGCTCTGGGTCGGAAGGACAAAAGATCGGGCGCTGTCAGAGCGCATTGAGTATTACACAAAACTGCTGAGCGGCTATGCCCGGGTGTCGATTGTCGAGATTAAGGAAGAGCGGGGGAAAGACGCAAAAGCATGCCGTGAGGCCGAGGGGAAGCGCATTGTCGCGGCATCTGACGCATTCCTCCTGCTTGATGAGCGGGGCCGGGAGTATACATCCCCTGAGTTCGCGCAGTACCTTTACGCCTCCGACGTGGCCGATATCGTTGTCGGCGGGGCGTTTGGAGTCTCTGAAACCGTCAGGGAGAAGGCCCGTAATATTATTGCGCTTTCCCGTATGACATTTACACATGAAATGGCACGCGTGATTGTGCTGGAGCAGCTCTTCCGCGCGATGACGATTCTAAAAAATAAGGATTACCACCACTGATGCGCAAGACGACGACATTTCTTCAGCGGGCCTTTCCGGGCGTGCCGTTGGGGATATTATGACACCACCAGTCCGGAAGGTTGTGCTTGATACCAGCCTCTTTGTGAACCCTGATGTCCGCTTCAGCCTAGGCGCGACACCGACCGAAGCGCTCGGCAACTTTCTTGAACTTGCCCGGCAGGCGAAATCACTTGAGTTCTATATGCCCCCCTCCGCGTTTCAGGAGTTGATGAACTTTGTGAACGAGAAGCAGATCAGCGGGGACTTTTTTCTGCATATGCGCCAGCGGCCGCCTAAAAAGCATGAAATTCAAGTTCCCGGCTATCTTCTCTACGAGCTGATTGAGGAGATGCGCGACCGCGTGAACAAGGGTCTCAGAATCGCGGAGACCGGCGTGCGCGGAACGGAAAAGCGCACGGTGGACGATATTGTCCAGGATGTACGCAAGAAATACCGGGAGGCGCTTCGGGAAGGCATTATCGACAGCAAGGAAGACGTTGACATCCTGCTGCTGGCGCGGGAGCTTGACGCGTTGCTCATCACGGCCGACCAGGGGCTTGTCAAGTGGGCGGAAAAGCTCGGCATCGCCTGGCTGCTCCCCGAGCGGTTCCGGGACTTTGTCATCGCGGCGATTGAACAGCCCGGCACCAGCCCCGAGATTCTTTAACCCGGAGCATCTCCCCCGGCCTTGATTCCGCATTCCGGGCTGACGCAGTGCCGCATGTCTTTTATAATCCGAAAATTGGGCATAATTGAAAAAAGCGGGGTCTAATTTTGCAGGAAGTCAGCAATAATTTTGTCTTTCAGGTCTTTTTTGAGGCCACGATGAACTCGAAGCAAATCCTTCAAATGGGCAAAAAATCCGTCCAGTGAGTTTGTCGTATTTGGTATATTTAGCTTAGGGTGTTTCTGATAGGTGAACAGAGAAGGAAGGTTGGTTTTCAGGCTTCTGTGGGCGGCCCGCAGTTTTTTATGTGTGTAATGCCAATGCCTGCTTTCTGGGTTGATGGTTCTTTCTTTCAGGAAGTTCTGCCACCTATCATACCACTGGCTGAGAGCATCGGAGAAAGCTGATTCTGTCGTTTGGCAGCGCTTCATAACAATGTTTCTGAGCTCTTTGCCTGCATCCAGCTTGGGACGTCTCGTCAGATAACGGTTTATGATTGCCTTTTGGTGAAAGTGGCACATCTGCACAGGAACATCTCGAAAGAGTTCTCTCTCTCCAGGCCTGCCATCAATGACCACCGCTAAAATACGAACGCCACCATCTTCCACGGTACGCCGTGCTTTGAAATACTCAGCGATTGTCACGGTCTGTCTCTTTTGACAATACAGATTTTTTCGGAGATGAGGATCGCGCAAAACCAGCATGCCGAAACTCCGCTTGAAAAACACACAATCAGCGACGATTACTGATGAGCAAGGCTCTGTGCTTTGTTGCCGCAGTTTGACAGCGCGCAGCTCTTTTCGTATCCAGTTGACCGAGCGATGGTGCTGGAGAGAAAGCTCCTGTATCGTTGCTCGTTTGTAGAGAAATTCTTCCCAGAGCACTGCTCTGAGCCGTTGTGGCTGCCTTTTGCTCCGAAACTTTCTCTTGTAGCTGTTGTATTGATAGCGTTGTCGCCCCGCGTCTTTCCCTTTTTTCTTGACGATGTGAGAAGCGCAATACGGGCACTTTTTTTCATCTCAACTCGCTCCATTCTATCAAACAGAATGGTTCTCATTGATAGTATGATGCTTTTTGCAGTTTTCAGGCCCCGCTTTTTGCAATTATGCCGCATTTCGCGATTAACGCAAAAAATAGTGCCAGACGAGAAAAAGCAGGAACATCGCAAGGCTGAA
>CAYMRS010000049.1:0-19256 GCA_964392915.1 uncultured Nitrospiraceae bacterium
CCTACGTTTCCTGCTCCGATAATTGTTACTTTTTTTTCCATACAATCTCCTTTCAGTTCTCCGGGGTCCGGTTGTGTGTTGTCAGAATCGGCGGAAGCGCACAATCTTTATCTAGTCTAACGGCAATGGCGCTTTTTTGTCCTTCTGTCATCGCATACGCCGTGCTCATTGCGACAATCCATTCAAAAATATAGCGCGGCGCATCACAACAACGCTGCCGTGCCTGCCAATGGCCTGCACATCAGTCATATCTGGAACACATAATACCGGAGCCATATGTATATAGTAGAAATCATCACGGTGAATAACATGACCGGCATTCCATACAGCATGAATTTCCAGAAAGAAATTTTCCGGCCCATTTTCTCCGCCATGCCGATGACGATGACGTTCGCGGCAGCGCCGATGGCAGAACCGTTGCCTCCAAGACAGGCGCCGAGCGCAAGTGACCACCAGACAGGCATGAGGTCAGGATGCTGCAGAAGCTGCACGCCCGAAAGATCCGGCCAGAGATGTCTTGCCATATCAATGACCAGAGGATTCATGGTCGCAACATAAGGGATATTGTCCACAATCGCCGAGGCAAATGCCGAAAACCACATTATTACCATCGATGTCATGAAGAGATCGCCCTGGGTCAGTTCCAGCATCTGCAGGGACATCCACTTTATCAAGCCGACCTTGGCGACGCCGCCAATCATGATGAAAAGCCCCATGAAAAAGAAGATGGTGGGCCATTCCACTTCGGCAAAAATGTGGTGCGGCTCATGGGTGCCGGACAGCAGAAGCAAAACCGCAGCGCCGAGGAGCGCAATCGTCGCCGGTTGATAATGAAACACCCCGTGCAGCACAAAGCCGGCAGTAACCAGAGCAAGCACGGCGAGCGATTTTTTCATCATCACCGGATCTTTTATGGCATCCGCCTCGTTCATGGCCATTATGCGCTTCTTCAACTCATCACGCGTTTTCAGGCGACTGCCGAAGAAAAGTTTGATTGCTCCGATATAAAGAACCATCAGCACGACAACCACAGGTCCCAGGTTATAAACAAACGACATGAAATCAAGCTGTGCCTTCGAGGCAATCATGATGTTCGGCGGGTCGCCAATAAGGGTTGCCGTACCGCCGATGTTCGCTGCCATTACGTTGGAGATAAGAAACGGAATGGCATCGACTTCAAGCGCGTCGGCAATGAGTATGGTGACCGGCGTGATAAGCAGCACGGTCGTCACATTGTCAAGCAGGGCGCTAAGAATGGCGGTGATAACAGCGAAGATAGCCATGATGGCGACAGGGTCGCCTTTGCCGGCCTTCGCGCCTTTGATGGCAATATATTCAAATATGCCGGTCGGTTTCATGAGGTTGACGATAATCATCATCCCGATGAGCAGGAAAATCACGTTCCAGTCGACCCCGAACTGCTCGGTATGAAACGCTTCATGCTGCTCCAGTATCTTTAATATAAGCACCAGGCCCGCGCCCGTAAGCGCGACAATTGTTTTGTGAATTCTTTCAGAAGCGACCAAGGCATAGCCGACAAGAAAAATCGCGGTTGCCGTCCAGAACTGAACTCCCATAACAATCTGGGCGGATGTCTGCACAACATCGCCGGTCATTTACCACCTCCCGGTGAACTCCGTGGCTCGAGCATCGCCTTGGCAATCGCGAAGAAGATATCGCGCTCATACAGCATGCCTACAACCTTTCCGGCCGCGTCAACGACCGGCAGCCGCTTAATCCGTTTTGCCAGCATCAGATCAATGCAGCCCATCAGCGGCTCGTTCTCACTTACCGTAACAACGTTCCGGCTCATGAGTTCACCGACCTTCCTTGTCCCGGCCTTGCGGGCAAGGTCCTCCACCATGCCGTCCCACGTAAAGTGCCCCAGGTGCATCAGGGAGAGATACGGCGGACAGACGGCCTTCAGCGCGTCATGCATGGAGACCATGCCGATAGGCCTGCCGCTTGTATCAAGCACGGGCAGTCCTTTTACACCGACACGGCCTTCTCCCCGCGCTGCGTTCTGCAGAAGACTGACCGCTTCACGCAATGTTGTATCCGGCGTAAGGTATTCCTCTAGCGGAATCATGAGATCCTTGGCTTTCATAGATTCTCCTTCAACTCAATATTTCCCCAAGCGGCCCGGCGCAACGCGCCCAGGACGTCAGCATGCCCCGCATATCATCACAGCCGACGGGGGCAGATGAGGATCGCTTGTTTTATTGCCCTCCGGCATCGGAAGTTTCTCCTCCGAGCGTTCAGAAACGAAGCACATAATATCTGAGCCATACATACACAGTCGCGATAATAACCGTCATAACCATGATCGGCATGCCGTAGAGCATGAACCTGAAGAAAGAAATCTTGCGGCCCATTTTTTCGGACATGCCGATGACAATGACGTTCGCGGAAGCGCCGATGGCACTGCCGTTGCCTCCAAGACAGGCGCCAAGAGCAAGTGACCACCAGACAGGCATGAGGTCAGGATGCTGAAGAAGCTGAACCCCTGAAAGATTGGGCCAGAGCTGCCGCGCCATGTCTATAACGAGCGGATTCATCGTCGCGACATAGGGAATATTGTCAACGATCGCCGAGGCAAATGCCGAAAACCACATAATCACCATGCTCGTCGCAAACAGGTCACCCTGCGTAAGCGAGAGAATCTGCACGGACATTACCTTGATCAGCCCCACCTTCACAATGCCGCCGATAATCACAAAGAGCCCGATGAAAAAGAAAATGGTCGGCCATTCAACTTCGGCAAGGACATGATGCGGTTCATGGGTGCCGGACAGCAGGAGCAAAAGCGCCGCTCCAGAGAGAGCGACCGTTGCGGGCTGAAAATGAAGAACTCCGTGAAATACGAAACCTGTGATGACCAGCGCCAGTACCGCCAGCGACTTCTTGAGCATCAACGGGTCCTTGATTGCTTTCGACTCGTCCATAGCCATTACGCGCGCTTTCAGCTCATCACGCGTCTTGAGCTTCTTGCCCCAGATCAACTTGATGACAAAAACATAGAATACCATCGTTATGATAATGACCGGCGTCAGGTTGTATATGAACGACATGAAATCAAGCTGTGCCTTTGAGGCAATCATGATGTTCGGCGGGTCGCCGATGAGGGTTGCCGTGCCGCCGATGTTCGATGCCAGCACATTGGAGATAAGAAACGGAATGGCATCGACCTCAAGCGCGTCGGCAATGAGTATGGTGACCGGCGTGATAAGCAGCACGGTCGTCACATTATCGAGAAATGCGCTCAATCCTGCGGTTACCACCGCAAAAATCGCGAGGATCCTGAACGGTTCGCCCTTGCCTGCCTTGGCACTCCTGATGGCAATATACTCAAAAACTCCCGTGGGACGCATCAGGTTGATGATGATCATCATTGAAATCAGGAGAAAAATAACATTCCAGTCAATTCCGGTTTCTTCTAAATGAAAAGCTTCATGCTGCTCCAGTATTTTCAGGCCGAGAATCAGACCGGCGCCCACAAGGGCGACGATTGTCTTGTGAATTTTTTCAGAAGCGATCAGGACATACCCGACAAGAAAAATCGCGGTTGCCAGCCAGAACTGGGAACCCATGACAACCTCGGGCGATGCCTGAACAACCTCCTGCGTCATGGAGTACCTCCTATCCGGCAGGCAGGATCCAGCATCGCCTTGGCAATCGCAAAGAATATATCGCGCTCGTAGAGCATGCCGATAACTTTGCCGGCGGCATCCAGCACAGGAACGCGCTTGACACGTTGCTTCAGCATGAGGTCGATGCAGCCCATCAGCGGCTCGTTCTCGGGCACCGTCACGACTTCGCGGGTCATGAACTCGCGCACCTGCTTTGCTCCGGCCTTTCGGGCCAGATCCTCCACCATGCCGTCCCAGGTAAAGTGTCCCAGATGCATGTTCGACAGATACACTGGACAGACCGACTGCAAGACATCGTGCATCGAAAACATGCCGATCAGCTTCCCGTTGTTATCGAGCACCGGCAGTTCCTTAACCCCGGCGCGATCTTCGCCGCGCCACGCCGTCTGCAGCAGCCTGACAGCTTCACTCATCTCCGTCTCAGGGGTCAGATACTCATGCAGCGGGATCATCAAATCCTTCGCCTTCATCAAGCCTCCTTGAGCATGACATCAGCCTTTGGCAGCAGGCTGTCTGTTCGTGAAGTCAATATTTTACCGCGACTTGCTGACAAATGGCATAACTTTCGCAGAGCCGGATGTGTTTGGCAACAGAAGTATGTATCTGAATGCCGATAAAAAATCCGCTATTCCTCCGGCAGAAAGCCATGATGCTTCATCTTGGTGCGCAGCTGTTTGCGCGAAATTCCGAGAATCTCCGCTGCTTTTGTCTGGTTCCAGTCAGTCTTTTCAAGAGCCCGAAGCAACAAATTTCGCTCTGTTTCGAGCAGATTTAGACCCTCTCCCGAGGGTGAAGAAACAACCGGCAATTCGCGGAGCGAACGCGGGAAGTATGCCGCAGAGATGGTTGCGGCAGGGCAAAGCACCACCGCGCGTTCAACGGCGTTTTCGAGTTCACGCACATTTCCAGGCCAATGATATGCCTGCAAGGCATCCATGGCGTCGCTGTCAAACGACAGTATCTGTTTTTCGTTGGAAGCCGCATATTTCGCGAGAAAATGCATGGCAAGCAGTGGTATATCTTCACGCCGATCGCGCAGAGGCGGAACGGTTATCCGAACGACATTCAGGCGGAAGAAGAGGTCCTCCCGGAAGTTGCCCTTTCGTATTTCCTCGTCAAGATCGCGATTTGTCGCCGCGAGTATTCGCACGTCAACCTTGATATGCGTGTTTCCGCCGACGCGCAGAAATTCGCGCTCCTGCAGAAAGCGAAGAAACTTTTTCTGAATTGCCACGGGCAACTCACCGACTTCATCGAGAAAAACCGTGCCGCTGTCAGCGTTTTCAATCTGACCAATCTTTCGTTCGACAGCACCGGTAAATGAGCCTTTTTCATGGCCGAACAACTCACTCTCAAGCAATTGCTCGGAAAGCGAGGTGCAGTCGATGGTGACAAACCGGCGCTCTGAGCGGGATGATTCAAAATGTATCGCCTTGGCGATTAACTCCTTGCCGGTGCCGCTCTCCCCCTGGATGAGCACATTTGAGTTTGAGCGGGCTACCGTCTCAATAAGCAAAAAAACGTCCTGTATCGCACTGCTCGTGCCGATTATGTTTTTGAAATTGTTGCGCTCTCTGAGTTGTATTTTGAGCGAAAGGTTTTCCCGGACCAGCCGCCGCTTGGTGACCGCCTCGCGAATAACCGTCAGCAGTTCGTCAGGATTGACCGGCTTGGCAATATAGCTGAAAGCCCCTTTTTTCATGGCGTCAACCGCCTTTCCGATTGAGCCGTATGCGGTAACCATGACGACAGGAACGTCCGGAGCCGCCATATGCAGCTTATCAAGGAGTTCCCCTCCATCCATACCGGGGAGTCGAAAGTCCGTCACAACGGCATCAAATTGGGCTTTCCCGGAACGATCAAGGGCTTCTTCGGCGGTTCGGGCTGTCGCGACACTATATCCTGCCGAACGCAGAATGACCGAGAGCACGCGGAGCGTGTTCAGCTCATCGTCAACAAGAAGAATCGATCCGTTCTGCTCCGTCATCTAGCTCTCCGTTGGAAGGGTTATTTTGAATTCTGTTCCGCTTTTCGGGGTGCTCGCAACCGTAACGTCTCCGCCATGATCCCGCACGATGCGCTCAACGCAAGGGAGCCCGAGACCGGACCCGCGTGTTTTCGTTGTATAAAACGGCCGGAAAATCTCGGGAAGCACCTCTTCAGGAATGCCTGCCCCTGTGTCCTTAATAATAACATCGGCGGCACCGCTGCGGGCGACCGTCCGTATCGTGATGGCATCACCTTCCCTTGTTGCGTCAATGGCATTGATGATGAGGTTCAGCAACGCCTGCTTCACCTGATGTACGTCAAATCGGAATTGACAAAGGGTTTCGTCAGTCTGCAGCAAAATGTTCTTATGCTCTTCAATCGCTTCCTGCCGCATAAGTTTGACAACATCCGTGACAGCGGCATTCAGGTCTGCCATATCCTTCCGGAGCGGCATCGGCTTGGAAAAGACGAGGTAGTTGGTCACAATCTCGTTTAACCGCTTCGTCTCTGCCTCAATAATGCCGAGAAACTCCCTGAGAACCTCTCCCTGAAAATTGTCCTGAAGATACGAAACCGCGCCTTGGATGGCATTGAGCGGATTCTTGATTTCATGCGCAACCGTCATCGACATTTCGCCGAGTGCCGACATTTTTTCGAGCCTGGCTGTCTCACGCGCAGACTGCTCCAGCGCGTCAAGACTCCGCCGAAGACGTGCCACCATCTCTTCAAATGATTCGACCAGTTCACCGATCTCGTCGCCGCAGGCATCCCGATAGACAACGCAGGTGCGGCATGCGCGACGCTCCTTGCTGAGTCCAGGCGACACGGAACAGCTGCCGCATTCCTTCGGGACCATCCAGCACCGCACATCCTGCCCGAATACGGAACACGATTTGTTGCAGCAGTCCATCATCTCCCAGCAGCGGCTGGCCGGCGTTCTTCCGGCGGGCGGCGACAGATCGCCGGACTTCACGCGCTCCATTCGTTCGCGCAGCCTTTTCATCGGCGTAGTCAGAAAACGGGCCAAAAGGAATGCCCCTGCGATGCCGATAATCAGCATGGCCGCAGTAATGCCGATCAGGGCGCGCTTGAGCTGGGCAAGATTCTCATCCACTAGATCATCAATACGGCTTGACGAGAAACCTCCGACCGCAGCGCCGATGCCTTCATTGCCGATACGGACCGGAACCCAGATTTCCCGCACCAGTGGATCGGCGCCGTCTCCGGACCGCTCCCGGACATGCTCCACGCTCATGCCTCCAGCCCGCTCAGCATCTGCGAACAGGTCTAATCCAAGCTGCCTGCGGTCACTGTGTGCGACGACACGTCCGGTTTTGTCGAGTACCATGGCATACACACAGCCCGGAGCCTGCGCGGTAAATTGTAGATGCTGATCAATTCGCAGGGGATCGAGAAACATGAGCGGTTCTGTCGTATCCTTGGCAAGATTTCTGACAATCAGAAGATGACTGTTCTGGATTTCATCGCGGAGGGCGGATTTCTGTGCGGTCAGGACCAGCGAATTTACTGCTACCATGATGATCAGGACGAGACAGATGACCGCAAGCAGAAACTTCTGCGCGATTGGCTGTTTCCGGAACATTGACTGCACGGTTATTAGCAGGTTGTTGAGCATAAATCCCTAATACTTCTTCAGCTCTTGCAGTTCAGCCTCTTGGGGTGCCTGAAATGCCTTGACCCGCGCGGCTTTCAGAATGGCCGGGTCATCGAGCGAAAGCAGAAGCTGACGCACCTTCTGTGCCAGCGCGGGATTGCTTTTCTTTGTCCACGCAATCGGCCAGTTTGGCAACTGGCTGGTTGCCGTGAGAATGCGTATTTGTCCCATATCGATCTCATCCTTGAGTACTTGAAGCGCTGTCTCACGGACAAATCCTGCATCGACCTCGCCGTTGTATACACCGAGAATGACCTTCTCCTGGCGCTTTGCGTCAATGATAGTGAGATCATTTTCGGCAGAGATGCCGTGCCGCGCCAGATAAATTTTCTGTGAAAGGAATCCTCCCGCCGATCGGCGGGAAACAATCATGACGCGCTTCCCTTTCAAACCATCTAGTGTCTGTATCGGACTGTCTGTTCTGGTAATGATGACCCCCCGGAACGCGGCACCGCCTCCCGCCTCATCCCCCGGCTCACTCAGCGTAGCCGCTATTGCCTTGATGCTGTAATCGCGATCTATCTGTGCGAAGACATACGGGTTCTGATACGAAAAATCGATGGCGCCGCTTTTCACCGTCTGGAAAAAATCATCAAAGTCTCTGGGGATGACCAGTTTGAATTCATAGCCGGTTTTCCCGGAAAGGTAGCGCATGAGCGGTTCATAGCGCTGATAAATGGTACTTGCCGGGTAGAGCGGCAGGACCGCAAAACGCAAGGTTTTGGGACCGTATTCGATATAGTCTTTGCCGGTCAGGTTCTTGATCATGATGCGGACCAGATCGAAATCACGGTCTTCCGCCAGAACAAAGCCTTCAATGTCGCGCTCAATGGAGGCAAGAATGCCCTTGTCTTTCAACGCGACAAGGCTCTTCAGCACCGCTTCCCGATCGGCAGGCGGCAGTGCGGAAGATGCCGACAGGAAAAGCTGAGGAACAGGATCCGACCGCTTGATGATACGCAGTCCATCTGCCGCATATTTCTTTGCCACCGCCTCGCTGATGCCGCCGACATCGTGAATGCCGATAAGTACGGACAAGGCAATACGATCTTCCTGATGCAGATAATCGACGGTCGCGAAGTCCTTTATATTAATACCCACGTCCAGCAGCATAGCCAGTGGAATAAGATAGCTGAACGATGATTGCTGGGAGCCGAGCGCGAGGCGCTTGCCGCGCACCTCAACAACTTTTTCTATTCCGCGGATGTCCCTGGTGACAAGAACGCTCCGGGCAGCGGCATCCGCGCCGACGGCTCGGACAAGCGGGATAACCCTGCCGCTATGCCGGGCGCGCGCCTCACAATATGCAGCCGGGTCAAGATAGGAAAGGTGCGCTGCGCCGCTGGCGAGGTCGGCAATTGCTGACTGATAATCAGCCGCAATCCTGATGGTGACCGGTCTGCCGAGCTCCCGCTCCAGATAGTATTTCAGGGGCAGAAATTTTTCGTACATGAGCCGGGGGCTTTCAACGGGGATGACCGACAGAATGAGCGGTTCTCCCTGCAATGCGCTCTGACTCTGAAGAGCGTGCGGCGCTGGAGTTTCAACCGGAGCCTGCCGGCATGAGAGACAGCAAAGGATAATCAGAAGTGATGCGCACAGGAACCTTTTCATGCTTTTCACTCGCCAGCGCCGGAGCCCGCGCCAGGAAGACGGGTCAGGGCAATTGAGGAACGTCCCTCTGTTATTTTCATACTCAGAATTCGAATCAAAGCAGACACCCTGCTATTCCGTCCGGCAACCCTTTCATCATGCTGCTTAAGAATCAGCAAGAAAATCAGCGGCTGGACGTTCGATCTTTGTCCAGTAAGCCTCCTTGATCTTCCCCGTCAGCAGATCTATATCGGCAGGCTTGCTTACAAAGTCGAACGCGCCGTACCGGACCGCCTCTTCCCGATCTCCCGCGGCTTCATGCCCCGACAAAATAATGACCTGCACCTCAGGGTGCGATGCCTTGATATTTTTCAGAACATCAATGCCGTCCATTCCGGGCATCCTGAGATCGAGAAGAACGATGTCCGGCATTTCCCGCTCGACATATGCAATGGCCTGCTCGCCCCGCGTCACCACTTCGGTACTAAAGTGCTTCAGATTCAGCCGCTGCGAAAGCGCGAGCGCAAATGCAGCCTCGTCATCAACCAGCAGCACCTTGAACGTCGAGTAATCCCTGGGGACCACCGAAACCCTGCTGAGCGAATTGCGCGCAATGCCCGCAAACTTCTGGGGGACGAGAATCAAATCAAAACGCCCCTCCTCTGCATACGGCATCAACTCATGCGCAAGTCCGCACTCGCACGATATGAATTCAACTTGATGCCCTTTGCCTGACTCATCGACAATCTTCCGGGCCTCGTCCAGATGCCTCGCCGCCTCATTCGTGAGAGACGCGTAGGCATCGAATTCCTCGAAGTCTTTCAGGATTGCGCTGTCGAGCATATGAAGAACCTTCAATTCTCCGCCCGATTTCCTGATACGATACAGTCCGTATCGCAGAACATCCTTTGCATTCAGTGTGCCGTCGTACGCCGCCAGAATCCTCATCATCTTGTCCCTCCGTAAAGCATATCCCTTATTGGTTCTTGTCCGCCTGCACGTCCGCAGACGCGGAACTTTTATCGGCTATTGAGCTATGTCTTCTTTGCTTCAGGAGAACGCTGGTCTCCCGCTCAGCATCCCCCGCGCTAAGCTCTGCGCCGATATCCCTGGCTGCCGAGAGCAGAACCTCCTGCGGACAGCGGCCTACCGCATCCGGGTGCCGTCGACCCTGCGGGATAATCGTTATCATGATCCCCGCAGGATCGCCGCCAATACGCACCAAAACGCTGCTGCCCTGTTCCAGAGAGCGAAGCTTCTCATCAAGCAGAAAGAATATTAACATCTGGAGCCGCGCGGGGTTTCCCGCAACCGGGGGAAGATCAGGAGCAAAATCTGTTTTCAGCGCCACATGCTTCTCGTCGGCAGATCGCGTCACAAGAGCAACAAGTTCTTCGAGCACCTCCTGAATACAAAAGAGCGACCAGTCGCTCTCCATGCGATGTGAGAAGCGGTTCAGAAAAGCCGCTAGCTGCGAAAGAAGAACAACTTCGCTGTCAATCGAACGCAGGGCCTGCGCCATGGCCGGCACGTTGTTCACCGCCTTTTCGATCTCTATGAGGTCCTGCTGCAGACCTGCAGTTTCCCTGATGACGGCTAGGTGGTTTCTGAGTTCATGCGTGAATCCGGAAATGAGACTGCTCAGAAAAAACTTCTCGCAGTCCATTTCCGCGCGGGGCCTGGCACTATCCATGACCTGATTCCTTCATTTTCAACCTCGCATCATGCTCTTTTTTCGCACGATCAATCTTCTGAACCAATTCTTCAATCTCGATGGGCTTCATCACAAAATCGAGGATATCTCCGTTCCCAATCCAGCGTTCCGCATCCGGAGAGCCGCACCCGGAGAGCAGAATCATCGCAATTGTCGGATCAAGCTGTTTCACGGCCCTGACGAGATCGATGCCGAGCATTCCGGGAAGATGCAGATCAATCACCATGACATCCGGCGCGTCCAGCCCGACAGCATCCAGCGCATCCTCGGCATTGAAGACGGCTGTCGCCCGGTATTTCCTGATGCTTAACCTCCGTGCGAGTGCCTGCGCCAGCGCAACCTCGTCATCAACAAGAAGCACCCGTGCGTGCGTCATGTGCTATCTCCTTTACCGCCGGACTTCAGCGGAAGTGTAATGACAAACGTTGTTCCCTTGTGCAGGAGACTGTCGACTTCAATCGTGCCGCCCAACCGCCGGATAATTCCATATGAGAGGGAGAGACCCAGACCCGTGCCCTTCCCCTTCTCCTTTGTGGTAAAAAACGGCTCGAAAATATGCTTCATCACATCCTTTGGAATACCCTCGCCATCATCACGCACCATGATCTTCAGCCCGTCCTCGGCCGGCACCATGGTGGAAACGACGATCTCTCCGCCGTCCCTGACCGCGTCGATTGCGTTATTGATGATATTGAGAAACACCTGCTGCAACAGTCCCTGATCGCTCTCAATCTCAGGCATTTTTTCGTTGAGATTGAGTTCAAGCCTGATGTTCCTCATCATGAGTTCCCGTTCGAGAAAACCAGTGACCTCGCGCACCACCGCATTAATATTGACAGGCTCTATGCTGATATCCATACGCCGCGCAAAACCGAGCAGGCGGTGGGTTATTGTCCGGCAGCGGGAAACGCTTTCAGCAATAGCATTCACCAGCGGCAGAAACTCCTTCCGGCAGCCGCTCGATTCGGGATGCATCTCGAAGAGATCCTTGATGAGCCCGGCATTCTCGTTAATTATCGAAATTGGATTATTTATTTCATGCGCGACTCCGGCAGCCAGTCGCCCGATGGACGCGAGCTTTGCCGAGTGTTCGGAATGAGCGATTGCTTCCTCCCGCGCTTTTTCGGTGTCGCGAATGCGGTTCACAACAATCTGCGTAGTTCGATAATTCATAAAAATACCGATAGCGACAAAAACGATAATCAGGTAGACCGCAAGGATTTCCCGTTTCAGCATGGAGTAAATCCTCTCCAGCGCTGGCGGCTTCATAAGCGCTACCAGGGTCCATGGCGATCCCTGCACTTTTGCCGCCCCCAAAATCATGTTGCCGAAGATTTCATCTTTGTGCTTCACGAGCGTAACGCCTTTCTGATGAGACAGGGAGGGCAAGGCAAGCCGATCAAAAATAGCGCCGTGGAAGCGGGGAGGTGTCTGCAGCATGCCATTTCCTGCTATGAGAAATGCGTCATCCCGTTCGCTCAGTTCAATTTCCGAGATGAAACGATTCAAGGTTTCGATATCAAATGTTGCCCGCAGAACCCAGAATCCGTCCCGCCCAGGAACATCCTGCCGGATCGCAATAATATAATGCTGGAGATCACGCTCACCGGGGAACACCTGACTGATGGCCATGCCGTGGACTTTGGCACGGACAAACCAGTCGTGCTGCGCATAGTTCGCGCCCTTGCCGGAATACAGCCCTGCGTGCGCTGCCACCCTCCCCTGCGCGTCAATCACCTCAAGAGCCATCAACTCCGGAAATTCCTGATGTCTTTTCTGGAAAATTGTTCTGAGCGATTGCTGCTGAGCAAAAATATCATAAGAATACACAGACGCTATAAAACGCAGGCTCGATACTCGTTCATGCAGAAAACGCTCGAGCCCTTCCTGCGCGTGTTCCATCTGCCAGCGGAGATTTCGGGAAAAGTCCTCCATCAGAATCGCATGAAGCCAGAAAAAACAGACTGCCGTCACAATCATGAGCGGGACGCCGGCAAGCGTGCCGACCGTAAAGAATATGCGTACCTTCAGACTTTTGTAGCGGTCGCTTCGAATAGCCCTCACTGCCCGAATCGGGGAAAGAAACATGTCTTTTGCTGAAGCAAGTCGAGTCTCTTTCGTTGGCTCTTCAGACATATCGTCCCTTCACATGTCATTGTGCCTTCACAGCGCATCCTTCAGGATGCCACGCGCAAACAGGAGAGAAGGAGTTGAACACTGCGTCGCGCGACTGGCATTCAGTCCACTGAGTTCATGCCTTGGCGACTGATGCATTCACGCCTGCTGACATTATAAACAGAAAGCGCAGCTCTCATGAAAACATATAGAACCATTAGTCAGTCTTATAGCCTCTGGCTTCAGAAGCAGGGCAGTCCCTCTGAAAGAGGGGCCGCTATGACAACAGCTCCTCCGCAAACATATTCCCGCGCTTTTCGAAACCGATGGTGGAGCTCTCGCCATGCCCGGCGAAAACAGTCGTCTCTTCAGGCAACGACATCAGACGGCGGAACGATCGCTTCAGCTTGTTCATATCGCCGCCCGGCAGGTCGGTGCGCCCGACCGATCCCGCAAACAGCGTGTCGCCTGAAACGAGAACGCCGTTGCCATACAGACAGATGCTGCCGGGGCTATGGCCCGGCGTATGCATGACGGTCATCGTCAGGCTTCCAACGTTGAGGACGTCTCCCTCCTTCAGGAAAACATCCGGTTCAGGCTGCGGCTCAATATCAAAACCCCACAGTTCACCGGCAGCCTGAGCAGCGCCGTAAAGAAACATATCGCCATGGTGAATCAGCACCTGCGCTCCCGTCTCATTTTTAATGTCTACAACCGCGCCGATGTGATCAAAATGTCCATGCGTGCAGATAATCATCCTGACCGACAGGCCGAGCTTTTTGACAATATCAAGAATGCGATCCGGTTCATCACCCGGGTCGACAACAATCGCTTCATTCGTCGTCTCGTCAGCAACGATATAACAGTTTTCCTGCAAAGGCCCGACAACAATCGGCCGAATAACCATGGAATCCTCCCTGGAATCTTGTCATGATATGACAGAAGCAGATTCTTTCCTGTCTTTTGGCGCTCAACAGTGCCATGAGGCACTGCCGATCTATTTTCCCAGCTTCGCTTTTACCTTCTGTACCATATACCCCAACTCTTCACTCTTCAGCAGCTGAGCGACGACAAGATAGAGGGCGAACAGGCCGCAGATAGCCCCTGCCAGAGAGATTGCCTTCAACCCGCTCTTGCCGCTGGTGGTCCAGAGTTCGCTCTGCGTGGCAAACCAGCCGGTAGCTCCCATCACAGCAGCGGCCGTTACTGTTTTCGCGAATGACGCGATAATCCGGCGGGTGCCGACGCCGCCAAGCTTCTTCCGCAGAAAATAAAAGAGCAGCAGAAAATTCACCGCGGCAGCAATCGAATTCGCCAGCGCCAATCCATTGTGCTGCATGCTGCCCATGAGCGCGATGCTGCTGACAATGTTAATCAGCACACCACATGCCGCAATCTTCACCGGTGTTTTTGTGTCCTGCAGAGCATAAAAGGTTGACGTGATCGTGCGGACGCCGACGATTGCCCATATGCCGATTGCGTAATACATCAGCGCCTGCGAGGTAGCGACAGCCGCAGCATGGGTAAATTCACCCCGCTGAAAGAGCGTGTTCACAATTGGCATCTGCAGTGCTATCAATCCAACCATTGCCGGAACCGTAATAAAGAAGAGCAGCCGCAGCGCGAAGGAGAAATCCTCTTTCAGCATCCCGAACTCTTTTTTCGCGGCATGTTCGGAAAGAGCGGGAAGAATAGCCATGCCCATCGCGACACCGAAAATGCCAATCGGGAACTGAACAAGCCGCATGGAATAATAGAGATAGGTGATGCTGCCTTCAACAAGATACGACGCAAGGATGGTACTCACAAAAATGTTGATTTGCGCGACAGCCATTCCGAATGTCACCGGAACGACGAGCGTGCCGATGCGTTTGAGACCCGGATGCGAGAGTGCCTGCCGGAATGTCAGCCGTTCTGCACCCGCACCCCGAAAAACAAACCCCCGCCGCCAGAATGCCGGCACCTGAAAAAGAAACTGCACCAGCCCCCCGAGCACAATGCCGATGGCAACCGCTACAATGGGATTTGCAAATTGCGCCGCCAGCGCAACGATGCAGACAATGGTCACAATATTCAGCAACGCCGGCGCAAGCGCCGGGATAAAAAAAACGCCGCGCGTGTTCAAGGCTCCCATCACCAGAGAGGCGAGGCTGATAAAGAGCAGGAACGGGAACATGATGCGCGTCAGCAGGACAGCATCGGAGAACTTGGCCGGCTCATCAAGAAACCCCGGGGCAATAAGTGTCACGATCACGGGAGCGCAAATGATGCCGAGGATGCAAATTGTTCCGACCGCAAGGAGAAGAACGAGCAGAACAGCGCGCACGAGTCGGTTTGCGGCTTCCCTGCCTTCTCTTGTCTGGGTTTCCGCAAGGACCGGAATAACAGCAGATGACATGGAGCCTTCGGCAAAAAGCTCACGAAGCAGATTCGGAATGCGAAACGCTACAAAAAAGACGTCCGACTTGGCCGAAGCCCCGAAGTAGCCGGCCAGAATCATGTCCTTGATATAGCCGAGAATACGGCTTATGAATGTGGCAGCAGACATGGTGCCTGCTGCCCGTGCAATCCGCTCTTTCGCGCTCAAGAACTCCGCCGGCCTCCTACTTCTCGACCGAAGAGAGGGTCCAGATTCTGTCCGCGTATTCCTTGATGGCGCGATCGCTCGAAAAAAAGCCGGCGCGAGCGACATTCAGGACAGCCATTTTCGTCCAGGTGTCGCGGTCGCGGTACGTTGCTGCAACACGATCCTGACAGGCAACATAGGAAGTGTAATCAGCAAGCACAAAAAACCAGTCGACATCGAGAAGCGCCCGGACAATAGGATGAAACAAGCCCGGATTCTCGGGCGAAAAATGTCCTTCAAGCAACTGATTCATTGCCTGGCGAAGCTCCTGATCCTGTTCGTAATGTTCCTGCGGACGGTAAGAGCTCCGCTTTGCCATGACCTCCTCGGCAGTGAGTCCGAAGAGGAAGAAGTTCTCCTCCCCGACTTCCTGGCGGATTTCGACGTTTGCGCCGTCGAGCGTCCCGATGGTGAGCGCCCCGTTCAGGGTAAATTTCATATTGCCGGTGCCGGATGCCTCAAACCCCGCCGTGGATATCTGCTCCGAAAGCTCTGCTGCGGGCATGATGCGCTGCGCAAGCGACACCGAGTAGTTCGGCACAAAGAGGAGCTGCAGTTTGTCGCGGGCGATCTGGTTCGCCGCAATCGCGGCGCCGACTGAATGTATCAGCTTGATGATCAGCTTGCACATCCAGTAGCCCGGCGCTGACTTGCCGGAGATAAGAACTGTCCGCGGCACGAAGGTTTGATCAACCCGGCCCTCCCGGAGCCGGTTGTAGAGCGTAATGACATGCAGGATGTTCAGCATCTGGCGCTTGTATTCGTGCATGCGCTTGACCTGGCAGTCGAGCATGAAGTGCGGCCGGAACGTATGATCACAGTAGATGCCGAGAAAGCCGGAGAATTCGTCCTTATTCGCATGCTTCACTTCGCGGAATTTGCGGCAAAACTCACTGTCGTCTGCCAGCGGCTCGAGCGCCCGCAGCTCCGCAAGATCATGCACCCACCGGTCGCCGATAGCCTCGGTAATCAACGCCGACAGGCGGGGATTCGCCTCAACAAGCCAGCGCCGGTGCGTTATGCCGTTGGTTACATTTGTGAACCTTTCGGGATAAACCGCTGCAAAGTCCGGGAAGACGCTTGTCTTGACAAGGTCTGAGTGGAGCGCGGATACGCCGTTCACCGTGTGGCTGCCGACGATAGCAAGACGCGCCATGTGTACACGGCGGTCGCCATCGCCGGTGATGATTGCCATGTTTGCGATGCGCTGCGGATTGTCCGGGAACTGAATGCCGACTTCGACCTGGAAACGCCGGTCGATCTCCTGAATAATCTGCAGGTGCCGAGGCAACAGATAGCCCAGCAGCCCCTCCGACCAGGTTTCGAGGGCTTCGGGAAGGACAGTATGATTGGTATAGGCAAACGTGTTTCGGGTGATGTCCCATGCTTCCTCCCAACGAATACCTTCCTCGTCCACCAGCACGCGCATCAGTTCTGCGATTGCGATGGTGGGATGCGTGTCGTTGAGCTGAACGGCTACCTTGTTCGGAAATTCGGCATACGAGCGGTGAAACTTGCGATAGCGCCGGATGATGTCGCGCAGTGTGGCGCATACAAAGAAATACTGCTGCTTCAGCCGCAGTTCCTTGCCGGCAGTAGTATGATCATCGGGATAGAGAACCTTTGAAATGTTTTCGCTCTGGTTTTTGTCTTCCATCGCCTTCATATAGTCGCCGCTGTTGAAATAGCTGAGGTTGAATTCACGGGTCGCCTTGGCAGACCAGAGGCGCAGCGTGTTGACGATGTCGTTGCGATAGCCGGGAATCGGGTAGTCATAGGCCATTGCCATGACCTCTTCGGTGTCAGTCCAGAGCATACGGAGACGTCCGCTGCCGCAGTTGATGGAATCCACCCTGCCGTAAAATTTGACCGGATACAGGATTTCGGCGTGCGGGAACTCCCACCGGTTAATGTAGCGCAGCCAGTTGTCCGGGGTTTCGAGCTGATAGCCATCCTTTATTTTCTGGGCGAAGATGCCGAACTCATACCGTATGCCGTATCCGTATGCGGGATACCGAAGTGTCGCGAGGGAATCAAGATAACAGGCGGCAAGCCGCCCCAACCCGCCGTTGCCGAGCCCCGCATCTGACTCAAGCTCCATAAGATCTTCATACGAAAGACCGAATATATCAAGGGCCTGAGCGTACTGCCCCATAAGGCCGAGATTGTTCACATAACTGTTCAGCAGACGGCCTAGCAGAAACTCAAGCGACAGGTAGTAAACGCGCTTCGCGTTCACCTGATAATACTTTTGCTGGGTCTTGATCCAGCGCTCCGCAAGCTTATCCCGAACAGAAAGCACAACAGCGTCAAACTTGTCGCGCTGGGTCGCTGAAAAAGCATCCTTTGCCAATGAATAGGTGAGGTGTTCGAGTAACGATTCCTGGAAAATCTTGCCTGTCCGTGACATCGCAACCTCCGTGCATTTTCTGTTGTTAAATCAGTACTTTAAAATACCATTTTTCAATGGGCAATGCAAAAGGGCAGGCATGCAGAACGCACGCACTGCCCGGCAGCCCTCCCTGCAGAAACAGTTTCGACCCGCACATAACATAGTGTCTGCTGAAGCTTGCCGGATAGATTTAAAACGTCGGCGGATACGATCCCGAGACATTTTTTGCGGCCGATTTGGTAAACTCACAAGATGCTTATGAAGCTTTTTGTCATAGGGCTGGGCGGTTTTATGGGCTCGATTGCCCGCTACCTTGCCGGGTACTGGATCGGCCAGCACTGGGGCAGGAATTTCCCGCTTGGCACTTTTTTCGTGAATGTGAGCGGGTGCTTTTTTATCGGCCTGCTGATGACGCTCTTTACCGAGCGTTTTATGGTCAGTCCGCAATGGCGGCTTTTTTTCACAGTCGGTTTTCTCGGCGCGTATACTACCTTTTCGACGTTCGAGTATGAAACCGGCGAACTGCTGAAAGACGGAGAGATGCTCATTGCCCTGCTGAACATTTTGCTGAGCGTTGTTGTCGGTTTTATCGCCCTCAAGATGGGCGAAGCGGTCGCAAAGTCCCTGTAGGAGGAACCTATGCTTATGTCAGGATCCGCAAAGCGGCTCACCATTTACGTAGATGAGATCGACAAGATCAAAGGCAGGCCGGCATACAAGGCTATCCTGGATTTTCTCTACAAGAACGGCATATCAGGGGCCAGCGTATTCCGAGGTGTCGCGGGATACGGAGGCGATGGCGTTGTTCACCGCGCCAGGATTCTTGAGCTGTCCGACAATATGCCGTTAAAAATTGAGGTCATCGAGTCTGCCGAAAAACTGGACCCCATCATGCCGGAACTGCTGCATATGGTCGGAAAAGGACTCATCGAACTGAGCGACACGACTATTCTGAAGGTGACGGGAAAAGATTAAGTATTCAGCATTTCATGGATTTTCCGGGCCAGCGCTATGACACTAAACGGCTTCTGAATGAAATTCAGCTCCGCGTCAAGCACTCCTCTGTGGACAATTGCATTTTCCGCATATCCTGACATGAATAAAATCTTCGTGTCCGGGTGCAGCTCCAGGACTTTCTCGCTCAGCTGCTTGCCGTTCATCCCGGGCATGACAACATCCGTCACAAGCAATGAATACGGCGTGGAGCTGTTCTCGACAAGAGCAAGCGCCTCTGCAGGCGATGCAGCCGCGGCGACTGCGTAGCCGAGCGTTTCCAGCGTGGTCTTTATCATGCGGCAGAGCATTTCGTCATCTTCCACGAGCAGAATTGTTCCCGTCCCTGTTGCGGCATGGGCTGGTTCCTTTTCCTCAGGGCTTTGTTCGGAAGCGTCAGTACACGGGAAATACAGCTTGAATGTCGTGCCCCTTCCGACTTCGCTGTAAACATTAGAGGTGGCCTAGCAAAATCGGACAGGGAGTAAAGTGGAGGGAAGCTGCTCTAG
>CAYMRS010000050.1:0-18952 GCA_964392915.1 uncultured Nitrospiraceae bacterium
ACCATCAAATCGAATAACGACATCTTTGGTCTTCGCTTAGGCTATTCTTTCTAATAAAGGCTAAGACTGAAACACTGGCCGCGAACCGGAAGTTCTTGATGTAAAAGAGCAGGTAGCGGCCTTTTTTTATCAGAAAGCAAAGCAACGCCCGTTGTCCAGTGGGGGTATGTGCCTATCCCGATGGAGGGGAACACTAACCATCATACCTTTCCAAGTAAAACCATCTTGCAGATATTCACCGATCAATACCGTCAGCGGTTTTCTGCCGCCACTGCGAGAATAAGTGCATCCCAAATCTGCATGCGGTGGTCAGCAGCAAAATCGAAGGCCGACTGAAAAGACGGCTATGTCGGATCAGCCCCCTCGAAGCTGACCGCCCAAAATAGTATCGCCTAATACAGGACATGCAAATATTTTAAGAAGGGCGCACGCTTTCCCGATCACCCTGCCGCTGATTCCCGCGCTGAGGCCGCGTCTTCAGACTAACCGACCAGAACCAGCGATGGAAAAATGCCCAAAAGCAGCACAAAAAAAGCGGTCAGCACAACAGCAAGCAGAAGTGTTTTTGATGACGAACAGGCGACCGCTCCCTCCGCTTCACGCATGAACATGGTGCCGACGAGCCTGAGATAGTAATAGGCGGAAATGACGCTGAAGATTACCGCAACAACAACCAGCGCTGTCTGCCCCGCGTCAACCGCAGCGAGAAATACCTGAAGCTTGCCGACAAAGCCCGCAGCCGGCGGAATGCCGGTCAGAGAAAAGAGGAAAATCAGCATGGCGACCGCAAGCAGCGGCTGCCGCTTGGCCAGCCCGGCATATGCCGAGCGCTCCTCGCCGTTCTCCAGCATCAGCATAACCGCAAAAACGCCCATGTTCATGAATGCATAAATGGCCAGATAGGTCATCACAGCCTGCATGCCGGCGACGGTTCCCGCCAGCACGCCGAGCAGTATGTATCCGGCATGAGCTACTGATGAGTATGCAAACATTCGCTTTACATTGTCCTGCCTGAGCGCCAGCAGATTGCCGCCCGCAACCGTCAGCACAACGAGGACGGATACCGCGGGAGCCCATTCAGTCCACGCCGCCCCGAATCCTTCCACCAACACCCTGCCGAACGCTGCAAAGGCAGCAGCCTTGGGACCGACCGACATGAAGGCGGTCACCGGAGTCGGCGCCCCCTGATAGGCATCAGGCGCCCACATATGGAAAGGGACTGCCGCGATCTTGAACCCAAAGGCTATAATGATCGCCAGCAATGCAATCCCCAGCACCGGGTCTGTATTGCCTCCCGTCATCACATACAAGGCGACTGCTGCAATGCTCGTTGAGCCGGTCAGCACATAGACCATCGCGATGCCGAACAGCAGGATAGCTGTCGCAAACGTGCCGAGCAGGAGATACTTCATGGCAGCCTCGTTGGACCAGCGGTTCTCGCGCAGAAAACCGGTAAGCACATAGACACTGAGCGACATCAGCTCAAGGCCGATATACAGGACGATCAGATCATTGGCAGATGCCATGAACATCATGCCGAGAGAGGCGAGCATCAGCAGGCAAAAATACTCCGCGGCATACTCCTCCCGGATGACACGCGCTCCAATGGCGAGCAGCACCGCAAGGAAAAGCGTCAGCATGAACAGCAGCTTGAAGAAGCTGCTGTAAGCGTCAGCCACAAACATGCCGTCAAACGCGGTTCCTGATGCGCCCGGGATGAGAAATGCCGTTACACCGGCTGCGGAAATGGTCAGGAGTCCGAGCAGTCCCTTGCTGCGGATTGCGAGCCCGGACAGAAAGATGCCGAGCATGCAGACGGTCAGCACAATTTCGGGCGTCAGCAGCCGGAGTTCGCTCATCGCGCCACCTCCGCCGCGCTTTTTACGGCATCGACAGCCTGCAGCGCGCTCACCATCTGATCGACCGATGCACGCATGAAATCAAGCAGAACCCCCGGCTGCACCCCGACAACCAGAATCACGACGACCAGCGGAGCGAGACAGACCACTTCCCGAAGACCGAGATCGCTGAACTCCTTTGGATACGGAGATGCAGGTTTGAACAGAATAATCCGATAATAGGCCCAACCCATATACGCCACGCCAAGGGCGACGCCGAATACGGCCAATGCGCCGATGACGTAATGTCCCTGAAATACGCCGCTCAGAATGAGAAATTCTCCCACAAACGCGCTCATGCCGGGGAATCCTGTCGCCGCAAGCGCCAGCACCGTAAAGATAGTGGCCGAAACAGGCGCCGCAGTGCTCAATCCGCCAAAGTCTGCCAGCATACGCGTCTTCAGGCGCTCTTCCGCAGCGCCGATCCAGAGAAACAATGCTCCGGTGATGACACCGTGGCTCACCATCTGGATGATACTGCCGTCAATACCCGCTCGCGTCAGCGTTGCCATGCCGAGCAGGATAAACCCCATATGGCTGAGGCTCGAATAGGCGATAAGCCGCTTGAGGTCCTGCTGCGCCAGCGCGCAATAGGCGCCATAGAGAATAGTTACAATCGAAAGCACCAGCATCGGCTCCAGAAATGTCCATGCCGCGTTCGGGAAAAACGGGAATAAAATGCGGATGAAGCCATAGGTCCCCATCTTTGCGAGTACTGCCGCCATGATGACGGTCGCAACCGTCGGCGCCTCCGCGTATGCGTCAGGCTGCCAGCCGTGGAAAGGCACGACCGGAATCTTGACCGCAAAACCAAGGAAAAAAGCACCGAACAGCCAGAGCTGCGCTGCATGCGGAAGCGCGGTTTTCGAAAGTGCCATGATGTCAAAGGTTTTGCCGCCAAGCAAATAGACTGCGACAATCCCGACCAGCATAAAGATGCTGCCGCCGAGCGTGAAGAGCAGGAACTTCATGGCCGCCGCCCGGCCGCGCTCGCTGCCCCACATGCCGATGAGCAGGTACATCGGAATCAGCATCGCCTCCCAGAAGAAAAAGAAGAGTATCAGGTTCAGCGAGACGAAGATGCCGAGCATGATGCTCTCCATGAGGAGCAGGCAGGCATAAAAACCGCGGACGCGTGCAGTGATGGACTGCCAGGATGCGAGCACGCAGATCGGACTGATCAGCACCGTAAGCAGCACGAGCGGCAGGCTGATGCCGTCGATGCCGACGCTGTATTCGAGATTCCATGCTGCAACCCACGGGACGCGCTCCACAAACTGCATCTGCGATGCCGCCTTGTTGAACAGATGCACGAGCGGCAGGGAAAAGAGGGCAGTCAGGAGCGTCGTGCCGAGCGCCAGCAAACGCGCGGCCCGCGAACTCATTGGAATGAGCAGCAACAACGCTCCGACTGCAGGGATGAGCATCAGGAGAGAAAGAAGCGGCATTCCGGCTGCATTATAGAAGGGATCAAACATCATTTCCCCCACCAGGCAAAATAGAACACCGCAAGAGCGACCATGCCGATTGCCATGACAAAGGCATAGTCGTGCACCCTTCCGGTCTGAAGGCGCTGCAGCAGCGCGCCAAAACGGCCCGTGCCGGAGGCGATTGTCTGAACTGAAGGATGAACGGCCTCTGTCTCAAAGTGATTGACCACGCGAGACATGAGAAGAATCGCGCTCCGGATTAGGTAGTCGTATGCCTCGCCGACAACTTTGTACTCAAAGTTCGCTATCGGTTTCCGTACAACAACCATGAATGCCTGCGCAGCTCTTCGGTAAAACCAGTCGGTGTCAAGATTCATCCCCGGCTTCGGCACAAGCTTCTTCATGAACAGGATAAACCCAAGCGTGGTAAAGAAAAAGAGCCCGAGCGAATTCAGCACGTGCTGCGCCGTATAGGGAGCATAGTCGGCCGGATACGGCAGAAGCGCGTAGAGGCTTTGCGGAAAAATGCCGATGAAGACGCAGATGAATGACGCCAGCCCCATCGCCGCAAGCATGTTTTTTGGCGGCTCCGTCACCTGCAGGCCCGCGTCCTTGCCGAAAAACATGTAATACGTCATCTTCAGCACAATGCTGAGGAACGTACCGGATGATGCAAGCGTGAGCATCAGGAAGGCGAACTCGTTGTGCTGTTCGCCAGCGCCTGAAATGGTCATTGACTTACTGACAAATCCGCTCATCAAAGGAGCGCCCGCAATCGACAGTCCGCCAATCAGAAAGAAGATCATGGTAAGCGGCATGGTTTTGTACAGGCCGCCGAGTTCACTCAATTTGACCGTGCCAACCATATAAAGCACTGCCCCCGCGCCCATAAAGAGCAGCCCCTTATAGATGATATGCGCAAAAGCATGCGCAGTGGCGCCATTGACCGCCATGTCGGTTCCGATACCGATGCCGCAGACCATGAAGCCGACCTGGCTGACAATGTGATAGGCGAGCAGACGCCTGCCGTTGTTCTCCATGGTCGCGTAAATGACTCCGTAGACCGCCATGATTGCGCCGAGCCACATCAGCGCCTCGGTTCCCGCGAATCCTCTGATGAGCACATAGACCGCGGACTTCGTGGTATAGGCTGACATGAAAACCGCTCCGGTCACCGTTGCAGCCGGATACGCGTCAGGCAGCCACGCATTGAGCGGCGGAACGGCCGCGTTCAGGATAACGCCGATCAGAATGAGCGTAAACGCCGTTCCTCCGGCAAATGCCTGCATCGTGTCAAAAGAAATGGAGCCGGTCTGTCCGATATGCAGCATAATGCCGCCGAGCAAGCACAGGCCGCCGAAAACATGCACGAGCAGATAGCGGAACCCGGCCGAGACCGATTCCGGGGTGCGGTTGGCCCATATGAGGAATACCGACGAAAAGGCCATGAGCTCCCAAAATATGAAGAGGACGAGGTAGTCCCCCGCAAAGATTACACCGAGCGCGCTCCCCAAGTAAATGAGCGCCGCAATATGCTGGAGCCTGTCTTTTACATGGAGCGCGTAAATGAACCCTATGACCCCGGCAAGCGTGAATACATAGGCAAAGACGAGGCTCAGGCGGTCAACCCGGCCGAATGTCAGCTCGTACCCGAGAAACTGTAGGGTGGCGTATGTTCCGGGCGTCATCAGGCTGCAGTCCAGTAACGCGAACGCGGCAAGGAGCGGCAGATAGGCTTGCAACGCCCTGCCCTTCAGAAACGGAACAAGAACAGCGCCTCCAATCAGAAGCAGGCCGGGGTGGAGCCACTCAATCATAATGCTCCTCCTTCCGGGAAATCAGCGGATAGAGAATGTATTTGGCCGCGATAATTATAATCACGCTCGAAATGAAGCCGAAGAGCGAACCGAAGGCCGGAAGTCCGTCAAACCAGAAATAGCCATGGCCGAGATGCAGCACATTGACCACCAGCACCTCAAGAAGCGCCACAAGAACAACCCCCGCAACAAAGACGCGTTTCAGCAGTTTTATGCGTTGCGGATCTTCGAGCAGCCTGCGCAAGCCGTTCACTTGAGCACCTCCCGCGCGAGGTTCAGGACAAAGTCAGGATAGATGCCGAGTACAAAGGTCACGGCAGCCGTAACGCAGAGAGGAATCGCCATGAATGGATTCTCCCGTATCTCTTCATGATGGCCGCCATGATGATTGTCATGCGCTGCTGCTTCTTTCTCAAAGAACGCCTTGTAGACAATCGGCATGAAGTAGGCGGCATTCAGCAGGGAACTGGCAAGGAGCACCGCGAGAACCGTCATGCTCCCGGCTTCCAGCGCGCCGGCCATCAGGTTCCATTTCGACACGAATCCGCCAACCAGCGGCACGCCAATCATATTAAACGCACCTATGGCAAAAGCGGTCATGGTCCACGGCAATTTTTTCGCGAGGCCGCTCAATTGACTGATTTCGGTCTTGTGCGCGCAGGCATAAATAGAGCCGGCGCAAAAGAAGAGCGTAATCTTGCCGAAGGCATGCATCGTGATATGCGAGATGCCGCCGACAATTGCCGACGGAGTCAGCAACACCGCCCCAAGAATAATATAGGAGAGCTGGCTGACAGTCGAAAACGCGAGCCGCGCCTTCAGATTTTCCCTGCTCAGCGCAATGACCGAAGCCATCAAAAGGGTAAAGCAGGCGAGGGCAATTGCAATGGTGTTTACGCCGAGCGCCCCGAGCGCGTCCGCACCGAAGACGAACAGCACGACGCGCAGCACCGTAAAAACGCCCGTTTTTACGACTGCGACAGCATGCAACAGCGCGCTGACCGGCGTCGGCGCAACCATCGCGGCAGGCAGCCAGCCATGCACCGGCATGATCGCGCACTTAGCGAAGCCATACAGATACATCAGGAAAATGGCGCTCAGCAGCACCGGATGCGCGGCAACCACTTCGGGAGAGAAGATGCCCCCCTTTTGAAAATCGAGCGTTCCCGCAAGGTTGTAGGTCAGCACGATTGCGGCGATGAGAAACACCTTGGCGGCACCGAGCAGGTAAATGACATACTTGCGCGCTCCGGCCTTTGCCTCCGCGGTCTCCTTGTGATAGACGAGCGGATAGGTGATTATCGTGAGCCCCTCGTAAAAAAGAAACATCGTAAAGAGGTTGGCTGAAAAAGCTACCCCCATGGTGGTCGCGAGCGATACCGCGAAGCAGGCAAAGTATCTAGTCTGCGCGTGCTCGTTCAGAGAGCGCATGTAGCCGATTGAGTAGAACGTCGTTACGATCCAGAGAAACGCTGCTCCGAGCGCAAAGAGCATGCTGAACGCATCCGCCTTGAAGGCGATTTCGATGCCGGGCATAAGGGTAAAAAGCTTGTAATGCAGTGTTTTGCCGTCAAGGATTGCCGGAAGCATGGAGAGCACAAGGCCGAGCTTCACCACGCCCGCGCCGACCGACCAGAACTCGCGCAGGTTCGGATTGCGCTCGCCGGTCCGGATAATCAGTCCGGTCGCGGCAAGCGAGACGAGAATCGTCAGCAGCGGCGTTATCGATACGAGGTCGTCCATCCTACCCTTTCAGCAAATCAAACTCATCCATATTGGCGCTTTCCTTGTTCCGAAAGGCCGCTATCAGCAGCGCCAAGCCAATAGCCACCCCTGCGGCGGCCCCTGCCATCACGAAGAAGGCGAGAATCTGGCCGCGCATGTCCTGCATGTAATGGCTCGCCGCAATCAGGACGATATTCACGGCGTTAAGCATCAGCTCCAGCGAGATCAGCATCATGATGACGTTTCGCCGAACCAGGAACGCGAACATGCCGATGATGAACAGTCCGGCGCCGAGCATGAGATACCAGGAAAGCGGGACCATATCAGCGTTTCCTCTCTTTCATCGCGAGCACGATAGCGGCAACCATCGGCACGAATAGCACCAGCGCGGTCATCAGAAACGGAAGCACATACTGGTTGAACAGGACGGTGCCAAGCACTTTGGTGTGGCCGACTTCGCTGATGAACGCGATAGTGTATCCGCCGGACGGCTCCACCGCAACCTTATAGACAGACACGACCACGACGGTCAGCAGCAGCAGACAGACCGCGAGCCTTCCCTGCCATGCCTTCACAAATCTCCGCGCCTCATGCTCTTCCCTCAGATTGAGCAGCATGACGAGGAAGAGAAACAGCACCAGTATCGCTCCCGCGTAGACGATGATCTGGATGACCGCCAGAAACTCGGCATTCAGGAACAGATAGAGGCAGGCTATATGGAGAAACAACAGCAGCATCCAGAGAACGCTGTGCACGAGATTCTTTCGCGTCACCGTCAGCAGCGCGAGTCCGAGAATCGCGCACGCAAAATATCCGAAAAATAATTCCGGCAGCATCAGGCAATTCCTTTCTTTCTCACATAAACCACCGTTTTACAAATGCGGTCACAACGATGTTCAGAACCGAAACCGGGATCAGTATCTTCCACCCGATTGCCATCAACTGGTCAAAGCGATAGCGCGGCACGGTCGCGCGAACCCAGAAGTAAAAAAACATGAAGGCATACACCTTGAGCATGAACCAGACGATTCCGGGAACGAATTCCAGAAATGGCAGAGCCCTCGTGAGGAAGCCCGGAAGAGTCCAGCCGCCGAGATAACAGAGCGCTATAAGTGCCGACATGATGTACATGCTGATATATTCGGCGAGGAAGAAGAGCGAGTAGCGAAACCCGCTGTACTCGGTCAGATATCCGGCGACAAGCTCTGCTTCGGCTTCCGGCAGGTCGAACGGCGTGCGGTTGGTCTCGGCAAATGCCGCGATGACGAAGACAACGAACCCGACAATCTGCGGAAACACAAACATGCCGAGCGGCTGCTCGCGCTGCGCCAGGACAATATCATTCAGGTTCAGGGAGCCCGCCATGAGAAAAACTCCCGCAAGGCTGATGCACATGGCGATTTCATAGCTGATGACCTGCGCTGCGGATCGGATGGCGCCGAAGAACGAATACTTTGAATTTGATGACCATCCTGCAATGATGATGCCGTATACCGCGAGCGATGCCATCGCGAAAATGAGGAGCACGCCGATATTGAGATTCGCGATTGAGCCGTTCCGGAAAAACGGGATGACCGAAAGCGATGTTATGACTGAGGCGACAACGATGACCGGCGCGATGAAAAAGAGCGGCCGGTCCGCGTTATTTGGAATGATATCTTCCTTGAAGAGCAATTTAAGCATGTCCGCAAAGGGCTGGAGCAGTCCCCGAAACCCGACCTCGATCGGCCCGATTCTGTTTTGCATGCGGCCGATGACTTTCCGCTCGAAATAGGTGGCGTAGGCTACATGCAACAAGGTAACGCCAAGCACCACCGCGACAAAAAGGACGGTTTTCCCTATGGTTACTAGCAGTTCCACCGTTACCGCTTCCTCAATTCGTGTTTTCGAAGCGCTTCAGCCCTACGCAGCACCTCAGTGTATCCCGGCCATTTCTCGGCAGGCCCTTCCAGCGGGTAATCCTTGCGGAGCGGGTGCCCCTGCCAGTCCTCCGGCAACAGAATCCTGCGCAGATCGGGATGATTGCGAAACACTATGCCGAACATGTCATAACATTCACGTTCATGCCACGCGGCGCAGTTCCAGAGCGCGCCGGCGCTTTCGATGCTGCAGTCATCAGCCGGAACGCCGGCTTTCAGCCTGATGCGGTGACGATGCTGAATAGAGTAAAGATTGTAGACGACCCCGAAACGCGGCTCGTGCTCAGTTCCAAGATCGATGCCGCAAAGATCCGCGAGATGGGAAAATGCCAGGTCCGGCTCGTCTTTCAGAAAACGAAGGATTCCAATAACAGATGTTTTATCGACAAGAACCGTTGCCTGGCCATGAAAATTGACGACATCGCCAATGGCCTCCGGAAAGGCATTCTGAATGCGTTCGGCAATTTTTCGGATGCCCACGCCGATCATTCGAGCGCTCCCTTTTTCCAGTCGTAGAGATACCCGACCAGAATAATCGCAAGAAAGAAAATCATGCTCCAGAATCCGAGCAGGCCGATGTTCCCGAATGCAACCGCCCACGGATAGAGAAAGACCGCTTCGACATCGAATATCACAAACAGCATGGCAATAACATAAAAGCGCACCGTGAACCGCGTGCGCGGCTCGCCGATCGGGATATTGCCGGACTCATAGATCTCGAGCTTTTCGGCATATGGCCTGCGCGGACGGAGAACTTCACCAATCACCAGAGAGCCAACCGCAAACAAGGTGCCGATGACAAGCGTGATAAAGACCGGCAGATAATCGGAGGGTATATAGTTTCCCGGTATCATCGCACCCCGCCCTGTGGCGTCCTGCTTCCGCCGTCTGCCTTTCTGCCTTCCTCGCTTCCGTTTTTCCGTTCTTCAGGGTTCTTGTCTTCTGACTTCTGAGTTCTGAATTCTGAATTCCGGACTCTTGTCGGTATCGCCTGCTGTGCGCGTTTTCCTGCCGATAGCCGCCGGACATCGCTGCCTGCAGGCCGCCAGAACATGTTGAAATAGGATTCACGCTTCAGCTTTGCCGCAAAAGCGTCCCAGTTCTGCAAAAGCCGCTCGCGGTCATAGACAAATCCTTCGCGACTGAATGAGGCATATTCATACGTCTCCGTCAGCACGATGGCGCAGACCGGACAGACCGACTGACAGTATCCGCAGAAAATACAGCGCAGCGCGTCGATTTCATACTTGGTCAGATGGCGCACTCCATTCCCGTCAGTTGAATACCGGATGGATATGCACCGGGAGGGACAGACAATCGCGCATTTCAGGCAGGCCACACACTTCTCGCGCTTTGTTGCGGCATCCCTCACGAAGGCATGTTGCCCCCGGAATCCGGGTTTCGGCTCGCGGCGCTCTTTCGGATACTGCCGCGTCACCGGCGGCTTCAGCATTGTCCGGAATGTCAGCGCAAGCCCTTGCAGTATTTCGATGAAGAACACTTTTTTGATGAAATCAGGGAACCGCTGCTTCATCGGTCGCACTCTCCCATGACGATATCAATAGAGCCGATAATGGCGATGACATCCGCGATGAATCTGCCCTCGCAGAGCTTTGCAAGCGCCCCGGCATGCACATAGGACGGCGAACGGACGCGCATGCGGAACGGATTGCCGGTGCCGTTGCTCATGAGGTAAAAGCCTAGCTCGCCCTTTGGCGCTTCAACGGCAGAATAAATGTCCCCCTTCGGCACAACCGGAACAACGTCGCCGAACGCGACAGAGGCATTGCCGAGCGACATCTCCGGGACAAGCTCCCGCTTGCCGGAAGGCGGCCTGTCCAGGTCCGGCGCGTCAGGGGCAAGGATTTCGCCTTTCGGCATCGCCGCAAGGCATTGCCGGATGATGCGGACGGACTGGCGGAATTCCTGCATTCGGCAGCGGTACCGATCATAGACATCTCCCTTGCTGCCGATCGGCACTTCGAACTCGACTCGGTCATACGCATCGTAGGGAGCATCCCGGCGCAGATCGTACGAGACGCCGGAACCCCGGAGCGTCGGACCGGTCAGCCCATATCGGACGGCATCTTTCGCGGAAATAACGCCGACCCCCTGGGTTCGTTGCAGCCAGATGCGGTTTTTGTCGATCAGGGTTTCGTATTCAAGAACCTTTTCGGGGAACATGCGGGTAAAGGCATCAAGACTCTCAAGCACTTCCGGCTCCATGTCCTGCATCACCCCGCCGATGCGCGGATAACTGACCGTCAGCCGCGCTCCGCAGATCGTCTCAAAGATATCGAGCAGCCATTCCCGCTCGCGGAAACAGTAGAGGAAAACGGTCATTGCGCCGATATCGAGCGCATGCGTCCCGAGCCAGAGCAGATGGCTGCTGATCCGCGACATCTCAAAGACGATGGTGCGAAGATATTTAGCGCGGTCCGGCGCCTCGATCCCGCAGAGCCGCTCAACCGCAAGGCAATAACCAACATTATTCCCGGCGCTCGACACATAATCTAGCCGGTCGGTCAGCGTCATCACGCCCTGGTATGTCCGGTTCTCCGCAAGCTTCTCGACCCCGCGGTGCAGATAGCCGACATGCGGGGTGCATCGGAGCACCACTTCTCCGTCGAGATCGAGCGTCAGCCGCAGAACACCGTGGGTAGCCGGATGCTGCGGCCCCATGTTGAGCGTCAGCTCTTTGCGCGCCGTTGTTCCGCTTACGCCCACCGGCTCCATGTGAACTCCTCTTTTCTGATAAGCTGTTGCAGCTTCAGCAGCCCGTCGATGAGCGCTTCAGGCCGGGGCGGACAGCCGGGAATATAAATATCAACCGGCAAAAAGGTATCCACACCCTGTACTGTGCTGTAGGTCTTAAAAATACCGCCGCTGCACGCACAGCTTCCCAGGGCAATCACATACCGGGGCTCAGGCATCTGGTCGTAAATCGTGCGGACAACCGGCGCCATCTTCATCGTCACCGTCCCCGCGACAATCATGCAGTCGGATTGCCGGGGCGAAGCGCGGAATATGATGCCGAAGCGGTCGAGATCAAGATGCGCCGCGCCAGCAACCATCATCTCAATGGCGCAGCAGGCGAGTCCGAAGGTCATGGGCCAGAGCGAAGATGCCCTGCCCCAGTTGACTATTTTGTCAACTGAGGTGATGATGGTGTTGGCACCCGGAACTATCCTGACGCCTTCTTCCACCTCGACCAGCCCGCTCTCGTTTTTTTTCATATGGCTAGTACGGAAGATTCTCCGCAATCTCCTGCGCGTATTTTTCCCGCTTCAGCCGCGATGCCTCTTCCGGCGATACCCATTTGAGCGCATGCGCCGTGCACTTTGTTACACAGGCGGGCTTCAGCCCCTTGTCAACACGGTCCTTGCAGTAGTCACACTTGATGACCTTTCCGGCATCCGGATTCCATTGCGGCACACCCCACGGGCAGGCAGTGATACATGACTTGCAGCCAACGCAGAGGGACCCCTCGACCGACACAATGCCGTCGTGCGCGCGTTTCTGCATGGCACCCGTAGGACAGGCTGAAACACACCACGGTTTTTCACAATGGAAGCACGGCAGAAAAATAAACTGCATGCGCGGCGCTCCCGCAGCAAGCTTGGGGCCGACCTGGATGATGCGGCAGAAGCGGGGGCCGACCGGCACATTGTTCTTCGTTTTGCAATGCACTTCGCAGGCATAGCAGCCGATGCAGCGCCGCTGATCCTGATAGATATAGTACTTGCTCATGCCTTGCCTCCCTTCGCCTTCCTCACGCTGACCATCGCTTCCATATATGCCACGCCGCCGCCGACCGGATCGACCGTTTCGAGCAGCCCTTTCTGGAGCCGGTTGTCGCGCAGTCCCTTTTTGAAAGACCGCGTTTTCAGCGGCACCTCGTTGCCGAAACCGTGAAGCATGAAGACCGCTTCGGGATGAATAAACGGCGTCACCTTCGCACGGATGGTTCCCGTGTAGTCCTCGGCGCTGACATCCACAAGGTCGCCGTCTCTGATGCCGAGCTTTGCCGCCTCAGCCGTATTGATCCAGATGGTGTTTTCGCCGATGATTTCGTTGAGGTAGATGTTGTTCTGCGACTGCGCATGCGCATGCACCGCCGTGCGGCCGAAGGCGAGCCGGAACGAACCTTCAGCTGGCTTCTTCGGGCTTACATACGCCGCAAACGAAGGGAATCCGGCCTTCGCCATTTTTTCAGAGACGAGTTCGATTTTTCCCGATCCGGTCGTGAACTTGATGTCGTCACGCGGCATGAGAATAGGGTCCTTCGCAAGCCCGACCGAGCCTTTGGCGTCGAAGTCCTCAATTTTGACACCGGTTCCCTCAAGCTGGTACTGCCAGATTTCCTCGATGCTCCTCCACGGCATGAGGCCGCCAGCTCCCATGCGCGCGGCAAGCAGCGTGAATATCTCCCACGCGGGCTTGCTGTCATACCGGGGCAGCATCGCCTGACGCCGCATGGCAAAACCCGGCTTCGGCCCTTTCTGCGTGATCAGAATATTGGAACGCTCCAGATAGGTCGCCTCCGGCAGGATAACATCGGCGTGCCACGCCGTATCGCTGTAGTTGACGTCGATGGCGACCAGAAGATCGAGACTATCGAGTTCCTTCTTCTGCGCCTCCGGGTCCGGAAATGAGGCAATCGGATCAAACCGATAGGCGAAAAAAGCTTTTATCGGATACGGTTCATCAGTGCGGATTGCTTTGAACAGGTTCACCATATGGCCGGTGCCGATCGGTTTGTCCGGCATCGCTGCATCGACAATCTTATCCGCAACGTCCGGCATGTTTTTCCCGAGCGAGTTCAGGCCCTTCGCGCCGGCGTCCTTCGGGCCTTTTGCGATAATGAGACCGCCCTTGCTTTCAACGCTCCCCATGAGGGCGTTCAGGATATAGAGCGCCCGGCTGCAATAAAACGAGTCGATATAGCGAGAAAGCATCCAGCCGCCATGGAAAATAACCTGGGGCTTTACCGCGCCAGTTTCATGTGCAAGATTCGCGATCTCGAATGCGGGGATGCCGGTCTCCTGCTCCGCCCACTCGGGCGTGTATGGCTGGACAAACTGTTCCAGCTCGGTCAGGCCGGTGCAGTAGCGCTTCACAAACTCAACATTATAAAGGCGATGCTTCAGGATTACATGAATGAGCGCAAGCAGAAAAGCGTAGTCTGTTCCGGGACGGATTGTCAGGAACTTGTCCGCCTTGGAGGCGGTGACCGTCGCGCGAATGTCAATATAGGTCATCTTCGCGCCCTTCTCCATGCCGTCGAGCACCATGTTGACTTCCTTTACCTGCAGCGACTCGAAAATATTCCTGCCGAGAAGAACGATATGTTTTGTGCTGGAGAAATCGTAGCCGACATCTCCACGGCCGTAGCCGAAGAGCGACTGGCATGCCATGTTGACATTCTTGGCACAGGAGTCGTCGTGATCAAAATAGTTCGGCGAGCCGAGTGCCTTCACGAAACTCTTCGTGAGGTCGGTGAACGGCCCGCTGCGGTCGGCAAGCGCGATCGCTTTTGCCCCGTGCTTCTCCTTCACCGCATTCAGCATCTCCGCGATGAAATCGAGGGCCTCGTCCCAGGAGGCCTTCCTCCATTGACCCGAGCCTCTCGCGCCCTCACGAATCATCGGGAACTGCGGCCGCTCGGAGTCATACTCAAATGCGAGCCCTGCCGAGCCTTTAGCGCAGAGCGCCCCTTCAATGCCCGGCACATGAGGACTGCCCTCTATCCAGACAACCCGACCGTTTTCGACCTCAACCCGAATCGGGCAGCGTACGGCGCACATGCCGCACATGCTCATTACAGATGCTGTTTCCGCCATTGTCTCCTCCCGAAACTGCGCTGCACCGCTGGAGCGGTGCAGCGCCTGAATGTCACAAGCGTATCACAAAAAAGACTGAAACGGAGAAGGAAGCCCCCTCGCCGCCCGGTATCAAATCCGACCTCTCCCTAAATTAGGCCGAGCAGCTGGGAAGCCAGAATAAGCAGGCCGAAAACCGCCACCCGCTTCACCCACAGCGGACTGATTCTCTTTGCAATCTGCGGCGCGACAAACCCGGCAAGAATTGCAGCGGGGAACATCGCGAGAAAAAAGATGAGGTCGAAGTTGCCGAACTGATAATGGCGCATCGAGCCAATCAACGTGTTAAAAAAGATTGCGAGCAGCGAACTGCCCACGACCAGATACATCGGCAATCCCAGACCCACCGCCAGCAGCGGCGTCATGAACGGGCCTCCGCCGAATCCGAACATGGATGAAACGATGGCGATGAGAAACCCGCCAATGCAGCCAATAAATATATTTACCTTGAATTCCTGTCCCCAGAAGGTGACTGTCATTGTTTTATCCTCCTTACGCTTTCTTCGCTTCAGCGGCTTCTTTCGCGCGCTTCTGGAATTCCTTCAGGATCGCCTGCTCTCTCTTGTTCTTCGCGAGATAGCCCGGCGTCGTCTGCCACGCCATCAGAGCGGCAAGAATGACCAAAATCCAGCCGAAGACGAATTTATACTGGTCAAGCGTAACAAGCTCTGTCAGCTTCGGTCCGATGAATCCGCCCGCAATCATTGCGAATCCGATCGTAATGCCGAGCTTCCAGCTGATGAATTTGATTCTGGAGTAGTTGTAGATACCGCTGCCCTGTGAGAAGAGAACCGTCGGCATAACAGTGCCGGCAACAACCGTATGCGGAAGCGGCCAGATCGAAATCAGCAGAGGATTCAGGATAAACCCGCCGCCCGCGCCCATCAGAACGCCGAAGGTCGTTACGCAGAACGTGAGAAGAAACGGGTAAAATATATTCAGGCTTGCTCCCGCATTGTTCATGTATACAGAAGGAAACGCTATTTTGTTCTCGAACGTCATCGGCTGGCTTTTGATCTTTCTGTCGACCCCCGCGACCAGCGTGTATTTGCCCGGCGACAACCCTTCGCGGATATTGATGACAGCCTTGAAAGAGCCGTCGGGAGCAACTTCGACGTCGGGGCTGAAGACCTTGTCAAGATCGCGGAAGCGCGCCTTCACAAGCTGCATCGAGCGACGCCTGTTTTCACCTGCCTCCATTTTTGGCAGAAGGTCGCCGCGCGAACCGATAATGCTTCCCATCAATGTTGCCTGATACCGGTCAATCTCTACCTTTGCAGGAGCGCTGTAGGCGGAACCGGCGCCGGTGTCGGCGAGTACCTTCGAAACGCTCCACTTACGGCCCTCTTTTTTCTCCTTGTCAAGAACCTCTTTGAACTCCTTTGGCATGAACAGCTTGTAATATGCAGGCATCGACTCGGTCATATAGAAAATGTATGGTCTCACGCCGGTATCCCTGTCCGGATCAGCATCAAAACGCGACGCCCGGACGGTCTGTTCCGCCCAAACCTCGATATATACGGGCTTGCCTTCCGGGGCCTTGCCGGTAACCGTCAGAACGCCGCCGTTCTCGAGCTCCTTCTTGTCTATCTGCACGGTGATGCCTTCCTCGGCAGATGCAGGGGCAGTTTCAGCAGCTTTTTTCTCCACCTGCTGGGCAGGGGCGGCCGGGCTTCCTTTCTGTGCAAAAGCGCCATCCTGATACAGCATAAAAATAGTCGCGGTCAACGCTATGACAAGCGACAGCCAGTATTTGTTCATTCCTTTTCCTCCTCGCGGTAACTAGACCGGCCCCTTCGGAACGCTGCCAGGCCGGCAGCATCTCCGAAAGGTTGGCATATTCGGCTTATGTTAGTAAGCGCCTGCTGCCAATGCAGCGTCAATCATGACTTTGAAGTCCTTTTCAGCCGTGGCTGCAAAGCCGTCTATCTTCGCTGCGCCGAGAATCTTGATCGACTGCAAGTCGCCCGGCTTCAGTTTCAGCAGGGCTGTCTTCAGCTTGGCAGCGGTTGCCGGATCCATTTTTTTGCCGGTCATGATAACCCAGTTCGGGATTGGTTCACTGACCGCGAGCTTCCGGAACTTTGCGGTGCCTGCCTTCAGTTTCTCGACATCGTCATCTCTCACAAACCCGGCATCAGCCTTACCGGCGAGGACTGCATCCGCAACAGGGTCACGCTTTTTTTCAAAAATCAGCTTCACGTCTTCTTTCTTGAGTCCGGCATTCTTCAGCATCAGCATCTGCACCAGATACGCTCCGGCAGACCCCGCGTCTGTCGCGGCAACCGTCTTGCCCTTCAGATCCGCAACATTTTTCAAGGGGCTTTCTTTCTTGACAATAATTGTGCCGAACAGCTCTTTGCCGATTTCCGGCTCTGATGCTATTGCGACGGCAGTCGCGTCCTTGACCGCTTTCTTCACCAACACATATTGATAGGGATTCGTGTATGCAATATCATACTTCCCCGCCTTTGCCTCTTTATTCCAGGTATCGAAATCCTTCGGAACCTCAACCTTCACCTTGACTCCAAGCTCTTTTTCAAGGTACTGCGCGAGCGGCGCAAACCCTTCGAGCATCTCTTTTTCGCTCAAACGCGGCAGGAGACCGAATTTCAGATCCGCTGCAAACGATGCGATCGGCACCAAAAGAAACGCCAGCAGTGACAACACCAGAAAACACTTCTTCATTTTCACATCCTCCTTGCTCTTTTTTAAGGTTATCTCACAATAAGCACCGAGCACGGTGCATTGGCAGCCAGCCTCAAAGAGACGCTGCCTATATATCCTTTTGGGGAAGCCTGCTTGCCGGTTGCGCCGACCACGACAAGGTCGGCGCCGCATGATTTGGCGTGTTCGATGATTGCGTCTGCCGGACTGATGCCTTGAAGAATTGCGGTTTCGGCATCTGCCTTCAGGTCAGCAAGATATTCGCGAATCAACTCTATTACGCCCTCCGTCTCCGCTCTGCAGAGAGAATGCATTGATTCACGCTTCCAGGGGGTTTCGGTGAAATGAAGATCCGGCACCACCGAAACAACCTGAAGAGATGCCCCGAATTGACCAGCAATCATCACCGCCTTACTTAGCGCACGATCTGAAGCATCGGAACCATCATGCGCGGCCACTATTTTTTTCACAACACTCCCTGAGGGCTTTTTGTATAGTTATGCAAAACCAGTGCCGACAGGAAGACAGCAAACTGGTGAAGATCAATAATGCTGTTTTTAAACATTTTTTATATCAAGAACAAAAAAACACCCTTTGCGCTACTGCGCCATTACGGACAATGCCGGCTCATTTGCTGTCCCGTTTGGCACAGCACTGACCGCTGAACATCCAAAAACCCCGGATTTGTCATTTTGAGTACGCCAACGCTTGCAAAGTGAGGCAGGATATGCGGTGGAGGGGTTCTATTCGGCGAAGAGGCACCAAAGGGCAGCGGCAGGATAGACCTCTTCTGGCGCGGCGTGCTCATCGCCGAGCACAAATCTCGTGGCCGCAATCTCGACACCGCCTATAAGCAGGTGCTCGGATATTTCAGCGGCCTTCCCGAACGCGATCTTCCGCGCTTTGTCATCGTTTCGGACTTCGCCCGGTTTCGCCTCTACGACCTCGACGCCGATACGCGAAACGAATTTCCGCTCAAAGACCTCTACCGCCGCATCAAGCTGTTCGGCTTTATCTCCGGCTTCACCGCGTGCTATGAGAGTGGTGAGATTATGATTGACACGGCGGAACTGAGTGACGCCGCGTGGTACAGCCCGGACGAATTGCCGTCCATTCCCGGCAAGGGCACGATAGCGCGGCAGTTGATAGACTGGTTTCTTTCGTCCTGCACAGATAGATACGGATCATATTCCGGAAATTTTGACAGGCTCAGTGTTTCTGATTAACCGATTTTATCACAAAATTGTCATCGGAAAGCACGTCAGGAATGCAATGTTTTGCACCGCTGCGTTTTCCTGTCATTCCGGGGCTTGTCATGGAAAGGATGCCCGGAATCCACCTTCTTTGCGTGGTGATGGGATAGGCAGGAAAGACTCCCGACCAGCGAAAATAACAGAAAGTGCGTAAAAAGCTACCAAAAAATCCGGGGTCATTAAGTACGGCAGTGAGCTGTTCAGGCGGGCGTTCCGGATCTCTTCTTTTTGATAACCCGAACCGCCTTGCAAACCAGGAAAACAATGAGCACCACTGCTGCAATCGCTGCAATGACCGGAAGCAGAACGAGGTATCCTCAAAAGGTGTGTAAATTGAGTTAGGCGGTGTAACCTTTCAATG
>CAYMRS010000051.1:0-18907 GCA_964392915.1 uncultured Nitrospiraceae bacterium
CTCACGTTCCCTGATAGGCAGCTCAGGGAGGCAGAATCGAAAGGTAGTCCAGCATGCTCTGCTCGAAATTCCATCGTTGGTCCGTTCAGTTGAGATGGCTGCTCGTAAAAACCAGAGTTTATCAGCAACCTGATAAGTTGCTGATAAAGCGATCGCGGAATCCCGAAGTCGCGGTATGACAAAACTCCCGTTGAAGGGACTGATGCCGGGATGTGAGGAGGTATGACTTTCATGCAGACTATTTGGCGCTCTGTTCTTGCCGCAATACTTGCCATTCTGGTGTTTGCAGTGCCGGCATTCGCCAAGGTAGATCAGGCGGATCTCATTGTCGTCATTAAAAGCAAGCGCGTCCTGATGCTGATGCACAACGGCGAAATTCTCAAATCGTACCGCATTGCGCTTGGCGGAAATCCTACCGGGCATAAAATCAAGGCAGGCGACAAAAAGACTCCTGAAGGCTCATATGTCATCGATTCCCGCAATCCGAACAGCGCATTTTATCTTTCATTGCGTATATCATATCCGAGCCAGACGGATGTGCAGCGTGCCGGGCAACTCGGCGTTTCCCCGGGCGGAAGCATTATGATTCATGGCTTGAGGCCGCAATTTGCCCATCTCGGCAAACTGCATCGCGAACAAGACTGGACCGAAGGCTGTATAGCGGTTACCGACCGCGAGATTGAAGAAATCTGGCGTCTGGTGCCTGATGGAACTCCTATAGTGATAAAACCGTAAAGACGGCGACCAAGAACAAAGCAAGACGCAGGCGATGATAGAATATGGCATAAGGGCCGGAAGCGTTCCAGCATGAAAAACAGACCTGACTCCGTGCAGTGTTCTTGCACTGTAAAGAATCCCCCCCATGCCTCTCTGTTCACGAGTGACTTTTTCGGGCCTCTTAATTGAGCAGATCAAAAAGACTGCGGGCACGTTCCGGGTCGATTGCGTTCAGATGGAGATATTCGGTCATTGCGGCGTTTTTGTCGCCGTTCAGGAAGTAGGCGATGCCGAGATTGTAGCGTGCCTGCGGATTCTTCGGCTCAAGATTCGCGGCGTTTTTCAGTATAGAAACCGCCTGCGCATAATCCCCGAGGATAAGGTAAGCGGCTCCGAGTTTTATTATGAGGATCGACGCCGATTGTGGCTGAACCCTTAGCGCTCCCTCATAGGCATTCGCCGCATCCCGGTAGCGGCCCGCCCGATATGACGCAAGCCCAAGGTTGACATGTCCTTCCAGTCTGTCCGGGTCGAGCCGCACCACCGTACGGTATGCATCAATGGCACAACCAAAGAGCATCGCGGCATAGCACGCCTTTCCGAGTGAGAGGTGTGCTTCAGGGTTTTCAGGCTGTGCCCCGACCTGTCTTTTTGCCTGTATGACCTCGGCGGGAAGCGATCTCTCCTCCGAATAAACACCTTCGCCCATCCGTTCCAGCAACTCGATCTGGCTCCGCTTCTTCTGGAGCTTTCGGTACTGTCCGTACATGTCAAAGAGTGTCTCAATCGGAACAATCATCGTCGTCCGGGACGTCCGATCAAGAGTTGCAATGCCAAGGGCGGCTCCCCGCTCATTCAGGACCGGTCCGCCCGCAAGGGACTCTGAAACAGGAGTCGAGCTTGTAATCGCCAGAGACTTCTTATTGGGGGGAATGAGCGAAAGGGGGGTCCTCCTTACTTCCTGGCGCGAAAGTCGGCTGAGAAGCACCGCGCTTTTCGGAGCGTCTTTCTGTTTTAGGGCCATAACGGAACGCAGACCTTCTGCAGGTATGAGGATAAGGGCCGTGTTTGTCTTTCTGTCACAGGACAGCACATCGATCACCGGCATATCTGTGCCGTCACTGGTGACGATTCTCATGGTATGCCGGGTTCCGAGCAGCCATTGGGTAATGACGGAGCAGGTCGTAGCTACAAGGCCGTCACCGCGCAGGACGGTTCCGCTTGCGGTTGCGGCAGGCAATCCGCTGGCATCCTTTATGGTAATAACGATCACCGAGTTTTCCGAAAAGTCTGCCGCCGCAGAGACGCCGGACGCGTCCGCCGCAAGCAGAAACGCGGACAGAGCGACCGAAAACCAGGCGCCTGCGCTGAGCAATCGCCGGTACAGGGGCTCCTTCGAAGTGAACGAATTTCGCATAACTTTGTATTATAAAACGTGCAGACTGTGAATTGCACTTGCGTGGAGGTTGATTGGCACTGGAGAATCAAAGCTCATGATGCTCATCAGAAGAGTCGTCAAGGCAATGCTGATTTTCTGCATATGCCTTGGATTTCTTGTGCTCGGCTTCAGCGTGCAGATAGGATGTCTGCCACTGCCGCAGTTCCGTTCACGGTTGCGCGCCCGCTGCATGCGTCTCTGGGCAATGCTTGTCTGCAGGGTTCTCGGTTTGCACGTCATGGTGGCGGGAGCGTTGCGGCAGTCAGCCCAGCGTGGTGATTTCTTTATTGTCAGCAACCATATCAGCTATGTCGATATAATCGTCCTTGCCCGCGTGCTGACTGTCTCCTTTCTCTCCAAGCATGAGGTGAAGATGTGGCCGATACTCGGCTGGCTCGCGTATTTTGCGGGTTCGGTTTTCGTCAACCGCGAATCGCGCAACTCTGTCATGCCGGCCCTGCAGGAGATAGCGGAGCGCATGGCGCATGGAGTAAGCGTCGTTGTTTTTCCGGAGGGAACGACTTCAGACGGCCTCCGCCTGCTTGAGTTCAAGAGCACTTTTTTTGAACTGCCGGTTAAGGCGGGCCGACCGGTGCTCCCGATCGCGATACGATATCTAAGCGTTGACGGACGTCGGATTCCTGTTGATGAAAGTCCGCCAATCGCATGGTTCGGCGATGCCGCACTTGCGAGCAATGTCTGGCAGCTGCTCGGCATGCGCGAACTTGTGGTCCGTGTTGGTGCCGCAGAGCCGATCTTTTTTGCCGAATCTGCCGGAGTCAATCGCAAGGTGCTCGCGCATGAGGCTCGGGCGCGGGTTGCCGAGGCTTACTGGATGCCCGGAGACCGCTGATTGTTTGAATGCATTTTTTCAGGTATTCTTAAGACGTTATGCGTTCATATCGCTTTCTGACAGAATTTTTTTTCAACCGTTCATTTCTGTGTGCCGCTCTGTTCGCAGCGCTCCTGTTCATGGTGAGCAGCACGTGCCCCGCTCTTTCTGCTGAGATTCAACCCAAGTCGGTCAAGAAAAGGCAGGTTCTTGTCTTGAACTCCTACCATAAAGGACTGAGCTGGACCGACAATATCGTGCGCGGCATCGAAACCGTCTTTCCTGTGGAAGGACGTGATGTCGAAATTGACTTCGAATATATGGATACCAAGCGCCATTTCGACCTGGTCTATTTAGAGCAACTGTACAGAACCTTCAGACTCAAATATAAGAAAGACATGTTTCATGTCATCATCGCGGCGGACAACGACGCGTTGAATTTTGCCCTGCGCCACCGGAACGAGCTTTTCCCCACTGTGCCGATAATTTTTACGGGCATCAATGACTTTACCGACGCGATGATTGCGGGACATGACAAGATAACAGGCGTGGTCGAGGAGACTGACATCCCGAGCACCATTGAGATTGCCTTGAACCTGCATCCGTATACCCGTGAATTCATAGTGATCAACGACAGAACGACAACCGGCGAGGCCATGAAAAATCAGCTTCTGAAAATCATGCCGGCTTTTCAGGATCGGGTGAAGTTTGTATTTTATGATGACTTTGATATCGGCGAACTGCCGGCAAGGGTTCGCCAAATCCCGCATGACAGTCTTATTCTCCTTTTGGTGGTGAACAGAGATCGCACCGGGAACTTTTTTGCCTATGAAGAGAGCCTGGCTTTTATTTATCAGGCGGCAACCGTACCCATTTACAGCGTGTGGGACTTCTATCTTGGCCGGGGCGTTGTGGGAGGCATGCTTACCAGCGGATATCTTCAGGGCAAGACTGCAGCGGAACTTGCACTGCGGGTTCTCCAGGGCGAGGATATCCGCGCCATTCCCATTGTGCGCAAGAGCCCCAATCAATATATGTTCGATTACAAAGAGCTCCAGCGATTCCGCGTGCGGCAGGCCATTCTGCCGAAGGAAAGCATCGTCATCAATTCGCCTGACACATTCTACGTAAAAAACAAAAAGCTCATCTGGAGCATTTCAGCCACAATTAGTTTTTTGTCAGTGATTATCTTCGTCCTCATGATGAATATAATCAAGCGCCGCAAGGTAGAGGAAGCGCTGCGGTTATCCGAGGAGAAATATCGCGACCTCTACGACAATGCTCCGGACATGTATCATTCGGTCGATGCCAACGGCATCATAATCGACTGTAACGATACCGAGGTGCGCATGCTTGGTTATGCACGAGAGGAGCTGATCGGCCGCCCGATTTCGGAAATATTCTCAACCGAAAGCCGAGCCGTTCACGAACACGATTTCCCGATGATCAAACAACAGCGTTCCGTTATCGGCCTTGAGCGGGAGGTTGTCCGCAAGGATGGAACGATTTTTCCCGCGACTCTAAACGTGTTTAATGAGATTGACAAGGACGGCACAATGGTCAAGACGCGCACCATCATGCGCGACATGACAGAACGGAATCGGGTCGAGGAGCAACTGCGCAGCTCGCGTGAACTCCTGCGCAATCTGTCCGCGCACCTCCAGTCGGCTCGCGAGGAGGAGCGGCGTCATATTGCCACCGAGATTCATGATGAACTCGGACAGATTCTGACAGCGCTGAAGCTGGATATCTCATGGCTGAAACGTCGACTCGCCAAACAAGAGAGCGATCTTGTATCAAGTGTTCAGGCAATGATCAGCCTTGTGGATAAAACCATCGAAGTGGTTCAGCGCATCTCATCTGAGCTGCGCCCCGGAGTACTCGACTATCTTGGCCTGATAGCAGCAATCGAATGGCAGATCGAGGAATTCCGAAAACGCTCGGGGATAGCGTGCAATCTTGTGGTTGATGCAGATGAGCTTCCGTTGGACCAGAACCGCGCGACAGCGATGTTCCGCATTTTTCAGGAGACGCTGACAAACGTTATCCGTCATTCCGAGGCAACCAGAATAGACGTGCATGTGGAGATGCAGTACAACAGTGTTGTCATGCAGATCCAGGATAATGGCAAAGGCATAACAGAAGCTGAGCTTACCAGTCCGACGTCATTCGGCATCATTGGCATTCGCGAGCGGGTGCGGTTTCTGGGCGGCGAAGTCTCGATGCGCGGCGTGCTTGGAATCGGAACAACCGTGATTGTAAACATTCCGCTTAAACCGGAAGAGATGGAGTGTCTATGAAGCGGATTCTGATTGCCGATGATCACGCTATTTTCCGGCACGGGCTGCGTCAGATTCTTGAAGAAAACCCCGAGCTTTCGGTGATCGGTGAAGCGAGCAACGGGCAGGAGGTGCTTGATCAGGTCTGGAAGAATGAATGCGACCTGCTTCTGCTTGATATCTCGATGCCGGGAATGAACGGCCTGGAGGTTTTGAAGCAGCTCAAGTCGCAAAAGCCGAAACTCAAGGTGCTTGTCCTCAGCATGTACCCTGAAGAGCAGTATGCTGTCCGGGCACTCAAGGCAGGCGCGTCCGGATATATTACCAAGGCAAGCGCGTCTGAAGAGCTTATGGAGGCAATCCGGAAGATCTCTCTGGGCGGAAAATATGTGAGCGTGTCTCTGGCGGAAAGTCTTCTGCTCGATCTCGAGAGCGATGCTGATCGTCCGCCTCATGAAGCGCTTTCGGATCGGGAATATCAGGTACTCTGCATGATTGCGTCAGGCAAGACGGTCAGTGACATTGCCGAGGAACTCTGCCTGAGCGTCAAGACGGTCAGCACACATCGCGTCCGCATTCTCGAAAAGATGAAGTTGAAGAATAACGCGGAACTGACAAACTACACGATAAAGCATAAACTCATTGATTTGACCGATTAGCCCTGCCGATGCTCATCAACCGTTCAATGCGTTGCGCGATCGGTGGATGCGTCGCAAACCAGCTTATTCCCACAGCGTCTCCTAGGTCTGCTGCAGCGGGAGATGCGATGCAGAGATGGGCGCTCGCAGGCTTGACCGCGGCGGTCGGTCCGCTGGCCCTCGCAATCTTTGCAAGCGCCCTCGCAAGCCCCTCCGGATTGCGCGTAAACTGGGCAGAGGATGCATCCGCCAGATATTCCCGTTCCCTGCTGACCATTAGAGCCATGAGCCGGGTGGCGAGCGGCGCGAAAAGGGCAGAGACAACCCAGAGCAGAAAAATGACCATGCCGATTCTTGAGTCCTTATTGTCGCTGTCGTTCCAGTTGAGTCTCAAGCGCGTTCGGGCGACAAATTCGGAAATCAGGGCAGCGAGGCCGACGAGTACGGTCAACACCGTCATAAGTCTGGTGTCCTGATTTTTCAGATGTGCAATTTCGTGCGCAACAACTGCCTGCAGTTCGTCCCGCGTCAGAACATTCACAAGCCCTGTTGTAACGGCAATATGATAGTCTCCGTCCTTCATGCCGACGGCGAGGGCATTCGGGTCCGGATCGGGGATAATCCAAGAACGAGGAGGCGCTACTGAAGAAGCAATGCTCATTTCCTCAACGACGTTGATGAGCGCCATTTCCTGTGGTGAACGCGTTTTGTCGGCAGGGCGTGCAACCATCGCTTTCAGAACCGTGCTTGCGGCATGCGACATGTTCCACCACGCCAGTCCGACTCCCGCCAGTCCAACGATCAGCGTGAAGACAGGATAAAAATGCTTTTGCGGCTTCGGCCGGGCGCTGGAAGCTGAAGAGTCGGTATCAGGAACTTCTCCGAGGAAATGCAATGTCAGGTCCAGCCCAAGACCAAGCCAGATGAAGAAGAGGACAAAGCATACAACCACTATCCTCGTTTTTCTGCGGTTTCGTGCCTGCAGGTCAAAAAATGTTGCCATGGGCTATTCCGATGGCTACTTTTTCATTGACAGGTCAACAGTCGGCACGGCCCTGTCCGCTTCTTCCGCGATCTCCCAGAGCTGAGCCGGAGAAGCACCGGCCAGGCCCGCTAAGAGCAGAATCGGAAACTGCTTCTGTGTAATGTTGTAATCTGTCGCCGTGTCATTATATGCCTGCCGCGCGAATGAAACCCTGTTTTCAGTCGAAGCCAGTTCTTCCTGAAGCTGACCGATATTTCCGGTTGCTTTCAGATCCGGGTATGCCTCGACAATGGCCATGAACTTTGTAAGCGCAGCTGTCAGAACCCCTTCAGCCGCGGCTACCTGCCCGGCAGTCGCGGGCGTTGCCGCCGCCGCCGCTGTTATAGCCGCGCTTCTGGCGGCAACGACCGCTTCGAGCGTTTCCCGTTCAAACTGCATGGCACCCTTCACTGCATTGATCAGATTTGGAATCAGGTCATGGCGGCGCTTGAGCTGAACATCGATCTGCTTCCACGCGTTTTCGGTCTGGCCTTTCAACGCAATCAGGCGGTTATATGCCAAAATTGCGACTACGACAACAGCGCCGATGAGAACAAGAAGAACAATCACCGTGATCAACATGAGCAGCCTCCCTGAATGCGACTTATGACGTATAGTACGCAATAAAAAAGCTCTAGTGCAACGGATGCAGGCCGCCGAGGCATCGAAAAGGCGGGAGGCGACGCAATGTTCAGCATGAATGGGGAAGAAGGCAATGTGGTTTCCGCTATGATGATGCTCAGCGTCTGTGCCGCCTCGTTCGGTTATGGCGAAGCGAAAAGGGCAAAGCCTTTATCGGCTTTGCCCTCTCCGAAAACACCAGCCAGCCTTTTTGCGAAGTCTTATTGCTTCAGGTCAGCGATGATCTGATCGGCCAGTCTGAACCCATTCGCAATGCAGTCATTAACCGCCACCCCGCGGAATGCATTGCCGCCGAGATACAGCCCTTTATGCTTTGTTAACGCCGTCTCTATCATCTCGATTTTCTTGTAATGATTGACGTGGTATTGTGGTATGGCTTTCTCCCACCGGTATATTTTGACCAGTTCGGGCTCCGCCTTCACATCTGCAACGGCCGCGAGCTCCGACTGAGCGAGACTGACAAGTTTGTCGTCAGGAAGCATTGCGAGTGCCTGAGCTCGCGCTCCGCCTATCATTACCCTGAGCAGCACGCGGTCCGGCGCTGCCCGGTTGGGAAAGATACTTGTATCAAAGAGCGTGCCGAGAATTTTCCGCTTCTCTTTTGCCGGAATCAGGAAGCCGAACAGATTGAGGTCGCGGGTCAGGCGTTCCTTGCGAAAACCGAAAGCCACAACAGACAGCGCGGGATACGGAATATTGTTTAACTGCAGGGCAATGCCGCCGTCAATGCCCCTGATTGCAGCAGCACTGTCATGCGCGGGAGAGGTGAGGACAACGCAGTCCGCAGCAGCCTGAGAACCATCGGCAAAGTTGAGCGTATATCCACGCGCGGTCTTTTCGGTATCAACGAGCCTCTTGCCGGTTACCAGACGCTGTCCCAGAAAATCCGCAAGCGTCTGAATCAAGCTGTACATGCCGTTTTCAAACGACATGAGGGTTCCTCCCGGACCCGCTTCAACTGTGCCGCCGGCACCGGATTCTTTCTTTTCCCTGGCAACGGCCATGAAGCCTTTTATGAGCCCCCCGTATTTCTGTTCAAGGTCATACACTTTTCCGAAGCAGCTCCTGACGCTCATCTTTTCGGGGTCGCCCGCATAGATACCGGAGGCCATAGGGTCAAGCAGTTTCTCATAAAATTCGGTGCCGACACGCCGAACGGCGAAATCCTTCAGGGATTCATCATCATAGATTTTTTTCGGGACGAAGTATTCGCCTATCATGCGCAACCGCCCGCCAAGGCTCAGAAAGTCCGACAACAGGAATTTCGCGGGGTCGGTCGGTATCATGCGCAAGGCACCGCCGAAATAGATATAGCGCTTCCGGGCATTATCATTGCTTTTGAGCGGCGGAAGCCCGATCTTCTTTGCTAGTTCCAGTGTTGCGGGCTTGTTGTCAAGAAAGCCGTTCACTCCGGCTTCGCAGATGTATCCATCGAGCTGTTCAGTGTATACCTTGCCGCCAGGGCGGCTGCCCGCTTCGTACACGGTCACGTCGAGCGACGGTGTCTTGTCGAGCAGGGCGTAAGCAAGAGAGAGTCCGGAAATGCCGCCCCCTGCGATCGCGATGCGTGAGCTCATATGAATTTCACTCCTTTTTGTCTGTAATAGTTGCTGCTACGTATAGATCATTTTTCTGGTCATGCCGCCGTCAACAACGAGATTGGCTCCCGTAATAAAGCCGCTCTCGGCCGAAGCAAGATAGCAGACGAGCGAAGCAATATCCTCCGGCGTTCCGACCCGGCCGACCGGATGCTGGAGACTGTCGGCCTCGGTTATGCCAGGCATTTTGCGAAACTTTTTCTTCTTCCACGGACTCACTTCGATCCAGCCGGGACTGATGCAATTGACGCGCACGCTCGGGCCGAGACTGATCGCAAGCGCATGTGTGAGCGCAACAATTCCGCCTTTCGATGCCGAGTAGGCCTCGGTGTATGGCTCCGACATCAGTGCGCGGGTTGATCCCATGTTGACGATGACCCCTTTGTGCGTTGCCAGATAGGGTGCAGCATGCTTTGAGCAGAGGAATGTGCCGGTCAGGTTGATGGCGATTACCTTGTTCCATGCCTCAAGCGAGAGATCCGCAATCGGGCGATTGGCAGAAATTCCCGCGTTGTTCATGAGAATATCGATTCGGCCAAACTGCCTGTATGTCTCTTCCATCAGCGCCTTGATGGAAGCTTCATCCGTAACGTCCGCAGGGATGAAGCAAACTGTGCCGAGGTCGGCATACTCATGTTCGACTTCACGCGCGGCCTCTTCGTCAATCTCTGCGATAACCACGGTTGCTCCGGCTTCAAGCATTCGTTTCGCAACGGCCTTTCCGATTCCCTGTCCGCCTCCGGTGATGATGGCAACACGCCCTTCAAATCCACTCATAGCCAGTTCCGCTCCTTTGCTGTAGTGAGAACAATATCTGCAAGCGCTTCGATGAACAGCGGCGCAGTGTTTAACGAGGGCATCCGCTTCATGGTCATGCCGGAGCGGTGCGCGATTTCCTGATACTCAATGTCGATTTCATACAATGTTTCAATATGATCGGAGACAAAGCTGATCGGCACAACAAGGAGGTTGCGCACGCCCTCTCGTGCGAGGGTCTGCAGCATCTGCTCCGTGGATGGTTCCAGCCACTTTACCGGCCCGCTCCGTGACTGAAATGAAAGCCGAGAATCCAGCGAAAGGCGCGAGGTAAGTGCCCGAACTGTCTCCTGTGTCTGCGCAAGATACGGGTCTCCGGCATCAATAAATGACTGGGGCAGACTGTGCGCGCTGAAAAGCACAACCGGCCGATCAGCGAAGCTGCTCACTGATGTCTGAATGCTGAATGCAAGTGCGTCAAGGTATTTCGGGTGCAGATGCCACGATCCTGCTTCAGCCACAAAACAATCCCTGCGTGACGACAACGCCTGCTTAAGTGCTTTCAGGGAAGAACCCGAAGTTGCAACCGAATACTGCGGATACAGATTCAGTCCAATAAATCTGCGCACCCCGAGGTCATACATGCAGCCGACCGTATCGGCAATAAAAGGGTGCCAGTAGCGCATGCCGACGTCTATCGCAAAAGCAGTCCCGGGAGCGTCTGTTCTCAACTGACCGGCAAGAGCCTCTGCCTGAGCCTTTGTGATGGGCAGTATGGGAGAACCTCCGCCAATCTTTTGATACATTGCCGTTGTCTTTGGCGCGCGCACATGAGCAATCAGCCCCGCAAGTGGCTTTTGCAGCAGCCTGGGGCCCAGTTTGATAATGTCCCGATCCGAAAAGAGATTGTAGAGGAACGGCTTGACGGCTGCGGGAGCATCAGGCCCGCCAAGGTTCAGCAGGATGACGCCTATCATGCCTTTAAGCATACCGGAACGGACTGAAACGATGCAAGAAATATGCGATGAACGGTTCGAAAAGGGGAATAAACGACTCAGAACAATGGGGGGGGGAAAGAGCCTGCGAACAACACGGATTATGTCTTCTGTTGAGACTTCATTTTTTTCATGATGCGTTCATACTTTTCCAGACCAACGCACTCTCGTGCTGACTGACACCATTCAACACATGACGGCACCATATCCCGCGTGATGATCTGCCCGCAGCCTTTGCAGACCATGTCGGGTTCATCGCTCCAGATCTCATTTTTATACTGACAAAATAGACAGAATAGTTCTTGAGGACAGGGGGTGCGGATTTCGCTGCTGCCGGGGCAACTCTCACGCATTGCTGCTGCCTCTTGATTCTTTCACCGGGATGCTGAATCCTGATGCCAGCCTCCGGCTGAACTGCCCCAGCGCTTGAACAGATCATGGTCTATTCCCATAGCGTCGAGCATCTTTCCGATCAGGAAATCAACCATCTGATCCAGTGACCGCGGGCCTTGGTAGAAGGCCGGAACCGGCGGAGCAATCTTGACGCCGATGCGCGCAAGCTTGAGCATATTCTCAAGGTGAATTGCGCTGAAGGGCATTTCCCGCGGGGCGAGCAGAAGGGGACGCCCTTCCTTAATCGTCACGTCGGCCGCGCGTTCAATGAGGTTATTTGCGTACCCGCCGGCGATACCGGCAAGGGTTTTCATGGAGCAGGGGACGACAAACATGCCGTCGGTTTTGAATGATCCGCTTGCAACGGGCGCATGCATCTGGCTATCGTCGAAGAAATAAAGCCTCTCTGTTCTGAACCGGCTGCGGATTGCCTGTTCAGTTTTGTCTGCCCAATCGATGCCGGTTTCATCTTTGATGATCGAAAAAGTATTCCATGAAATGAGCACATGCACTTCCGCATGCCTGAGCAGTTCTTCGAGCAGGCGGATGCCGAGAACAGCGCCGCTTGCGCCGGTGATGGCAAGGACAAAACGTTTCATAGCACTATTATTCCATTTCCGGGGCAAAAGAGAAAAGCTGAAAAGAACTGCGACTGCCCTATAATCCAAAGGCGGACTCTGGGAAGTCAGCGAAACGGGAGAAATCGCATTCGGTCATGTTTCCCCCGGCTCGAAAAAAAACACCATGCGACGGGTTATTCGGAGAATGCACTCCCGCGAATCACGCGGGAAAGAGGAGGCTTATCAGCGTTTCTTTTTCCACTCCGGTTCCCAGGTCTCTACCAGTTCGCGGTAGGAGATGCCGAGTGCTTCGCGGAATGCCTGATCCGGATCCCCCGTTTTTCCGAGGGTCCTCAGGAGTTGCATGACACGGTCGATACCGTACCGGTCAATCAGATACGCGACAGCGGAATAACTTTCCCAATACGCCAGTCCGACCAGCCGAATGTCGCCCAGCCGTCCGAAGGATCCTTTGTCGTGCAGAGCCGTAAGCGGAATATGCTGCCCGGTTTTTTGCGGCCATCCGCCCGACAAATACTCGGCAAGCCCCTCGTTCAGCCAGAGCGGCGGAGCCGCGGCAAGGGTATGCACAAGCGCATGGGTGTATTCATGGAAGAGAACGCGGCGCAGCTCCTTTTCCTGACCCTCCGCGCCTCTGATGGGGATGCGAATGACGCCGTCAAAGATACCATATGCCCCGCCGGCCCACTCGGGCAGTCGCGTAACATCACGGAAATCACGCTGGCTGTAAATGATGACCGTAAATGTCGTGTCCGGGAAATAGTTCAGCTCGCGCCCGACCTGCCGATAGGCATCGTCCATGATGCGCAGGACCATGCGGCTTGCATGACCGACCGCATGTCCGTCAAACACAACCTTGAAGCGCTCCCCTTTTTCATCGACATACCTGGCATGAGCCGCATCCTCCCGCTTCAGCCACGCGGAAATTGCCTTCAGGTCTTCATCAGCCGGCTTCAGTGCAAGCGCCCGCTCAAGATGGTCCTGTGCCTTCGCGCGTTCTTCCTTATGCAGGTAGAGTTCCACCAGTTTTTTCCGGACATTGAATTCACTCGCCGGGTTGTGGCGCAGAGATTCTTCAAAAACGGTGACGGCTTCGTTGATGTTCCGCGTATGGTAGTGAATATAGCCGATAGCCGCAAGCACGCTCTTGTCGCGCTGCTCAATCTGCTTCAGGATGGAGAGTGCTTCGGGGAACTGTCCCTTTTCAAACAGCGAGCGGGCGCGATTATACTGCTCGCGATGGTCGGCATGAGTCGGCTTCTGTTCGGTGAGTTCTGCGAAGACCTTGTTCGGGTCTTCACTCTTGGCGAGGCTCTCTGCTGCCCGCTGCAGAGACAGCGATGGTCTAATTGTTGCCGCACCCCCGTCATGGGCTATGGGAGGAGCTGACTTCTGCGGGGGCATCTTCGATGACGACTTCATCCAGTAATACCCGCCGACAAGTGCGGCAAGCAATGCGGCCATGATGAGCAGAGCCCGAAACATGCTGAAAATTATAGCCGAATGTGCGGAAAAAAGCGCGGGACTTTCCGCTGGTACTCCCCATATACCCTGCCGAACCGTTTCAGGAGTTCCCGCTCTTCGAGCGGAATAATTACGGTATAGGCAAGGACAAAATCGAGAAGGGCGACAATCCCGACAGCCGTATATTGCGTGATGAGAAAGATGCCGATCAGGAGTATGGTATGCGCCAAATAGGTAGGATGCCGGACAATCGCAAATGCTCCGTGCGGCTGAAAAACGTCATGCCGGTTCGCGAGTTGATGACCGCCGGTAATGCCGGTCAGGGTCAGCAGTCGTGCTGTCCAGACATGGAGGACTGCTCCCCCGGCAACGAGCACCATGCCTGCGGTCGCGAAGCCGCGCGGAAGGTTCACGATTGAGGAGAGCAAGGCATCTTTATTCGTAAAAAGGAGAGCGGCGCAGGCAAGCCAGACACAGAAAACGATGATGTAGGTTCTTTTGCCGAGTTTCCTGAAATAATCGGTGAAAAAGTGAACCGGGATCCACATAAGCGGAATAACCGGCCATACTATGATTATGGCGAGCGCGAGATGCTTTTGCATAATGCTGATAGTATACCCCGTGAACACTGCGCATATCTGATCATGACTGCTCGAACAGGAATGGATGACGGTCTCTTTTTGATGAAACCGGGAGTCTCCGCACACCGGGGACTCCCGCGAAATGATTCAATTACTTCATCCGCACCTCGGCAGCAGCCCAATCGATGTTCTTGAAGAATGCCTCGATATAGTCTGCCCGCTTCAATCCGTAATCAACCATGAACGCGTGTTCAAATACGTCCATGATCAGAATCGGATTGCAGCCGGCCGGATTCGCCACATCATGCTCATTCACCCAGAAATTGATGAGCTGTCCGTTCGTGATGTCCTGATACAGCACCACCCAGCCGATGCCGCGCATGGTGCCGGTCGCCTTGAAATCCTTCAGCCAATCGTCATAGCTTCCGAAGCTTGCGGCCATGGCCTTTGCAAGCTTGCCGTTGGAGTCGAGCGCCGCTTTTCCGCCGAGATTCTCGAAATAAAACTCATGCAGCCGCATGCCGTTGAATTCCCATCCGAGGCGGCGTTTCAGTTCGGCAAATTCCGGCGTTGCCGCCTTGCCGTCGGCGAGCATTGCCTTCAGCGTGTCGAGTACCTTGTTGGTATTGGTGACGTAGCCCTGATACAGGGCGAAATGGTTCTTTAACAGTGTATCACTGAACCCTTCCATGCCGATGAGCTTTGCGTAATCCTTCGCAGTGTAAGCCATGTGTTCCTCCTTGAGTGTATCAATGTCTCTCTTTACTATTATACACCGGCCGAAAGAATGCGATATGTCTCCCCGAGCAATCTGTCCCCGGTGGTATAATTAGCAGGATGCTGAAAAACTCTTCGCATGTTAGTAGTTGATGAGCAGACATAATTGAGGAGGAAACGTGCGAGGCATCAACGAACCACAGGGAATATATCTGGCCTGGCAAAATCGGACAGGGTGTATAAGTGGAGGGAAGCTGCTCTAAACTACTAAGGGATAGAGAGGAGCAGCGAACATGGCAAAGAAGACGAGACGGAATCACGGGTCAGCATTCAAGGCGAAGGTGGCATTAGAAGCAGTCTAGGGAGAGCAGACGATTAGTGAACTGGCAGCGCGGTTTCAGGTGCATCCCAATGTGATCGGCTAGTGGAAGAAAGAGCTCATCGAGCGAAGCGAGGTGAGAACAATATGCTATGACGTCGGCAGACCGCATGAGCGGGCAGCTTGATGCTGAGCTTCCCACTTAAAAATCTCTTTCACCTGTCCAAACAACCTGAGCCACTTCTCCCCTCCCACTTCTTCCATCCATAGCCTCACGTTCCCTGATAGGCAGATCAGGGAGGCAGAATCGAAAGGTAGTCCAGCATGCTCTGCTCGAAATTCCATCGTTGGTTCGTTCAGTTGAGATGGCTGCTCGTAAAAACCAGAGTTTTTCAGCAACCTGCTAGGTTCAACAACGGAGGTGGCATGAGCTCGTTTCTGGCTGACTTTCAGGCGTATTCCCCGATTCTTCAGGCTCTCATCGCGACACTGTTTACCTGGTTTATGACCGCTCTGGGGGCGGCCTTTGTTTTTGCAACCCGCAGCCCGAGCCGGCGGACATTGGATGGAATGCTCGGGTTCGCGAGCGGCGTGATGATCGCGGCGAGCTTCTGGTCGCTGCTGGCTCCTGCCATAGAGATGTCTGAAGGCAAGGAGCTTCCCGCTTGGGTACCCGCGGCCGTCGGATTTCTCTCCGGCGCGCTCTTTCTGCGCCTGATAGACCGTTTTCTCCCGCATTTGCATCTTGGCGGCGAACTCGAAGAGGCTGAGGGGGTCAAGACCCCGTGGCGGAGATCCACATTGCTGGTGCTCGCGGTAACCCTGCACAATATTCCGGAGGGGCTTGCCGTCGGAGTCGCGTTTGGCGCGGCAGCAGCCGGGCTTCCCGCAGCGTCGATTGCGGGCGCTGCCGCGCTGGCGCTTGGCATAGGGCTGCAGAATTTCCCGGAAGGCATGGCAGTAGCAATGCCGCTCCGGCGGGAGGGCTTTTCACGCGGGAAGAGCTTCTGGTACGGACAACTTTCCGGCATGGTAGAGCCGGTCGCGGCTGTCGTCGGAGCTGCAGCGGTTCTGCTGATGCGTGACCTGCTTCCCTACGCGCTGGGGTTCGCCGCCGGGGCTATGATATTCGTGGTTGTCGAAGAGTTGATCCCTGAATCGCAACGGGGCGGGAATACCGATTTTGCGACGATGGGAGCGATAGTCGGATTTGTAGTGATGATGGTTCTTGATGTATCGCTCGGGAAATAGGGAATTCAGAAGATGTCATTTAATAAAGTTTCTTCAGCGATTCTTTAATGCGCGCGGCTTCAAGAGGCTGCCGCACGAGCGGAGCGCTCTGTATTACCGGAATCCGATCTTCCATGGCCGGCCGGCTGTTGCGGTAAATAATGCCGATGGGAATCCGGTCGCCCCACTCAAGGGCTTTTGCAAAAGCGCCAACGCGGTCTTCGGGATTGTATTCTGGCTCAAGATGATAGACCCGCTGACGATACCATTCATAGGTGTTTACGTGGTTAAACGAGACGCAGGGCTGAAGAATATCGACCAGCGAAAAGCCTTTGTGCGCGATGGCAGCTTTCATCATGCTCTTCAGGTGCTCGGCATCGCCCGCAAATGTGCGGGCCACGAAACTGCAGTCGAGCGCGACTGCCATGGCAATCGGATTCAGCTGTTCAGACAGAACCCCGAATGGCTGATTTTTTGTCATCGTTCCTTCGGCAGTCGTCGGTGAAGCCTGCCCCTTGGTGAGTCCGTAGACCTGATTGTCATGCACGAAAAGCTTGATGCCGATGTTCCGCCGCATCGTATGTATGAGATGGTTGCCGCCTTCCCCGTAACAGTCGCCATCTCCGGCAACTGCCACCACCAGCATCTCATGATTGGCGAGCTTCACCCCGGTCGCGACCGGTAGGGAGCGGCCATGCAGGCCGTTAAAGGTGTTGCATTTCGTGTAATGCGGGAACTTTGCCGCCTGGCCGATGCCCGACACAATTGTGAATTGGTGCGGAGCAATCCCCAACTCTACCATAGTCTCCCTGAAGGTCTTCAGGATCATGAAGTTGCCGCATCCGGGGCACCACGCGGGGGGGATGCCCTTATAATCATCCAAGCTTGGCATTGATCTCTCCGATGAGTTGTTCAAGCAGAAACGGCCGTCCGTCGTATTTGGTAATCAGATGGCTGAACTGAAAGCCGGTCTCCGTCTTCAGCAGCCGAGCAAACTGACCCGTCGCATTGTTCTCGATGCAGATGCTCTGCTTCGCGTTCCTCAGGATTGCCGGGTAGTCGAGCTTGCCGGGAAGCGGCAGCGGATAAATTTCGCTGAAGTGCAGCATAGCGGCACCATAACGGGCATTCAGGGCATCAACCGCCTCTTTCAGAAGCCCATAAGTCGAGCCCCATCCGACCAGCACGATGTCGGGATTCTCCTGCCCATAATATGCCGGAGGCGCAATTTCCGCCTGAATCAGCGGAAGTTTTCTGAAAAGCCGTTTCTCCATCATCCGGTTGCGCGTCTCAATATCCTCAACGAGATTGCCCATTTCGTCATGTTCGTCACTGTCGGTAATCACCACATGCGGCCCGTCGCCCGGAACCGCCAGAGGAGAGACGCCGGTCTCGGTATAGGCATGGCGCTGATAGGATGAAAGTGAAGAAAAGGCTTTTTCACGCATGCGATAATCGGTGTATATCAGTTTTGAGGTGTCAAACCCGTCAAACGTCCATTGCGTATCCGCAAGGTATTGATCGGAAAGAAGCAAAACCGGAATCTGGTATTTTTCAGCAAGATCAAACGCCTTGTTCGTCAGGAAGAACGCCTGTTCCGGCGAGCCCGGCGCGAACAGAACACGGGGGAATTCGCCGTGGGCGCTGTACAGCGCAAAGTTCAGATCCGCCTGTTCCGTCTTCGTAGGAAGGCCGGTTGCCGGGCCGGGGCGCTGCACAAGGCCGATGACAATCGGCGTTTCGGTGATTGCCGCGAGCGAGAGTCCTTCGACCATCAGCGCAAAGCCGCCACCTGAACTGGCGGTCATGGCGCGAACCCCGGCAAATGACGCTCCGAGCGCCATGTTTATCGCGGCGATTTCATCTTCCGCCTGCTCTACAATGACGCCATATTCCTTTGCGCGGGCGGCGACCGAGAGCATAATGCTGGTCGATGGCGTCATCGGATACGCCGCATAGAATTTCAGGCCGGAGGCGAGTGCGCCGAGGCCGACGGCGTCGTTCCCCTGGATCAGCATCTTTGGACGCGTCGTATCCGCTGGCAGGAAGGAACACCGAAGGCAATGCTTCTTTGCGTACGCATAGCCGGCAGCAGCAGCCTTCAGGTTGGCCGCAACAATATCGTCCTTTTTGAAAAGGTCGTGAAAAATACTCTCAAGAACGGACGTCGAGACTCCCAGCATGCCGAGCACCGCACCGGTTGCCGCTGTGTTCGCCATGATTTTATTGCCGGTCTGTTCCATCGCAAGCCGCATGAAAGGAACGTCAAGGAAGTTCGGCTTGTCATGTTTTTGTTTAAGGGAATCGGAGTCATATACGACGAGACCGTCGGGAGACAGTTCGTGTTCATGCGACGCAATGGTTGCGGCGTCAAGCACAACCAGGATATCGATTCCGCTGCGCGATGCCATGACTGGCTGCTCGGATACGCGTATCTGATAGATATTGTGCCCGCCGCGAATGCGTGACTCATAATCCTGATGGGTAAAGACATGGTAGCCGGAGCGGGCAAAGACGCGGGCAAGCGTATCACCGATAGTGAGGATTCCCTGGCCTGCTTCGCCTCCTATTTTTATCGTGTAGTCCATCAGCCTGCTCATAATTGACAGTATAGGCAATAAAAAGGGCCGATTGCAAGGCAACCGGCCTGACCCTAATCCACCGTCAAAGAAAACAAGAAACCTCGTTGGTCCCGCAAGCGCG
>CAYMRS010000052.1:0-18541 GCA_964392915.1 uncultured Nitrospiraceae bacterium
AGGTTATGTTGAGGCCCTGAAGCCCCGGGCTTTAGCCCGGGGAGTGGTTCACTACGATGCTGTAAAAATTAAGAAGCTCATTCACTTCTTCGTTCTTGATAAACCCGTTAATATTGGAAATTTTAACATTGAGACTTCGCAATTATTATCCTTCTCTCTCTCTCTTTAGCAAGTGAGGTGTCGCAATCCCTTCTATATGAGGTCTTCTTTGTTTCGGAAAGAATCTGGGGCGTGGAGCCCGCAATGAAAATGAAAAGCTCTTTCCAATGAGTATTCGCCGATGGCGGGCTATGATTGGGTGACCGCTTCCTTGGAGAATCTGACCGCATAGCCCCCTTCTTATTGAGAAGATTGCCGCCCCTTGCCTGCGTGATACTCAGCGGCTGTTTCCAGGATAAAAAATGAATTAGCGCTATTATACTATGATATAGACCCGTCAGCTCATTTTCGGCAAAAGCCGTTCGAAGACATCTTCAAAGAAACCCACATCGAATACAAAGCTGACGGCCAACGCATAGAGCGGCAACGCGCCTTTGTAAGCAGAGCATTTCACGAGGTCTTTTTCTGTCGTGATCAAAAACCCGCACCCGGCGCGTTCGGCAATGCGGCACAGGTTGAGCAGGTCACGCTCGCGGTAAGCATAGTGGTCGGGGTATTCCTTGAACCCTTTGATGGCGCAGCCGGTCGATTCGAGCGTGCGGCGGAAGGATTTAGGGTTGGCTATGCCGCTGAAGGCATACACCCGCTTGCCGCTCAGCAGGCCGATCGCCTGCCGGGCGCCCTCCGGAGACAACAAGGACTCCATCTCATATGACGCATGATGCAGCCCGGCTTCTGAATTGATGGCGGCAAGTTCGCGTTCGACCGGCTCGTTTTTTTTCTTTGTCGTAACGAGCAAATGAGCGCGGCTCAGAGCGCTCATTTGCTCGCGGAGCGGTCCAAGCGGCAGAAGGCGCCGGTTGCCGAAAGGGTTCGTGCCGTCAATGAGGACGATATCCACATCGCGAGCCAGTTTCCAGTGCTGGAAGCCGTCGTCCAGAATGAACAGAATGCGCGGTATCTCCTGCGCGGCATATGGCGTTTCAGCGAGATGTTCGAGCGCAAACATGCCGCCCGCATAGCGATCCGGCGACTTCACGACAGGCACGCCCGGCAGCCGCCCGGCCATAAGCACCGGCTCGTCACCAGCCTCGCGCACCCCTATCAGCGGCTTGTTCCCCGCGCTCACAAAACAGGGGCCTTGCGCCTTTCCCCGGTAGCCTCTTGTCAGAATAATCGGAGCAAATCCGCGCCGGACGGCCTCTTCGGCAAGGGCGATGGCCGCGGGAGTCTTGCCCGTGCCGCCGACCGTGAGGTTGCCGATGCTGACGACCGGATAGGGCAGGCGTTTCCGCGCGGCAACCATGCGTTTTTGCTTTGCCAGCATGCCTTTCAGATATATGTGTTCCAGCAGGTTCATGGTGAGTGCGCCTTCAGTTTACCCCGCAGCCCCGAAATGCTGCAAGAAAGCTGAACCAAAACACGAACCAGCAGTGTTCCGATATTTCTTGACACGATTTTTTTCTATACGTAAGCTAAAAAGCATTGTTCCCGCCACAGCAATTCATCCCCAGGAGGGTCGCCATGAAGATTCACGCTTCTCTGACGTATCGCCTCGCAGTCCTCTTTCTTTCATTGTTCGCAGTAACCGCGGTATGCAGCAACGCAGCAGCATCGGGCTTCGCGCTCATTGAACAGGGTGTTTCGGGCCTCGGCAACGCGTATGCCGGCGCCGCCGCCACCGCTGAAGATGCGTCAACGATTTTCTTCAATCCTGCAGGACTGACCCGCGTTAAAGGCATGCAGGGAATTGTGGCGGGGCATCTCATCATCCCGTCCGCCAAATTCACCAATAACGGGTCCACGCTGGTTGGCGGAACAGTCTCCCTGACAGGAAACGTTGACAATGGCGGAGCGGTGGCGTTCGTGCCGAACACCTACGCGAGCTATCAGGCGAACGACCGGGTGTTTCTCGGCATCGGCATTAATGCCCCGTTCGGGCTGAAAACAGAATTCGACAACAACTGGGTCGGCCGCTACCACGGCACGCTGACCGACATGATGACGGTCAACGTGAACCCGACCGTTGCCGTTAAATTCAATAATTATGTGAGCTTCGGAGCCGGCCTCAACATTCAGTACATTCGCGTGAAATACGGAAGCCGGATAGATTTTGGTCTCATAATGAACCCTGCCCTTGCCCAGCAGAGAGACGGGGCTGTGATGAATGAAGGCGACAGCCTCGGCTTCGGCTTCAATCTGGGAGCGCTGATAGAGCCGACTGATAAAACGAGGTTCGGCATCGCATACCGTTCCCGCGTCAAGCACGATCTCAAGGGCGACGCCGATTTTTCAGACGTGCCTGCTGCTCTCGCCGGAATGTTCTACGACACGCCCATCACTGCCGATGTAACGCTCCCCGATACGCTTTCGTTCAGTGCCTATCATGAATTCCTCCCGCAGTGGGCTGTCATGGCGGACGCCACCTGGACCAACTGGAGCCTGTTCAAGGAAGTGCGGATAAAATACGCAAACGGGCTGCCCGATGGTCTGACGACAACCATATGGAAAGACTCGTGGCGGTATTCGCTCGGGCTCACCTATGCTCCGTCGCCGTCGCTGAAGCTCCGCGCCGGTGTTGCATACGATCTGTCCCCGGTTCGCAATCCCGAGCACCGGACGCCCCGCATCCCCTGTGAAGATCGCTTCTGGACAGCCCTCGGGTTCACCTACGTTGCATCGAAAGGCGTTACACTTGATGCCGGATATGTCCACATTTTCGTGAAGGATCCGAAAGTGAACCTGCAGGCGACCCCCACAAATGAAAACCGTTTGCGCGGCAATCTTGTCGGTTCTTTTGATGCCTCGGTGAACATCATCAGCGCGCAGGCCAGGATTGCTTTCTAGGCGCGCGTGATGATTCTGCATCATCAGTTCATCAGGATTGCCAAGAAGTTCGGCGACAAAATGGCGTTTATCGACCGCTCTACGGATCGCAGGATGAGCTATACCCAGATGCTGATTGCGGCGCTCATCTTTGCGGACAAGCTGAAGCGGTTCGATCCCGGCTACCTCGGCATTATGCTGCCGACGTCAGCGGGCTGCGCTCTTGCCAGCATCGCGTCGCTCATGACCGGCCGCGTGCCGGTCATGATCAACTACGCGACCGGCGCCGCGGGAAATGCTACATACGCGCAGAAAAAATGCGGCTTCAGCACAATTGTTACCTCCAAGACGCTGATCGAAAAGATAGGATGCCCGATCGTTGACGGAATGATCTTCGTGGAGGACATCGTCAGTTCCATCACACCCGCCGACAAGCTGTTCGCAGCGGCAAAGGCTGTGCTGCCGCTGCCGCTTCTTCTGCCGCTTCTCGGAAGTGTCAATAACGACGACACGGCGGTAATCCTCTTTACCAGCGGCAGCGAGAAGGACCCGAAAGCGGTCGAGTTGACTCACGCCAATATCAGTTCAAATATTGATGGCTTTTCCCGCGCGGTCGATATTTCCGACAAGGATGTCATGCTTGCCATTCTGCCTTTTTTCCATGTCTTCGGCCTTACAGTGAACCTCTGGACCCCGCTTTTTTTCGGCATGACGGTCGTTTCCTATGCGAACCCGCTCGATCTCAAGACCGTCTGCACCATCGCGCGCGAAGAGCGGCCGACTTTGCTTATTGGCACCCCGTCTTTTTTCCTCGGATATCTGAAAAAGTCCGATCAGGGTGACTTCGCGAGCGTCCGGCTCGCGGTTGTCGGCGCCGATCGTTGTCCGGAGCCTCTTCGAGAGGAGTTTTTGGCCAAGCATAAACTTGAGATATGCGAGGGATACGGCACCACCGAAACATCTCCCGTTATTGCGGTCAACGCCCCCGGGGCAAACCGGCCAGGGAGCGTTGGAAAGCCGATTCCGGGCGTGCAGGTTCGCATTCAGCATCTCGAAACTGACCGTGACTGCGCCGTCGGCGAACTCGGGCGCATTCTGGTCAAGGGCGACATCGTCATGAAGGGGTATCTTGACGACCTGGAAGAGACGGCGGTGCGCATTCATAACCGCTGGTACGACACGGGCGACATGGGATATCTCGACGCGGACGGATACCTCTGGCACGCCGGGCGACTGAAGCGTTTTGTGAAGATAGGCGGCGAGATGGTCTCGCTTGTGCGGGTTGAATATGTCCTCGAAAAGCTGCTTCCGGATGATGTCTCCTGCTGTGTCGTTGAAGTTCCTGATCAGAAAAAGGGCGCCCGGATAATCGCTGTCGTTACGAACACACTGGTGAACGAGAAACAGATTGTCAAGGAGATGGCGAAGCAGTTACCGACAATAGCACTTCCCAAAGAGTTTCTGGTCATTCCGGAGTTGCCGAAGATGGGCAGCGGCAAGATAGACTTCCGGGGCGTGTCCCAGATAGTCGCGGAGCGTCTTGTTCACCAGAGCAGGAAATAATGAGAAGGGCCGGATGCCAGTATCTTTGCCCGTGGGGAAAAGGGCTTGTGCGCTGTAAATGCGTGGCAACCGGAAAGAGCTTGTGCCTGAAAGCCAATAGCAACAACGCGCCACGGAGACCTTCCGTGGCGCGTTGCAAGGCTTCGTTTATTTCGCTTTTACCGTAATCTTTTTCACCGCCTTCACCGCCTTTGCCGACTTGGGCAGCGTTACGGTGAGTACTCCCTTTTTGAACTCGGCATCGACCTTCTCGGTTTCGATTTCGACCGGCAGGGGGATGGTTCTGCTGAAAGACCCATATGACCGCTCCATCCGGTAGTAATCCTTGCCCTTGTCTTCCTTCTCGATCTTTTTTTCGCCTTTGATTGTAACCGAGTCGCGGCCGATCGAAACGTCGATATTCTTCTCATCAATGCCCGGAAGCTCTGCTGTCACTGCAAACTGCTTCTCGGTTTCTACCACATCGACCTTCGGACTGAACGTTGCGCCCCTTCCGCCGAACGGTTCGACATCAAACCCGCGAAAGAAGCTGTCGAAAAGACGGTTCATTTCGTCACGAAAGAGATCGACAGGGTGCTCCGCCTTGCCTTCCTGGGTCGGCTCCTTTGCTGAAGGCACAAGATTCTTGAACGCCATGGATGCCTCCTTTCTAAGCCCCGGCACGCACCGCGATTTTCCGCGTCTTCGCGGCAGCCGCCTTGGGCAGCACAATTCGTAATACGCCGTTCCTGACGGTCGCCTCGATATTTTCGCGGTCGACCTCGTCCGAAAGGGTGAATACGCGCTGATAATCGCCGACGCCGTATTCAGCTGCAACCAGCCGGTGGTTTTCCGGGATCTCGGCCTCGACCTTCCCATAGATTGTAAGAACGTTCTTCTCAAGTTTCAGTTCAACGGATGCTTCATCGACGCCCGGCATGTCCGCAAAAACCTCGATAAAATCCTTCGCCTCAACGATATCTACCGTCGGCGTATAGACGCGACGGAACCGGGTGCGCTCGGCCTGAAGATCGCTTCCTTGGGTCTGGACTTCTTTCTTCTCAGTTGACATGATCGTCCCCCTACGCTGTCTTTACCGTTATTTTTTTCGACATATCGGCTACAGCCCTCGGAAGCGTGACCGTTAGCACCCCCTTGCTCACATGGGCATCTACCTTGCCGGCATCAACTTCGTACGGCAGTTCGACCGTACGGGTAAATTGTCCGGCCCACCGCTCGCGGCGATGATACGATTCACCGTCCTTCAGATCAAAAGCTTTACGCGTACCTTTTAGTGTAAGCGTGCTTCCAACAACATGGATATCGATTGCGTCAGGCTCGATGCCCGGTATTTCGATCGTCACCACGGTGTTTTCAGCAGACACCCAGAGATTGACTGGCGGAAACTCTCGTCCCGAAAACGGAGCCAATCCGCTCCGCACGCGGTTAATCCGCTCAAACTCTCTCCAGGGGTCCAGAAACCTGCCGATTCTCTCGAGTTCCGAAAGCAACATTGCAGTGACCTCCTGCTGAAAAAAGTTATCGCTCCAAAGGAGCTCTCGAATTGCTGTTAGCACTCTCAGTGATAGAGTGCTAATTTATTAATACAACAATTTGATGGAACTGTCAAGATGGCGGACAATTCATTGATTTAATGGTGTTTTATTAACTACAAAGAGGGGCAGGTGTTCACTGTATCCTGAATCAGAGCTTTTCATGTCCCTCCCGGTATCCCGCTGACTTGCATGCAATGGCAAGGCATGAGGCATGAACTTGAGATTCCATGCCGATAAGCAATGCGATTGATCAGTCCAGGAAGTTAGCGGACGGTCCCGTGCCGCTTCGGCACGAACACTTCCGTGCCGGAGCAGCTCAGTTCGGCATCACATGATGCCGGCGCGGGTCACCTGTTGACTATTCGGGAGGGGTCTGCTTCAATTGCTGGAGAATTTTCTCAACGCCCTCCGCGTAATTTTTGTGCTCAGCCGGGGCGTTCGCGACGAATTGTTCATATGCCTCAACGGCCTCGGCAGTATGCCCCGAGCGGTACAACGCAAGGCCGAGGTTGTAATAGGCCGTAAAAAGGGTCGGTTCAAGAGAAAGCGCTCTCTTGAGTGGAACAATCGCTTCTTCAAATTGTTTCCTGTTCAGCAGCGCAAGGCCAAGATTGGCGTGAGCAGCAGCGAAATCAGAATTAAGTTCGAGAGCGATCTGGAATTCGCGGGCGGCCCTGTCGAGATCGCCGTTGTGGAAAACAGCCAGGCCGAGGTTGTTATGTCCTTCCGGTGTGTCAGGCATGAGCTCTACAAATTTCTCAAAAGACGCGACAGCTTCCGCGAATTGTCCCGTTGCAAGATGTTCATTGCCTTCAGCAAAAAAATCCGGTGTCTGTTCCTGTTCGTGCTCCTGCTTCCGCTCATTCATATCGAGAAACTCCTTGTGTTCCTGTTATTTATGCTTCTCCGCATCACTCCGCTTCAGGCTGCGCGCAAAGCCCTGCAGCTCAAGAAGACCGTCCGAAAAGACGGCGGCTTCCGGCGCCAGCTCGAGTTCGCGCCGGTAGAGTTTTCCCTGCGCCGCGATAAAGTCATCGTAGTGTTCGCGCTTCATTCCTGCGGCGCTCAAAAGCTCAGGCAGCATTGACGCGGGTATTGCTGCCTCAAGCATGCCCGGACCGCGCAGAAACCGTTGAAACGATGGCTGACGCTTCAGGCCATCGAGAATCGCCTGCAGGAATCCGCGTTGGCGAACCATCCCCTCACGGTAGCGGTAAAACGGCTCGCGCATGTCTTCATTCACAATCCTGCCGGCGTCCCAGACAATGCCGCCGGAGTCCACTCCGGCGGCGAATCCCCTGCACTTTCTGAATGGACCTGCCTGCTGCTCAACCAGCACCTTCTGCTGCGCTGCCTCGGGGAACACCGCGCAGAAGGGCACAATCTGGCACTGCAGCGGTTTGCGTTCGATGTTCTGTAGCCGGCAGTGGTGATTCACCATCAACATCGAGCAACGCTTCCTGCGCCAGTTGCCTGCGATAAAGTCGCCGACAACATAAATGGGTCCGAACTGCTCGCCGACCGTATCAAGAAAATCGCGGTGGGCTGCATCAAACGGCGTGTATTTGCGGAATCCGACGGTTATGGGAAAATAAGAATACAGCCGGGCGATCTCATCAATCGTGAGCATCGTGGCGCCGCTGCAGCAGACATCAGCGCACGTCGTCACGCAGGAAAAGACAGAAACCCCGCCATTCTGGAAGTCAAGCTGCATCGCACTCCCGAACAAAAGCGAGTATCATAATTATCTGCTCCGATAAAGCGCCATCACGTCATCACGCCGGACAACCGACTCAACCGGCGCTTCCGAGCCGATTTCCATCAGCTTCTTCACAACCGCCTCATAGCCGCCCTCCTGCCGGTCGACCAAGGCAATCACCTTCACAATCTTCAACCCTGCCTCGTGCATTCTGGCAATCGCTTCGATAGTGGACTTGCCGGTGGTGATAACGTCATCAACCACGACCACGCTGTCACCGCCGGCAATGTTGCCCTCAATCCATTGCATGGTGCCATGCGGCTTCGCGCTCTTGCGCACGACGACCGCCTCAATCGGCGCGCGCTGAACGAATGATGTGTACGCAACTGCGTCAGCAATCGGGTCAGCGCCCAGGGTAAGCCCGCCTATGCCGGCCGGTTTCAGGTCTTTGATCATCGAAAAAATAATGTTGCCGATCAGGTACAGGCCTTTCGGATGGAGCGTTACCGCCTTGCAGTTGAAATAGTAGTTGCTCATGCGTCCTGAGACGAGCCTGAAAACCGGATCTTCACTGTATTTGAAAGACTTAGTGTAAATAAGCTCGGTGAGCTGATGTTTCATCTGCTCCATATTCATAAGATACCCTCCAGGATGCATGAAGGTTCTATTATAGCTTGGAAGGGCGGAAGCGGGGAAGAAAACTATTGTCAGCCGCGCAGGTGCGCTATCTTTTTTTCACGACGTAGCTGGAAGCGTCTTCAATCTTCTGCCCGGTCAGCGCCTCCCGCTGGCGGTTGAAGATATACTTTGCAAGCGCATTGATCATGACCTGATTGCCCTGCGCCAAAAACTCGCACGCAACCGAACATCCGCGGGGGGTCTGCGTTGCGCGGATGACGCGGCAATGAAACACGAGGCACTGGTCCGGAAACTGCAGCTCAGCTAGTGCGTAGTTGGGAAAGCGGATGGCGACCGTCAATCGAACACCTTCCTTGATGTGCTCCTCAGAATAAAAACGGAGGCCTTTCTCGGAGAGATTGACGGTCTGGCTCCTGAATGACTCCCGCTTGAAACAGACCCCGCACTTCTTGCAAGGGTCATGCTTCAGGCGCGAAACGAATATTTCTCCGTCGACACGATACGCTTCGCGGCGCTCTCTCCCTTTTGGTGTATGGCCGATATCCAAGCAGTTTTCTCCGGTCGGCAACGCGGAAAGGTTTAGTCCTCGTAGTCCACGAGGCGGCGCTCGGAAACGACCTCTTTTACGAACGCAACACACTTTTTATGTTCCGGATGTGCCTGATACGCATCCAGCGCAGCCTTATCCGGAAACTCAGAATAGAGCACAACGTCGCTCGAGGCATCGGTCGCACTGAAGTCGATGCCCACCTCAATCTTCAGAAGACCTGGAATTTTTCCGCTCAAATCTTCAAGCATCTGCTTTATTTTGTATGCATTTTCTTGCCTGGTGGCGTCCATGGCAAAGTCCTTCAGCCGCCATAGTACGATGTGTCTTACCATATGTTTCCTCCCCGGGTGCTTTGTATCGTTGCCTTTCATAATACCAAGAAACATCATGAAGGTGTAGAATGATCTCTATACGGTCGGGGGAGGGGGCGGTGGAAAAACACAACGCGGTTTTGATTCAGCAGGAAATCTGCACCGGTTGCGGGCTGTGCGTGCGTGTCTGCCCGACAAAGAGCCTTTCGATGGTCGGGGGGAAGGCGCGCATGACCTCGCTCGAATCAATATCCTGCGGCCATTGCGAAGCGGTCTGTCCGGCGGGTGCCATCAGGGTACCCCGTCTTGATGATGACATGAGCGCCTTTGAAACCTTCCTTTCTGAGAAGAAGTGGCTTCGTCCCGGCCATTTCAACATTTCCCGCCTTGTTCAGCTTATGGCTTCACGGCGCTCCTGCAGGAATTATACGGATCAGCCCGTAGAACGGGCGATTCTCGAAGATCTCGTGAAGATTGGCATTACCGCTCCGTCCGGCACCAATGCGCAGCGCTGGACATTTACGGTCCTACCGACACGGGAGTCATTGCATGTGCTCGGAACGCATGTTATCGGCTTTTTCCAGAAACTCAACAGAATGGCAAAGAATATCGCACTGCGCAAGGGGCTGAGAGTTGTTGGCAAAAAAGAGCTTGATGACTACTATCGCCTGTATTATAAACAAGTGCGGAACGGACTTGCCGAGTGGGAGAAGACCGGCAAAGACCTACTATTCCATGGCGCGGGCGCTGCAATCATCATCAGTTCCAAACCGGGAGCAAGCTGCCCCGCTGAAGACGCGCTGCTGGCAAGCCAGAACATCCTGCTCGCCGCGCATGCCATGGGCCTCGGAACCTGCCTCATCGGCTTCACGGTGGCTGCCATGCAGAAAGACTCGAAGATTAAGAAGGTTGTCGGCATCCCCGAAAATGAGCAGGTTTATGCGGTTATCGCGATCGGACATCCTGATGAGACCTATCAGACCGTCACGCGAAGGAAAAAGGTTGATGTGAGATATTTTGAAGGGAAATAAGCAGATTGAAACGGTTATTTCCCTTTCAGTTTTTTGCTTCTCCAGACCCACCAGGCAAGCACGACAAGCACCAGTCCTGGCGCGGCCGCCACAACGCCGACCGCAATCGGAAGCAGGGTAACCGCCGCAAGGCATGCAATCAGTCCGATCGCGGCGATGATAGCGTATTTATCCCGGTACATGTGTGGTCCCCTCCTGTTCGAGTCGTTTTTCAGACCGCTGCACGCACAAGCCGCGGTTAAAGGCTCCGTCTCATAACATAATCGTCCATCACAAAGCCGCCGCCGATAGAGAAAACGGTTGCCTCAGCTATTCTGAATCCATTCTTTTCATAAGCCCTGATTGCCCGCTGGTTTTGTTTGTTCACCGTGAGAAAGATGCTGCTCCTGCCTTTTTCCTTTGCATACGCAAACACACGCTGAAAGGCTGCTTTGGCAATGCCTTTGCCCCGCGCATCCTTGTGGATATAAATTTTCGCGAGCTTGACCGCATCATTTCCTGAGCATCCATAAGAGAGAAAGCCGCATACGCCGCCGTCGAGCACTATGAATTTCCAGACGATGCCTGACGCCATTTCGCCGGCAATAACTTCATCAGCATACATCAATCCGAGCATGTATTCAATCTGCTCCCGCGAAATAGTGTCATGGTAAGCCTCATGCCAGATGGAGCGCGCGAGGGCCTGAATCTCCGGGATATCTGACGCGGTTGCCGGCTGGAATGCGGAGGACGCGCCGTCTAAATGCAAAAGTCTTGCGCCTTCCGCAGCGCCCTGGTGTCGCGGGCGAGTTGCTCAAGCGTGACGTTGTCGACAACCGCGGAGATGGCCTCGGCAGTCTTCTTCCAGACGCATCTGAGAGCGCAGGAGTCCATGTCCTTGCAGCCCTTGTAGCAGTCATCGCAGCAGGCTATCGGTTCGATCGGTCCTTCAACAAAGCGTACAATATCGCCGACCGTGATATTTGCCGGCTGGTTTGCCAGCGTATAGCCGCCTTCCTTGCCGCGCTTGCTGGTCACAAAGCCGCCCTTGTTGAGGTTCAGCAGAATCGTCTCGAGAAACTTCTGCGGAATATCGAGGCGCTTAGCCAGCGCGACGATCGGCACGACCGCGTTGCTCTGCTCGTCATAGCTTAAAGCAAGCTCCAGAAGCGCCTTGAGCGCGTAATCGCCCTTATAGGTTATTTTCATTTTGAGCTTCTTGCTTTTTGCATTTCATTGTCCTATGCTCTTGAGTGCTTGTTCAACATCCGCCCACAGATCGACCTTGTCTTCAATGCCGGCAGAAAACCTGACGAGCGAATCAGTCACGCCAATCTTCGCTCGAAGCTCAGCAGATATGAATGAATGGCTCATTTTCGCGGGGTGGTTCACCAGCGACTCGACCCCGCCGAGGCTCGCGGCAAGAGGGAAAAGCTTCAGATTCTTGATGAACCGCTGCACCTCTTCAGCATCGGCTTTCAGTTCGGCGCTTACCACGCCGCTGAACCCGGACATCTGCTGTTTTGCCAGTTCGTGCTGCGGATGGCCCGGGAGTCCGGGATAGAGCACCCGCTGGATGAGCGGATGTTTTTCCAGTTCTCGCGCCAGATGCAGAGCATTTTCCTCATGCGCGCGCATCCGGAGCGGCAGCGTCTTGATGCCCCGCAAAATAAGCCAACAGTCCCACGGACCGGGAACCGCGCCTGCGGAGCGCTGGTAGGTCTTGAGATTCTGAAAAAGCTTGTCGTCATTCACCACGACCGCGCCTCCCAGCACATCGCTATGGCCGGAGATGTACTTTGACGTGCTGTGAATAACGATATGCGCGCCGAGCTGAAGTGGGTTCTGGAACACCGGGCTTGCGAAAGTATTGTCCACCGCCAGAAGGATGCCGTGCTGACCGGCAATTGCTGCTATCGCTCTGATATCTGCTATCTTCAGGAGCGGATTTGTCGGCGACTCGACAAGGATGAGGCGTGTGTCGTGCCTCACCGCCGCGCGGAACGATTCCGCATCTTCCGCCTTCACATAGGTTATCCCGATGCCCCACGGACGGAACACCTGCTCAAGCAACCCGTACGTGCCGAGATAAATGTCGTCGCTGACGATGAGATGTCCGCCGCCGTGCAGCAGGTTCATGACCGCCGTGAGCGCCGCCACGCCGGAAGCGAATGCGAGCCCGTGCCTGCCGCCTTCGCTCTCCGCGATGACCGACTCGAGGATCTGCCGTGTCGGATTGCTGCTGCGGGAATACTCAAACCCCGGACGCCCGTAGTCATGCTCGAACGGCACGGTCTGGTAAACCGGCGGGATGACAGCGCCGAGCGCGTCAGGCTGCTGAGCGGTATGAATCAACCTGGTAGGGAGCTTCAAATGCCGTCTCCGCTCACATGGCCGCGCGCATCCTGCCGGGCGATTTTGAAAATCGCGTTGGTGGCAAGCAGGTTCGGCCAGAAGCGGGTCTGCCCCCAATTGTTCAGAAAAATCTCCCGCAGGATGGTGATTTTTTTTGACGCGCAATACTCGCGGAAATCCCTGATGCTCAGAAAGTGAATATTCGGAGTATTGAACCAGCTGTAAGGCAGGGCGACTGTCGATGGCGACCTGCCGAGAAAGAACAGCTCCAGCCGCGCCTGAATATAGGCGAAATTGGAGAAGCTCAGAATAACTTCCCGCCCGACGCGCAGGGCTTCGACGATTAACTGGTCGATCTCGAAGATTTCCTGAATGCACTGGTTCATAATGACATAATCGAATGTTTTGTCGGGGTATTCGCCGAGGCCGCTTTCGATGTCGCTGTGGAAGACGGTGAGTCCCTTCTGCACGCAGCGGTAAATCGCCTCTTCATCGATCTCGATGCCCTGACCGTTGACGTCTTTCTGTTCGCGCAGAAGCACGAGGAGTTCGCCGTTTCCGCAGCCGAGATCCAGCACGGTTGCCTGCTGATGCACCATGTCGGCAATGATACGGTGTTCCTGCTGCACATATTTGGTCAGCGCCGGCTTCATTTCACCCCACTAAAGACTCGGTCGAGAAAGCCCTTGACAAGCAACTCCTGCTGGTCGATTTCGAGCAGGAACGCGTCGTGCCCGTAGGTCGACGGAACTTCACAGTAGGTAACATCGACGAAACGGGTCTTGAGCAGCCGCACCAGGTCGCGCGACTGGTACGACGGGTAGAGCCAGTCTGACTGAAATGAGATAACAAGAAATTTCACCGCGAACCGCCGGTTCGGCGGGAAAAGGTCCTGGTCCGCAAGATCAAAATAGTCCATCGCTTTCGTGATATAGAGATAAGAGTTTGCATCAAACCGCTGGACGAATCTATCTCCCTTATAGTGCAGATACCCTTCAACCTGGAAATCCGCGTCGAACGAAAACCCGAGCCGCTCCTTTTTGAGGTGGCGGGAGAACTTCTCTTCCATAGATTTATCGCTCATGAACGTAATATGGCCGATCATCCGGGCAAGGGCCAGTCCCCGCTCCGGCTGGCCATTGGCATAATAGTGGCCGCCTTTCCAGGTCGGATCGCTGATAATCGCCTGCCGCGCCACTTCATTGAACGCAATCTGCTGAGGAGAGTGCTTCAGCGATGTCGCGATGGGGATCACCGAGAGAACCCGCTCAGGATAATCGGCTACCCATTGGAGCACCTGCATGCCCCCCATTGAACCGCCCGAAACCGACAGCAGCCTGTCGATGCCGAGATGATCGAGCAGAATCCTCTGGACCGCAACCATATCCTTGATGGTAATGCCGGGAAAGTCAGTCGCATAGCGCATGCCGGTTTTGGGATTGATGGACGACGGTCCGGTGGTGCCCCGGCATCCTCCAAGGACATTGGAGCAGATCATGAAATACTTGTTGGTATCAAATGCCTTGTCAGGCCCGATCATCGAGTCCCACCACCCCTTACGTCCGGCAGCATCGATGCCCGCGGCATGCGCGTCTCCGGAAAAAGCGTGACAAATCAATATGGCATTGCTTTTATTGGCATTGAGCGTCCCGTACGTTTCGTAGGCAATGTCAATCCCGTCGAGCACAGCGCCACACTCAAGGGCAATAGGCTGCTCCCACTTTAGCAGCTGCGTTGCGACAGGAACTAATGCTTCAGTGTTCTGGATATACATGACTTCCCCCGTGTAAAGTTCTCAGCTACTCCGCCTCGTCCTGGAAAAGCCAGGTGGAAAGATACCGCTCGCCGGTGTCAGGCAGGATGGCAACGATTATCTTGCCCGCCGACTCAGGCCGCTTCGCAATCTGCAATGCAGCCCAGAGCGCCGCGCCGCTTGATATTCCTGCCAGGATGCCCTCTTTTTTTGCTAAACGCCGCGCTGTTTTTCCCGCATTGATATGGGTCACCTGAATAATTTCATCTATGACTTCTGTATTCAGGACCTTCGGGACAAATCCCGCGCCAATGCCCTGAATTTTATGCGGGCCGGGATTGCCGCCCGAAAGCACCGGCGAATCAGCCGGCTCGACCGCAACTATTTTCACCCCAGGCTTGCGCTCCTTCAGCATCTCGCCAACGCCGGTAATTGTACCTCCAGTGCCAACACCGGCAACGAAAACATCCACAGCGCCGTCAGTGTCTCTCCAGAGTTCCTCGCCCGTCGTTCTGCGATGAGCCTCCGGATTTGCCGGGTTTTCGAACTGCTGCGGTATCATGCTGCCCGGAATGCTTTTCTGAAGCTCCTCCGCTTTTTCGATGGCCCCGCGCATGCCCTTTGCGCCTTCCGTCAGCACTAATTCGGCCCCGAATATTTTCAGAAGCTGCCGCCGTTCGACGCTCATCGTTTCCGGCATGGTCAGAATCAGCCGATAGCCCCGAACAGCGGCGGTAAAGGCAAGGCCAATGCCGGTGTTTCCGCTGGTCGGCTCAATAATCACGCCGCCTGCCTTGAGAATGCCGGCTTTTTCCGCGGCTTCGATCATGGCAACGCCGATTCGCTCTTTCACGCATGAGACCGGATTGAACGATTCCAGCTTCACCAGCACTGTTGCCATGGAGTCGCCCGCGAGGCGATTGATTTTCACGAGCGGCGTATTGCCGACCGTCTGGGTAATGTTTTCAAAAATCCGCGCCATGATCCTCTCCCTTTTGAGTGCCGAAGCCGGAAATGACAGAAGGCTGAGCGTGAGAGGAGTTGTGCAATTGCACCGATTGTTTCCTTTAACTTCCTCACTTCGTCCTTCCGAGTCGCTGCGCTTCCGGGCATCGCGCTTTTCAGATTGTTTTCAATGCCTGTTCTATATCTGCAATGATATCGTCAACATGCTCAATCCCTATGGAAAGGCGAACATAGTCCGCAGTTACCCCTGTCGATTTTTGCTGTTCCTCAGTCAACTGCTGATGAGTTGTGCTTGCCGGATGAACGGCGAGCGTCTTTGCATCGCCTATGTTTGCGACATGCGAAATAAGCTTAAGCGAATCAATAAACGTCTTGCCCGCCGCAAGCCCGCCCTTGATGCCGAAGCCGATGATAGCGCCGGCGCCAAGCTTCAGGTATTTATCTGCTTTGGATTTCTCAGGGCTCGATGCCAGCCCCGGATAGCTCACCCACGTCACCTTCGGATGTTTTTCAAGATATTGAGCTACTTTCAGCGAATTATCTGCATGCCGTTCCATGCGCAGATGCAGCGTTTCAAGCCCCTGCAGGAAAAGAAACGAGTTGAACGGTGAAATGCACGGTCCCATATCCCGGAGAAGCGTAACCCTCGCCTTGATGATGTAGGCAACGTTTCCGAGCGGCTGCAGTGCTTCGACAAAGTTGATTCCGTGATAACTCGGCTCTGGATCCGCAATAAGCGGAAACTTTGAACTGCCGTCCGGTTGCTTCACGGTCCAGTCGAATCTGCCTGAGTCGACGATAACTCCACCCATTGATGTCCCATGCCCGCCGATAAACTTCGTCGCTGAATATACAATAATATCTACTCCATAATCGAACGGGCGAAGCAGGTATGGGCTGACCGTGTTGTCGAGAATAAACGGCAGATGATTCGCATGCGCAATGGCCGCCACCGCTTCAATATCCGTCACATTCAGCTTCGGGTTGCCGATGCTTTCGGCGAAAATCGCCTTTGTCTTTGCTGTAATCGCCTTCTCAAGGTTTTTCGGATCGCCGGAATCGACAAGATTGACCGTGATGCCGAATTTTTTAAAGGTATTCCGGAAAAGACTGAACGTGCCACCGTAAAGATTGTCGAAAGAGACAATTTCGTCGCCGCTTTGCGCGATGTTCAGCAGCGCCAGAACTATGGCGGACTGACCTGACGCAAGCGCAAGGGCGCCGACTCCGCCTTCCAGCTGAGTCATGCGATTTTCAAAAACATCGGTCGTAGGATTCTGGAGCCGCGTGTAGATGTTGCCGAACTCTTTCAGTGCGAAGAGACTCGCAGCATGGTCGGTGCTCTTGAAGGTGTATGCCGATGTCTGATAAATCGGAACCGCGCGTGAACCGGTCGTCGGGTCAGGCACCTGCCCGCCATGCAGCAATATAGTTTCCGGCCTGTAACTTTGTGTCATTAAATTCCTCCTGAAGCCACGAAAAATTCGGGCGGCCACTGCAAGGCCGACCGGTCGTCAAGGGGACCTCAAGACCTTCCCTGATAATCCCTATCGGGTTTATAGATTTTATAAAAGACGCCTCTCTTCTGTCAACATAAACGATGTAACTTCCCAAGGTTCCCTGCCTATGCCTTATCCAGAGCCTGCTCCAGATCTGCAAGGATATCGTCAATGTGTTCAATGCCGACGGACAAACGTACAAAGTCCGGGCTGACACCGGTAGCCCGCTGCTCTTCTTCCGAGAGCTGCTGGTGCGTGGTGCTGGCAGGATGAATGGCGAGTGTCTTTGCGTCACCGACGTTTGCAAGATGAGATATCAACTGCAGCGCGTCGATGAATTTCTTTCCGGCAGACAACCCGCCCTTAATGCCGAATCCTATGATTGCGCCACTGCCGAGCCTGAGGTATTTATCGGCCTTTGCTTTTTCGGGACCCGACGCGAGACCCGGATAGTTCACCCATGCTACTTTAGGATGTTTTTCAAGAAACTGAGCCGTTTTCAGAGCATTCTCCGCGTGGCGCTCCATGCGCAGGTGCAGCGTTTCGAGCCCCTGGATAAACTGGAAGGAGTTGAACGGCGACACAGCCGGCCCCAGATCTCGCAGCAATGTTACGCGTGCTTTTATGATATAAGCTACATTGCCGATCGGTTTCAACGCTTCGACAAAGTTGAGGCCGTGATAGCTCGGATCCGGGTCCGCGATTAGCGGGAATTTTGAGCTGCCGTCCGGCTGTTTGACCGTCCAGTCGAACCTGCCGGAATCGACAATGACGCCGCCGATGGAGGTTCCATGTCCGCCGATAAATTTGGTTGCCGAGTAGACTGCAATGTCAACCCCATGCTTAAAAGGCTTCAGCAGGTAAGGGCATACCGTGTTATCAAGAACAAAGGGCAGCTTGCTGGCGTAAGCGATTGAGGCTACGAGTTCCAGATCGGTCACATTCAGTTTCGGATTGCCGATGCTCTCCGCATAGATTGCCTTGGTCTTCGGGGTAATTGCCTGCTTCAGGCTTTCCGGAGTGCTCGAGGCGACAAACCTTACGGTGATGCCGAATTTCGCAAATGTGTACTTAAAGAGGCTGTAGGTTCCGCCATAGAGGTTGTCAAATGAGACAATCTCGTCGCCTGCCTGGGCGATATTCAGAAGCGCAAGGGCGATGGCCGATTGGCCTGAGGCAACCGCAAGAGCCCCGACGCCGCCTTCAAGCTGTGCCATCCGCTGCTCGAAAACGTCCGTGGTCGGGTTCATAAGGCGGGTATAGATGTTGCCGAACTCTTTGAGTCCGAAAAGATTTGCCGCGTGTTCCGTGCTTTTGAACTGATACGAAGTCGTCTGGTAAATCGGCACTGCGCGGGAGCCTGTCGTCGGGTCAGGCACCTGCCCGCCATGCAGCAAAATGGTCTCCGGCCTGTAGTTCTGCGTCATCGCAATCCTCCAAAAATAATAATAATTCCGGCAGGCCGCTCAAGGCCGCCCAATCCGTTCGGTATTCTGCAAGCTATGCCACATAATCCCTATCGGATTTGTAGAGTTTAAGGAAGCAAAAGTGTTTTTGTCAATCTTTATTTGAATGGACGCGATAAAAAGTCTGCAATAGGGAGCAAAGTTCTGGCTCCAGATACTGACGGAGCTGAAAAATCGGAGGATAGAGGACATATTCATCATCTGCGTTGACGGGTTGAAGGGACTGCCTGAGGCAATAGAGGCAGCATATCCCCAGACACAGGTGCAGTT
>CAYMRS010000053.1:0-17712 GCA_964392915.1 uncultured Nitrospiraceae bacterium
ATGAACAGGTTCGGAAACGGAATGATGTGAAATGTAAACGGTGCTCAATAGTCAATTAAGGAACAAACAAGCGTATCAATACCTGGTTCTTCCCCTCGCTCCGCTCGGGGAAGAATGAGGCAGTTGAGCCGGAACTCCTGTCACCCTCGCTCCGCTCGGGCGAAGAACCAGGAGTTCGAAACCGACCGCTTCGCGGCGGCTCAACTGCCTCATTATTGTCATTTAACAGTATTATAACTAAGTCTTTTTCGACGTATAGCTGGAAATGAGTTTTTCAAGAAATTCCGCGTACTTCTGCAGCTCGTCGGGGCTGAGGGTGGACTTGATATGTTCTGCCCATTCACGTGCTACGGCGGTATTGCTTTCAATGAGCTTTTCGCCCTGTTCGCTGAGCATGATAAAGAAAACGCGCCTGTCTTTGCCGGACTGGATCTTCTTCAGGTATCCCATGGTGACGAGCTTGCTGACAATCGAGGTTACGGCCGGCCGCGACACCTTGAACTTTTCGGCAAGCTCGCTGGCTGTCGGTCTATCCGTTTTGCTGATGACTTCAAGATAGTAATTCTGCGTGAAGGTGAGTTCAGGCAGATCCCCGCTCAGGATCGATTCACGGGTCTGCAGGGAGACCGAAAGCAGAATTTCTCTAATTTTGATAACGAGTTTGGTAAAGTCCATTTAATGTCACACAGGCGAATAGTATATTAATTATATCAAATAGATCAGAAATAAATTAAAAAAAAGCCCCCGCTAAATCGAATTGGTCAGGTGTTTAATTTGCTGAAGTTTTGCAAACGCCTTGCCGGAATCGATCGCGTCGGCCGCCCGGTCAATCCCTGTGGCGAAGTCTGCTGAAACTCCCGAGACAATAAGCGCCGCGGCTGAGTTGAGAAGCACCATATCACGCTTCGGCCCTTTTTTGCCTTCCAAAATTCGGAGGGTTATCGCGGCGTTCACGTCTTTCCCGGCCCCGAGAATCGCGCTGCGGTCGGCTCTGGCAAACCCGAATTCCTCCGGCACGATATAAAACGTTTCGACGCTCCCCTTCTCTGCCCTCGAGATGCGCGTTCCGTCACAGACGGTGATTTCATCGAGTCCGTCCGCCCCGTGCACAACCATCGCGCGCTCAATTCCAAGGTTCACGAGCACCCGCGCGAGCGGCTCGGTAAGCTTTTCCGCGAAGACGCCGACGACCTGGCGGACAGCACCGGCCGGATTGGTGAGAGGTCCGAGAATATTGAACACCGTGCGAATGGCGATGTCGCGCCGCGGACCGATGGCAAACTTCATGGCGGGATGAAAAAGCGGCGCGAACAGAAATCCGAATCCGGTCTCCGCCAGGCACTGCTCGATTTTTGCAGGCGGCAGGTCAATCTTGACGCCGAGTGCCTCAAGAACATCGGCAGCGCCCGACTTGCTCGATACCGACCGGTTGCCGTGCTTTGCAACGGGGACGCCCGCCGCCGCGACGACCAGGGCAGACGTGGTCGAAACATTGAATGTGCCGGCCATGTCGCCTCCGGTGCCGACGATGTCGACCGCTCCAGCGGGAGCTTGAATACTTACGGCTTTGGCACGCATAATCTTTGCGGCGCCGGTGATCTCCTCAACCGTTTCCCCCTTGATGCGGAGGGCGGTCAGAAACGCCCCGATCTGTGCCTCTGTAGCGCTGCCCTCCATGATTTCGAGCATGCACTCGGCCATCTCCGCCTCAGACAGATGGATGTTCTGCACAAGAAGGTTGATCGCTTCTTTGATCATTTCGGCTGTTCCAGAGAGATGAAATTGCGCAGAAGGTCTTTTCCTGACCGCGTAAGAATAGATTCAGGATGAAACTGGACGCCTTCGACGGCATGCTTCCGGTGGCGTACACCCATGATAATATCCGGCGTTTCGGGAACCTTCGTCCATGCGGACACCTCGAGGCAGTCGGGCAATGTCTCAGGCTTGATGATTAGTGAGTGGTAGCGCGTCGCTTCAAACGGATTGGGAAGTCCGGCGTAGATCGTCCTGCCGTCGTGCTGGACATTCGAAATCTTGCCATGCATCAGATAGGGAGCGCGCACGACATCGCCGCCAAATGCCGCGCCAATTGATTGATGGCCGAGACAGACGCCGAGAATTGGTATCTTTCCAGTGAAGTGAAGAATGGTGTCAATCGAGATGCCTGCTTCATTCGGCGTGCAGGGGCCGGGCGATATGACAATACGATCGGGAGCAAGCTGCTCAATTCCGGCAACCGTTATCATATCATTGCGAAAGACCCGTACGTCTTCACCAAGCTCGCCAAGATACTGCACGAGATTGTAGGTAAAAGAATCATAATTATCAATCATTAAAAGCATGGTTATCTCTTTTTCTTTTCGACGAAATCGACGGCAGTCATCATAGCCATCGCCTTGTTCACGGACTCCCAGTATTCACTTTCGGGGACCGAATCGGCAACAATGCCCGCTCCGGTCTGGAAGTAGACTCTGCCGTCCTTGATGACAAGCGTTCTGATCGCGATGCAGGTATCCATGTTGCCTGAGTAGCCGAAGTACCCGACGGCACCGGCGTAAATGCCGCGCTTTGTCGGCTCAAGTTCATCAATAATCTCCATGGCGCGAATCTTCGGCGCGCCTGCCACAGTACCGGCAGGAAATGCCGCGCGGAAAACGTCGAACGCATTCAGTCCGTCACGCAGCCTGCCTTCAACATTGGAAACCATGTGCATGACGTGGCTGTATCGTTCAGTGACCATGAAATCGGTAACCGTGACGGTGCCTGTCTCGGCGACGCGGCCCACATCGTTTCTGCCGAGATCGATGAGCATGAGATGCTCGGCGCGTTCCTTGGGATCCGCATGCATGTCTGCCTCGAGCGCTTTGTCCTGTTCTTCCGTCTTGCCGCGTTTTCTCGTTCCGGCAATAGGACGCACGGTAACTTTGCCCTCCTCGAGCCTCACCAGAATTTCGGGTGAGGACCCGACAATATGAGCATCGCCGATATCGAAATAAAACATGTACGGTGAAGGATTAATCACCCGAAGAGCCCGATAAATCGTAAGCGGATGAGCCGTGCATGGGCGGGAAAAGCGTTGCGCCATGACAAGCTGAAACACATCACCCGCGTGAATATACTCCTTCGACTTTTCGACAGCTGCCTTGAAGTCATCTTTTCTGAAACTCGACTTGAACGAGGCAGCCTCAGGCCGCGCAGGCACTTCCGTCCCCTGCGGCATCTCCAAAGGAGCTTTCATCGTGCAGGTCTTCTGCAGCACTGCCGCAATGCGGTCGATTTTTTCTCCTGCTTCGCGGTAGAGCGCTGTCAGATCCTTTTTTCTCCGCGAGGGGAAAAGCTGTTTTCCCCGGAAAAGGATGTCGCCGCCGGTATGAACATTAACAAGAATCGAGAGCGTCTGTTTCAGATTGTCGAAGATGAGCATGGTATCGAACAGCATCAGCAGAACGTCCGGAACATCGAGCCCCGGTTTTTTGCGATGCGGGAGTTTTTCAAACGAGCGAACTACGTCATACGCAAGATAGCCGACGAATCCTCCCGAAAAGCGGGGCAACTCAGGCGCTTCATGCTGTTTGAACTGGCCGAGAATGTCTTCCACAACCGCTAGCGGGTCATCCGCGGCTATCGTCACATCGCGCTTGCCATTGCTGAGCGTGAAGCGCTTCCCGGTTCCCCGAATGGTGAATGACGGGTCAATGCAAATAAAAGAGTACCGGGCCCACTTCTCCCCGCCAACGACACTCTCGAGCAGAAAAACCGGTTTTTTCCTGAGTTTGAGCAGGGCGCTGACCGGGGTTTCGGTATCGCACAGGATGTTTTTGTATACCGGGATAATGTTTGCCTGTGCGGTGCGGGCCTTGAATTCAGCGAGTGATATGTTCATCGGGTTATTTTAATTGATGCATTCCGCTTTTCGCAACGCACGTTGACACCGTTTCAGAGAGTGTGTTAGAGTCAAAAACTCTGTTGTGCTGAATGCGTTGGCAGCGCTCTGACCTCCGGGTCATTCCAGGCGGCAGTTTCAGATTGCGGGTGTAGCTCAGCTGGTAGAGCACAACCTTGCCAAGGTTGGGGTCGCGGGTTCGAATCCCGTCGCCCGCTCCATTTCCCAATGCACGCAAGAGGTGGGAAACAAGAAGTACGAAGTGATCAGGAAGTCCAAGAATGAGCATTTCCTGCAGGTCGTTCACTTCTCTCATCTTACCTCTCACTCTCACGATACTTTGACGGCGACGTACCCAAGTGGTAAGGGGGAGGTCTGCAAAACCTTTATTCAGCGGTTCGAATCCGCTCGTCGCCTCCATCTTTTTCTCTTCCGATTTTTCTTGACGCGCCATCTGATTTTTCGATATCGTAAATATACAGCAAGTAGCTGTTGTAAAGGGGAGTAGCTGAATCAGTGGTGATCGTCAATACGGCCCGTAAGGCCCGGTGCCACTCGGTTAGCAGAGCTAACAAGCGAGACCTTTACCTCGATGCCTGGTATCGTGGTAAGGGTTTTTTTATAGGACCAAAGGAGGATAGTCGATGAATACCATGAAGACCCTAATGCTCATGGGCGTGCTGACGGTAATGCTGGTGCTGGCAGGCGGCATGGTCGGCGGGAAGTCCGGGCTGACCATAGCGCTCATAATGGCCTTTGGTATTAATTTTATTTCGTACTGGTTCAGTGACAAGATTGTGCTGAGGATGTATCGCGCGCAGCCGATTACTGAGGCTGAAGCACCGGATCTTTTCGGTATGGTGCGCCGGCTTGCCCAGCGGGCGCAACTGCCTATGCCGAAGATAGCAATTATCAACCAGGATCAGCCGAATGCCTTCGCGACCGGCCGGAATCCGGAACATGGCACCGTTGCCGTGACGACCGGTCTCATGCGGATTCTTTCCCGCGAAGAACTGGAAGGCGTTATTGCCCACGAACTGGCGCATATTAAAAACCGCGATATTCTTGTCGGAACGATAGCGGCGTCCATCGCTGGCGCGATAAGTTATCTGGCGCAGATGGCGCAGTTTGCGATGATCTTCGGCGGCCGCCAGAATGATGATGAGGGCGGCAGTCCGATCGGGGCTATCGTCATGATGATTGTCGGCCCGATTGCAGCGATGCTTGTGCAGATGGCCATCTCGCGTTCGCGCGAATATGGGGCGGATGCGACCGGTGGGGAGATTTGCGGCAATCCAATATATCTCGCGAACGCCCTGCAAAAACTGCAGATAGCGTCTCAGCAGATCCACATGCAGGCAAATCCTGCGACGGCGCATATGTTTATTGTAAATCCGCTCAGCGGCGGTGCATTGATGAAAATGTTCAGCACTCACCCCCCGATGGAAGAGCGCATTGCCCGTTTGAAGGCGATGCGCATGGGTGGATAGAAGACGAGGTCATGTCACGGGGCGGGGATAAAGACAAATGCTCTGAAGGCAAGAGGCCTGCATACGGAAAGGTGCAGGCCTCTTTTTAGCGGTGAGCTATTGAGATCGTCTTGATGCTGCGCTGAATGGCATGGGGTTCCGATTGTTCTCCATTTTCTGCGTGATGTGTTGTAAGGTCTCAATAATAGGGGGGTGCTATGCAAGGCATTCTGATGAAATGCAGGTATCTGGTTTTGATAGCAGTTGCCGGTCTTTTGATCGCTTCGGCTTCAGCCTTTGTTCTTGGATTCGTCAAGACTGTTTCAGCAGTTGTCGGATTGCTTGACGCATCAGCACAGGCGGGCAAGCCGGCAGTAGTGTTTATTCATATCATGGATGTGTTTCTTATAGCGACGGCACTGCTCATTTTTGCGATCGGACTTTTTGAGCTTTTCATACAGCCTGTCGATATGCCGGACTGGCTGCTAATCACGAATCTTGATCAGCTCAAATCCAAGCTTGCGAATATTATCATCCTCGTCATGGCGGTTACCTTTCTGGAGCATCTTGCAGAGTGGAGAGCACCCCTTGAAACGCTCTATTTCGGACTGGCAATCGCTGTTGTCTCTGCGGTCCTGATTTCATTCAGCCGTTCCGGGAAAGAATGAGCCGACTTTCATTGCAGCTTCATCGTCCAGACTTGAGCATGTGCCATCCTGTTCTGCTCCCGGAGCCGGACCGGCATTTTCGAACACCGCCGCCTCTGTGGTAAACTATTTGACTGAAAAATTTTGGCGTTGAGGAGGAACACCTATGGCAGAAGTCCTGCTTCAAACCGACTTCCCTGATATCAAGCTCGTGCGGCGCGGCAAGGTGCGCGATGTGTACGAAGTTGATGATTATCTTCTTATTGTCACAACCGACCGCGTTTCAGCCTTTGATGTCGTCCTTCCGAACGGTATCCCGGGCAAAGGCAAGGTGCTGACCGGCATTTCTCTCTACTGGTTCAGCCAGATGACCGATATCATGGAAAACCATATTGTAGCGACGAACGTCGATGAGTATCCGGAAGTCCTGAAAAAATACCGCTCTGAACTTGAAGGCAGAAGCATGCTAGTCAAAAAGGCGAAGCCGTTGACGATTGAATGCATCGTGCGCGGCTATCTGTCCGGTTCGGGCTGGAAAGAGTACAAGAAAAGCCGGACGGTATGCAGCATACCGCTTCCGGAGGGACTTGTGGAGTCCTCGCGTCTTGAACAGCCGCTCTTTACTCCAAGCACCAAGGCGGAAGAGGGGCATGACGTGAACATCAGCTTTGCCGAAGCCGAAAAGATAGTCGGTGCGGAGACTGCCGCAATAGTCCGCGATGCTACTCTTGCCGTTTACACGAAGGCTCGCGCCGTCGCGGAGAAGAAAGGCATCATCATCGCCGACACCAAGATGGAAATGGGATTTTTCGATGGAAAGCTCATTCTTATCGACGAACTCCTTACCCCGGATTCGTCCCGATTCTGGTCGATAAGAGATTATGCACCCGGCAAGGGTCAGGACAGCTATGACAAGCAGATTGTCCGGGACTATCTGCTGACGCTCGACTGGAACCAGGAATATCCGGGACCGGCACTGCCTGATGAGATTGTGCAGAAGACCGCTGCCCGCTACGATGAAATCCTCCGGATTCTGACGAAATAGCTGTGGAGCAGTTTCAGCGTCTGGTTGACATTATGGCGAAGCTCCGCGCTCCCGGCGGCTGTCCGTGGGATGCTGCGCAGACGCATGAGTCGATAAAGCCCTACCTCATCGAGGAGACATACGAGCTTGTAGAGGCAATCGACAAAAAAAATGAGGCCGGCATGAGGGAAGAGCTCGGAGATCTGCTGCTTCAGGTGGTTTTTCATGCGGAAATGGCGAAAGAGCGGGGAGCGTTTGACATCGGCGATGTTGCCGATGCTATAAGCGCAAAAATGATATCGCGCCACCCGCATGTGTTCGCGGGGGCGACATTCGATACTCCTGAAGCGGTACTCCAGCAGTGGACCGATCGCAAAAGGGAAGAGGGCAAGTTTCGCGAGTCGGCGCTTGACGGCGTGCCGGGGCATCTGCCGTCGCTGCTGCGCGCTCATCGGCTGCAGTCGCGGGCGGCACGAGTCGGCTTCGACTGGAAAGAGACCGACGATGTCATGAAAAAGGTCGATGAGGAACTCCGCGAGTTCCGTCAGGCGATGGAACGTAAGGACAAGGCAGCCATAGAGGATGAACTCGGGGATGTCTTTTTTTCACTGGTCAACGTGTCTCGCTTCCTCGGGGTGAATGCGGAAGAAGCGCTCCGCAGGACAATCGGCAAATTCGTGACTCGCTTCCGCTATATCGAGCGCAGAGCAGCTGAGGCGGGCAGGCAGCTCGCGGATATGTCGCTCGAAGAGATGGATGCCCTATGGGATGAAGCGAAGTCGGCAGCGGGCAAAGCACAGGAATAAATGGTACAATCGCAGCGAATGCCGTGCGCGGTTTTATTGAGATGATTTCCAATCAGGAGTTGACATGAGCAAGATCCTGCTGGTAGATGATGACATAATAGTAACAAAGCTGGTCACGCTATCCCTGACAAAAAAACTGGGAATAATTTGTGAATCTGCGCATTCTTTTGCGGAAGGCAAGGCTATGCTTGATCGGAATCCGCAGGAGTATGAGTTGGCGATTGTTGACTTCAATCTTCCTGACGCACGGGATGGAGAAATGATCGATTACTCGATTTCACGCGGAGTGCCGACGCTCGTTCTGACCGCGTCATATGATGCCGATACCCGTGATCGGGTTCTTGCAAAGAAAATCGTAGACTATATCGTCAAGCGCGACATCAAGGAGCTCGACTATCTGGAAAGTGTTGTACGTCGTCTCCTGAATAACCGGCTGGTCAAGACTCTTGTGGTTGATGACTCGACCGTATATCGTGAATCCATGGTCCAATTGCTCGAAAGCCAGCTGCTCGTGGTTTTTCAGGCCTCCAACGGTCAGGAGGCCCTGCGTGTTATTGACCAGCATCCGGATATCCGCCTAGTGATGACGGACTATACCATGCCGAAGATGGACGGGCTTGAACTGCTGATACAACTGCGGAAGCACTACAAAAAGGACAGCATGTCCATCATCATCGCATCTGGACTTGGCGGCGCCTCCGTTATACCGCAGTTTCTGAAGGCGGGTGCAAACGACTATCTGCTCAAGCCTTTCAGCACGGAGGAGTTTGTCTGCCGCATTAACGCCAATCTTGAGAATCTCCAGATGATTCAGACGCTGAAGGATCATGCCCAGACCGATCCGCTGACCGGACTGTATAACCGGCGCTATCTTTTTGAAGCCTGCGCGACTCTGCACGCAACAGCCAGAAGAAGCAACTTTGCGCTCTATGCGATTCTGCTCGATATCGATCACTTCAAGAATATTAATGATACGTACGGACATGAGGCGGGCGATCACATATTGAAACTCGTGGCCGATACTCTCCGGGGTTATTTCCGCCGCAAGACCGATGTGGTTGCCCGATATGGCGGGGAGGAGTTCTGCATGGTCTCGTCATTCGAAAGCCCCGAAAAAGTTCCTGCTTTTGTTGAAGAACTACGCTCTGTAATTGCGGAGATAGTCATGCCATATGGCCATTATGAGCTCTCGGTGACGGTTTCCATCGGGGTTGCAATGGCGAAAACAGCGACGTTTGAAGAGTTGATCAAGCTGGCGGACGATATGCTGTATCAGGCGAAAGAGCAGGGCCGCGACCGGGTCTGTATCGCCTGAAACCTGCCGGACTTCTTCTGCAATGAACCAAGAAAATGCGATGATGGTTTTTTATGCTGATAAAGGGGTTCTCAGTGAGTGACCATGCCAGATATCTTTAGCATTCTCTTGGTGTTGATTCAATGACCCGCCCGATGCGTCTCCCGGAATGGATTAAACAGGAAACACGGCAGCGCCACACTGCCCGCCCCGGCGCATCTGCAGGATCGGTTGCGAGGAATCGACGGCTGCATACTGTTTGTGAGGAGGCTCGCTGCCCGAACCAGCACTACTGCTTTGCCAAGCCGACCGCCGCTTTTCTCATTCTTGGTAATTCCTGCACCAGAAACTGCGGATTCTGCTCCGTTGAGCATCGTCTGCCGTTGCCGCTGGACATGCTTGAGCCTGAGCGCGTTGCTGAAGCGGCAGCGGATATGCAGTTGCAGTATGTGGTGATTACCTCGGTGACGCGGGACGATCTTTCAGACGGCGGGGCCGGGCATTTTGCAGCAACAATTGCCGCTGTCCGCCGATGCCTCCCCGATGCGCGCATTGAAGTGTTAATCCCGGATTTTCAGGGAGATGCTTCCGCGCTTCAGACGGTTCTCGGCGCACGTCCCGATGTGCTGAATCACAACGTTGAGACAGTCCCGAAACTCTATCCTCTGGTTCGTCCCCAAGCGAGGTACGAGCGTTCCCTTGCGCTTCTGCGGAGGGCGAAGGAGCTTTCTCCGGAAGTCAGGACCAAATCCGGACTGATGGTCGGACTCGGAGAACAGTTCATCGAAGTAATATCGGTACTTGGCGACCTCCGGGCAGCGGACTGCGATGAGGTGACTATTGGTCAGTATCTCAGACCTACAAAAAAGCATCTTCCTGTTGTAGAATACATACACCCCAATGTATTTGCCGAGTATCAGCGCGATGCGATTGGTCTCGGATTCCGCTTTGTTTCATCGGGACCGCTGGTGCGGAGCTCGATGAATGCGGGAGAATTTTCGAGAACACCGATATAGAGGTTCTGGAATTCAGTAAAGGTTGCAGGGAGCGGACAATCGGATTTAAATTTCGTGACTCCTGACCCTACTTCTGACTTCTTTAATTTAGAGGAGGAGCAATGTTCGAGTTCAACAGAATCAAGCGGCTGCCGCCTTATGTCTTTGCTATCGTCAACCATTTGAAAATGGAATCGCGACGCAAGGGCGACGATATTATTGACTTGGGCATGGGGAATCCCGACCTGCCGCCGCCGAAGCATATCGTCGACAAGCTCTGCGAAGCGGCCAACAATCCAAAAAATCACCGCTATTCCGCCTCCAAAGGCATCACGCAGTTGCGGTGTGCCATTTCCGAGTGGTACAAACGGCGGTTTGATGTCGATATTGACCCCGAAACTGAAGCCTGCACCACTATCGGGTCCAAGGAGGGGCTTTCGCATCTGACGCTCGCATTGATTCAGCCGGGCGACGTTGTGATAACTCCTGCACCGGCATATCCGATACATCCCTACGCAGTCATTATTGCCGGCGGCGAGGTGCAGCAGGTGCCGATCGGTCCGGGTATTGATTATTTCTCGGAGATGGAAAAGACTATCCGGAAAAGCTGGCCGAAACCGAAGATGCTGATTATCAATTTTCCGCATAATCCGACGACGCAATGTCTCGATGGACTCGACTTTTTCCAGAAGGTGGTCGATTTTGCGAAAGAAAATAACATCATCGTCATTCATGACTTCGCGTATGCGGATCTGGTCTATGACGACTACAAGGCCCCAAGCTTTCTGCAGGTTCCGGGCGCGAAAGACGTCGGAGTTGAGTTTTTCTCGATGACGAAGAGCTACTCGATGGCAGGCTGGCGTGTTGGCTTTTGCTGCGGAAACAAGGAAATTGTTGGCGCTCTTATCAAGATTAAGAGTTATCTTGACTATGGCATGTTCCAGCCAATCCAGATTGCCAGCATTGTTGCGTTGCGCGGACCGCAGGAGTGTGTTGAAGATATGCGGCAGATCTACCAATCACGCCGGAATGTCCTCATCAAGGGGCTGCAGAATGCGGGCTGGAACATTGAAGCACCCAGAGGCACCATGTTTGTCTGGGCGCAAATACCGGAGCAGTTCCGTTCGATGGGATCGCTGGAGTTTTGCAAGTATCTGATTCAGGAAGCGAAAGTTGCAGTATCGCCCGGGATCGGTTTTGGTGAGGGCGGCGATCAGTTCGTCCGTTTCGCGCTGGTTGAAAACGAACACCGCATACGTCAGGCGGCAAAAGGCATCAAGAAGGCAATTCACAAATAAATTGGAGTGACACATTATGGCAAAAAATAGCGTGAATGTCGGCATTATCGGCTTTGGTACCGTCGGCAGCGGCACGGCAAGAGTTCTGCTTGAGAACGCCGCAATCATCAGCAAGCGGGCCGGTTTTGATGTCGTTTTGAAAAGGATTGCGGATCGCGATATCACGCGCGACCGCGGATTCAAGGTCCCCGACGGCGTTCTGACGACGAGCGCGGATGAGCTGTTGAATGATCCGGACATCCACATTGTTGTCGAGCTGGTCGGCGGCATTCATCCTGCCAAGGACTTCATGCTCAAGGCGATAGCCAACGGCAAGCATGTCGTCACCGCAAACAAGGCGCTCATTGCTACTGAGGGAGCGGAGATTTTTGCCGCGGCTGACGACAAGGGCGTTGAAGTTGGCTTTGAGGCTGCGGTTGCGGGAGGCATCCCGATTATCAAGGTGCTGCGCGAAGGGCTCGTCGCGAATAACATGGTCGCAATTTATGGCATTATCAACGGAACATCGAACTACATCCTTACGAAGATGACCGACGAAAAGGCCAATTTCAGCGATGTGCTCAAGGAGGCGCAGCGTCTGGGGTATGCGGAAGCGGATCCGACATTTGATATCGAAGGCATCGATACCGCGCATAAGCTGACGATTATCGGGTCGCTCGCGTACGGAATTCCGCTTTCGTTTGATGATGTTTATAAAGAAGGCATCACAAAACTCACAGCCGAAGACATTGAATTTGCTTCAGAGCTGGGATACAAGATCAAGCTTCTGGCGATTACCAAGGCTGTGAACGGACAGGTCGAACTGCGTGTGCACCCGACCATGGTGCCGAACGCTTACATGATCTCGAAAATTGACGGCGTCTTTAATGCGATCTATGTAGAAGGAGACGCTGTTGGCGCGACGCTCTATTACGGGCGCGGCGCAGGCGACATGCCGACCGGTAGCGCGGTTGTTGCCGACATTGTTGATATCGGACGCAATATTATTTACGGAGGAGAGCGCCGTGTGCCTGGCATTTCGGGTGCGGGCAGCACATACACCATCAGGAAAATGGGCGATATCGAGAGTATGTACTACTTCCGGTTTTCGGCGCTTGATAAGCCCGGAACGCTCTCGAAGATTTCAGGCATTCTCGGCAACTACAACATCAGCATCGCCTCGGTTATACAGAAGGGCCGGAGCGCGAGCAGTTCCGTGCCTCTGGTAGTGCTGACGCATACGGCCAGAGAGAAAGATGTCGCCAGTGCTATTGCAGAAATAAACGCGCTACCTGTGGTTGTTGATGAGACGCTTGTCATCCGGGTCGAAGGGAAGGAGTAAAAAGCATTCAGAACCCGGAAACCAGAAAGCAGAAGAGGTAATCAATGCCGCCTTGTTCTGTTATTTTGATTCCTGAATTCTGACTTCTGTCTATTGGTCATGGATTTTACTTCCGAACAACTTCAGCGCTATAACCGCCATATTATTCTTCCGGAAGTTGGACAGGAAGGCCAGGAAAAGCTTTCCCGATCGCGCGTCTTCATTGTCGGCGCAGGCGGGCTCGGCAGCCCGGTCGGGTACTATCTGGCAGCCGCCGGGATTGGAACGCTCGGTATTATTGACCACGATGTCGTTGAGTTGAGCAATCTTCAGCGGCAGATTGCTCATGACACATTAACCGTGGGAATGCCGAAGGTGTCTTCCGCGAAGGCTACGTTTCAACGGCTGAACCCCGATGTTGCCGTCAATGCTTTTCATGAGCGGCTGACAGAGCAATCCATCGTTGAACACATCCGGTCCTACGATGTAGTCGCGGATTGCAGCGACAACTTTGTTACTCGTTTTCTTGTAAATGACGCCTGCGTGCTGATGCAAAAGCCGCTCGCAAGCGGGGCAATCCTGAAGTTTGAAGGGCAGATTACGACCATTGTGCCGGGGAAGGGGCATTGCTACCGCTGCCTTTTTGAAGATCTGCCGCCGAAAGAGGTCAGGAACTCGCTTCAGCTTTCCGGTCTGCTGGGCGCGCTCCCCGGGGTTGTCGGCTCGCTTCAGGCTATGGAGGTGCTGAAATATCTGCTTGGCATAGGGGAATTGCTGACAAACAGGCTGCTTGTCTATGACGCTCTGAAGGCACAGTTCCGGACGGTCAGCGTGCCGAGAAGTCAATCCTGCTCTGTATGCAGCGACATTCACATGCCTTCCTGATGATGCCGCCTGCACTGTATGGCATCGAATAGATGAAAATCAGTATCCCGCCGGGTATTTTTGAGCAGATGATTACGCACTGCCGCTCATGCCTTCCCGATGAAGGCTGCTGCATTCTTGCCGGTACAGGCACACGAGTTGCCCGTATGTTCCCCGTGAAGAATGCCGATTCCTCTCAAACCAGCTATCTCATGGACCCGCAGGAGCAGTTTGATGTTATGAAAAGCATGCGCGCGTCCAATATTGAAATGCTCGCTATCTGCCACTCCCATCCTGAATCTCCGCCGTATCCGTCTGAAAAGGATATCCGGATGGCGCATTATGCTGAAGTAGCGTATGTTATCGTGAGCTTTGCCGACAACATGCCGATTGTAAAGGCATACCGCATTGCGTCCGGTGCAGTGCTTTCATTGGCAATCGAAAGGTAAAAGTGGATGATGCGCGTATCGGCGCATCCGGGCACCGTCTGCATTGACTTAAACAACCCCCTGAATTTATACTAATCTTTCAGTGTTTTTTGGGAGGAACCACGAATGGGCACTTACACTACCTTTAATCCGCATAATACGAGACGGAAGAGAACGCATGGCTTTCTGGTACGCATGGCCACCAAGGCCGGCAGACGAATCATCAAGGCGCGCCGCGCCAAGGGCAGAAAGCGTCTTGCCAGCTAGGCAGCACGGGTAAGCCGTGAAGACTCTGCTCATAGCGCTGATCAGATTCTATAAAGCCTGCATATCACCGTTGCTTCCGTCGTGCTGCAGATTTACCCCATCCTGTTCTGTGTACGCACGGGAAGCCATCGAGAAACATGGGGCGCTCCGCGGGATCGCCCTTACTCTGAAGCGTATAGCAAAATGCCATCCTTTTCACCCGGGCGGCTACGATCCGGTTCGATGAAAACCATTCATATGAGGAAGATGATCCATGGATAGAAATCTGTTGCTTGCGGTTGCCCTTTCAGTAGCGGTTCTGCTTGGGTATCAGTTTTTCTTTTCAAAGCCGGCTCCGCCGCCGACTGAGCAGACGGCACCTGAAAAGGCTGCCCCGACCGAGAAGATACAGGAGCAAGCAGCTCCTGCGGCGCAAACCGCATCTGTCCCTGCTCCGGTAAAGCCGGTCTCAACGGTTGTAGAAAAGCAGATTGTCGTTGAGACTGATATGTACAAGGCTGTACTGACCAACATTGGTGCTACGTTCAAAAAGATTGAACTGAAGAAGCATCTCACAACAGACGGAAAACCTATTGCGTTGAACAGCAGCCAGATTATGCCGCCGCTTGCTGTCGGGACTGATGAAAACTTTTCCTTTGCAAGCGCTGTCTTTACTCCCAGTGCCGCGGCTGTTAAGTTCGATGCGGCGAAGAAGGAAGCTTCCCTTGTGTTTGAATATGCTGCCGGCGGGCAATCGATTCGGAGAACGTTTACGTTCTATCAGGGTGAGTACCGTATTGACCTGAAAGATGAAGTGCAGGGATTTCCTGCATACTATATCACTCTCGGCAAAGAATTCGGCATGTATGAAAAGCCGGACAGCCACTATGGTCCAGTCGTCCTCAAGGAGGCTGACCGCAAGGAGTATGATGCGATCGGGTTGAAAGAAAGCCATGTGTTCAAGGGCAATGTAAAATGGATTGCCCAGGAGGACAAATACTTCTTCTCCGCGCTCGCGCCGAAGACCCAGATCGATGAGGCACGCGTCATCAATAAGAATAATGACTCTCTCGCTGTTATCAGGACAGCGGTGCCAGTCAACCAGTTCCTTCTGTATGTGGGACCGAAAGAGCTGGAAACGCTCGAAAAATATAATGTCGGCTTTGAGCATATTGTAGACTTCGGATGGTTCTCGATTCTTGCGCGGCCGCTGTTCTGGATTCTCAAGTTCTTTTACGGATACACCCATAACTACGGCATTGCCATTATTCTTATTGCAGTTGTAACACGAATCCCGTTCATTCCGCTCATGAACAAGGGGCAGGAGTCGATGAAGAAGCTTGCGATGATTCAGCCCCGGATGGCCGAGATTAAAGAAAAATACAAGAGCGATCCTCCTCGCATGCAGAAAGAAATCATGCAGCTGTACAAGCAGAATAAGGTAAATCCGCTGGGCGGATGCCTCCCAATGCTCGCGCAGATACCTGTCTTTATTGCGCTCTACAATGTCCTGATGTATGCCATTGAACTCCGTCAGGCGCAGCTTGCATTATGGATAAACGACCTATCGCTTAAGGATCCGTATTTTGTGCTCCCGATCATCATGGGCATCACGACGGTGATTCAGCAGAAATTGACGCCCACTACCATGACCGATCCGATGCAGCAGAAGATGATGATGCTGATGCCGGTAGTCTTCACTTTTATCTTCCTGACCATGCCGTCGGGCGTTGTGCTCTACTGGACGGTGAGCAACTCCCTGGGTATTGTGCAGCAGCTCTATGTGAACCAGAAGGCAAAAAAGGCAGTAGCCGCTGCTGCGTAATGAAATAATGTCGATGCCCATGGTTCCGGTTGCTGCCGGAGTCGTGGGCTTTTTTTTGCAATGCGATGAAACAGCTTCCTGACGATACCATAGTGGCCATATCGACACCTCCCGGCGAGGGCGGCATAGGCATCATCCGCCTGAGCGGACCCGATACCATAAGGATTACGGACGCGCTTTTCTTTTCACCGCGCGGCACTCGCATTTCTGAAGTGCGCTCGCACACCATTCATCATGGCTTTATCCTTGAGCGCAGTCTCGGGAGGCGCGTTGATGAGGTGCTCGTATCTGTGATGCGAGCTCCGCGAACCTATACGAGAGAAGATGTCGTGGAGATTAACTGTCATGGCGGCACTGTTCCTCTCGCGCGGACATTGCGCCTGGCGCTCGATGCGGGAGCCCGCCTTGCGGAACCGGGAGAGTTTACTAGGCGCGCCTTTCTGAACGGCCGCATCGATCTGTCGCAGGCCGAGGCGGTTATCGATGTTATTCGCGCCAGGACCGACCGCGCAGAGCGTCTTGCCATGCAGCAGCTTGAGGGAAGGCTTTCAGTCCGCATCAACGAGCTTCGGGAAGCCGTGCTCGACATCTGTGCTCACGTTGAAGCCTGCATAGATTTTCCTGAAGATGATGTGCCGGATCTCGTGCAGACGGAACTTGCCGTTTCGTGCGTGCGCATAGCCCGCGAACTCGGCTCGCTCTCCCGCCGTTATGAAGAAGGCCGCCTCTATCGCGAGGGGGCCATTGCAGCAATCGTCGGAAAACCGAATGTCGGGAAATCATCGCTGCTGAATGCACTGCTCGATTCTGATCGGGCTATTGTCACCGATCTGCCGGGGACTACCCGCGACGTTATTGAAGAGCATCTCAATATCCACGGTATTCCGTTGCGCATTATGGACACCGCGGGTATTCGCGAATCGCATGACTTGGCAGAGCAGGAAGGCGTGCGCCGCAGCCTGCGGGCAATTGAAGGATCCGACATAGTGATTGCCGTACTCGACGGGAGCCGCCGGCCTGATGCTGCCGACAAGGAGCTGATTGAACGTATTGTCGGAAAAAAGACCCTTCTCGTCATCAACAAGGCCGATGCGCTTATATCCGACCTTGCCCTTGCAGACCTCGGAATAACCGCTCCGGCACGTATTTCGGATACAGCATTCCCCGTTACTTTTGCCGACGGTAGCACCGGGCAGGCAATAGCAGTTTCCGCCAAGAGCGGTCTGAATATCGAAGCCCTCAAGGACTGCATCAAAGCACTTTTGATCCCTGCGGAACAGCTTTCAGCAGCTTCTTCACGCGATGATGTTCTTATCACAAATATTCGCCACAAACACGCCCTCGACAGCGCTGCCGAAGCCATGGAGCGGGCGCACGGGTCTCTCCGCAGCCGCGATCCGCAGGAGATTACCGCACTCTCGCTCCGCGAAGCACTTGATGCGCTTGGCGAGATTGTCGGCATCCTCTCGACCGACAACATCCTCGACCGTATCTTCAGTCAGTTCTGTATCGGCAAATAGCACTGTTTCTGAGGGAAAGGCATTCTATGGTGGCCGTAAGCTTTTGCAGAAACACTATCAGGAGTTTAAGAGATAAATCATCACAATGCCACTGAAAGCCAATAACGACAAGG
>CAYMRS010000054.1:0-15145 GCA_964392915.1 uncultured Nitrospiraceae bacterium
GGTTCAGAAAGTAAGAAGGCGTATTGCGTCTCCGGTCAGAATGTCCTGAGCTTGTCTGATGCGGCAATTCCTTGTTATGGTCTTGCCTTGCCTGAACATCCCACTATAATAGCCTGGTCAGCCGTTCTGACCTGAGATTGTCGCCATGAATTGCCGGTTAAAGCTGTTTTTTGCTTCTACTGTGCCGATGAGTATGAGTTCAGCATGTTTTTCAACTGGCAGGTGGGGGTTGGGTCCGATATATGTGGCGCCATCGGCATGCACGGCGACAACGCTGCAGCCTGTTTTTTCTCGTATACTGGCTTGGACAAGGGTTTTCCCAATAAGCGAAGGAGGCACCGCAACCCGAAAAATGTCCAATCCCTCCGAGAGCATCAGAATCTCATTTGGCTGCAAAATGTTCATAACAGTATTCACTGCCAGTGAAGCGTACGACATGACAAAATCGGCCCCGGCGCTGTATAACTTGCTGATATTCCGATCGAGGGTTGCCCTGCTGATAATCTGTATGTCATGCCTCAGTCTCCGGCAATAGATGGTGAGATAGATGTTGATATCGTCGTCATGAGTTGTGATGAAGACGCTGGGCGCTTCCATGATGCCCGCCTTCATCAAAGTCTTGATGTCTGCTGCGCTGCCGTAAATATATTTCTCATGCTCTTCGACAAGCTGTTTATTGTTTTCGACGATGCGGTAGTCAAGGCCGCGGTCTTTGAGCGCGTCGGTGGCTGAGCGGCCCACGCGGCCTCCCCCCAAAACCAGAATGGGGGCATCAAGCGCCTGAGCGCCCCCGCCCACCATTTTCTCGTACCTGATGAGGTGTTCTTCTGATCCTGCAAGAACAAGTACAGTCTTGGCATCAATCCGGCTGTCGGCATTGGGTATTTCAAATCTGCCCCGCTCCCACATTCCGACCACGGTAACCCCTGTTTGTTCCCTTAACCGTGTCTCCTTGAGTTTCTTGCCCTCCAGAGATGTCCTGACCACAGGCGATTCAGCAATAAGCAGTTCGCCGAACCTGCCGATGACATTTGCGCGCACGCATGTTCCGAACGTGCGGCGGGCGAGCGATTTTCCGAGCATCTTGGCGAACTGAAAAACATGCGAAGCGCCGGCAAGTTCGAGGATATCCACTGAATCGTCAGAATCGGCAAACGTGACTATCGGCACGCTCTTTGAGAATTCCCTCACAGTGAATATGATGTTGGTATTGACCATATCGCTATTGTTGACGACCAAAAGAGCAGCTCTCTCTATGCGCAGCCTCCTGTATGTTACCTGGTCGTCGAGATCCCCAAAAACAACCTTGTAATTCATGTCGTGAAGTTCAAGGGCGCGCTTCAGGTCGGCAACAAGTATCGCATACTGATGATTGTACTGAGCAAGTCTGTTTGCGAGGCTCAGGGAAATGGGGTCGTCGCTGGTCAGGATGATATGCCCGCTGGTATTGACAGGCAGTTCCCGGGGCGCTCTGGATTTTGCCTGCGCTTCCAGCCAGGGGGCATAGAAAAATTGTATGAAGGTAAAAGGCAGCATGATGAGGAGAAAGACGACGCCCGACAGCAGGACGATGACCGAAAACCCTCTCCCGATATCGCTCTGAAAGGTGATATCTCCAAACCCGAGCGTCGACATGGTCACAAGCGTCCAATAGAGACCGCTCATCCAAGTGAAATTTCTGCCCTCGTATTCCATGATGTAATGAAAAAGCACGATATACAGAGAAATCATCAGGACCAAAACCAGTAAGAATTTGCCCAGCATATGAACGTTTCTCTGAGTGGTTTTGTTATTCAGAAAATACAGGAGGTGTGATATGGTCGCTTTCATTTCCTCTCAAATATCAAAACACAGGGTGTTGGACACGTCAGAGTGTAGCACACGCCAGCCCTTTTCCTTAAGTGCAAAGACAGTGTATCAAGGCAATTAAGACATGCCCGGCTTTATGGTTGACAGAGACGGGGCGGCGCAGACGCGCCGCCCCGATTACTGCTACTTTGCAGCTGTTTTCTTTGGAGCCATGGCATCGTTCAGCATCCTGATGCCCTTCTGCGAAAGATCGATGGAGCGGGTCAGCGACTCGCGGGCTGCATCGGGGTTATGAAATCCGTCGGAGTTTTCCGCGGTCCACCACTCCCAGTAGATATGCGCCTGGTCGTGCATTTTGCGGACTTCCTTGAGAACATCTTCCGATACTCCCGCCTTTTTTGCCTCTGCGAAGGTGTCGATCAGCTGACCGAGCCAGAATTCAGCCTTGGTCAACTTCCCCTTGACATAGTTCTGGATTGCGTCGACCTGATACTCAGCGTCTTTGGCTGTCCAGCCCGTATGGCACTTCGTGCAGGTATCTTTCAGCATATAGCGCGAGCTCTTCTGCCCGTGCCAGGTGTAGCTCTTGCTGCCTTTCTTCACCTTCGGCATATGACAGTCCTTGCACTCGACGCCGGCACGCTCATGCTTCGACATCCAGAATGTTTCGACCTCCGGGTGCTGAAGCTTGTTCAGGGATGCACCGGTAACGGCATGCTTGAAATCCTTGAACTGATACTTTTCGGTCATGGCCTTGTTGTAGTCGAACACGTTGACCCATTGAATAAGGTTTGTGCGGCGGTCAGCCATGCCGATGGCCTCACCGGTCGCCGGATTGTGTCCCGGATTGCAGTTGTACTCAACGTGGCACTGTGCGCACATCAGGTTGGAATCCTTCTTGCTCAGGATGCCGATAGAGCGGAAGTCACGGAATGTTACTTTCTGCATCGTGATTTTTTTTGATTTTTCCTTGTCGTACGGATACGTTCCTTCGCCGCGATCAACGACAGCCTCAATCAGCGCATCGCGCACTACCCGGGGCTGCGTGGAGTGCGGATCATGACAGGTAAAACAGTTCGCGGGATGATGCATTGCTCTGGCGAAATCCACCACTTTTGAAGTTCTGTCCCACTTTGCGCGTGGGTCTTTATCCCCCATATACTTCCAGTCGAGGATCATGTCGGCGGTCTTGCACTGATAGCAAACCGGATTTGCTGCCATTGCAGTCTGGGGAATGAATATCTTCTGATCCGACGTCTTCGGCTCCTTGTCGATCAGAACGCTCCATGCCGACTTCTCGATGCTTTTCGCAGCGCTGATCTTTGTCCAGTCTTTCAGCTGGAATCGGCCGCCGAAAGCGCGGTCGACGATAAACTGGTCGACAAGCATAAAGACATGACTGCGCGGCTCGCCGTGTTCCTTCGTAAACCCGTGCGGAGCCATCAGCTTGTCGAAAAGCGGCGATCTGCTTTTGAAGCTTGATTTCTCCACCTTGGCCTTTGATTCGTGGTTCACCTCGACGAACGACTCATACTGTTCCTTATGGCATTTACCGCATGTTGCATGGTCCATCTTGGTGATCGGTTTTTTGCCGGGATCTTCCATATGCTTGTCAAGCATCTCGTGGCAGGTGGTGCAGCTCAACTGCGCATGTTTGCCTTTTTTGGCAAACTGCCTGATCTCGTCATGGCACTGAAAACAGGCCTCTGCCTTGACCGCCTTCGGTGCCGGACCTGTCTCCTTTTTTGCCATTGCCGCACTGCCGATCAGCGAAACAGCAACAACGATCATAATGAGCAGACTCCATGTTTTTAATCGCTTCATTCAGACACCTCCTTATCATACTGTTTATACACAGAACAGCACGGTATTCAAGCTTTGTCGTTGCTCACCTCATTGCATTGCTTTTCAGTCGCAATTATACCGAATCTATGCGGTAAAAATGAAGCAAATCGGCCTTTTATGCTGCGCAAATTAGGTGGCAGCGTGTGAGAAAATTCCGTATAATTAGCAGACTTGCTGCGTTCCCACGTTGTCAGCAGTTCTCTGGTGCTTATTGACTTCTTCGCGAAGCGGTCCGCCACGCGTCAGCCGTATGCTATAATGAAACGCAATGTTTGATATCGGAATTCAGGAACTCATAGTCATTTTCATCATCGCTCTCGTGATTTTTGGACCGGATAAACTTCCGGAAGTCGGACGTGTTCTCGGGAAGGGAATCGGCGACCTGCAGCGTGCTCTTCGCGGCGCAAAGGAGGACCTTGATTCCGAGGTGAACAAGGTCAAGGAAGATTTCAAAGATATCAAAGACCCGCTTGATCTTAAAAATCAGCTGTTTACTTCAAATGATCTGTTTGCCACCGAGACACAAAAACCTTCTCCTGCTCAGTCACCTGCCGCAGAACCTCAGGAAACGGTTCATGAAGAAAAGCACGATCAGGCAAGCAAAGGAAATCAGGATGCTGCCCCCCCGCTGCTTGCCGACAAACAGCGCATCCTGAAGCTGATGAATGAACGCCGCAGGGGAACAGGGAATGTCTGATGGAAAAATGCCGCTCACGCAGCATCTCACTGAACTCAGAAAAAGAATTCTTGTCTCTCTTATCAGCATCCTGAGCATTTTCTTTGTAACGTTTTCGTTTGCCGAGGAACTCTTTCGCCTTGTCACGTTCCCGATGAAACACCGGCTGGATTTTGGTCTGCCGGTCAAACTGAACTTCAATATCTCCCAGATGATTTTCGACTTCTCGTTCCAGGATGCGTATGTGAAGTTTGTGGCGCAGGAAAAGCTTCAGGGATTGAAGCTCGTTTTCCTTGCGCCTGCCGAAGCGTTCTGGATGAGTATGAAAGTAGCCTTTGTTGCCGCGCTTGTCCTTTCCATGCCGATTCTTTTCTATCAGATCTGGAAATTTATTTCTCCGGGGCTGCAGCGTGATGAAAAAAAATACGTTTTTCCGTTTGTGATTGTGGCAACGCTGCTTTTTTTGTTCGGAGCCTCCTTCTGTTTTTTCCTGGTTCTTCCGTTCGCGCTTGAATTCCTTCTGACCTATAATGTCGGCGATGTTCTCACCCCGATGCTTTCGGTCGGGCAGTTTGTGGACTTCACGCTGAAATTCATTCTTGCGTTCGGCATTGTATTTGAGATGCCGATAGTCATGATATTACTGGTCAAGCTTGGCGTGGTAGCGCCGGAAACGCTTGCGCGGAACCGGAAGATTGCAGTTGTTCTCTCCTTCATCGTTGCTGCGTTTCTCACGCCGACTCCGGATGTGTTTAACCAGACCCTTATGGCAGTGCCGATGATTCTCCTGTACGAACTTGGTATCTGGATAGTCCCTTTTTTCAAGAGAAAGACTGCCGATGGCGGAACTCAGGAACTACAAGGCAATAGCAGCTGACATAGGGGAAGGCATGGTGTCGGTAAATCCGATCTTCCTGAAGCGCTTTGAGGCAGACTCAGTAGTGAAGCTGTTCAAGGCTATAGAACGCCGCCTGACCGAAGTGCGTGCAGAACCTTTCCCCTACGGAAAGGCCGATCCGATCCGCAGAAGGAATCTCCGCATCCAACGGCTGCATTCCGCGATGATTATCGTCAGAAATCACGCCCGCGAAAAGAAAATCATTATTTATTAGGAGGCAGTGTGAAATTAGGCATCATCGGCTTGTCGAACTCCGGCAAGACCACGATATTCAATGCGCTGACAGGGCAGAACATTGAGACTACCCTGTACGCGACGGTTGCGGGAGAGCCGAGCTATGGCGTTGTCAAGGTACCGGACGTCCGCATCGACTCTCTCGCCGCTATCTATAAACCAAAAAAAATGACCTATGCTACCGTTGAATACGTCGATTATCTTGGTCTGACGAAGGGCGATGTTGCCCAGAACCGGAAAGTCTTTGATCTGATCAAAGATGTTGACGCAATCGTTCATGTGGTGCGCGCATTTCAGGATGATGCGGTTATGCATCCGATGCAGTCGGTCGATGCGATGCGCGACCTTGAGACGCTTGAGCTTGAGCTGATGTTCGGCGATCTCGAGTTTGTCGAAAAGCGGCTTGAACGGATAGCCGAAGCTGAGAAAAAAGGCAAGAAGCCCGGCGAGGAAGAGAAAAAGCTTCTTGAGAAGTGTCGGCAGTCGCTCGAACGGGAGATCCCGCTCAGAAATGCAGAGTTTACCGATGAAGAGATGAAGACCATGCGACACATGCAGTTTGTTTCAATGAAACCTGAAGTGGTTGTTCTGAATATTGCCGAGGATATGCTGAACGCCGAGGAGGCGGAGCGCCTTCATGAGAAGGCAGAGGGTTATTTTGTTGACAGGGGTTCGGCGAACACGACACGAGTGGTGACGCTCTGCGGCAAGATCGAGATGGATATTGCGCAGATGGCTGCAGACGAAGCGGGTGCGTTTCTTGAAGATCTCGGCATTACGGAACCGGCGTTGAACAAGCTGATCCATGTGAGCTACGAACTGCTTGGATTCATTTCTTTTCTGACCACAGGCGAGGATGAAGTGCGCGCATGGACTATCAGAAAATGGCTTGCGGCGCAGCAGGCTGCTGGCAAGATTCATTCAGATATTGAACGCGGCTTCATCCGTGCCGAGGTAGTCGGTTACGACGATTTCATGGCTGATGGCGGCATTGCGGGGGCTCGTGACAAAGGACACCTGCGGCTTGAAGGAAAGACATACGAAGTCAAGGACGGCGATATCATCAACTTCAGGTTTAACGTCTGATTACCAGCGAAGTCCAGCGGCCATCGTTCAGCTTTTCTTCAACGGAAGTTCCGAGCGCTGAGAATATGGCGATGACCTCATCTTCCTGACCGTTCAGGATGCCGGAGAGAAGGGCGAGGCTGCCGGGTTTCATTCGGTCGACAATCTCCGGCGCAAGCGTTTTCAATGTTTCCGACAACAGGTTTGCGGCTGTCAAATCAAACGTCCCGGTTGTCATTTCAACGCTTCCCTCATAAATGTGAATGTTGTCAAGGCCATTTAGAATCACATTGCGCTGAGCAGCATCAATGGCGAGCGGGTCGATATCAACTCCCGTCGCGTCGGCAAAGCCGAGTTTTCGGGCGGCAATGGCGAGTATGCCGGTACCGGTGCCGATGTCGCAGAACCTGCCGCGATGCGTCCTGCGGGAGAGCCGTTCAATCGCGGCAAGGCAGAAACGGGTCGTTTCGTGATGCCCTGTGCCGAATGCCATGCCGGGATCTACGATAATGGGGGTGCGGCCCTCCGGCGCAGTCTCCCACGGCGGAAGAACAGTCAGCGCATCGCCGACATCAATCGGCTGAAATTTCTTTTTCCATGTCTCATTCCAGTCTCGCTCCGAAAGATAGCTGTATGAATACCGGAGATCAGACTGAAGCCCGGAATTCATTATGGCCAGTGAGGATTCAGCAACCATCTTCCTTATAGATTCGATGCCCATGGAATCCGGAAAGTAGGAGAACAGGCGGTGTTCACGCTCGTAGACTCCAAGACAGCCTCTGTCCGAAAGAAGCTGTGTCAGCGCTTCGGCCGCTTCAGGACCAACATCAAATACGAATTCATAATAGCTCATCATGCCCTCCAATCGTGTACTATAGCTCTATACATGCACCACCGACAAACAGCGATGAAACTCCGCATTCTTCTGATAAATCCGTGGATCTATGATTTTGCCGCATACAACATGTGGGCGAAACCGCTCGGTCTGATAAGGGTGATGCAGTATCTTTCTCAATTTCATGTGAATTCTCAGCTTATTGATTGCACCGATGCATACACGCCGGAACGCTTTTCCGCGGGTCGCTATCTGAGCACGCCGGTTCCAAAGCCCCCGGTCTTGTCTCATGTGCCCAGGCAATACCGGCGTTATGGAAAGCCGGTCGATGAAGTCAGGTATGCAATTCGATCCTTCGGTCGCGCGGACATTGTCTGCATCGGGTCGATGATGTCGTACTGGTATCCCGGTATTCAGCATGCTGTGTCGCTGATCAGGGAGACGCTCGGAGATGTTCCGATTATCCTGGGCGGCGTTTATGCCTCACTTTACCGGGATCATGCCGCAGCTGTGTCCGGTGCGGATGCAGTGTATGCGGGAAGCATTGACGACAGTTTTCTCCATCTTCTCGGAACCTTCGGTTTCCGGTTAAAACGAAGGCCGCGAAGCGCTCCTCCGGCGGGGACGTATACAGGTCATGGTTCGCGCGTTGCCCCCATCCTCGCGTCAACAGGCTGCCCATATCGCTGCACTTACTGCGCATCATCACTTCTTGCTTCCCACTGGAGACAGCGAGCTCCGGAGGATGTTGCCGATGAAATTTGCGCGTTGGCAGAAGCCGGAGTCCGTGACTTCGCGTTTTATGATGATGCTCTGCTGGTAAACCCGGAAGAGATGATAAAACCACTTTTGCGAACTCTTCTTGAACGAGGAATCTCAGCCAGTTTTCACACACCAAATGGCTTGCACGCCCGCTTTTTCGATTATGAACTTTCAGTGCTCATGCACGCTGCGGGATTTGCGACAATCCGGCTGAGCCTCGAAACCGCAGACGCTGTCCGTCAGCAGGAGACCGGCGGCAAGGTCTCCTCTGGAGATCTGAAGCGCGCAGTCACTTCCCTTCTTCAGGCCGGATTCGCGCCGTCTCGTCTGGGTGTCTATCTTATGTATGGCCTGCCGGGACAGTCTTTGGAAGAAGTCAATGAAAGTGTTGAGTTTGTGCGTTCTCTGGGTGTCCGCATCTGCCTGACCGAATTTTCTCCCGTGCGGGGCACTGCCGCATGGGAAGTCCTGCTGAACAGCGGAGTCATTGCCGATGACATCGATCCGCTGCTAACCAATAATTCACTATTTGCGGAACTCTTTTGCGGATATGACATTCAGGAACTGCGTGCGCTCAGGCTTTCAGTCAAACGCCATAATGAACGTCTTGCGTAATCACTCCTGCAGAAATGCATGGGGTGTTGTGCGGAGCAGATTGGTGAATGCCGCGGCGCTCATAGGTTTGTAAAAGTAATACCCCTGCGCTTCGTCGCACTCAAAGGTCTTCAAGTACTCAAGCTGCGCGATGTTTTCCACACCTTCGGCGATAACTTTCAGATTCAGGCAATGGGCGAGCGTGATTGCCGCTTTGACTACCTTGGCATCGTTGCTGTTCTCGGGAATTTCCTGGATGAAGCTCCTGTCGATTTTCAGAGAGGATATCGGCAGGTTCTTCAGAGAGCCGAGGGATGAATAGCCCGTGCCGAAATCGTCGATGAGAATATCTATGCCAAGAGAGGTCAGGCCATTCAATACCCGGATCGTATAGTCAATATCCTTCATTATCGTCTTCTCCGTCACATCGATACGGAGCAGATTTGTGTCGGCCTGCTCCTCTCGCACTAAATGGGTGAAGGTTTCGAGAAACGCGTGATTTTCGAATTGCCACGATGAAATGTTGATGGCAATGTGCATTCTGTGAGCCCAATCCTTTTGCTGCGTAATGACGCATTTGAGAATCCATTCGCCGATAGGGACGATGAGTCCGCTTTCTTCCGCAATCGCGATGAAGTCCTTTGCCGGAATCAGGCCGCGCTTAGGGTGCTGCCACCGAATCAGCGCCTCTGCGCCGATAATCTTCATCGTATCAAGGCCGATAATCGGATGATAGTGCAAAACAAACTCATTGCGGGCAAGTGCAGCGCGCAGTTCTCTTTGAAGGGTATTTTTTTTGACAGCCCGTTCACGCATCGACTCATCAAAAATTTCGCACCGATTCCGGCCTTGCGCTTTTGCACGGTACATGGCCTGATCGGCATCACGAATCAAATCATCAGGATTCTCATAGTGCGGCAGATTTGCCGAAATGCCGGCACTCGCGGAAATCCGTATGTCTAGTCCGTTCACCCGGACAGGCTTTGCCAGTTCTTCAAGAATGCGATCGACAGCATTCAGAGCCCCGCCCACCGCATCGATGTCGTCAAGTACAATCGCAAACTCATCGCCGCCAAAACGTGCGACGGTATCTCCGGGACGCAGAAATGACTCTATGCGGCGTGCTGCCGCGATGAGTACCTGATCGCCGGTTTCATGCCCATGGGTATCATTCACAAATTTGAAATGGTCAAGATCTATGAAGACAACTGCGAATACATGCCCCTCTCTCCGGCGGGATCTGATGAACATGCGGCGCACGCGATCCCGGAAGAGGCCTTTGTTCGGCAGGCCGGTAAGGGAATCATGCAGAGCGCCTTTCATCAATTGTTCTTCGGTCTGTTTGCGTTCTGAAATGTTCCTGATGAGCGCAACGACTGCGTCGCCTGCTGCAAGCTGGCAGGTGCGGAGTTCGCCGATAAACATCTCACCGCTTTTTCTGCGGAATGTGCTTTCGAGAAAGTTGCCGCACGGACGCGAGCCGGGAATGAATGCCTCATTGCATGCAACATTAAAAGATACATTGTCGGCGAACAATATTCGGCAACTCTGGCCGATGACTTCCCCGGACGAATAGCCGAAAACGTCGGCGAGAGCCCCTATATTCGCGCTGACAATCGTATGTCGGGCATCAAGAACAAGGGCAGCGTCAGGGAGATTATTGAAAATATTTGCAAAAAGGGTCTCGTTTCTGTTCATATGCAAAAACTCCTTAAATGGTGCTTTGTATATTGCCGTCATTATAGCATTTTACAGCAGTCTGCACGCCTCATTACTGCGCAAATTCTCATATGCGTACTCAATCTGTTGGAAAAATCGGTTTCGATATGATAAATTATTGCCTATGCTAATTTCCTTAGTGTTTGGCATATCAATGAAATTTGGCATTATGGGAGAGTTGCAATGAAGATGACAGGGGCCGAAATCATTATCGAATGTCTCAAGCGCGAAGGCGTAAAACATGTGTTCGGATATCCGGGCGGCGTCGTTCTGAATCTGTTTGACAAGCTTTACGACGAAAAGGAGCTTCAGGTCATTCTGACGCGTCACGAGCAGGGAGCCATGCATGCGGCTGACGGATATGCCAGAGCTTCCGGAAAGCCCGGAGTTGTGCTGGTAACCTCCGGTCCGGGCGCCACGAATACGGTCACCGGGCTGGCGACAGCCCATATGGATTCCATTCCGCTGGTCGTGCTGACCGGGCAGGTGCCGACCGGCATGATTGGAAATGACGCGTTTCAGGAGGCGGATATTGTCGGCATCACCCGCTCCTGTACAAAATATAATTATCTGGTCAAAGACGTCAATGACCTTGCACAAATCCTGCGGGAAGCGTTTTTTATCGCGACAGCTGGGCGTCCCGGCCCGGTCCTGATTGACCTGCCCAAGGACGTAATGGTCGCCAGGGCTGACTTTTTATGGCCGGAGAAGGTGTTTCTCCGGAGCTATAATCCGACTTATGATGGCAACCGGTGGGCGATCGAAAAAGCGGTCAATGAAATCGTTCGCGCGAAGAAGCCGCTTATCATCGCCGGCGGCGGCTGCATCATGTCCGATGCTGCCGACGAACTCAGGGAGCTGGCCGAATATGCAAATATCCCGGTTACCACAACGATGATGGGACTCGGGGCATTTCCGGGCTCTCATAAGCTCTCACTCGGCATGCTCGGCATGCATGGAACCTTCTATGCAAACCGCAGCGTGCAGAATGCGGACCTCCTTATCGCGATCGGTATGCGCTTCGATGACCGCGTGACCGGAAAGATAGAAGGCTTTGCGCCGCATGCCCGCATCGTGCATATTGATATTGACCCGACGTCAATCCGCAAGAATGTTCGCGTTGACGTCCCGGTTGTCGGAGATGTAAAGCGCGTCCTCATACAACTGAACAAGATGCTCAAGGCGAGCGATCAGGCTCAGTGGGATGAGGTGCGAACCTCCTGGTTAAAGCAGATTCATGAATGGATGCAGGAACACCCAATGACCTATACGCCGAGCGATGATGTCATCAAACCGCAGTTTGTCGTCGAGAAGATTTATGAGATCACAAAGGGCGATGCCATTATTTCGACCGAAGTCGGCCAGAACCAGATGTGGGCCGCCCAGTTCTTCAAATATGACAAGCCGCGCCACTGGCTCTCGTCCGGGGGACTTGGGACTATGGGATATGGCTTTCCTGCTGCCATCGGAGCACAGCTGGCGCATCCTGACAAGCTTGTGATCGATATCGCGGGTGACGGCAGCATTCAGATGAACATTCAGGAACTTGCGACGGCTGTGATCAACAAGCTTCCGGTGAAGATTGCCATTCTGAACAACCGGTTTCTCGGCATGGTTCGTCAATGGCAGGAACTCTTCTTCAATGAGCGTTACTCATCTACCAGTCTCGATACGGTGCCTGATTTTGTGCTGCTTGCGCAGGCGTATGGCGCGATTGGACTGCGCGCTACAAAGCCTTCGGAGGTTGAGCCCGTCCTCAGGGAGGCTTTCAAGGTGAAAAAGCTGGTCATGATGGACTTTGTCATCGACTGGAAGGAAAAGGTCTATCCGATGGTTCCGGCTGGTGCAACACTGGACAGCATGCTGTTTGAAGTGAAAGAGAAAAAAACTGAAAAACGCCTGAAAGCGGTGAAATAGGGGGACGTCATGCGACATACCATATCCGTTCTCGTTGAAAACAAGTTTGGCGTACTGTCCCGGGTGGCGGGGCTGTTCAGTGCGCGAGGCTATAACATTGAGAGTCTTTCGGTAGGCACGACTATCGATCCGCAATTTTCGACCATTACCATCGTCACGTTCGGCGATGACGCGGTTATCGAGCAGATTACCAAGCAGCTCAACAAGCTGATCGATGTGATAAAGGTCGTCGACCTGACTGAACTGGATCATGTTGAGCGTGAGATGATGCTGATCAAGGTAGCTCCAAAAAAGGAGAATCGTGTAGAGGTCCTGAGAACCGCCGAAATCTTCCGCGGAAGAATTGTTGATTCCAGCCAGAACACCTATACGATTGAGATTACCGGCAATGAGACCAAGCTTGAAGCTTTTACCGAGCTGATGAAACCGCTCGGCATCAAGGAAGTTGTCCGTACCGGCAAAGTTGCCATGGCCCGGGAGAATACGCGAAAAAAATCATAGCGGGTGCTTGCTTTAGGATCTTCGGGATTCGCTCAATGCGTGGTGCTATGTCTCAGGTCGGAGTGTGAGCGGTTATGCATAGGTTCCCCAAGGACCGCTATGCTGGATAAAGCGCTTTTCTTTCTGTCTCCCATGACACACAGAGAGACATGGTATAATCAAATCACATGGACTACGATATAAAAACCAACTCAACCGGCTGTCTGAAAACAACAGATGTCTTCCTGCACCGTCGCAACCGCTGAGAACTTATGACACTGGACATTATCCTCATTTCCATCTGTATTGTTATCAACGCGTTCTTCTCCGCATCAGAGATTGCCGTTGTCACCTCGCGCCGCTCAAAAATCAAGCAACTGATTGACGAAGGGCGTACACATGCGGAAACTTTGCTTCGTCTCAAGGACAATCCTGACCGTTTTCTTGCCACGGTGCAGGTTGGTGTGACGCTGTCAGGCGCTCTGGCATCGGCAATTGGTGGCGCAGCAGCGGTTACTGCTCTTAAGCCGCTTATAGAAACGGTCCCCTTTCCCATCATTGCGAGGTCAAGCGAAGCGATTGCTATCGGGTCAATTGTTCTGGTGATCACCTATTTTTCCCTTATCTTCGGGGAGCTTATTCCCAAGTCTCTGGCAATTGCAAACCCTGAAGGGATAGGGCTTCGCACCTCGCCGATTATCGATCGTTTTTCACGCATTGCCACCCTTTTTGTCTGGCTTCTGACAGCAAGTACGAACTTCCTGCTCAAGCCTTTCGGGCGAAAGGCGTTTACCGAGCGGGGGTATATTTCTGAGGAAGAAGTGAGGCTCCTGCTTGAAGAGGGAGGCGAGCAGGGCGTTTTTGAAGCGCAGGAAAAAGAACTCATTCACAGTGTGTTTGAGTTCATCGACACATCCGTCCGCGAAGTCATGATTCCTGCAACGCAAATGGTCACCATCCGGATTTCAACGCCGTGGGATGAAGTGCGGAAACTGATAACGGAAGAAAAGTTTTCCCGCTATCCGGTCATCGGTCGTGAAATGAACGATGTGAGAGGCATTCTGTATGCAAAAGACTTCTTTTCGGCCAGCGGGCTCGCCGATGTCCGCAAGATTGTAAAACCTCCGATTTTTGTTCCTGAGACTATGAAGATCAGCAACCTGCTACGAGACATGCAGAAGCGCCGTGTCCATATGGCGATTGTTATTGATGAGTACGGAGCAGTTGACGGCCTTGTGACTCTGGAAGACATGATTGAAGAGATTGTCGGGGAGATTCGGGACGAATATGATACTGAAAGCCCGGTTATCCATCTGCCGGACGGCTCCATGATTATTGATGCGTCGCTGAGTATCCGCGATCTAAATGAAGATCACGGCATGGAACTCGCTGAATCGCCGGATTACGATACTCTCGGAGGCTTTATCCTTGCACAGTTGCAGCGCATACCGAAAACAGGCGATTCGGTCGAACTTGAAACCATGAGGCTTCGTATCGTGGAGATGGTTGGTCAGAGAATTTCAAAGGTCAAGATGGAAAAGGTGGAGCGCGACGCGTTAGAATAATTTGATAAAATATCAAGGAGGATATATGGAAAAGTATAAGTGCAGCGTATGCGGTTATGTGTATGACCCTGAGCACGGAGATCCTGACAACGGCGTTGCCGCCGGAACGCCGTTCATTCAGGTTCCTGATGAATGGGTCTGTCCTATTTGTGGGGCAGGCAAGGACATGTTCGAAAAAGAATAAGAAAAACCCTTAACTGTTTTTCGGGAGGGATCTATGAATTCCGTTGAGATTTCTGTGAAAATGGAGTCTGATGCTGTTGAATTTTATACCAAGTGTGCTGAAAAAGTGCAGAATCCGGTCGGCAAAAAGATGTTTCTCTCGATTGCTGAGGATGAGAAGCGGCATATCGAGTTGTTGGGCAAACTCTTGAAAAAACTCGACATGACGGTTGAGAAGGCAAGCCCGATAAAAGCTATTCAGAGCATTTTCGCCGAAATGAAAGATGCGATGGTCTCCCGCGTTGCCGCAACGACTGATGAAATGGAATCCTTCAGGGTTGCAATGGAAATGGAAAAACAGGGCCGCGATTTTTATCGGAAATCTGCTTCCGAAGCTCCCACGCCGCTTGAGAAGAAACTTTTTGAAACCCTCGCCGCAGAGGAAGAAGAGCACTTCAGGGTGTTTTCCAACACATTTGAGTTCATGCAGAACAACAGCGGTTGGTATTTGTGGGAAGAAAGAGGAGTTATCGAAGGATAATAAGTTAATTCATTCAAGCAGAAAAAGAGCTGTGTGCCGCTGC
>CAYMRS010000055.1:0-14982 GCA_964392915.1 uncultured Nitrospiraceae bacterium
CCGCGCTTGCGGGACCAACGAGGTTTCTTGTTTTCTTTGACGGTGGATTAGGGGCGTGCATTTCCGTTTGTAAACCTGCCTGTGGTAAACTGGTTGACAATGGAACGAGTCGTAATTACCGGCATCGGAGCAGTCACTCCGATCGGGTTGACATTCAGAGATTCCTGGGATCATCTCAAAAAGGGGCTGACAGGCATAGGGAAGCTGTCACGATTCGATTCGTCCGACCTCAAATGGACTCTGGCAGGAGAACTCAAGGGTTTTGAACCCGCCGCTTTTCTGCCGTCGCGCGATGCCCGCGTTCTTGATCCCTTCGTCACCTACGCCGCTGCCGCAGCGTCTATGGCCGCCTCGGATGCGGGCCTGACTGATTCTGGAAATACCGTTGACATGAATGATGCCTCCGTTATTATCGGATCAAGCCGTGCCGGCATTACCACGCTCGAATCGGCAATGCAAACTCTTGCTGAAAGGAAAAAGCGACTGTCCCCCTTTGTGATGCCGGCGTCAACCCTGTATCTTGCCCCATCGACTATCGCCGGCATGTTATGCATTCACGGAGAATGTCTCGGAATTTCGACCGCGTGCGCGTCCGGCCTCCACGCGCTGGGCGAAGCATTCAGGCAGATACGCGCCGGAATAACAACTCTTGCGCTGGCAGGCGGAACCGAAGCTCCGCTCTGCAGGATCTGCTTCGAAGGATATGGCGCTTCGGGCGCTCTCTCGTCAGGCACTTATCCCGATGCCAGCCGCCCCTTTGCCATGAAGCGGGACGGGTTCATTATCTCCGAGGGCGCTTGCGTTTTGGTGCTGGAGAATTATACCGACGCTGTGCGCCGTCATGCTAGCATCTACGCCGAAATTCTCGGCTATGCCAATGTCAGCGACGCCCTCCATATGACTCGGCCTCATATGCAAAGTCAGGTCGCGGCCATCCAAAAGGCGCTTCTGGATGCTCGCCTTGACCCGGAAGAGATAGATTTCATCAGTGCACATGGCACATCGACGCCGATCGGGGACGCCGTTGAAGCAGCCGCAATCGGCGCGGCTTTCGGGACGAGGAAGATACCGGTTACCGCGCCAAAGTCAATGACCGGCCATATGCTCGCCGCATCGGCAGCTTTTGAGGCAGCATGCACTGCGATGACCCTGGCAGACGGATACATTCCTCCAACCATCAATTGCACTGAGCCGGATCCGGCCTGTGAACTCTCGCTTGTGACACGGCTCGAAAAAACCGACGCGAACTATGCCTTGACACAGTCGTTTGGGTTCGGCGGCGCCAATGCAGTGCTGATTCTCAAGAAATGCCGTTAGGCAAATCGTCCTCATTTCCTTTAAAATAGTACCTCATGAAAAAAGACTTTCAGCATCTCTTCTTTGCGGGCATCGGCGGAAGCGGCGTTTCCGCGCTGGCCCGTTTTATGTCTGAGCGCGGCCATACGGTCTCCGGCTCGGACCGGGCTTTTTCTGCTCATCCCGGTCATCCTGCATGCAATGCACTGCGGACAAGCGGCATCATCCTTCACCCACCGGACGGGAGCGGGATTACCGCCGATCTTGACAGCCTTGTTTACAGCACGGCTGTCGAGCCGGACCAGCCCGACTTGGTGAAGGCTCGCGAACTCGGCATCCGGATGATCTCTCGGCCTGAGTATCTTGCGCGCATAGCCTCTGAGTTTAAAACCATTGCCGTTGCAGGAACAAGCGGGAAATCCACCACGTCAGGCATGCTCGCCTTTCTCATGCAACGACTCGGCCTTGCGCCGAATTTTTTGGGTGGCGGACGGCTCAAGCAGTTCCGGACCGCGGGCAATCCCGGGAATTCACTGGCCGGAGCGTCAGACCTACTGGTTATTGAGACATGCGAGTCGGATGGCAGCATCGTCAACTACCATCCTCAGTATACGCTTCTGCTAAACCTCGACCTGGACCACCACTCGGTGAGAGAAACGTCGGTCATGTTTGAAATTCTCATGCAGAACACCTCAGGAACCGTGATTATCAATCGCGATGACCGCAACCTGTCCCGACTGTTTCGGGAACAGTTTAGATCATTTTCGATTGACGGGCCGTCGGACTATCGGGCTGACAATGTTCGTTTAGACCCGCTCCGATCGGAATTCAGCGTGCGAGGCGTGCGCTATCGGCTCTCACTTCCCGGCATGTACAATGTTTACAATGCTGTGGCATGCGTCGCCTGCCTGACGGAAATCGGGATTTCTCCGGATGCCATGGCTTCTGTCCTTCCGGAGTTTACCGGCATTGAACGCAGGTTTGATATTCACCGCGATGACGGACAATTTCTGGTTATTGATGACTATGCCCACAATCCGCACAAAATCGCTTCCATGATGCGCGCGGTGCAGACTCTCAAACCTGCCGTCTGCTACATTTTCCAGCCGCATGGGTTCGGTCCCGCCCGCATGATGAAAAACGAGTATATCGCGGCATTCACCCACCATTTACGGCACACGGACCACCTGATCCTGCTTCCGATTTTTTATGCGGGCGGAACAGCGCACAGGGATATTTCGAGCAAAGATATTGCGGAAGGCGTCCGCTCGCAAGGAAAATCAGCAGAAGCACTTGCGGATCGGGAGCAACTATTCGGGAAAATGGATGCATGGAAAAGCTTTGTCGTCTTTGGGGCTCGCGATGAATCGCTTTCATTGCTCGCCGAAACAATAGCCTTGAAACTCCCCCGTTGATTCCCGGCAAAGGACACTGGTGATTAGGTTACGGCGCTCAGCCCGTGACTCGAAACCAAAAGAATTCTCAGACAAAGTCTTGATAAGTACCTATAATGGCAGTCGCACCCGTCAGGAAAACGAATGCTCCGGCCCCGGAAATGTTCCGTCTTCAACTTCTTTTTTGTACTCACGGATCGCCTTGATGCCGTCTCCTTTGAGATTCGCATAGCGCTTCGCGAACTTGGGCAGGAAACGCTCAAAAAGACCGAGCAGGTCGTGCAACACCAGCACCTGCCCGTCGCAGTTCACTCCGCCGCCGATGCCAATCGTCGGGATAGCGAGCGATTTTGTGATTGCTGTTGCAAGCTCGGCAGGAACAGCTTCAACAACCATCGAGAACGCCCCGGCGTCTTCAAGAATCTTCGCATCTTCCAGAAGGCGCTCAGCCGCCTCCTTCGAGCGTCCCTGCACCTTGAAGCCGCCCATGCGATGCAGCGCCTGAGGCGTTAACCCGATATGCGCCATGACCTGCATCTCGGCGCGCGTCATGGCGGCTACTATGCCGGCAACTTCTCGGCCGCCTTCGAGTTTAATCGCCTGGGCCCCGCCATCCTTTATGAGGCGGCCAGCATTGCGCAGTGCCTCTTCGACGCTGATCTGATACGACATATACGGCATGTCACTGATAACCATCGCGCTCTTTGTCGCGCGGGCAACCATTTTCGTGTGGTAGATCATTTCATCCATAGTAACCGGGAGGGTGTTTTCAATGCCCTGCACGACCATGGAAACGGAGTCGCCGACAAGGATGGCGTCAATACCGGCTTCATCAACCATCTGCGCCGTCGGATAATCATAGGCGGTCAGCATGGTGATTTTGTCTCCCGTCTGCTTCTTCTTGTAAAAGTCGTTCACGGTAAATTTCATGATATTCCTCCCGGTCGGAACAACACGGAAGCCTTCGCCCCCGAAACTCTCTATTTGTCAGGCTATATGGATTTTCTCCACGCCAGTCGTTTTTCGAGCCAGCGCGAGAACTCTGTAAAAATATAGCACAAAATGAAATAGATGAGCGCGATAAAGATGAATATTTCGGTGGGAAAAATAAAACTGCGGTTGTTAATCTGCGTTGCGACGTGCGTCAGTTCAGAAACGCCGACAATAAACGCCAGCGAGGTGTCTTTGATGAGCGACACGAACTGGTTGACAAATGACGGAATCATGTTTCGCAGCCCCTGCGGAAGAATAACAAATACCATCACCTGCCAAAGCTTGAGTCCACTGGAACGGGCAGCTTCAGTCTGCCCCTTGGGAATACTCTCAATGCCCGCTTTCACAATCTGCGACATATAGGCAGAAGTAAAGAGAGAGAGTGCGATAATGACGGTCTTTGTCTCCCCGACCGGCTGGCCAAAGATACCCGGCACAAGAAAATAACACCAGAAGATAACCATGAGGAGCGGCATGCCGCGCACAAAATTGACGAATGCTCCCGATGCATATCGGATAACCTTATTGCGGGCAACATTCATGAGGCCGAGAATAAGGCCGCCCCAAAATGAAAAGAAACAAGCTGCTACGGCAAGATAAATCGTGAGCGCAATGCCGCCGAGCCGGCCTTCCGGATAAGCACCGATCATAAAGTAGACCAGATTGTCTTTGACAATCGAGAAATCGAGACCGGTTTCCATATCCCCTATCCTGCCCTGTGGAGCACTTTCTTGCTGTAGAGTGTGACGATTGCCGTAATGATTATGGAAAGCGCAATGTACACGAGGGTTGCGGCAGTAAACGCCTCAAATCCCTTGAAGGTATATGCCTCAACCTGACGCGCCTGATAGGTGAGTTCAGCGACGCCAATCGTCATGGCGAGCGACGAGTTTTTGGTCAGATTCAGGAATTGCCCGATGAGCGGCGGGATGGTAATACGCACCGCCTGTGGGAGAATGATATATCGCATGGAACGGAGGTAGGAAAAACCGGCGCTCCGGGAAGCCTCCATCTGCTCCTTCGGAATCGAAAGCACGCCCGACCGTATATCTTCCGCGATAAAAGCCGAGGTGTAAATCGTCAGCGCTATGACGGCTGCAGCAAATTCGAAATTCACGCTGTTCAGCCACTCATTCACCACATGAGGCAGAATCTTGTACGAGCCGAAATACCAGAAAAAAATCTGCACCAGAAGCGGCGTGTTGCGGAAGAACTCGAGATACCCGTGGGCAAACCACTTCACGGGTCTCACCGAGCTCATCCGCATCACCGCAATCATCAGGCCAAGCAGAAATGCCAGGACGATTGAAACGGCAGAGAGCTGAATCGTCAGGTAGAGACCCGAAACGATCCAGTCATAATACTGCCCCGACGTTACAACCGACCAGTCAAATTCGTATTTCAGCAAAACTCAACTACCAGTTCCTGTCTTTCAAGAATTACTTGTCGGCAACGATCTTGAATGTGCGCGGCATCGGAAGTTCCGACTTCGGTCCAAACCACTTGTCATAGATATTTTTTGCCTCGCCGCTCTTTTCCATCTCGAGGATGGTAGCATTCACGAAATCGACAAACTTCTTGTCGCCCTTGCGCATGCCGAGGCCATACGGCTCATCCGAAATCTGGATATCAGGAATCTCAAACTGGGCCTTGTTCGGGGCCTTCGCGAGCATTCCGGCGAGAATAGTTTCGTCAGTGGTCACCGCTGCGACCTTTCCCTGCTGGAGCGCTAGGAATGCCTGCGGATAGTCGTCAAAAGAGAGAATGGTCGCGCTTGGCAGGGCCTTCTTCGCGTTCTGCTCCGATGTCGAACCCTTCGCCGTGCCAATCTTTTTGCCGTCGAGATCCTTCAAGCTTTTTACCGTCCCCTTCTTGACAAGGAACTTCTGACCGGTCAGGAAGTAAGAATGGCTAAAGTCAATCTGTTTTGCACGCTCGGCATTCTTGGTCATCGTGGCGGCAATCATGTCGATATTTCCTTCCATCAACTGCGGCATGCGGGCGGCAGAGGTGACCGCCTTCAGTTCGAGCTTGACGCCGAGTTTCTTGGCAATAGCAGCGCAAAAGTCTACGTCGTAGCCGACAATCTGACGGGACTTCTCATCCACATACCCAAACGGCGGGGTGGAATCCTTGACACCGCACACAAGGGTTCCGCGCTTTTTTGCCGCATCAACCGTGTCCGCGAAACAAACGGTTCCCGCAACGAGCATCAGAGCAAGCATACAGACCAGCATACAGACAACTCTCTTCATAGCATCCTCCTTAATATTGAGAGCTTCAGAGCCCTCATGAAATTACATTTCACAATGCATCGGGGTGAGAATCTGCTTCAGGAACTGCTTGGCACGATCATGCTGGGGATTCAGGAAAAACTCGTCCGGCGTCGCCTCTTCAAGTATGGCGCCGTGATCCATGAACACAACACGGTCGGCCACCTCACGGGCAAAGCCCATTTCATGGGTCACGACAACCAGTGTCATGCCGGTATGCGCAAGATGCCGCATAACCGCGAGGACTTCACCGATCATTTCGGGGTCCAGTGCGGAGGTAGGCTCATCAAAGAGCATGATTTTGGGCTTCATCGCCAGTCCCCGCGCAATGGCGACACGCTGCTGCTGCCCGCCCGAAAGCTGTGCCGGATAGGCATGGCGCTTTTCAGCGAGACCGACGCGCTCAAGGAGCGCCATGGCGAGGTCATCAGCCTCCTGCCTGACCATCCCTCGCACCTTGATGGGAGCGAGCGTAATGTTCTTCAGCGCCGTAAGGTGCGGATACAGATTAAACTGCTGAAAAACAAAGCCAATTTCGGCACGAAGTTTGTTGATATCAAACTTTCTGTCCGTCAGATCGTGGCCATCGACAAAAAGCGAGCCCTTGTCAATAGGCTCCAGGCGATTGATGGTGCGGATAAGGGTCGATTTGCCCGATCCCGATGGCCCGCATACTACAACGGTTTCATTCTGTTTGACGTGCAGATGAATATCATTCAACACGTGGAGTTTCTTAAACCATTTGTGAACGCCTTCAAACCGAATCATGAACACTCCCGACAGCATAGTGGAACGGCAAAACAGTAGCTTTTTATTGTATTGAGGAAGCGGAAGAAAAATCAATGGAAACATCTGTTGATGCGACCCGCGTGAAGATGGAAAACAGCTCCGCCTCCGGTCCCGGAAGAATGCGGGTCAGGAGGAAGCGCGGATTGCCCGGAGATTCAACTGCACAGAGCGGCCGCCTTCCCACGCGTTCAGCACCGGAAGAAATGCGGCATCAATGCGTGCGCCGCCGTCAACAAGGTCAAAGTGTCCGCCAAGATCGAAACCGATACTGTCAACGCCGCGCCCGTTCTGGCGAAGATGCATTTTCAGGTGGTTATTGCCAACGATGCGCGCATTAATCGCCTCGAGCCCCCGGCAGCCGAAGACCGGCTCCGCATTGCCGCATCCAAATGGCTCCAGGCGGGTTATCTCATCGACAAGGCTGAACGTAATATCGGGCATGTTCAGCGCGGCATCAATCTCGATTGCCCGCACATAGTCGTCATCTGTCAGCACTGTGCCCATAATCTCCGCAATGCGGGCGCGGAACTCCGGCAAACGCTCAGCCGGCAAGCTCAGCCCGGCTGCCTGTTTATGGCCGCCAAAGCGAGTCAGGAGATGGCCGCATTCAGACAACGCCTGATAGAGATTGAATGAAGGGATGCTCCGGGCCGAACCTTTCGCAATCCCGCGCTCAGTGGAAAAAACAAAAACCGGCCGGTAATACTGGTCTGCAATACGGGACGCAACGATGCCGAGTACGCCCGGATGCCATCCCTCGCCGGCCAAAAGAAACGGTCCCTGACTGGAGATCTGTTCCTGGATCTGAACGCCAGCCTCATTGAGGACAACCTGCTCTATTTCCTGCCGCCGCGCATTCAACGCATGCAGGCAACGCGCATACTCGCCCGCCTCGTCCGGGGATTTTGTCGTGAACAGCGACACCACCATGGAAGCGTCATCGACACGTCCGGCGGCATTAATGCGCGGAATGAGTACATACGGGAGAAACGACATCTTGAAAAAATCAGGTTTCAGCCCCGCTGCTTCCTTGAGAGCACGTATGCCGATGCGAGCATTCTGCTCTATGAGCCGAATCCCTTCACGGATAAATATCCGGTTATCTCCCACCAGAGGCACGACATCTGCCGAGGTGCCGATTGCGGCAAGATCCAGCAAATGATGGATGTCGTCGATACGGTTTTCAAAGAGAGCCTGCGCCAGCTTGAAGGCCACCCCTGCCCCGCAGAGGTGCTTCAGGTCGGTGTCCCCGTCGAGCAATTTGGGATTGACTACGGCAACAGCATCGGGTCTGACAAATCCTGCCTTATCATTCGTCCCGACCGGTTCGTGGTGGTCGGTGACGATGACGTCAATGCCGAAGCTGTTTGCAAGCGCGACAGTATCGAATGCGGATATGCCGCAGTCAACCGTAACGATAAGCCCTGCGCCCGTGATTTTCGCCCGCTCCACCCCGGACGGACCAAATCCGTAGCCGTGAAGGATGCGATGGGGAATAAAGAAGTCGGCTTTCATGCCGAGAGCGCGGAATGCTTCGATGAGGATTGCTGTTGCAGAAACACCGTCAGCATCATAGTCCCCGCAGACAAGAACTCTCTCCCCGCGCTGACGAGCGGATTCAATGCGGGCAACGGCAAGCCGCATATCGGGGAGGTCGAACGGATCGCTCAGCTTTACAAGAGTGGGATTCAGAAAAGCATCAAGATGTTCGGACGTCTTTAGTCCGCGGTTAATAAGCACCTGCGCCATCGGCAGCGAGACTGATGCGAGACGTGCCACATATTCGACATAATCCGGATTTGTCCTGTTGAGGAGCCACTTGTATATCGGCGCTGCCGGCACGCTGCCTATTTCTTTGTCCTGAAGTTTTTCTTCCCGAGAAGAATGGCAATGGGGCTTGCAATAAACACTGATGAATATGTGCCGATGACAACACCTAAAATCATGGCGAGCGAGAAATCATGCAGCACCTCGCCACCGAAGAAAAAAAGTGCGAAAGCGCTCAGAAGCACCGTCACCGAAGTTATTATGGTCCGCGAAAGCACTTCATTGATGCTTCTGTTCACAACAACATCCACCGGTTCGCGCAGATGCTTCTTCAGATTCTCACGAACGCGGTCAAAGACAACGACCGTGTCGGTCAGCGAATAACCTGCTGTCGTGAGCAGCGCGCTAAGGAAGATAAGATTTATTTCTTTGCCCATGAGATAAAAAATGGCGAGTACCGCAAGCACGTCATGAAACGTTGCGATAGTCGCGCCGACACCGAAACGGAACTTGAACCGGAACGCGATGTATGCCAGGATACCGACTATCGCATACAGCGTTGCCCAGACGGCATCCTGCTTCAGGCGGGAACCGACCTTGGGGCCGATTTCGGTTACGGAGTCAATCACAGGCTTCTTGTCGGCAAAACCTTGTGTCAGCACCTGGGTGATCGTCTCGCTCGCGCCGCCAATCTTTTCCTCCTGCTTCTTGACGCGGATGAGCACCTTGTTTTCCGTCGGCAGATCCTGCAGGTCAAATTCCTTCAGCCCCCCCTTTTCCAGAGCAACACGCACATCGTGAAGCTGAATGCTTTGGGCAAACTTGATCTGCACTGCGGTGCCGCCGGCAAAGTCTACGCCGAGATTGGCATTGCCGTTTGCAATCTGAATCACGGCAAACAGACCAAGCAGCGCGACACAGCATGAGATAATGAAGGCATATATCCGCTTACCCATGAAATCGATTTTCGGATTCTTTATCAGTTCAATCATATACTCAGCCTCTTCACGTCTTTCTTCGCATGAATGATGTCAAACACCGTTTTGGTTCCGATAAGCGCGGTAAAAAGATTTATCGCGACGCCAAGGCTCAGGGTCACCGCAAAGCCCTTAATCGGGCCGGTCCCAAACTGAAAAAGCACAGCAGCAGTGATAAGTGTGGTCACGTGCGAATCAAAGATGGTCCAGAATGCCTTCTTGTACCCGCCCTCGACTGCCGAACGGGGCTTCTTGCCTGCCCGCAATTCTTCACGCATTCGCTCAAACATCAGTACGTTAGAGTCGACCGCCATGCCGATTGCGAGAATAATACCGGCAATGCCAGGCAAGGTAAGGGTCGCGTGCAACGCAGCCATCGCGCCAATCAGCAGAACGATATTCAGAACGAGGGCAAAGTCGGCGATTACGCCGGACCAGCGGTAATACACAATCATGAAGACAACTACCAGGATCGTCCCGATAATTCCGGCAAACTTGCCCGCTTCAATCGAATCGCGCCCGAGAGACGGTCCGACCGTTACGTTCTGCAGTATCTTGACCGGCGCGGGAAGCGAACCGGCACGCAGAACAATCGCGAGGTCCTTCGCTTCGTCCATGGTGAAGCTGCCGGTAATCTGAGCGTTTCCACCGCCGATCTTCTCCTGAATGACCGGCGCAGAATATATGTTATCGTCAAGAATAATCGCCAGACGCTTCTTCACGTTCTTTCCGGTTATGTCTTCGAATATCTTTGCGCCCGCAGCGCTGAACACCAGTGACACATAAGGTTCGTTCATCCGCTGATCGATGGCGATCCGGGCTTCGGTGAGAAGGTCGCCTGTGAGCAGAGTCTCCTTCTTCATCAGCATCGGACGCTTTGTAACAACTCCGGTTTCCCTGTTTGTCACGCGTTGAAAGAGAATCTCGTCTCCCTCGGCAAGCTTACCCTGAAATTTGTCTATCACCAGCTTCTCTTCGCCGGGCAGCACAGAGGCAGGAAGCTCGGCAGCCACCAAAGACTCATCATTGACAATCTTGAACTCCAGAACCGCCGTCGTCTTCATAAGCTCAAGCGCGCGCTTCGGGTCCTTTACGCCCGGCAGCTGAACGACAATCTCGTTATCGCCCTGCCGGTGAATCGTAGGCTCCGCAACACCAAACTGGTCGATACGGTTGCGAAACACCTCCAGCACCTGATCGGTCGACGTATCCCGTATGCGCTGTGTTTCCTTGTCAGAAATCCTGTATTTCAGAACTCCCTTGTCTTCAGCAAGCGTAAGCACCGGAAATGTGTCTTCAACAATCTTCCGCACGTCCGGATTCCCGGGAGTGACGGAAACGAATCGCCCATCCCGCTTTGCGGCAGCCTGAACTTTTTTTCTCTCAAATTCGCCCGAAAGCGTTGACACCATGCGATCCGTAGCGATTTCGACCGCCTTGTCTCCCTCAACTTCAAAGACAAGATGCAGCCCGCCCTGCAAATCGAGGCCGAGTACTATGCCTTTGTCCGGCATGTTCTTTTTCCACCAATCCGGCATCTGCTGATACGCCGGGGTATTCGGCAGAAAAAAGACTGCAGCAAGTACTAACGTCGCAACGATTAACGCTACGCGAAATGCTACTCCTGTTTTCATTTTTTGCCTGTCCTGTCCTGTCCTTATTCTATATTTCTATATTCTACTCTTCTTCCGTTTCGCCGCGAATAAAGGAGACCGAATTCTTGTTCAGTTTCACTCTGGTATTTTCAGCAATCTTGACAATTACGGTATTGTTGCCGACCTTCTCAATGACACCGTAAACGCCGCCTGCGGTGACAATTTTATCCCCGATCTTCAGGCTCTCAAGAAGTTTCTTGTAATCCTGGGCCTTTTTCTTCTGCGGACGAATCAGAAGAAAATAAAAAATCGCGAAAATAATGATGAGCGGAGCCATACTGCCGAGCATCTGCTCCCATCCGCCCTGCGCACCACCCTGCGGAGCAGGCCCCATCGCGTATGCTTCACCAACCAGATAATTAAGAAACTGCATTGAACACCTCCGACTATAGTTATTGTCCAATTATCTGCTTCAGAAACAGAACCTTTTGATTAAAATTCAGCCTATATATTAGCAGGCGATCAGAAAAAATCGCAAGACAATCAGGCAACGGTGCTACCGGAGCATGAACGTGACGTATTCAAGCCGGTCGAATCGTCTGTTCAGTTCTATCATGCCGATGGTTGAGGAGACAAGCAGTGCGAGCGCAAACCCATATCCGTAATAGAATGGCCCCAGATGCAGGGAAATTGACGTAAAAACAGCGTTCAGGATCAGAAGGCTGAGAGAAAGCTTCAGGACGGTCCTCCGCGCATCGAGGTAAAATAAAGATGCTTATCAGCCCGACAAGAACAACGTGGAGCGAAACCGACACCAAATCAACTGTCCATCGTGTCGATAAAGATATTGCGAATTCCCTGTGCACGAATCGGCGCGACAATTCGATCACTAACCGGGTGCTAAAAAAAGCCTGTCATCTGGGAGCCGCCTGATCCAAGACATGCGATTGCCATGTTTCATTCGCGCTTTTGATCCATAGATTTATCAAGTTCTCTGGAAAGGGGATCGTCTTTGCGCACCGCGCCCAAACTGACATAGGCATAAACGCTGTCCGGGGGAACGGAATGATTTTTCAAATCCGCCGCGGAGCCGGGATCGATAACAACGATATCAAAAAAGAGTGAGTTCGTCAGGCAGGGGTGAGGAGCCATAATAAAAAGCAGCGGATTTCGGCGCCGGTGCAGCATGAGCGCCGCAGGGTGCAAAAATAGGGAATGAAGGTCACTACAGCAAGAAGCATGTGCATGACTATGAACGGTACAATCTAAGTCACTCATCCTCCGTCACCCATAGCGGCAATTTCCGGTTCAGAAATATCAGGGTAATATGCGTTTATGCCGGTCAGCCCGGCCTCTTCTCTTTCCTCAGGCAACTGAAGCGTGTCTTCATGCAGCGCGCGGGGCAATATATTACACGACTATAATATCAAGGTACGGACTTGTAAACCAAGAACAGATTCAGTACCATTGCAACGCATTCCTGCAAGCCGAAGGGCAAGGTTTTCTGAAAACAGAGTCGCTAAAAAACCGGAGCGCAACCAGCAGACGGATCAATCGATGCTCTGCCTGCTCTTTTCGCGGAAGAGTGCAAGGCCTCTCATGTGCTCATCGCCAAGCTCATAATCGAGCTTCTTCCAGTAAGAGAGCATCTCACCGGCAGTCAATTTCTCCGTTAGCGGCGAAGCAGGGGCTATTTCTGCCAGCCGTGCAAGCGACGCTCGCTTTGCCGTATGAAGGTTGGCGGAGAATTGACGGAGTTGATCCCGGCCTGCAGCATGGCTCATCAAGGCCTTGCGAACGATCCAGAGCGCGAAAACAAACGGAAGCGCGTGCTGCTGATACCACATCTCGCCAAGGTCGTATGCGAACCGTTCACTGCCCGCGCCGGTTCTGAGATGGTAGAGCAGCGCGTCATCGCCGATAAGCAGAAAGGCATCAGCCATGGTGAGATCCGCCCGCTGGGCGCTGAGATACCGGACATTTTCAATGCCGGCTTCCCGCAAAAGCACCTCAAGCAGGGCAACAGACGTTGCCGACTGAGCGGTAACCGCTATGTCCTGCCCGGATAGCTTCTGAATCGGTTTCTTCGAAAAAAGAAACACGCTGCCGACCGGCCCCCGACTGCTGATGGAAATGCCGTCAATGTAAGTATAAATCTCGGGGTGCCTCAGATATTCAACGGACGATGACGGGCTGATATCGAGCGCCCCGGCTCGAAGCATCGCGTTCAGCTCAGACGGAACTCCCTCGATAATCTCGAAATCTGAACAGTCGCAAACACGCTCCAGCATGTAAAAAATGGGAAAGACATTCGCATAGGAGATTTTCCCGATTCGCAGTTTTTTCTCTGGCATTACCCTTTAATCACCCCGAGCGGCCTGAGCCGCGCCACTTTCTTCGAAATGCCGGCATTATGCACCACATCGACGACATTCGTAATGTTTTTATACGCCTCCGGCATCTCTTCGGCAAGTGTCTCACGGCCTGCCGCCCGGACAACAACCCCTCTGTCCTCCATCTCACGTCGCATAGCACGGCCTTTTGCCTGACGAATGGCCTGATGGCGCGAAAGCAGACGTCCCGCTCCATGACAGGTGGACCCGAATGTTTCATCCATCGCTTTTTGCGTTCCGAGCAACACATAGGAAGCCCGGCCCATATCTCCGGGGATTAACACCGGCTGGCCGATGGAACGATACCGGGCGGGCAGTTCCGGATGACCGGGAGGAAATGCTCTCGTGCAGCCCTTCCTGTGAACCACCAGCTTTCGATCCACTCCGTTTACGCGATGCTCTTCAACCTTTGCAATGTTGTGTGCTACATCATAGATAAGGGACATGCCGGCTTCCCGAGGCGAAACGCGAAAAAATTCATAAAAAACCTCGCGCGTCCAGTGCGTCAGGCACTGACGATTCGCCCACGCATAGTTTGCCGACGCTTTCATGGCTCCAAAGTAGTCCTGGGCTTCAGGGCTAGAAAACGGGGCGCACGCAAGCTCGCGATCCGGAAGCTGGATGTTATATTTCTCAGCCGCTCTGCCCATGACTTCAAGATAATCGGTACAGACCTGATGGCCAAAGCCACGAGAACCGGTATGAATCATGACCGTTATCTGGTTCAGAAAAATGCCGAGGACACCCGCTGCAGATTTATCGAAGATCTCATCAACATACTGCACTTCAAGAAAGTGATTGCCGGACCCGAGCGTGCCCTGCTGAGCGCGGCCGCGCTCATAAGCCTTGGCGCTGATGCCGGATGGGTCTGCCCCAGCCATGCAACCGCCAGACTCCGCGTTCTCCAGATCGCTCTGTGAGCCATATGCCTGCTCAACCGCCCAGCGCGCGCCCTTCAGCAGAATCTGTTCACGGTCCCGCTCATTCAGGCGGATGCGGCCTTTTGATCCAACCCCTGAAGGAATCGATTTATAGAGCGCATCGACCAGTTCCGACATCTTCGGCATCAATTCGGTCTTCGTCAGGTTGCTTCTGATAAGGCGAACTCCGCAGTTGATATCATAGCCCACACCTCCCGGCGATAGCACTCCATCTTTCAGATCAAAAGCAGCCACCCCGCCGATGGGAAAACCATAGCCGGTATGAATGTCAGGCATCGCCATCGAACGCCCGACGATACCCGGAAGCGTGGCGACATTGGCGACCTGATCTATGGACCCTTTTTCAAGGTCCTTTTGGAGGTGTTCATCAACAAAAATCATGCCGTCCGTGCGCATGCCTTCCTTGTAGTCTTTGGGCACCAGCAAACGATGTGAGTCTATCCGTTTAAGCTCAGCCATTGGCGTCTCCTTGCTCTTCCAGTGACATACTCACGGGAATAAATACCCGTGCATCTCGAAACTACTGAGGTGCGAGAGCTTCCTGCTTCTTCGAGCGGACTTGCT
>CAYMRS010000056.1:0-14545 GCA_964392915.1 uncultured Nitrospiraceae bacterium
GGCGGGGGCAGGATTTGAACCTGCGACCTTCGGGTTATGAGCCCGACGAGCTACCGGACTGCTCCACCCCGCTGACGTTTAAACTAACTGATTATCGCCTGAAAAGTCAAATTACGCTGCCAGCTCTTGCCGAAAAAACCGCCTCGTGCTAAGCTCAACAAGGCTTTGAATTGAAAAGGAGTTTCCCATGGAGCTTGTTCTTGCATCGCGCAACCGGAAAAAGGCGGAAGAGATACGGAGGATTCTTGCCGGTCATCCCGTAGAGGTCAGGTCTCTTGCCGACTTCCCCGATTGCCCTGATGTCATTGAAGATGCGGACACATTTGACGGAAATGCGCTGAAGAAAGCCCGGGAGATTGCCGAATTTACCGGACAGGTCGCGATTGCTGACGATTCTGGACTTGAGGTCGACGCGCTGAATGGCGCGCCCGGCGTGCATTCAGCACGGTACGCCGGGCCGGATGCGACAGATGCCGCGAATGTCGAAAAACTGCTGAGTACTCTTCAGTCAGTGCCTGATGGACAGCGTTCAGCCCGATTCGTTTGTTGCATAGCGATTGCAGCTCCGGGAGGTGACAGCCATACATTTTGGGGCTTTGTCGAAGGCTCTATCGGCAGAGAGCCAAAGGGTGGCTTGGGGTTCGGTTATGACCCGGTTTTTTACCCGGCCGGACACGTCCGCACCTTTGCCGAAATGGCAGCGTCAGAGAAAGACTCCCTGAGCCACCGCCGGAAAGCGCTCGGCAAGCTGGCCGATTTTTTGAAGAACTCTGAACAATATCAATAAGTTGACTATGTATTAGCAATTCTTATCACACCATTATAATTTTAAAATTGCATTAACGACCTTTAACGATTATGTTATATGACCAGCATATCTTTTTGATTGGAGGGCTTTTCATGAGAATCGTACTTCTCGGCGCTCCCGGAGCCGGCAAGGGAACCCAGGCAAAGAAATTAGTTGAAAAGTATGGAATCCCGCAGATTTCCACCGGCGACCTTCTGAGAGCAGCAGTTTCCGCAGGAACCCCCCTTGGCAAAGAAGCCAAATCCGTAATGGATCAGGGTCAGTTAGTCCCCGACAGCGTTGTTCTCGGCATGGTCGAGGAACGGCTGAAGCAGGACGATGTGAAAAAGGGCTATATTCTTGATGGCTTTCCGCGCAACACCTCCCAGGCAGAAGCCCTCGACAAGATGCTTGCCACGCTCAACATGTCTCTCAATGCAGCAGTCAGCGTTGACGTTCCGCTCGAAGATCTTATGAAGCGACTCACCGGCCGCCGGACCTGTAAGGCATGCGGTCAGATGTACAACATTTATTTTTCGCCGTCTTCAAAGGGCGAAGCCTGCGACAAATGCGGCGGCGCGCTCTATCAGCGTGACGACGACAAGGAAGAGACCATCAAGAAGCGCCTTGATGTTTACACGGCATCAACCGCGCCTTTGCTTGATTACTACAAGGGAAAAGGGATTGTAAAGTCAATTGCCGGAACCGGCAGCATTGACGACATTTTCGCTCAGGTCTGCGCTGCGCTTGGCCTGAAATAACCATCACAAACGAAAAAATTTGAAGGAGGATTTGAATGGCACTTGTTAATCCGCATGGTAAAGACAAAAAGCTTATGCCGCTCCTGCTCGAAGGTGCCGCACTGGCAGCAGAACAGGCAAAGGCTGTGACGCTCACGAAGGTCAATATCACTTCACGCGAGGCTGCTGACCTTATTATGATGGGCATCGGCGGTTTCACCCCGCTGACCGGCTTCATGACACAAGCTGACTGGAAAGGCGTTTGCGCCGATTACAAGATGGCTGACGGCACGTTCTGGCCGATTCCGATTACCATGTCCTGCTCTAAGCAGCAGGCTGACGGCATCAAAATTGGCGACGAGATCGCGCTTTTCTCTGAAGAGTTCAATGAGATCATGGCAACCATGAAGGTGACAGAGAAGTATACGATCGACAAAGCTTTTGAGTGCCAGCATATCTTTAAAACCAACGACCTTGAGCATCCGGGCGTGAAAATGGTTATGGAGCAGGCTGATGTCAACCTCGCGGGTCCGGTCAAGGTCCTGAGCGAAGGCACCTTCCCGACAGAGTATGCCGGAGTCTATAAGCGTCCGGTTGAAACAAGAAAGATGTTTGAAGAGAAGGGATGGAACAGAGTAGCATGTCTCCAGCTCAGAAACCCCATGCACCGTTCGCATGAGTATCTGGCCAAAATCGCAGTCGAGGTCAGTGATGGCGTGCTGATTCATCAACTCCTTGGCAAGTTGAAGCCAGGCGACATTCCAGCCGATGTGAGAGTAAAGGCTATTGATAAGCTGACGGAGCTGTATTTTGTCCCCAATACTACAATACAGGCCGGTTATCCTCTTGACATGAGATATGCCGGACCACGTGAAGCCTTATTGCATGCAACATTCAGGCAGAACTACGGATGCAGCCATCTCATCGTAGGCCGCGACCACGCAGGCGTCGGAGAATACTACGGGCCGTTTGATGCGCAGAAGATTTTTGATGAGATTCCCGCAGGCGCTCTCGAGACTCGGCCATTGAAAATCGACTGGACGTTCTACTGCTACAAGTGCGATGGTATGGCTTCCATGAAGACATGCCCGCACGGTAAGGATGACAGGGTGCTTCTGAGCGGAACGAAGCTTCGGAAGATGCTGTCTGACGGCGAGTCGGTAATCCCTCAGTTCAGCCGTCCGGAAGTCGTTGTGATACTTCAGGAGTATTATCAGGGGCTCGATGAAAAAGTTGAGATTAAGCTCCATAAATATTCGGAAGGCGAAAAGAAATAATTTATAACCGATAACGTGCGCGGCAGGGCTAAAAGCCCTGCCGCGCACGATGTTCCGAAAGGAGGTGCAAAGTCCGGAGGAACCCATCGTTATGTAGCATGACTTTTAGCGCAGTACCACTACAAACTACACTCATGAAGGAGGTTCGCAGTATGCCAAGTTTTGTCATCACCGAAAAGTGTGACGGTTGCAAGGCCCAGGATAAGACCGCTTGTCAGTATATTTGTCCGAACGACCTTATGGCTCTCGACAGAGACCTGATGAAAGCATGGAATCAGGAGCCGGAGCAGTGCTGGGAGTGTTACAACTGTGTAAAGATTTGCCCGCAGCAGGCAATTGAGGTAAGAGCATACCAGGATTTCGCACCGCTCGGCGGCAACGTTATCCCGATGCGTGGTTCAGATTCCATTATGTGGACCGTCAAGTTCCGCAATGGCCTCCTGAAGCGTTACAAGTTCCCAATCCGCCTGACCGCTGAAGGCGCATGGACAGCTGACAGCATCTATGCAGGATTGCCGGAGCCGAATTTTGACGACCTCAAGAAGTCGGGTTTCTTCAACGGCCCGGCGAAAGCTGAATAAGGAAGGGGGACCATAAGAATGGAAAAAGAAACCTGTACGTTTTCATTTTGCCAGAAGCCAGAAGTTGTAGAGGTTGAAGCCGATCTGCTTCTGATCGGCGGCGGCATGGCATGCTGCGGCTCAGCGTATGAAGCAGCCCGCTATGGAACACCGAAAGGCCTGAAGATTGTCATGGTTGACAAGGCAGCAGCTGACAGAAGCGGCGCCGTCGCAATGGGTCTTTCCGCAATCAATACCTATGTTGGCGAAAATAAGGTCGCTGACTATGTGAAATATGTCCGCGCCGACCTTATGGGCATTATCCGTGAAGACTTGGTTGCCGACCTCGGCGCCCATGTCGACAACTCCGTTCATCTCTTTGAAGAGTGGGGTCTTCCGATCTGGAAAAAAGGCGACGACGGCTTCTCGCTCGACGGCTTCCAGGCGCGCGACGAGGGCAAAGCTCTCCTGAAGGACGGCGGCACGCCGGTCCGCTCCGGCAAGTGGCAGATCATGATCAACGGTGAGTCCTACAAGGTCATCGTCGGCGAAGCAGCAAAGGCAGCGCTGGAGTATAACAGACTCGCAACCGGTATGGCACAGAACCTGTATGAGCGCGTCTTTTGCGTTAAGGCATACAAGGATGCCAACGAGCCGAACAGAATAGCGGCAGTCGCCGGATTCAGCGTCCGCGAGAACAAAATTTACATCTTCAAGGGCAAGGCTATCATCAACGCAGCCGGCGGCGCAGTCAACTGCTTCCGTCCCCGGTCGATTGCTGAAGGCCAGGGCCGCGCATGGTACCCGGTCTGGAACTCCGGCTCCGGATACGCACTCGGTCTGCAGGTCGGCGCCGAGCTGACCATGATGGAAAACCGCTTCGTCCCGGCCCGCTTCAAGGACGGTTACGGCCCGGTCGGCGCATGGTTCCTCTTCTTCAAGGCACAGGCCCGCAACGCAGCCGGCGAAGACTATTGCCTCGGCGAGAATTTTGAGGCCACGAAGAAGCTTTACAGCCCGTATGCAGAGAAGATGGGCACCTGTATCCGCAACCATATGATGATGATGGACATGAAGGCCGGCAAAGGCCCGATCTGGATGAATACGCATCATGCAATGGACGCTATCAACAAGTCCTTCATTGAGAAGTTCGGCGAAAAGGACGCGCAGAAGAAGATCAAGCACCTCGAAGCTGAGGCATGGGAAGACTTCCTCGATATGGCAATCGGCCAGGCAGGTCTCTGGGCGTGCAAAAACATCGAGCCTGACAAGACCCCGTCCGAAATCATGCCGACCGAGCCGTATCTCCTTGGCTCGCACGCTGGTTGCGCAGGCTTCTGGGTCAGCGGACCGGGCAACATTCCGGGCACTCCTGCCGAGTGGAGCTGGGGCTATAACAGAATGTCGACCGTGAAGGGACTCTTCATGGCTGGCGACGTTGTCGGCGCATCAGGCCACAAGTTCTCTTCCGGTTCCCACGCTGAAGGCCGCCTCGCAGCAAAGGCAGCTCTCCAGCTTATTCTTGATGAGCCAAACTTCAAGCCGGCCATCAAGGAAACCGCAGACGAGATTAGCGCAGAGCTCTACCTGCCGTTTGAGGTCTATGAGAAATACAAAACCTACTCGACCGACACGCTTACCAACCCGTACTACATCCGTCCGAAGATGCTCCAGGCGCGCATGCAGAAGATTGCCGACGAGTATTTCGGCGGTTGCGCAACATGGTACATGACCTCAAAGACCATGCTTGATGAAGGTCTCAAGCTGCTCGACATGCTCAAGGAAGATGCCAACAAGATGGCGGCGTCAAACCTCCATGAGCTGCTCCGCTGCTGGGAGAACTATCACCGCATTCTGTCTGTTGAGGCACATGCCCGCCACATCCTGTTCCGCGAAGAGACCCGGTATCCGGGCTACTATTATCGCGGCGACTTCCTTGCTATCAACGACAAAGACTGGAAGTGCTTTGTCAACTCGACCTACGATGCAGCAACCGACACCTGGAACTTCAAGAAAGTTCCGTACGTGGAGCTGTTTGCTTAAGTCTCACCCTATGGGAGAGGGGCTCAGCCCCTCTCCCATTCTTCTTTGTCGAATGGACACAGCAGGAAGCGCCCGACCGGGCGACTCCCGCTGTGCATATTCGTGTCAGAACACAACGTGATGGAGGAGGAACAGCATGCAAACCAGTGACAAGCCCAGCCGCATCCTGGTAATCGGCGGCGGCTTTAGCGGCCTGACGACCGCAGTCGATGCGGCCGAATCGGGGGCTGAGGTTATCATCGTCGAGAAGAACCCCTACCTAGGGGGCAGGGTAGCTCAGTTGAACAAGTACTTCCCGAAGATGTGCCCGCCGGTCTGTGGTCTCGAAATCAACTTCCGGCGCATCAAGACGAACCCCAATGTCACGTTTTATACGATGGCAGAGGTGACTACAATTACCGGCGAACGAGGCAATTATGACGTGACGGTTCAATTGAACCCTCGGTTCGTTAACGACAAGTGTGTCGCGTGTGATGCCTGTGCCGAAGTATGTCCCGCAACGCGGTCCAATGATTTCAACTTCGGCATGGACAAGACGAAGGCTGCATACCTGCCCTTTAATCAGGCATTTCCTCAGCAGTATGTCATTGATGCAAAGGCCTGTAAAAAGGAGTGCGGGACCGCCTGCAAGGAAGCATGCAAATACGACGCAATTGATCTTGATATGAAGGCTGAGACGGTGAATCTGAAGGTTGACAGCATCGTGGTGGCGACCGGTTGGAATCCTTATAATTCAGACCGCATTGAAACGCTTGGTTCCGGCAGGGTTCCGAATGTCATTTCAAATATGCAGATGGAGCGGATATCTGCGGTGAACGGACCGACCGGCGGCGCGATTAACCGTCCCTCTGACGGAAAGCCGGTGCAGAAGGTCGCTTTTGTGCAGTGTGCCGGGAGCAGGGACGAAAACCATCTCGCCTTCTGTTCCTACATTTGCTGCATGGCCTCGCTGAAGCAGACCTTGTACATCAGGGAGCAGAATTCTGATGCGGAAGTCTCCATATTTTATATTGATATGCGCACGCCGGGCCGGTATGAAAAGTTTCTCAACCAGATACAGGCTGACTCCAAGGTGACCTTCATCAAAGGCAAGGTCGCAAAGATAGAAAAGAAGAAAAACGGTGATGTTGCAGTTACAGCTGAAGACATGGTGACCGGCGACAAGGTCGAGCAGGTGTTCGACATGGTCGTCCTCGCCACCGGCATGGAGCCTGCAGGCGTGTCGAAGCCACTGCCCGGCGTGAATTATGTCGAAGGCTTTGCCGCTCCTGGCGAGGGCGTTTTTCCGGCCGGCTGCAGCAGGAATCCGATGGATGTCTCGAAATCGGCGCAGGATGCCACGAGCGCAGCGCTCAAGGCGATCCTTGCAGGGAAGAGGAGGTAATCATCGATGCAAAAGAAACTCGCACTCTATATATGCAAAGGCTGCTCAATCGGTGAATCGGTAAAATTCGAAAAGATCGAAACCGTCAGCAAGAACAAAATGAAGGTTCCGGTCGTAAAGAGCCATGATGCGCTCTGCGGACCTGAAGGGCTTGAGATGATCAGGGCTGACATTCAGGCTGAGGGCGTTAATACACTCGTGATTGCCGCGTGCTCCGGCCGCGTTAAGTATGCTGAGTTCGACTTCCCCGGCTGCATGGTCGAGCGCATTCCGATTCGTGAGCTTGCTGTCTGGACGCAGGAGAAGTCTGATGCACAGTTGGCAGCGGAAGACTACATTCAGATGGGAATCATCAAGGCGCAGAAGGGCGACATGCCTGAACCGTACCTGATGGAGACTGTCAAGGATATCCTCGTTATCGGTGGCGGCGTGGCCGGTATGCAGGCCGCACTGCAGTCAGCAAAATCAGGATATCAGGTAGTACTGGTCGAAAAGGAGGCCGTGCTCGGTGGTTTTGTCGGCAAACTCTACAAGAAGATCCCGACCTCACTCCCGTTCAAAGAGCCGCTCATCGTCGATGTCGATCTCGAACCAACCATTCAGGCTGTCGAGGGCAACCCGAATATCAAGGTTTTCAAATCCGCAAAGGTTGAAAAGATTGCGGGTCAGCCGGGTGCATTCGATGTGACCATAACGAGCAAAGGATCCGAAGAGACGGTCAAGATTGGCGCGGTCATTCTTGCGGCCGGCTGGAAGCCTTATGATGCGAAAAAGCTCGGACATCTCGGCTATGGCAAGCTGAAGGATGTTGTAACGCAGATTGAACTGGAAGAGATTGCGAAGAAGGGCCCGATTACGCGGCCGTCAGACGGCAAGCCGGCCAAGAAGGTTGCATTTATCCAGTGCGCCGGCCAGCGTGACCCCAATCACTTGCCGTACTGTTCCGCAATGTGCTGCGCTGCTTCGCTGAAACAAGCCAAATATGTGCGGCAGGATCCTGAAGCGATTGCGATGATTCTCTATAAGGACATGCGCACGCCGGGCCGCACGGAGTACTACTACAAGGAAGCGCAGAACGATCCGGGCGTCATGCTGACAAAGGCGGAAGTGAGCGGCGTCACGGAAGGGCCGGACGGCACTATGTATGTTGAGATGAAAGACTCCCTGCTTGGCTCGGCGGTAAAGCTGGAGGCCGACCTTGTTGTCCTAGCTACCGGCATGGTTCCCGCAACGGCAGATGACCCGGTTCTGAATCTTGAGTACCGCCAAGGGCTAGGGTTGCCGGATCTTGAGCTTTTCAATGGGTTTGCTGATTCCAACTTCATCTGCTTCCAGTACGAAACCAGGAGGACCGGCATCTTTGCTGCCGGTGCGGTTCGTCAGCCGATGAACATGACCGAAGCGCAGGATGACGCGACCGGCGCGGCTCTGAAGGCAATTCAGTCTGCCGAGCATGTTGCGGTGGGCATGTCGGTTCATCCGCGCGCGTGGGATATTACGTTCCCGGATCCGATGATGACCCGCTGCACGTCGTGCAAGCGGTGTACGGAAGAATGTCCGTTCGGCGCAATAGACGAGGACGAAAAAGGGACTCCGTTTTTCAAGCCCGGTCGTTGCCGCCGTTGCGCTACCTGCATGGGGGCCTGCCCCGAGCGCATCGTTTCTTTTAAGGATTATCATGTCGACATGATCGGGTCAATGATGAAGTCGTTCTCGGTTCCTGATGATGAGGACGAACCGCGCGTCATTGTGGTCTGCTGCGAAAACGACGCCTATCCGGCAATCGATACCGCGGCACTCCAGAAGATGAAGCTCGACCCTGCAGCTCGCTTTATTACGCTTCGTTGTCTTGGTTCAATGAACCTCGTCTGGCTCGCCGACGCATTCTCCCGCGGCGTTGACGGCATGCTGCTCATGGGCTGCAAGTTCGGCGAAAATTACCAGTGCCACTTTGCCAAAGGCAGCGAACTCGCAAACTACCGTCTCGGAAAGGTGCAGGAGACCCTCGATCGGCTTCAGCTGGAGGCCGACCGCGTAAAGCTGGTTGAAGTTGCCATTGATGAGTACGGCAAGGTTACGCAGATAGTTAATGAGTTTGTAGAAAAGATAAAAGAGATCGGCCCGAATCCGTTCAAGGGCATGTAGGAGGCTATAAATGTCAGATCAGATCTTGAAGCCTGACCTTGAGTTTACGAAAGAGATTATCGCTGCGGGCGGCGAGTCGCTGAAGAAGTGTTACCAGTGCTCGACCTGCACGGTGGTCTGCGACGTGACTCCGGACCGGAAGCCATTTCCGCGGAAAGAGATGCTGTACGCCCAGTGGGGACTGAAGGACAAGCTGCTTGCAAGTCCGGACGTGTGGCTCTGCCACCAGTGCAGCGACTGCACTGCCCACTGCCCGCGCGGCGCGAAGCCTGGCGAGGTGCTGGGCGCTGTTCGCAAAATGACGATTCAGGAGTATTCGAAACCGTCGTGTCTTGGCAAAATGGTGAATGACTCGAAGTTCGCAATCCTGCTCTTCGCGATACCGACGATTATCTTCCTGTTTGAGCTTTTCATTCAGGGACACCTCACCAATGGAATTCCCCGCATACCGAACGGTCAGCTCATGTCGTATTCACTCATGTTCCCGCCAACGCTGTATATCGATACGGTGTTTGTTCCGCTCGCGCTTTTTGCGACATTCATGTTCTATAAGGGAGTGAAGAGCTACTGGGCGGCTATGTCAGCCAATTATCCGCCTCCGCTGCAAAAAGGCGTCATTTCGCCGCTCTTTGAAACAATCAGGGAAATCCTTACGCATTCCATCTTTGAGAAGTGCGGAGTTGCCAAAGATCGTTCGATAGCGCACAAGATACTTTTTTATTCGTTCATTGGCCTTTCCATTACGACAGCGCTCGCAGCTTCCTATATTTATGTCTTCAACTACAGCGGTCCGTATCCGCAGACCAATATCCTCAAATGGATCGGCAATGTGAGCGGCGTGGCGATGCTCATCGGCATCACGATGATCATCATGAACCGCATGAAGAATCAGGAAAAAGCCGGTGTCGGCAGCTACTTTGACTGGTTTTTCATTGTCGTTGTGTTCGGCGTCGGCCTGACCGGTATGCTGGCGCAGATACTCAGGCTCGCGAATGTTGCCGTGCTGGGGTATCCGATGTATTTTGCGCATCTTGTTTTTGTTTTTGTGCTGTTCGCATACGCGCCATACTCCAAGATGGCGCACATGGTCTACCGAACAACAGCATTGGTCTTTGCGAAGTACAGCAAACGGAGCTAGGCCCAGCGCTTTTTTGCAAAGGAATTGCAGGTAGCATATTGTCAGTTTTTAGGGAGGTGAGGGTCACAGGGATACAAATGGCAATTGGCTAAGCAGTTTGGATGAACACGAGCAAAAAACAGAAGGAGGAAAAAAAGGGGATGACACCAATTATCATTTTTGCCCTGATTTGTGGCGCGATAGCTATTATCTATTCGTTCGTCACTAAAGCATGGGTCGCAAGCCAGCCGACTGGCACGGATAAGATGAGGCAGATTGCCGAGGCCATAAGGGAAGGCGCGGAAGCTTTTCTTGCGCGTGAGTACAAAACAGTCGCAATTGTAGCCGTTGTCATGTCAGTCTTGATTGCCGTCACGCTCGGTCTCTGGACCGCAGTCGGCTTCCTTATCGGTACTATCGGCTCGGCGGTTGCCGGCTATTTCGGCATGATGGTTACCGTTATGTCAAATATCAGAACCGCTGAAGCCGCCAAGAAGGGACTTCAGGAGGCTCTGTCCGTTGCCTTCAAGGGTGGCTCCGTTACCGGCGTTATGGTCGTCGGCCTCGGCTTGATCGGCATCGCGCTCTTTTATCCGATTGCAAAGGGATCAACCGACATCGATACCGCGTTCCACGCACTCATCGGTCTCGGGTTTGGATGCTCGCTCATGTCGGTCTTTGCCCGTATCGCAGGCGGCATTTACACTAAGGCTGCCGACGTCGGCGCTGACCTCGTTGGCAAGGTCGAAGCAGGCATTCCGGAAGACGATCCGCGCAACCCTGCAGTTATTGCTGACAACGTCGGCGACAACGTCGGTGACTGCGCCGGTATGGCAGCCGACCTATATGAAACCTACACTGTTACCATCGTCGCCGCGATGCTGCTCGCAAAGACCGTTTTCGGCGCAGGCAGCCTGTGGGTCGAGTTCCCGCTCATGATTGGCGGCATCTCCATTATTGCATCGATTATCGGTACCTACGCCGTGAAGATGGGCGGCAGCCAGTACATCATGGGTGCGCTCTATAAGGGATTGGCTGTTGCCGGTCTCCTTGCAGCTGTCGCGTTTTATTTCGCCACAGCCTGGTTTTTCACGCTGATTCCCGCAGGTGAGCAGACGATGTCCATCATGAGCGTATTCCTGACTTCGCTCATCGGTCTTGCCCTGACCGGCCTTATCGTATGGATTACTGAGTACTACACTGCGAAGGAATACAGACCGGTAAAAGTTATTGCACAGGCTAGCCTCACCGGCCACGGCACGAACGTCATCGCTGGTCTCGCAATGAGCATGGAGGCGACCGCGCTTCCGGCATTAACCATCGTCGGTGCAATTCTCGGCTCCTACGCTCTTGGCGGCGGTTTCGCAGGGAATGTTGGCACCGGCCTTTTCGCTATCGCGCTTTCCGCGGTCTCGATGCTTTCGATGACCGGTATTGTCGTTGCTATTGACTCATACGGCCCGATTACCGACAACGCAGGCGGTATCGCGGAAATGGCAGGACTTGATGAAAGCGTCCGCGCAATTACCGATCCGCTTGATGCGGTTGGAAACACGACTAAGGCTGTTACCAAGGGATATGCCATCGGCTCTGCCGGTCTTGCAGCTCTTGTGCTCTTTGCTGAATACTCACGGTCGTTCCCGACAGCCATCAGGTTCGATCTTGCTGACCCGATGATCATCGCCGGTCTGTTTATAGGCGGACTGATTCCGTACTATTTCGGCGGCTTGCTCATGCTTGCAGTCGGCCGCGCAGCAGGCGGCGTCGTTGTCGAAGTCCGCAGACAGTTCCGCGAGATCCCGGGCATCATGGAAGGTACCGGCAAGCCTGAGTATGGCAAGTGCGTTGACATCGTTACCCAGTCGGCTATCAAGGAGATGATGCTTCCGGCGCTTATTCCGGTAGTTGCTCCGATTCTGGTCGGCTTTATTCTCGGCCGTGAGGCCCTCGGCGGCATGCTCATCGGCAGCATCCTGACAGGCCTCTTCCAGGCCATCGCGATGACGAGCGGCGGCGGCGCATGGGACAATGCCAAGAAGGCATTTGAAGACGGCGTTACCGACGACAAGGGCGTAGTGCACAAAAAGGGCAGTGACGGCCACAAGGCAGCAGTCACCGGCGACACCGTCGGCGACCCTTACAAGGATACTGCCGGACCGGCAATCAACCCGATGATTAAGGTTATCAACATCGTGGCCCTGCTGATTGCTCCGCTTTTAATCAAGTACAACAGATAGTTTTCACAGTATTACAAAGGCCGGCCGGGATTTCCCGGTCGGCCTTTGTTTTTTGAAGGCACACCAAAGCATTGCGCTTATTTGTGCTTTTTTACCTCAACTGAGTATTGGCCCTGATGTTTGGTCTTGTCGGCAATCATCTGAATTGTGACCTGATGCCTCTGCTCAAAAACAGTCAGCTCCTGCCGCCGCGTGTTTGACATCAGGTTCGCGCTTTCGACCGAAAGGTGACACCGAAGAGTTGATCCGGGATTGCTCTCAGCAAGCATGTGGAGTTCGCGCAGCGCGCATAGCACCACATGCTCGTCAGAGGGAACAGTTCCGTGCCCGCTGCAGAGCGGGCAACTGCGCGAGATGGCTGCAGCATAGGCAGGACGAAGGCGTTCGCGTGTCATCTCCAGAAGCCCGAACCGTGAAATGGGTAGGAGTTCAAGGCTTGCCTTGTCGGCGATCAGCGACTCCTTCAGGCGAGCTTCAACGAGGGAGCGGTTCCTGCCCGATCGCATATCAATAAAATCGATAACAATGAGGCCGCCAATATCGCGCAGGCGAAGCTGACGCGCTATTTCAGCGGCTGCTTCAAGATTGGTTGAGAGCGCGGTCTCCTCAATATTGTCTTCCTTATGACTCTTTGCCGAGTTCACATCAATCGCGGTGAGCGCCTCTGTCTTGCCGAAAACGATAGTGCCGCCGGAGGGTAGCTTTATGCGGTTGTTCGCAAGGTCCTCTATCTGTTTCTCAACTCCATGGACGCCGAAGAGCGGCTCTTTTTCCTGGTAGTGCGTCACGTTGACGGTTCGCCACGGCATCATTTTCTGCAGAAATGAATTCGTTTCCCTGAATGTTTCCGCATCGTCGATCAGAATCTCGGATGTATCAGAGGTGAGATAGTCGCGAAGTGCCCGCATGGTGACGCTGTGCTCCTGATAAACAAGTTTCGGAGCCTTGCCTTTTTTTGCATCAGCGCTGATACGGCTCCAGAGCTTGGTCAGGTACTTCAGGTCCCGGTCAAGCTCCACATCGAGCGAATCCCCGCAGGCTGTCCGGAGAATAAAGCCCATGCCTTTCGGAAGCTTGAGAGAATTAAAGGTGTCTTTGAGACGGTCGCGGTCTTCGCGATCCTCGATCTTGCGCGAGATGCCGACCTTTTGCTGGCCGGGAAGCATCACGATATATCGACCGGGCAACGAAATGAACGTCGTGAGGCTTGCCCCCTTGGCGTCGCGCTCATCCTGCTCGACCTGAACGAGAATTTCCTGTCCTTCCTCAAGGATGTTTTCTCCGAGGCGAAGCTCCGGCATGACTTCACGGAACTGCAGAAATCCGCGTTTTTTTCGGCCAAAATCGACAAAGGCTGCCTGCAGGCTCGGAGCGAGACCCTCCACAATTCCCTTGAAAATATTTCCTTTCAGGTTCACTCGCGCAGAGCTTTCCGCGTAAAAATCGGTCAGATGCGTACCTTCGACAATGGCCACACGCTGTTCTTCAGCAAAGCGCGCATTTATCAGTATTCGTTTGGGCGCGTCCTGAACCAGCACCGGCTCAGTATCAGCTTCAACGGTTTCTGCCGAGGCTGCCATATCGGAGCCGGGCGTCTTTTTCCCCTTGCGCCTTCTCCGGCGCTTGCGCGATTTTTCGGGGAGAGCTGGTTGCTCATCAAGCGGAGGAGCAGGTGTCTCCGTGGTGTCTGTTGGCACTGACGCGCCTTCAGTGAGCTTTCCTTCTTCCCCAGCCTGAACAACAGCCGCATCTTCAGTCTGCGGTTTTTTGCTCTTTCTGCGGCGTCTGCGCCTGCGCCGTCCAGTGCCTGGCGCAGATGGAGCCGCAGGAGATTCAGTTTGGTCTGCAGGGACTGTCGCGTGCTGCGTGTCTGCTGATGGAGCAGACACCTCGCCAGAACGTGCGGTTTCCGGAAGCGGCAAAGCTGCAGGAATGCCATCGGCGGCAGGCGTTATTGGCGGCCTGCGCCGCCGTGGTTTCACCAGCGCACGTTCTTTGGCATCGTCATCTCCCGTCACTGGATCTTCTGTTTGTGAAGGGATCTGCATATCAGTCTGTGCGTCAGGTGGCGGGGTCTTTTTTGCCGATGGGCGGCGAGCCTGCCGGCGCGGCTTCGACTCTGGCGCGTCAGATTCCGGCTGGACCGGCGAAGCGGGTTGTTCGGGTGTTTCGTTCTGTTCATTCATGGAATAACTTGAGGCTCCTTCAATCAAAAATACTCTTTTATTGTAGCACTATTTCGCAAAGTGTTTATT
>CAYMRS010000057.1:0-13373 GCA_964392915.1 uncultured Nitrospiraceae bacterium
TTGACTATTGAGCACCGTTTACATTTCACATCATTCCGTTTCCGAACCTGTTCATTTTTCATACCTATGAAGTACATGCTCTTACCTGCTTATTTCTCATCTCACAGAGTATTGGTCATTCAGGAAGCACCAATTCCGCAATCGGCATGTTGACAAGACCTCGTTCCTGTGGTACTAATAGTTAATGGGTGTTAATTATTGACTTTAAAACCGCTAATATGACTCATTTATTTTTTTACGGTATCTTTGAAAAACTCAAGAGCGTCTATCTTTCGTCATATCGGACTGTGGGCAAAACACGTTATCGGAGCGGAAAATTGCACCCCCTGTCACCGAAACCCGGGAAGTTCCGCACTACCGCTCCATCGGAATTTGCTTCAAATTTATTTGAATGATGTGCAGGTCTTAAGCGTTCGGGGTGATGCTCATGCGACAGAGCATCAAACAGTACAAAAAGCATCGCTTTATCTTCCCTATTGAAAAGAGGTGATACGCAAGCAGCAATTCACGCTACAGTCCCGCTCGGCAGCAGTTTAATTCCAATTGATTATTGAGGCAGTTGAGCCGCCGCGAAGCGGTCGGTTTCGAACTCCTGGTTCTTCGCCCGAGCGGAGCGAGGGTGACAGGAGTTCCGGCTCAACTGCCTCATTCTTCCCCGAGCGAAGCGAGGGGAAGAATAAGGAGAATATTACAATGACCTGGACAATGAATATTGACCCGCTCGGCTCTGTCGGCCTTTCGGCACTTGTCGCGGCTATTCCGATTTTCTTCCTTGGTATCGCGCTGGCGTTCATCAAGATGAAGGGACACATCGCAGCAACTATCGCAACCGCACTCGCTATCGGTATCGCCGTTTTCGTATATGGCATGCCGGCACAGTACGCACTGCTCGCAACTTTTCAGGGAGCTATGTTCGGACTTTTCCCTGTCTGCTGGATTGTTATTACGGCCTTATTTATTTACAACATGTCAGTCGCAACCGGCCAATTCGAAGTCATCAAGAACTCTCTGGCTTCAATCTCTGATGACCGCCGCATGCAGGCGCTCCTGATCGCGTTCTCCTTTGGTGCATTCATCGAAGGCGCAGCCGGATTCGGCACCCCGGTCGCAATTACATGCGCAATGCTCGTCGGTCTCGGCTTCAATCCTCTCTATGCGGCTGGTATATGTCTGCTGGCAAACACCGCGCCGGTTGCCTATGGTGCCATCGGTATCCCGATCGTTGTCGGCGCAGCAGTTTCTGGCGTTAATGAAATGGCGCTCAGCCAGATGGTCGGCCGGACGCTGCCGTTTCTGAGTTGTCTCATTCCGCTTTACCTGACCGTTCTCATGTCGGGCTGGAAAAAGGGACTTGAAGTATGGCCGGCATGTTTTGTATCGGGCGGTTCCTTTGCAATCGCACAGTTCCTTTCCTCTAACTTCCTTGGGCCGTTGCTCCCGGATATCATCGCATCGCTCACCTCCATTATCTGTACGGTTACATTCCTGAGGTTCTGGCACCCGAAGGAGAGCTGGAGATTTCCGAACGAGCCGAAGAGCGAAGGCAAGGCACAGCTCATGTTCACCGGCGGCCAGGTATTCCGTGCATGGGCTCCGTTCATCATCCTTTCGCTGTTTGTTGCTGCTTGGGGCATCAAGCCGGTTGGCGCAGCGCTGAATAATCTTTTCTTTTACCCGTGGACAAACGCCGGCCTGCATAACATGGTGATCAACTACCTCGGCAAGCCGGTTCCGGCAGTATATAACTTCAACTTCCTGAGCGCGGCAGGCACCGCGATTCTCTTTGCATTCTTCTTCTCGATCCCGGTCATGGGCGCCTCGGTCGGCACCGCTGTGAGGGTTGCCGGAAATACCTTTAAACAGCTGAAGTGGCCGATCTACACTATCGCCACGATTCTCGGCTTTGCTTACATCATGAATTACTCCGGCGCGGCGATCACGCTCGGCACCGCATTTGCAACGACCGGTGCGGCATTCCCGTTCTTTGCAGCGATCATCGGCTGGCTCGGCGTCTTCATGACCGGTTCTGACACCTCAACGAACGCACTGTTCGGAAAACTGCAGGCAGTTACCGCTGAGAAGATCGGTATCGATCCGGTCATCACCATGTCGGCAAACACCTGCGGCGGCGTCTGCGGCAAGATGATCTCCCCGCAGTCGATCTCTGTTGCTACCGCGGCCACCAACCTGGTCGGCCACGAAGGCGATATTTTCCGTTTCACCATTCTCCATTCGATCTTCCTCGCAACGGTCATTGGCATCATGCATTATCTCTGGGCATATGTCTTCCCGGGTATCGTTCCGGTATACGAAAAGGTCATCGCCGGCGCGCCGAAGCCGGCCGTTGACGCGGCGGCGGCGGCGGCAAAGAAAGCGGCCACCATCCAGGAAGGCTACCTGTATCTGGCTGGTGCAATTGTGCTGATTATAATTGTAACGATCACTTCCCGCGTTGTCGGCGGTGGTCTGATCAACGTAAAGGCAGGCAAAGACTCGGCACATTTCCACTAACCCACATAATTCATAAACATTCGGCGAGAGCAGTTTTTATGAGTTAAAGGCAGGTTGAGGGAGGCATAAACAATAAGAACCGCTCATGGCATCCATGCGGCGGTTCTTATTTCTCTTCGCAGTGGCAGTGATGAGCCTTTTCCTGAGTTTTTGGGCGCAGCAGTCCTGCCAAGATGCTCTGTTGTGATGGGAGTGTGTAGTTTTTCAGCAGTGTTCAGGGCATAATCGTTGGTGAGCCAGTTCAAAGATATGTTTCCAGGGATACCCGCTTGCCAGTCTGAACCAGAGCCGTCGGGCTGTCTGAATAACCTGAGCCCCTTCTCCTTCACATACGCCGAAACGCGATACATTGATTTTCCGCGTCACTTTCGAGATAATCTGTTGCCCGGAATTGACCTGCACTATCTACAGGAAGTCTCTCAGCACAGAAATCGCTCAGGCATTATAGATAATCCCGCCCCGCTCCTGATACAGCTTCAGCACCGCCTCAGCTTCTTCTGCCAACACTCCCCGGACGATGCTGATACCGCGGTCTTCGAGATATTGATAGGACGCGGCAAAGACCGGCCCTTCGTCAAAACCAATAGCCGCGGCAGCTTCCCGTCGCGCACCGCAGACGATGCGCCGCACGCCGCTCCAGAGCGCGGCGCCGAGACACATCGCGCACGGCTCGCAAGAGGCATACAGCACAAACGCTTTCCCGCCCGCTTCACGCAGCGAAAAGGAACCAGTGCTCGCCTGCGCAAGCATCAGGGCTATTACCTCGGCATGCAAGGTCGAATTGCGGAGCCGCTCGACACTATTTACTCCGACGCTCACAAGGCGTCCGCTTTCTTCCTCAAAAACAGCAGATCCGAATGGCCCGCCCGTGCCCCGCAGAACGTTCTCTCGCGAAAGGGCGACGGCGAGGCGCATCCGTTCCTCATCAGTAGCACAGCCAGCTGATGAGAACCGATAATCTTTCACCCAAGCCGGATTGCTGATCGTCAGCACGCCGCCGGGAAATCCCGCATTGGGAACAGTTTCTTTGCCGTTCTGCATCTGAGTTCTCCTTCCGTGATGTGCCGCTCCTGCATGACGAAACCGGAACGCGGACCTTCAGGACCGCCTCACCGAATGCCGTTTCTGCAACTATAGCACATTGCCCGCGCTCTCACGCCCCTGCACTGCGGTATAATCAGGCATGGGGTCGCCTCGCATATCTACTTCACGAACAACCGTCTCTCTGCTCATTATTCTTGCAGTCGCGACCGCGGCAACCATGCTCAGTTCTCTGTTCACCTACCGCAACGCGCTCTCGGCTGCCGACGACGCGCTGAAGCTGCAGGCGAGCGGCATCACGGCCAGCCTTGAGGCGGCGCTGCGGCGCTCGGACTTTGCGGATGAAAACCTGTTCTGGGAAATCATCAGTAAAGGCAGATGGGAAGGCATCGCCTTTCTCGCGCTCTACGACAGGGACGGCCGCATCGTGCTTCACTCAAATACGCGGCTTATCGGCAGAACGGTTGAAGATGAGCGAATCAGGCAGACTCTTTCGCGTGGAGTGCCGCAACACTACTACCTGATGCTCGTGACCGATGAGCGCGTATTCATTCACGACGCGCCGGTTCACCTTCACCGTGGCGAGTACCTGCTCCGTCTGGCGCTGCACCCGTATCCGGCGGAGAACAGCATTCGACAGGCCCGCATACAGCTCGGCATATCTGTCGGCGTCGTGATCATACTCTGGAGCATCGGGCTTTTCCTCGCGCAGGCACTGAACCGATCAGAAAAACTGCGGCGCGCGATGAACGAACGGGAACGATTCGCAGTCCTTGGTGAGATGGCGGCTGTGCTCGCCCATGAAATACGCAATCCTCTCGGCAGCATCAAGGGGTTTGCGCAGTACCTTGCGGAACAACAGAAGAAAAACGGCGAGCCTGCACAACAGCAACCGCTCGACATCATCATTGCCGAAACCCGCCGTCTCGAACTGCTTACGGAGGATCTGCTCATCTATGCGCGACCCGCAGAGATCAAACCCTCCGATTTCGATGTGTGCGAGCTCATTCACAACTGCATCGCCGCCCTTCCGGCACGCCCCGAAATTGTCTGTAACGTGCAGTGCGTTGCGCCCCTGACTCTTTCGTCCGATCCGGACAAGCTGCGCCAGATACTCGCCAATCTGCTCCTGAACGCAAGCGATGCCATGGAGCAGGAAGGAACCGTCACCGTTGCGGCCTCCGCTGAGCGTGATAGAATAGTCATAAGAGTAAGCGATACCGGAAGCGGAATGGACGAGGAGACGGCTGCGAAAGCATTCGACCCGTTTTTTACCACAAAGACTCGCGGAACCGGTCTGGGGCTCGCAATTGTCGGTCGCCTCACTGAGGTGCTCGGCGGGACGGTGCATATTGCAACGGCGCGGGCAAAAGGCACGACCTTTACGATTTCGCTTCCGGCCGGAACGCCGCGAAAATAGGACAGTATGGAAAACGCGACTTTCAGAATCCTGATACTTGATGACGAGCAGTCGTTCCAGCTCCTCATGACCAGCATCCTCGCGGATGAGGGGTATACGGTACAGGGCGCGTCTTCGCCCCATGGCGCATTGCTTGACCTCGAAGAGTTTCGGCCGAATCTCATCATCACCGATCTCAAGATGCCGAAAATGGACGGCATCACCTTCATGGAGCATGCCCGGCAGATAGTCCCGGATGCCGACTTCATCATAGTGACAGCATACGCAACCGTCGATACGGCGATTGCCGCGATGAAAAAAGGGGCTCTCGAATACATCACCAAACCGCTCAAAAACCCCGAGGAATTGCGGATCGCGGTGACAAGGATTGCCGAACGACAGAGTCTGATTGCGGAAAACCGCCAGCTTCGCTCAGACCTCTTCGGTCCCCTTCCGCCGATAGAGGTTATTTTCGCGGGAATGGAAAGCATTCTCAGAGATATTGAAGACGTCGCCCCGACCGGCGCGACAGTCATCATGTATGGCGAGACCGGCACAGGCAAAAGCCTCATAGCGAAGGTGCTGCACCATTTGAGCGGCAGGGGCGGCCTGTTCATCGAAATCAATTGCGCCGCGATTCCCGAACAACTGCTCGAATCCGAACTTTTCGGATTTGAAAAAGGCGCGTTCACAGGAGCGACCCAGCAAAAGAAAGGCCGTTTCGAGATTGCGAACGATGGAACCATCTTTCTCGACGAGATCGCCGAAATGGGACTCGGCCTGCAGGCCAAGCTTCTGAAGGTTCTCCAAGACAAGACATTCGAGCGGCTCGGATCGCTGAAATCGCTTCGCACAAACGCGCGCATCATCGCGGCGACCAATCGGAACCTGAAAGAACTCGCCGCTCAGAAAAAATTCCGTGAAGATCTGTACTACCGCCTCAACGTTTTTCCGGTCACTATTCCGCCGTTGCGCGAGCGCAAGGCCGCGATAGCCTCGATTGCCGACTATCTTGTCCGCGCTGTCGCAGCCCGCCTCGGCAAACCGGCGCGCCCTCTGCCGGGAAGCGCCTATGCGGCACTGGCGCAGTACGACTGGCCAGGCAATATCCGCGAACTCGAAAACCTTATCGAGCGAAGCATCATCATCACCCGCGGCGAGGAACTGTCGATTCCGCATCTTTCGGAATCGAAGACGGAGACCATTGCCGGAGATATGAAAAGCACGGAACGGGCCGCCATTCTCAACGCTTTGAGACAGACTGACGGGAATCGCCGGAAGGCTGCTGAAATCCTCGGCATTTCGCTCCGCTCCCTGCAATACAAAATCAAGGACTACAAAATCGAAATGTAGATCAGATTGCGGCACACCCGGTGTCAAACATCTTTCAGCTTCCGGGGTGGGACGTGCTGATGCGCATTTGAGCTGGTGATGTTTTTTGAAGAAACCCTTTGCTCTGTGTTTGTGTCAATCCGCAACAGCACAAAGCAGCCCCAGCTCTGAGCAATTCTCTGGGCATCTTTTCTCAGTCACTGGGCGAATGCCGGCAATTGGCGCAAAAGGTCACGAAAAATCGAGCGGGCTTTTCATCTCTTTGATGGTTTTGCTTGGCACGCAATGCGTATAGATCATGGTAGTTCTGACGTCGCTGTGACCAAGAAGCGTCTGAATTGTGCGGATGTCATAATTTGCCTGAAGCAGGTGCGTGGCAAAAGAATGTCGGAAGGTATGGGAGGTGACGCGCTTGGTGAGCTTCGCCCGCCGAACCGCCTCGTAAAGCGCCAGCTGGACGTGTGTTTCATGAAGATGATACCGCCGCAGCTCCATCGCATCCGGCACGAAGGTCAAAGACTGCTGAGGGAAAAACCATTGCCAGATAAAATCCTTACCGGCTGCCGGATATTTCTTTTCAAGCAGGTTATCGAGGAATACGCCGGCGTAGCCCCTCGCAAGGTCCTCATCATGAAGTTTTCTTATAACCTCAAACTGGGCCGTCAACTCCGGCATGATCGCCTGCGGAATCGGCACGGTACGGTCTTTGCCGCCCTTTCCATGGACCGTAAGTATTCCGGCGTCGAAATTGAAATCCTTCACCCGCAAGCTGACGCATTCGAATAGGCGAAGCCCGCAGCCGTACAACAGCTTGACCGCAAGCCCAAAGGGATGTTCAAGATGCTTCAGGACAGCGTCTATTTCCTTCCGGGAAAGAACCACGGGGATATATTTTGATTTCTTCGCCCGGGGTATGTCCTTGTGGTCTCCGAAATCTCTCTTGAGCACATGCCGAAACAGAAACAACAGAGCGCTGAACGCTTGGTTCTGCGTCGAGGCCGCCACCTTGCACTTTACCGCCAAATAGGTGAGATATGCCTTGACATCCGTTGCCGACAATTCGTCGGGGGGCTTATTATGCAGGAAGCCCTGAAACTTGCGGCACCAATCCGCATAGGCCTTGAGCGTTTTTCGGGAATAGTGCCGCATCCTGATCTCTGCCGCGAGATCGTCGATAATCTTGTCCCAAGCAGGATCTCCGGATTTCTCCAGACAACGCCATTCATTATAACGACTGCCGGCCGATTTCTTTGGTATAGCAGGAGCTTGTTCCGGTACGCTGAGCGGTTGTTGCATATCCGGAAGAGGGGGCAATATTGGCGTTGTCGCCGCAGGCTGAGACAGAGAGACGCGTTTTTTCTGTAGTTGTGACTCAAAGAAGAGAGAAAGGGCATGCGCTGCCTGCGCCTGCTGTTTGGGTGTCTGGCTCTTCTTTCTCAACTTCTCGATAAACAACCGCACATGTTCCGACTTGGAATCCGGAAGTGTGTATTTGCTTTGGAAATCGAGATAGTACAGAAGCCATTTCCTGTAATCAGCATGGCTTGCAAGAGGCACTGCCCTTTTCTTCAGGACGGCGTTGAACTGAATCAATATATCAGGTGGTATGGGTTGCATGGACCATAGTAAACTAATATCTGATAACGCATATTAGTCATTGTATAAGTATAATAATATCTGCACGGTATGTCAATAATTACGGTAATGATTGACTGTATTAGCTCTTTTTGCTATAGTTGAACCCATGACTAATCCCGGACTAATAAACTATCTAATAACTGGTTCTTCCCCTCGCTCCGCTCGGGGAAGAATGAGGCAGTTGAGCCGGAACTCCTGTCACCCTCGCTCCGCTCGGGCGAAGAACCAGGAGTTCGAAACCGACCGCTTCGCGGCGGCTCAACTGCCTCATTAGACGTCATCTAAAAAATAGTGATAGCGGATACATTAACGATTTACCACCAGATTGGAAACGGAACCAATAAAGGTGCAAATTATGCGTGTGGAGCTTTGAAATGGAAATAACTACGGACATATATCTTGGGGACAGTAAGGAGCAGTTAAAATTGCTTCCAGACAATTCGGTTGACCTTGTTGTAACATCGCCGCCTTACGCAGACCAGCGAAAAAATACATACGGTGGCGTTCGCCACGACAAGTACGTGGAGTGGTTTTTGCCTATTTCCGAACAGCTTTTACGTGTCCTCAAGCCGACAGGAACTTTTGTTTTAAACATCAAGGAAAAAGTGGTTGAAGGGGAGCGCAGCACCTATGTAATGGAGCTTATTTTAGAAATGCGTAAACAGGGATGGTTATGGACAGAAGAATTTATTTGGCATAAGAAAAATTGCTATCCTGGTAAATGGCCTAACCGGTTTCGTGACGCATGGGAAAGACTTCTTCAATTCAATAAAAACCGCAAATTCAATATGTATCAGGAAGAAGTAATGGTTCCAATGGGCGACTGGGCAAATTCAAGACTGAAAACCCTTTCCGACACTGACAAAATCCGTGATACTTCAAAAGTAGGGAGCGGATTTGGCAAAAACATATCAAACTGGCTTGATAGAGATAAAGCCTATCCGACAAATGTTTTGCACTTAGCAACCGAATGTAACAATAAAAACCATAGCGCAGCCTTTCCGGAAGAATTGCCTGAATGGTTCATTAAACTTTTTACTAAAGAGTATGATACGGTTCTTGACCCGTTTATGGGTTCAGGAACAACTTTAATTGTCGCAAGCCGAATGAAACGAAATTCAATAGGCATCGATATCGTTCCAGAGTATTGCGAAATGATAAGAAAGCAACTGAAACCCGTTGAGTTATATTTATTTGAGCCAAAGGTGGATTATGAAAAAGCTGAACCTAAAAGACGTATCCCAGTACGTTGAGCAAAATATCGGGACATTTCATCAAAAGCGTATTCAGAGCCTTGACGGATTAAAGTTGGCACAGGTTCTTAAACGAAAAAATCCGTATCTGTTCAAAGCGAAATATATGTTGATTGCTGAACAGATTGTGAAAGGATTGGTGGACGCACATATATCATCAAACGAAGAAACCATTTTTGGCGATTGGCTGGAAGGACTTGCTATTTTCATCAACGATAAGGTTTACGGTGGACGTAAATCAGGCATTAAAGGCATTGACCTTGAATTTGACAGTAACGGAATAAGAAACATCGTAACAATCAAATCGGGACCAAATTGGGGCAACAGTTCACAAATTGCGAAAATGGTAGCAGACTTCAAGACTGCTAAAAAGACGCTGAGAACCAGTAACTCACAATTGAGCATAGTTGCTGTAAACGGTTGCTGTTACGGCAGAGACAACAAACCAGACAAGGGAGACTATTTCAAATATTGCGGTCAACGCTTTTGGGAGTTTATATCATGCGACAGCGACCTGTTTACAGAAATCATCGAACCACTTGGGTATAAAGCCAAAGAAAAGAATGATGATTTTGTAAAATCGTATTCGCAAATGATTAACAAATTCACCAAAGAATTTGCGAATATATTCTGCAAAAACAATGGTGAAATTGACTGGGACAAATTGGTTCGGTTTAACTCCGCAACAGTCGAGCCAAAGAAAAAAGAACGCCCAACAAGGCGCTCCACCTGACCACTATTCCGCTGCGCTTCATAGCGGCAGGTGAGTTTGATCGTTCTTCCCCTCGCTCCGCTCGGGGAAGAATGAGGCAGTTGAGCCGGAACTCCTGTCACCCTCGCTCCGCTCGGGCGAAGAACCAGGAGTTCGAAACCGACCGCTTCGCGGCGGCTCAACTGCCTCATTATCAAAACCTAATACACAGGAGGTAGACATGTTTAAAAATATAAAGACTATCCTTCACCATATAGCAATATTTGTTTTGAGCGCTGCTATTGCTCTATCGTTGCCTTACACAGGTAAGTTTATTGCAGACAATTACCTGACCTACTGGGTACTTATCGATAGTGACATGGTGCTTCTCAATTCTTTGAAAATTGCGGTTGCGGTACTGCTGATCATTTTTCTAAACTTCTTGGGGAGGAGCTGGAAAGACAGGAAATTCTCTAAAATGGCTACGATTGATATGGGTCTTGTTCTTGTGGCACATGCAGAAGGTCGTCGCACAAAAAAACGAGTGAAAAAGCTTAAAGAACAACACGGCATTGCAAAGGATGTGCTGTTAATTGGCTCAACGGGCTTCGGTACATTCGTAAACCCGGAGGGGGACATGCACCATATAATACAGAATTGCCGTGAAGCAAAGATAATGCTCCTGAACCCCTCCAGTGAAGGGGCAATTGTCCGTGCAAAGAGCATCCCTGATCCCGACATCACGCCTGAAAGTCTCAGAGATCAGATAATAAAGAGCATTGATTTTTTAAAAAGCCTTAAAACTCTACAAAAAGATATAAGCCTGAAGCTGTACGAGGAGACGCCATTTCTTAAGCTTGCTATCCTCGGAGATTATATCTTTATGAAGCATTATTACGCCGGACTGATTGGACAGGACATACCCGAATACATCTTTAAACATTCTCCAAACCAAAGCAGTCTGTTCCATCTTTTTTATCAGTTTTTTCTTTCAAAATGGCGCGATCCGAATATCCCGGAATACGATTTTGATTCGGACGAGCTGATTTACAGGGATATTTCTGGAAATGAGGTTAAAAGAGAGAGGCTTGCTGAAATGACATAATGCAGCATGCGTTATTTGATGGCTACGTAGCAAAAATGAAGATGCAGACGGATAACAAATTCATCGACCAGACGCGGGGTAAGCGTCCAGTATCTTCCATTCCGCCGTTTGTTGGCCGCGCTGGTCATGACAGCGTTCTTCCCCTCGCTCCGCTCGGGGAAGAATGAGGCAGTTGAGCCGGAACTCCTGTCACCCTCGCTCCGCTCGGGCGAAGAACCAGGAGTTCGAAACCGACCGCTTCGCGGCGGCTCAACTGCCTCATTAGAGCGCATCAATGACCTTCCCCCCTTCATTTCCTTTCGAAATAACTCCACTCATCGCATTTGGCTTTCTGCTTCTTGTTGGTGCTGTAGGTGGCTACGTGGCTCATCGCTTCAGTTGGTTGCCGAGCATCACTGGGTTCATGGCGGTTGGGTTTCTTATTGGCCCCAGTGGACTTGCTTTACTGGGTCAAGAAGCCATGAATAACTCCAGAATTCTTATCGACATCGCTCTCGCTCTTATACTCTTTCGGTTGGGCTTATCGCTGGATATTCGCGAGCTTCGGCGTAACCCGCGGCTCCTTCTCGTGTCGATAATCGAATGCTGTGTCACCTTCGGCGGAGTGCTGTACGCGTTGCATTTTCTTGGCTTGCCACCAACCGTAGCTGCCGTGGTCGCAGCTATTGCGATCTCATCGTCCCCGGCAGTGTTGTTGCATGTAGCGCATGAGGTGGGCGCAGAAGGCCATGTTACGAATACCACGAAAACCTTGGTAGCTTTGAATAACTGCATTTCTTTCTTGGCCTTTTCCGCAGTATTGCCAGTACTTCATCAATCGGCTGGCAGTAGTTGGACTGAAACTCTCTTCCAACCCTTGTACCGCCTACTAGGCTCTGTATTGCTAGGTTTTGTGATGGGATTTTTCTTGCATCAAATCGCCACAAGGATGAGTGCTGCGATCCAATATAGGCTCGCCATTGTCATTGGCTCGATAATGCTGGCCGTTGGCTTTGCCGATTATCTGAAGCTTTCCTTACTAATCGTTCCCCTGATAATGGGTGTTGCAATTTCAACTATCGAACAAGAAGATCAGGTGTCGAGCATCGAATTTGGAAGTGCCTTTGAACTCTTCTTTATCGTGCTGTTTGTATATGCCGGCGCCAATCTTCACTTGCATGAACTTGTTGAGTTTGGCTCCTTCATCTTTCTGCTCGTCTTGATTCGAGTCTTGGCAAAGATATTAAGTGTTACCGCGACTTCGCCATTGTATCGGCTGACCATTCGTGAAGGCTTTTCCAGTGGTCTGCTTTTGGTTCCGATGGCAGGTTTGGCTATTGGTCTCGCTCAAACCACCTCAAAACTGTTTCCTGAATATGCCAACACAGTTTCGGCAATCGTTCTCGGGTCTGTAGTTCTATTTGAAACGATCGGCCCGCCTATTGCGAAATTTGCCTTCGACTTCTGCAAGGAATCCGAACGAATGCGCTCTAACAACACGGTCAAGGCGGACGCGCCGCAAGCGGCGCGCCGCTTACCGTGAACGTTCTTCCCCTCGCTCCGCTCGGGGAAGAATGCAGGAGGTTCATGAAAAAAATTATTTGGATTATCTTGCTTCTGGTAATAGCTGGCTACTTCGTCTACTCATATTTGGAAAGCAGAGCGAAGAGCGAAGCGGAACGTGCTGAGCAGAAACAGGTGGAACAGACGACTAAATCACTGGTATCACAAATGACATCCCGTACAAATGCTATTGATGACTGGGAGCATCAACTAAGCAAAGGAGAAAATTTTAGGTTGGCGCCAATACTCACCGTGGAACTTGAAAAACTGTGGCTGGTGAATCGGCCCATTCTGTTCATAGGAGCAATTAAGGATATTAAAACTCAAAACGAGTCCTCCTACATGGTGTTGATTGAAAGAAGCATCTTCTGTACACCCAATCATATGTTTGATACTAAACTACTCCTATCGCTTTCTTCTTCAAAACAACGAATGGATGCCTTTCTTAAGCAACATCCAGACCTCTTCAAGGAACACGTCTTCAAAAATGGTGTCGCCGTAGCGGCGCGAGTGTATGCCATTCAAACTACATATGCTTCAGGAGAAGAGGGGAAACGCAATGAAACCAAAATAGGAGAGGGAGAGTTGGTAGATATCGTGTATACAGGGGGAGTCCTATTTTGAAACATAACACCGCGGTATTGTGTGAGGATTAATAATGAATGAAAGGAAAGTGACTAAACAATGATTCACCTACCAGAGATATGGAATTGCATTGTCTTACCGAAGAAGCAATGGACTACCATAGACGACATCTACCGACTGGTCGAACATAATCTTGCACTTGACGATGAAGACTATGAATGGAGAAGTGGCTCAGGTTGTTTGGACAGGTGAAAGAGATTTTTAAGTGGGAAGCTG
>CAYMRS010000058.1:0-12357 GCA_964392915.1 uncultured Nitrospiraceae bacterium
TAATTCGTCCATATCAGCAGGCGCAGCTTTCCAGCCGAAAGCCAGTACGCGCAGGCCTTCCGCCGCGAATGCCGCGGCAGTGCGAAGAGCGGCCTCTTTTGCCGGCTTGTCTGCAGAGCACATCTCAATTACCCGCTCCGGCCCCCCCTTGACGAAGATGACTTTTCCCCCTTCATGGCTATGGAGCGTTGCCATATAGCCTCGCTCGGACTCAAAGGGAACCATCGAGAGCTGTCTGTAACGCACTCTTTCCCGCTCAGGCTCCATCCCTGCCTTCATGGCTGATACAATCAGCGCAGCCTCGGTCGGGTCCCCGTCGATCTTAAAACGCCCATTGTCCTCGTAGACGTCAGATTCGTTGCAGAGCAGGCCGATCCTGAGAAGGTTTTCGAGCGAAGAACCGGGATCAATGGAGGCGGGATTCCCACCGCAAAGGATGCTGCCATTTGGTTCATACCCGCTCCCGCTTACGTCGCAGATAATCTGGCCGTCATGCAGGCGTGTCACCGTCATCTCGTTTTTCGTCAGGGTGCCGGTCTTATCGGAGCAGATGACTGTGGTGGAGCCCAGAGTCTCCACCGCAGCGAGCGTTCGGACAATGGCGTTCTTTTTCGCCATGCGCGCCACACCGACTGCCATGGCGATTGTCACGACAATCGGAAGTCCCTCGGGAATCGCAGCAACCGCGGCAGCAACGGCAATCAGAAACATCTCTTTCAGGCTTCCGCCAAGCAGCAAGCCGATGGCAAAGAGCGCCATGGAGGCACCCATTACCAGCATGCCGATGACCGCCGCGAAGCGTTCAATCTTTGCCTGAATCGGAGCTTTGACCAGACTGATATCTTTTACCGCACCGGCCACTGCCCCCAGAACGGTTGCGCCGCCTGTTGCCACCACAACGCCCCGCGCCCGCCCGTTGACGACGGCTGTTCCCATGAACGCCACGTTGGTCTGGTCTGCAGGAATAAGGTTATCCGCTGCGAGGGGCGCAATATGCTTGTCCACGGGGAGAGACTCGCCGGTCATCATCGCCTCATCAATCCGCAGCTCTATCGTATGCACAAGCCGCAAATCGGCGGGGACCTTGCTGCCTGATGCAAGCAGTACGATATCTCCGGGTACCAAATCAACAGCGGAGATCTCCTGCTCATGCCCGTCCCGAACTGCCCGTGCCTTGGTCACAAGAAGCTGCTTTAGTGCCTGGACGCTCTTCTCTGCCTTCACCTCTTGCAGGTAGCCGATTGCCGCGTTCAGCAGCACCACAGCGATGATAACGCCGCAATCGATATATTCCCGGAGCGCAAGAGTAACTGCGGCGGCAATCAGCAGGATGTAGATCAGTGGACTGGTAAACTGGTGAAGCAGTATCTTCAGTTTGCTGATGCGTTCTTCTTCAGCGAGCTTGTTCAGCCCATAGATCTCCCGGCGCTTTATTGCCTCACGTGCGGACAGCCCTTCTTCCGACGTGCCAAGTTTTTCCAGAACCGCTTGCCCGCTCATCTGATACCAGTGCATTGCATCCTCCCTATACGGCTGTGAACGAAAATCCGATTTGAATCCAGCCGATATTCTCCGTTCGGCAGCACCATGTCTATTATAGCCCGATTGAGAATGTGAAGGTGTGCGCAAGCGTCAAAAAGATGTTCAGAAGAAGGGAATCCACGGCATCTCTCATGCCTTAACCGTCAGTATCTCCGCGACGATGTCAGGATGTCCGGCTATCAGGATTAACTCATTGTCAGTCAGCGGTTTCAGGGTCTGAAGATTGGCGAGCTGCACCAGATGCAGTACTCGCCGCGCCGCGTCATCGTCGGAGAATGCTATTCCGAGGCGATCATAGACATGACGGAACCCGCTCAGGCCGCTGTAGGCGCCAGTTGATAGAATGCGTCCTGTTTCGGTGAGGAGCGGCTCACCCCTTCCGATGAGCGACGGATCAAACGGTTCATAGCACTGAGGGTCTTTCAGTATGCCGTCTGCATGAATCCCTGATTCATGCGCGAATGCGTTCATGCCGGTGCCGGGCTGCATGAGCGGAATCGGGATGCCAAAGGCATACGCGGCATACTGCGCAATCTTCCATGACTGCGAAAGGTCGAGCGCACTGTCAACTTTCAAAGCCTGCATATCAGGAGAACAGGTGAGGGCGAGCAGTGTCGTGACAAGGTCACAATTGCCAGCGCGCTCGCCGTAGCCATTCACGGTGGTGTTCACATAAGCATCCACCCCTGAGGCAGCGGCAGCCTGGGCAGCGGCGACTGAGCTGGCCACCGCGAAGCCAAGGTCGTTGTGGCAGTGAATCTCGATGGGAATGTTCGACGCAGCCGCAATCGCTCCGATGCGGCGATGCATCCTCAAGGGGTCATCCAGTCCGAGCGTGTCACTGTACCGGAAACGATCCATGCCGGACTCTTTTGCACACGCGGAGAGCTCCTTCAGCCGCTCAAGCGGAGCCCGCGACGCATCTTCAGCGCCGAGGCTGAGCGACTCGACTCCCATCTGACGTGCCTGCGCTGCCGCACGGAGCAATGATTCCTCCATGCTGTCAAATCTTTTTCTTCCCTGAAACTTGGCCGCAATCATCGTGTCGGATACCGGCAGAGAGAGATTCAGGTGTTTGAGTTGCGGACAGTTGGTCAGCGCAAGCTCGACATCTTCCGGCAGCGCGCGGCACCAGCCCTGAAGGCGAATTCGCGGCATACCACCCGCCTCAGCCATCTTGAGATTGGCATTGATATATCCGGCTTCGTGCGCAAGGGTCGGGAATCCGAGTTCGCTCTGAAAAACGCCCATGCGGTCAAGGTATATGTTGAGGAGCGTCTTGGAGAGCTTTGGAAGAAGCATGCGCGCCGCCTGCGTCCCGTCACGGTTCGTGACGTCAATGATTGAGACGATACCAGCCATGGAACATCTCCTCCTTCCCGAAGAAAACAGAGCGACCGTGGGAGGCCGCTGCTACCCTTCAACACATGCTGTTTTTCTCAAATTTCAATCTGAATCTGACACTTTTTCGTACAGGTCTTACTACAGGCACTGCAACCGATGCAATCTTCGGGATGCGCGACAGACATCACCTTGTTGCCCATATCGTCGCCATACTCGTCATCGCCTTCAAACGGCTTTTCGATCAAGGCGAGCACGTTCCGGCTGCATACCTTGTAGCATCTCCCGCAACCGATACATTTGTGGGCATCGATTGAATCCAGAAAACGGGGAATCCATTCCGTGCCGCCGCGCGTACGTCCTCTTATCGCTGCCATATCCCGCTCCTTTTTTTCTTTCAATCATTCCGTGGTTGAAAGGCCCGTCTGTTTTTCTCCTGTTCCCTCTGCCCCGGAATGCCGAGTAGCCGTGTCAGGGAACTACGATATTGCTTCGCCGCCGGTCTCTCCAGTTCTGACACGGATAGCAGTGCTGATCGGGCACACAAATATCTTGCCATCGCCCCGTTTGCTGGTAGCGTTCACCTTGATGATCGCCTTGACCACGGTCTTGACCACATCGTCAGGGACTACAATGGTCAGATATCGCTTTGGAACATAGATCGCAACCTTCGGAAGCGTATGCTCCACCGCATAGGTCGAGGGGGTCGGGGTAAGCTTTACCGCCGTGCAGAACTGGTCCGGCAGTTCGGAATCCATTTCTGCACACATTGCCCCTTTTTGCTTGCCCCGACCTTCGACGCTCTGGATCGTCATGGACGGATAGCCGAGTTCATCAAGCGCGCGCTTCGTTTCAGGAAGCTTGTCGCGCCGGATGATTGCCGTAATTTCTTTCATGATTAGAGACCCTCCTCTCCGGTTCTGATTGTGTAGGCGGTGTCAACCGGACTCACAAAGATCTTGCCGTCGCCGATGAAGCCGCTCCGCGCCTTGTTCTGAATCACGGTGATTACCTTCTCAACTTCACTGTCTTCGACAACCGTCATCAGCAGAGTCTTCGGCAACTCATCGTAATGCACCGGCCCGACCTGCAAACCCTTTTGCTTGCCGCGTCCGAAAACCGGCATCTTCGTGAGCGACGGGAAGCCTGACCCCTCAAGGGCCAGCACCACCTCCTGCTCCTTCTCCGGTCGTATAAATGCCCGTATCATCTTCATAATTCTATCCTCCTTGGTATATGCGTTTCGCATCTGCCCCTTCTGCCTGAAAGAGCTTGTTTATCGCTGTTTGTGGTTCTCGTTTTTTCTTTCTCACTTCCTGCTTCTTGCTTCCCGCTTGCCTTTTACTGATTGAGCGCCTTTCGCAGCCATGGCGGCGGTGCATCCTTGACCGTGGTAAGCAGCTTGTCGAGCGATTCCTGAATGGTCACAACATCTTTGACCTTAATCGGCATAATGCCTTTCTTGATCAGCCGCGCTGCGGACGGGCCACCGATTTCGGTCAGATAGATAATCTTGCAGTCCGCAAGCTGATCGACCTTATCCTGAACTTTGTCATCGTGCTCCTGTCCCATGCCGCGTGTGGAGACCACCGCCTGGTCAATCCCATCAGCAAACTTCCTGAGTTCCGCAAAGGCATACGCATCAATGGTCAGCTCGTAGACCGCAAACATGCCGGCTCTTCCGAAATGCTCATCCACATGAATCCCATCCGTTGTTGCAAACCCTATCTTCATATCACACCTCCTCTGCGTCTCATGCTTCAGTGCCTCTGCATCAGCAGATTGCCGATTTCATGGATTCGTGACAGGACACCGCGGTACCCGACGGAGACTTGCGCTGTCGATCCCAATGTCTTGTTCTGCGGGAACCCTGCCTGCAGGAGCGGAATCTTCCGCTCGTCAGCAAGCAACTCCCCATGAGCGTTCGTTATGATGAGATCGCAGCGCTCCGGCAGATCACCGAGCTCACCAATGACCACGGCATCTGCTTCAATTGCTTCGATCGCCCCGGCATGCTCCGGAACGACGGCAACTGGCACCATTGCACCCATGTCTGCAATCATCCTGGAGAAGGCCGCTGCATGTTCAGGCTCTAGCCCGAGCGCAATCTCCCTGCCGCCGAAGTACGCATGTGCATCACGCATGCCGTCAACCAGCATCTTCCGCTCGCGTGCAAAGCGCGCCGGAATCGGCCGGTTGCTGAGCACAGACAGCATGTCAAGCATGGCATCGACCTCAGCAATGTCGGCGATGCCATGGAATACCCGATAGCCAATGCCATGGCGGTCAGCAAGCACCCTGGCAGCTGGTTCGAGGCTTGCGCCGATGACGATACTGAAAAGCGCTGACGGCAGCTCGTCGAGCTCCTTGCGTGTGGTCCCGCCGAGCGCAAGGGCTGAAACACCTTCGTGACTTCCATCGAGCGCGCTGAGATCAGGAACAAAGATCGGCCTGATGCCGAATGATTCAAAAATATTCCGCAGTTCATTGGTATCGCCAGGGGTCAGGTGCATGCCTGCAAAGACGGCAATCGCATCGGAAGCCCTCCCCGGCTTATACGGTGCCTTCATGTTCGCCGCGGGCAACGCCGCCTCTATCAGCGACACAACGGCAGCCGCATATCCCTTTTCCATGCCACCGATGAAATCCGGGGTAGGGATATGGACAAAGAGCGTATCCGGATGTGCTGCCTGCAGCTCTTTTATGGCTGAACGAATGTCGTCTCCTTTTACCTCCGAAAGACCGGTCGTCAGGATGCCGACAACATCAGGGCTGTTCTTCTCAACCATGCTGCCTGCCGCAGAAACAAGCCGCTCTTCACTTCCCATAACTACATCTTCCACAAAAAGCTTGGAGCTCAGCAGCGAGATCGGCTCACGATAATGATTCGTGATCAGCACTTTCCCCAGAAATGTGCAGCCCTGTGCCCCATGCAAAACCGGGATCGCATAATCTATTCCCTGCAGCGCAACTGCTGCGCCCAGTGCGGCTGAGTGCTTGAGCGGGTCGGTGCAGAGCTCCGCATGCCGGTTGATTACCTTCGGCGCTGCCGCCGGGACACGCGCTCCCACTCTGCGGGCTACCGGCAGGTGGCGCTCGTAAAATCGGATACTGCTGCTTAGATCAGACGCTATCGTCACAAGGCCTTCATACCCGGCATAGGCTGAATGACGCTCCTGGTTCACATCGATAAACGGAAATCCTTCCTTGACGGCGAGATACTTGTTTCTTCCGCCGGCTACCAGCATATCCACATTGCTTTCGCGCAAAAGCTTCAGAAGATTTTTCGGGGTCACATCCTCAACAAGCGGAGCATCTGCTCCAAGAATCCCGCGCATCTTCTCTTCATCTTCATAGGTGCTCTTTTTGGTGCCGACTGCGGCAATTTCAATGCCGAGATCCATAAGTGCCGATATGAATGACCAGCTCTTCACACCGCCTGTATAAAGCACCGCCTTGCGACCGCGAAGATGCGCATACGGCGTCAGCCTTTCCACAAGCATTTCCTCTTCGTTTTTTATAACTTTTTCGACTCGTTCGATAATGCTTTCATTTCCTTCTGACTCCTGACTTCTGGCTTCTGAACCCTGAAGTTTTGCGCTGATGCTCCTGAGCGCCTTCGCCATTTCGGTCTTGCCGAAAAATGAGACTTCCACATACGGGATACCGAAGCGCGACTCCATCTCTTTGGCAACGTTAATGAGCGCCCGGCTGCAGACAACCACATTCAGCTTTGCCCGGTGCGCCCAGGTGATCTCTTCAAATGTTGCGTCGCCTGTTATGTGCGACAGCACCCGGAAGCCTGCGGCATTGAGCACCGGTTCAATCTGCCAGAGGTCTCCCGAGATGTTGTACTCGCCGATCAGGTTGATGTCGGTATCGGTCACGAACGGCGCTTCTCCTGTTGCGATAACATGCTCAAGCAGGACTTCTCCGGCAATTCGATTGCCAAGGTTCTTCGGCCCGACAAATCCGGGCGCATTTACCGGAATAACCCGAATGCCGAGCTCCACTTCCGCCTCTTTACAAACCGCGTTGATGTTTTCGCCAATTAATCCGCTTACGCAGGTTGCATGAACAAAGATCGCCTTCGGCTTGACCGTTTCATATGTCTGGCGAATTGCAGCAAGGAGCTTCTTTTCACTTCCATAGACAATATCCATTTCGCCGATGTCAGTCGTAAAACCTCTGCGATGGAGCGTGCCTTTCGTTGAGAGCGTGCCGCGACCCTCCCATGAGTTGCCGCAGCACGCTATCGGACCATGCACCAGGTGGGCGGCGTCTGCTATCGGCTGCAGGACAATCATGGCTCCGTCAAATGCGCAGGACTCACCGCCGCGCGACCGGCATATCTTGTCGCCGCCGCTGGGCTCACCAACAGTAGGTAAGCATCCGTTGGCCGCGTTTCCTGCGGCCTCGCGGACGGATGACTTACATCCGCTTTGCATCAATCTGTCCATATTCGTCGTCGTCATAGCCGCCTCCCTTCCTGAACTGCTGATTTCTCTCGTTCTTACTTCATGGTCTGACTTCTCACTACGTACATGCTTTTTTATCTGATGACATCAAAGCTCGTCGTATCAATCGTTGTACGGTCGAGCTCATCAAGGATCGTATTCACAACCGTGGTGACGATGTTCAGTGCGCCCTGATAACCAACAATCGGATACCGGTGCAGATGGTGCCGATCGAAGAGCGGGAACCCGAAACGGATCAGCGGCGTCTTCGTGTCTCGCCAGAGCAGCTTTGCATATGAGCTGCCGATCAGCAGATCCACCGGCTCAGTGAACATCAGCGACCGGAGATGCCACATGTCCTTGTTGATGTACACCTTTCCATTTGCGCCGAACGGGCTTGATGCAAGCAATGCCTCCATATCTTCCAGGAACGTCTTGTCACCGTTGGTGCAGACGATATGCACCGGCTCGCCGCCCATCTCAAGCAGAATGCTCACCATGCCCATTAGCATGTCCGGGTCTCCGACGAGCGCAAATCTCTTGGCATGCACATACGGGTGGGAGTCAACCATTGCATCAACAACCCGGCCACGCTCCTCTTCAAGCTCCTTCGGGATCGCCTTGCCGGTGATCTTGCTCAGTTCTTCGAGGAACTCGTCGGTGTTGCGAATGCCGATGGGTTGCTTCACGAGGAACTTCTGGTTCCACTCCTTCTTCATATAATCGACCGTCTTGAGCGTGGAATATTTCTGCAGCACCACCGTTGCAGATGCATTGATGGCATCCTGCGTGTCTTCAATGCTTGTCAGACCTCGATACAGCTTTGCCTCACCGGTGTTCGGCGAATCGAGAGAATCGCTCACATCAGAGAGCACGGTATGCTTGATGTCCATCATGCTCAACATGCGCTTGATCTCCCGGTAGTTGCCGATGTACGGGTCAAATCCTATGATCACATTGGTCTTCCCGTTCGGCTCGCCGCTTTTACCGGCAGTCAGCTTCGACAGGATGCCCTTCATCATATTGTCGTACCCGGTGATGTGCGATCCGACAAAGCTCGGGGTATTCGCATGCGGTGTCAGAAGATCCGACGGGATGACGCCCTTTTCTTTCGCATTCTTGATATAGGCATTCAGGTCATCGCCGATAACTTCCGCGATACAGCTTGTGAAAACCGCCACCATCTTGGGCTTGTAGAGTGCGTATGCGTTTTCGAGGCCTTCGGTCAGGTTGTTCACTCCGCCGAACACCGCTGCATCCTCCGTCATCGAGCTCGACACGCCCTGGACGGGCTCCTTGAAATGGCGGTTCAGATGGCTGCGGAAGTACGCCATGCAGCCCTGTGCTCCCTGCAGAAACGGAAGGGTATTCTCGAACCCGAGCGTTGCATACAGTGCGCCGAGAGGCTGACACGCCTTCGCCGGGTTGATCTTTATGTGCTCGCGAGCGAAGTTTTTCTCCTTGTACTCGGCGCTCTTCGTCCACTCAGATACCCTGGCGACCTCTTCTTTCGACGGGCAGTTTTCGAACTCTCTCTTGCGCTCAAACTGCTCTAAATATTCCGGCTGCCGGAACAATTCGCTATGGTCTTTTATTTTCAGTGGAATCATGATATCCTCCAGTTCTTTCCGTTATGCACTCTTCTTCCGACGAATGAGACTCCATGTCGGACTATTCACCGTTGCATCCATGTCGCGGGCAAAGACCGCGAAGCCGTCAAACCCGTGGTACGGTCCTGAATAGTCCCACGAGTGCATCTGCCGGAACGGCACACCGAGTTTGTGGTACGTATACTTTTCCTTGATACCGGCGCCGACAAGGTCGGGGCGCACGCGATGCGTAAACTCCTCAAGCTCATACTCGGTTGCGTCGTCCATGATGAGCGCGCCTTCCTTCAGTTCAGGATAGGTGCGCTTGTAGTCGTCGTTGTGGGCAAATTCATAACCGCTCGCAACGATCTCCATACCGAGGTCTTCATATGCGCCGATCGTGTGGCGCGGACGGAGGCCGCCGACATAGAGCATGACCTTCTTCCCTTCGAGTCGCGGCTTGAACTGTTCAATGATGGAATCCATCACCGGCTTGTACTTTGCGATGACCGCCTCTGCCTTCTCCTTGATCGTATCGTCGAAATACGATGCAATCTTACGGATGCTTTCATATATCTTTGTCGGGCCGAAGAAGTTGAACTCGGTCCACGGGGTTCCATAGGTCTCCTCCATGTGGCGGCAGATGTAGTTCATCGACCGATAACAATGGATGAGATTCAGCTTCGACTTGTGAGCAATGCCGATCTCGTTGACGCTGGCATCGCCGGTGTACTGCGCGATGACCCGCAGCCCCATCTCTTCCAGAATCTTCCTCGATGCCCAGGCGTCGCCGCCGATGTTATAGTCGCCGATTAAGGCGACGTCATACGGAGTCTCCTTTTCAAGCTTTCCTTTGCCGAGCACATAATCCTTGATATTGTCGTTGGCGATATGGTGGCCGAGAGACTGGCTCACGCCCCGGAATCCTTCGCAGCGGCAGGGCACGATCGGCATGTCGTTGAACTCTTTCGACTTCTTTTTTGCAACGGCTTCAATGTCGTCGCCGATGAGGCCGACAGGGCACTCGGACAGAATGCCGATGCCGTTGGCGAGCGGAAAGAGGTCTTTCAGTTCCCCCAGCGCTGAATCGAGATTCTTGTCACCGCCGTAAACGATGTCACGCTCCTGAAAGTCGGTTGTGATATGCATGTTGCCGAACGTGTCGATGCCGGTCTGGCCGTTGTAGTAATTGCGGCGCCCCCACCAGCTGTATTGTCCGCAGCCGATCGGGCCGTGGCTGACCGTAATCTGATCCTTGACCGGCCCCCAGACTACGCCTTTTGCACCCGCGTACGCACAGCCGCGGACGGTCATGACGCCGGGGCGTGATTTCACGTTCGCCTTTACTTGACAGCTTGCGCACTGACCAGTAGGATCGTTTGGCTTTACATGCTTTGCACGATCCTTTCTCGTCTTTTCCGGATAAATCTCCAGAACTTCATCTATCATCTTTTGAGTTGCTTCAATTGCCTTGCTCATCGTAATCCTCCAAAATATGCAGTCAGTAATCAGAAGTCAGAAGAACTGCTTTTTTCTCCTGGCTTCTGAGTTCTGTATTCTGCCGTTAAGCTACTGCTTCCGCGTCAAGAATGCCGAAGTCGACCATCAATGTTTCGAGCTCGTCCATGCTGAGCGGGGTGGGAATGATGAGATTCCTGTTTTCCGCGATTTTCTTCGCAAGGCTCCTGTATTCATCCGCCTGCGGATGCTTCGGCGAGTATTCGATCACCGTCATTCGCCGGACCTCTGCCCGCTGCACTTCATTATCGCGCGGTATAAAATGAATCAGCTGGGTACCGAGCTTCTTTGCAAACTCGCTGATCAGTTCATACTCCTTGTCGGTCTTCCTCGAGTTGCAGATAAGGCCGCCGAGACGAACGCCGCCGCTCTGCGCATATTTAAGAACGCCGCGTGAAATGTTGTTTGCGGCATACATCGCCATCATCTCTCCTGAAGTGACGATGTAAATTTCCTTTGCTTTGCCTTCACGAATCGGCATCGCAAAACCGCCGCAGACGACGTCTCCGAGGACATCGTAGAACACATAGTCGAGGTCCGGGGTATATGCGCCGTTCTCTTCAAGGAAGTTGATCGCAGTGATAACACCGCGGCCTGCACAGCCGACGCCCGGCTCCGGTCCGCCGGACTCTGCACAGCGAACTCCCTTGAAGCCGGTCAACAAAACCTCATGCAGTTCGAGGTCTTCAACCGTGCCGCGCTCACGAGCAAGGTCCATAACCGTTGTCTGTGCCTTCTGGTTCAGAATAAGTCTGGTCGAGTCTGCCTTTGGGTCGCACCCGACGATCATTGCCTTGTAACCTGCCTCTGCGAGTCCGCTTACGAGATTCTGCGTTGTGGTCGACTTTCCAATTCCACCTTTCCCGTAAATTGCTATCTGCCTCATGATCTCCTCCTTTTTTGCTGACCGGCCCGTATTCGTTTCTTTGGTGAAGAGCAATGCGCGTGCCAGATGGAGGAGAATGGCGCAGTAGAGCCAAAAGGCAAAAGCTCGATGGGTGTGAGAGCGTTTAGGGGGATACAAAAATGAATCAAGTGCTACGCAAAAGAATTGAAAGGCGCGTCAGTGAAACTGACCCCTGCTGTCAATAGTGGACCACCAAAGATCTGAATCCCCCCGGATATTCCGGAGAGCATTTTGTTTGAGTCAGACCGAAGCGGTCGACTCCTCCCTCTGACGATAATACTTGATTTCCCGCTCCGCTGGTGGAATATCGCCGATGGACTCCAGCAACCGGCGGTTATTGAACCAATCTACCCATTCTAATGTGGCATATTCCACCATGTCGATTGTTCGCCATGGCCCCCGATGACGAATCACCTCTGTTTTGTAGAGTCCAATTATTGTTTCTGCCAAGGCGTTGTCGTAGGAATCGCCTCGGTGTCCAACGGATGGGGCCACACCAGCTGCTGCCAGACGTTCCCGAGTAGCGGATCGACAGGTACTGGCTTCCGCGGTCGCTGTGATGCACTAATCCATCAGTGTCCCGCCGGGACCAGAGTTCTTGCTCCAGAGCATCCAGCACAAGGTCCGTTGGCATCGTACGCGCTACCCGCCACCCCACGATGCCACGGGAGAACACGTCAATCACAAAGGCAACATACACGAACCCCGTCCACGTTGCCCCATAGGTAAAATCAGCCACCCAAAGCTGATTCGGGCGCGTAGCAGTAAACTGCCGCTACACCAGATCCCCAGGACGCACAACCGAACCGTCCGATATCGTTGTGCGGCAGGTTCTCCCCCGAACGACTCCCCGAAGCCCCATGCTCCGCATCTATCGCTCCACCGTACACCGGGCTACCGGTATGTTTTCCCGGTTGAGCTGAAGCCATACCTTCCGGGCTCCGTATCCCTCGAAGTTCTCCTTGCGGACTCGACGGACTTCCTCCGAAAGCATCCGGTCTCG
>CAYMRS010000059.1:0-12357 GCA_964392915.1 uncultured Nitrospiraceae bacterium
CGCCTCCTTAGTTGCCCCTGAGCAGGGCTTGCAAGGTGCGCTATTTTAACCGGACAGTAGTGATATAATATTCAAAAGTGGGCAGGGATTGACTTCTGTTCCCGCAAGGGGAAGGAAACTTATGGCGAACAGTCCGGAAAAAACACGCCTGTTAATGCTTGATCGATGCAAGAAGCTTGAAGCAGACGGTCGAATCTGCATGACTTCGGACGCTCATCTCATGACCTGCATTTCGGACATGCTGACCAATAAAATCTGGCCTTCGCTGGAGTTCCTGAAAATGGCCCGCTCCGGCGACATCAAAATGTCGGATGAGGTTGTCGATATTGTTATCCGCAACCTGGAAGATCTCTCGGCATGGGTTGACTTCCTGAAAGAAAAGCGTGCCCGCGAGTCGGTGAAGAAGCGGATGCTGACCTCGGAGCCGACGCGGGATGAAACCTTTGCAAGTGAAATCGCGCTGACGCTTGCTTCGGAGAAGGTCGCAAACCGTGATTTCCTGAGGAGGCTTGCCGCGCTGGCTGAATTCCGCGACTCGGGGAGCGGCAATCATATCGTGCGCGTAGGGCTCTATACCAATAAAGTCAGTGAAATGCTCGACCTTCCGATGACCTTCATTGATAAAATCACCTTTGCAAGCACCCTGCACGACATTGGGAAAATGGGAGTTTCGGCCGCCATATTGTTTAAGGAGGAGCCGCTTACGGAAGAGGAAAACGCAATGATGAAGCAGCATACCGTGATAGGGCACCGGCTGCTGAAGAGTTCAGCCTCTCCCCTTCAGCAGATGGCAGCGGAAATTGCATTGACGCACCATGAGAACTGGGACGGCACAGGATATCCGCAAGGACTTGAGGGATACCAGATTCCGTTGTCGGGCGCCATTGTTAGGGTCTGCGATGTGTATGATACGCTCAGGAGCCGGCACTTTTACCAGGAGCCGCTTTCCCATGAACAAGCGATGGAAGTCATACAAAAAGGGAATGACAAGATACAGCCTTTACACTTCAATCCCGACGTTCTGGATGCTTTTCTGGAAGTAGCTGACGTTATCGCCGACATTTTTGATTTGCATCATCGTACCGTTCCGCTCGGCAAGATACCCCTTTCGCATATCGAATGACGCTGAGACGCGCCGGAGTGCTCTGCTCCACAATTTAGAAAGACCTCATCGCTGAAGCAGCACAAACACCGGCAGGGTCAGAAAGGCGATCATCGTCTGCATTGTGATGATGCTCGCCATGAGCGCATGATTCCCCCCAAGCTCTCTCGCCAGGATAAATGCTGATGATGCCGTCGGCAATGAGCTGTACAGCACCGCCATGGCAAGCGGCATGCGGTCTATTCCCGCCAGTACCCCGAGCCCCCAGACGAGCAGGGGCAGCACCAGCAGTTTCAGAACGCTTCCCAGTGCGACAGGACGGACATGCCCCGCGATTGACGACAGATTGAGCCCCGCGCCGACCGCGAGCAGTCCCAGCGGCAGGGAAGCCTTGCCCAGCAGGCCGAGGACATCGGACACCATTAAGGGAATCGGTATCTGAAAAGCGCTCAGGGCAAGCCCGGCAATCGCGCTCAGGATAAGCGGGTTCTTCATGATCTCTGCCGACGCGCTTTGCCATGAAAAGCCGTTGCGCGAGGCAAAGCGCGTCAGCACATAGACGGACAGGACGTTCACCGCCGGAATCATGGCGGCGGACAGAAATGCCATCAGAGCTATCCCCGGTTCGCCGTACAGTGCCCCTGCCGCCGAGAGTCCGACATAGGTGTTGTAGCGGATTGCGCCCTGAAACACCGAGCTAAAAGAAGGGCCGTCGAGCTGAAGCCGGCAACGAAACGCGAGCAGAGCCCCGGCAACCGTCAGCAATGAGAAGGTTATGACTGCAAGGAGCGGTGCGACGGTGCGGAGATCAAAGCTTAGCCGCGAGAGCGTAACGATAAGCAGCGCAGGGAACAGCACATAATACGTCAACTTCTCCACAAGCTGCCACGCTGCCGCACTTCGGATAAAGACAAGCCGAAGAAGAAAGCCACCGGCGATCAGCAAAAAAATCGGCAGCAGTACCCAAAGGACACTGCTCATGGCAGGCTCTTCACCCGCCGCGTCGGCAGGGCGTTCCAAGGGTCATCGGGCCACGGATGTTTCGGATAACGGCCGCGAAGGTCTTTCCGGACGGCAAAGTAACTGTTGTCCCAGAAAGCCTTCAGATCCTGGGTGATCTGAACAGGGCGGCCCGCGGGAGAAAGAAGATGCAGCAGGACCTTCACCCGGCCGCCGGCGATTGCCGGGGTGTCGGCACAGCCAAACATCTCCTGCAGCTTTACCGCGAGGACCGGAACGTCTCCCGCGGCGTAATCAAGCGCAACCCGATGTCCGCTCGGCACCGCCAGATGCGCGGGCGCACGATCGTCGAGGAGGCGCTTCTGCTCCCATGAGAGCACCGCCTTGAGCGCCGGCAGAAGATTGCACTGCTTCAGATGCTCGGCGCTGCGAATGCGCGACAGAAAAGGGGCCAGCCGCTTCTGCGCCTCTGCAGCGAACGCCTGCCGGGAGAGATCCGGCCACTGCTCGTCCGGAAAGCAGCGCCGCAGAAGCGTGACGCGGCCCTGCATCTGCAGTGCCTCTCTGGTGAAGCTGAGCATGTTCGGGTTTGAGGCGATAGCCTCGCATAAAAGCGGGATTGCTTCTTCATCCGATGCGGAAAATGGCTTTGCATCAAGCACAATCGTGCCGATGCGCTCTTGCAATGTTGCGACAACGCGCTGATGGCGCTTATCCCACCCGACGCGCCGCAGCGTTTCTATGCGGCTTCCATGCGCAGCGCGAACAATGTCTTCAGTCAGCGCACAGGCGACATGTACGACGCCGTCGCCTTTCACTCCGGCGTCAAGCACAAGCGCGACAATATAGGTGCTGTCGCTCATGCCGCATGTCGCAACCATGCGCACGCCTCTTCCCTGCGCCAGAAGAAACCTGCCCGAAGCATCGGCGCGCTTTTTCGCAAGCCGGTCTGGAAACGCGCTGAGCAGAAGTCTCGGCAGGGCGTCATAATTATTCAAAGCCGGCGCTCCAGCCGCGGGTGCTTTGGATATTTGGCGGAGTTGCCGAGCAACGCGGTCAACAGCCTGAAGCGCATTGATATCAGCGCCTGTTCGTTCCAGCTTGTCCTGCCGCCATCTGTGAAGCAGATGCAGTCGTTCGGCAATGTCCGGTTCGCAGATATCCGCCCGCCCTGCCGATCGCTTTAGGATATCGCGCTCCGAAAGCAGGGCGGCAAGATCGTACCCCAGATGCCGGGTTCCGATCTCCTGAGCATGCAGCAGAAGGCGTGCGAGCCTCGGATGGAGCGGCAACGCGGCCATCGCTCTCCCTATTGTGGTTGGCGAACCATCGATGTCGAGCGCGCCAAGGGCGCACAGAACTTCGGTTGCTGCTTTCCATGAGGACTGTGGAGGCAGGTCAAGCCAGTTCAGCCGTGACGGATCTCGTATGCCCCAGACGGAAAGCTCAAGGACGAGCGGCGCGAGGTCCGCGATCATAACTTCAGGCGGCGCGAACTGCATCATGCCGGCAAATGTGTGTTGACTATAGAGCCGGTAGCATACTCCGGGGCCGAGCCTTCCGGCGCGGCCTTTCCGCTGCTCGGCAGATACCTTTGATTCCGAGACGGTGATGAGCCTGTTCATGCCGATTTCAGGGTCGTGCTGCAGCCGCCGGGTCAGCCCGCTGTCGACAACAACCCGAACCCCTTCTATGGTCAGGCTTGTTTCGGCGATATTCGTGGCAAGCACAATTTTTCGTCGTCGTGAGGGAAGAATTGCGCGTTGTTGATCCGCGAACGGGAGATCTCCATAGAGCGGATGGAGTTCAAGTTCGCTATCTGAAAGTTGCGCTCGTAATCGTTCAGATGTAGACCGGATTTCGCCGGCCCCCGGCAGAAAGACGAGCAGGTCTCCCTGCGTCTCCCGCAGGGCTCGCAGTATCGTGTCTGCTGTATGAGCCATAAGCGGCGTGCCGTGCCGGGGAGGCAGATAGCGTTCATCGACCGGAAACGACTTGCCCGTTGCGGTGAGAACAGGCGCTCTGCCAAGCAGTTCAGCTATGGGACCACAGTCGAGCGTTGCCGACATGACCAGCAGTTTAAGATCTGCTCTGAGGTTGTGCTGCACATCGAGGCAGAGCGCGAGCGCGAGATCGGCATGCATGCTGCGCTCATGGAACTCGTCGAAGATGATCATCGCCACGCCGTCAAGTCCGGGATCGTTCTGAATTCTCCGCGTCAGAACGCCTTCGGTCACGACTTCAATCCTGGTCGCATCTGACACCCTGCGGTCAAACCGGATGGTATAGCCGACGGTTTGCCCCACCTGTTCGCCGAGCAGATGAGCCATCCAGCGTGCGGCAGACGCCGCGGCGATGCGGCGCGGCTCAAGCATGACTATTCGGCCATTTTCGGGAGGGGTGATGTCAAGCAGCGCAAGCGGTACACGCGTTGTTTTTCCCGCGCCCGGCGGAGCATGAAGAACGGCGGACGGCGATCCTTTGAGCGTTTTTTTTAATTCCGGAAGAATTACATCAATCGGATATGTGCGGGAACCGGATGTTTGCATCTGTTATTGTCGCTGAACGGGTTTATGCCTGGCAACAGGGAAATATAAATCTTTGCAGATGAAGGGGTTGCGCAATCGTGAGCCCGCGATTGTGTTTTGCGGCTTTTTTCTCTATCATAAAATACATGAAACGCATTTGCGCGATTTGTGCCGTTGTATTGCTTGCCATGCTCCCGGCGTGCAGCCAGACTCCGAAAAAAAACGCCCCGCCTCCGTTGCAGACGGTTTCGGGCGTTGATTTGAAACGATACGCGGGCACCTGGTATGAGATAGCAAGTTATCCGAACAATTTTCAGCGCGGCTGTGTCGCGACAACCGCCACCTATGCGGCGCTGCTCAACGGAAAGATCAGGGTTGTGAACCAGTGCAGAAAGGAGCGGCTTGACGGTGACGTCATTTCAGCCGAAGGGAAAGCCTGGGTTGCTGACAGCAGGGCCGGAGCGAAGCTGAAAGTCTCATTTTTCTGGCCCTTTTCGGGCGACTACTGGATAATTGAGCTTGGTGAAAACTACGACTATGCTGTTGTCGGACATCCTGAACGGAAGTACCTCTGGATACTCAGCCGTTCGCCGCAGATGGATCCCGCTTTCTATAACAGGATTCTGGAGCGCCTGCAAAATACTCATCACTACGACACCGGCAGGCTCGTCAAAACGCTTCAGCCCTCACCGCAGCCTATTTCGCGTTAGTCTGTGAGATTTCCGTCTTGAGCGCGTCCATGTCCACCTGAATCTGCGCCACTGCCTGAGTCAGTTCTTTGTGCAGGGACTGTGCTTTCGGGTCTTTCGTCATTGCCGCCTTCACAGCTTCACGACCCAGCGTATAAATCTTTTCATGGAGCGTGGCTAATCGCTGATAGCTCGCCATATGGCCGAACACGGCTTTGCCGTCCTGGTGATACCACTGCCACATTCTGCAGGTGCCCGGAGCAGGAATATCCGACTCCCCGACAAGAAACTTGCCGCTTATCAGGTCGCCTACAATGTACATATAAGACCTTATATCGCCCTTGCCGGCATCCAGTATGGCAGTAGCGCTGCCGTCTGTTTTGAAATCCGCAAAAGACGTTCTCATCTCGGTGACAATCTGAAGAATTTGCTCTGATCCCTTTTGAACATTGCCTGCCATATGTTCCGTTGCCTTGGATATCGACGCTGTGCCCTCAATACTCCGGGCCACTTCCTCCGAAGCCGAGGACTGCTCAACAACGGCAGTCGCTATCTGCGTAACCTGATCGTTGGCCGTCTGGACCGCGTCCACAATGCCTTCAAGCGCATCCATAACCTCTTTGATTGAGGCATCCGCCTTCACCACTTCTCCGGCGGTAGCGTTCATGCTCTTCGTTGTTTTTGACGATTCTTCCTGAACAGCCTTAATCTTGCCGGTAATCTCATCGGTAGCCCTGATGGTTTTTTCCGCGAGTTTCCTCACTTCGTCGGCAACAACCGCGAAGCCTCTGCCCTGCTCCCCTGCGCGGGCTGCTTCAATAGCAGCGTTCAGGGCCAGGAGATTCGTCTGGTCGGCAATGTCCTTAATCACCGTGACGATGTTGCCGATCTCCGCAGTCTTTCCGTTCAGCGAGTTCATCATCTGTTCCAGCTCTACTGTGGCGACATGCACCTGGTTGACGGTATTGACGGCATGCTGGGCAATTTCTCTGCCCCTGCCGGCAATATCCATGGCTCTTGTCGAAGTATCCGAGGCGGCAGAGGCGTTGCGCGCTATATCGTTAATTGTCTGACTCATCTCTTCCGACGCCACTGCGATCTGGTGCGCCTGAGTTTCCTGCCTCTGGGCTCCTTCCGCCATCCTGTTGGCGTTGTTCTTGAGCGAGCTGCCGGTGGTAACCACCCTGCCGAAGGAGAAGAGCAGGCTGTCAACCACTTTGGCGTAGGCGTCCAGAACTTTATTGATGTCCGTGGCGAGCAGCGCCACCTCGTCCCTGCCCTTCACGGGCAGCCGTCCCCGCAGATCTCCCGTCCGCTTTTCCAATGCTTCCGAAAATATCTGCATCAGGGAACCGTATAGTTTAACCGGCTTTGTGATAAAGCCGCCGCCGACAACAAAGGTGGTAGCCGTGACAATCGCGGACGCGATTACGCTCAGAATCACCATTGCGATAAAGAATTCCACGTTGGCGGCAAAGCCACCCTTTGCAAAAAAAAGCAGGTAGGCGACCAACCCTGCCATCATGATGGAAATTGCCAGAATCGGCAGCAGCGATATTTTCCAGAATACCGGCCAGTTTCTGAAGCTCGTCAGATCTCTCAGGTGAAAATTCATTTCATCTCCTCTCACAAGAAAAGTCAATAATGCACTAATTTTCTATATTAGAATATTTCGACACATAGGGCCTATTAATATTGCTTATGATTGAATAAAGGTTGTTTGGGGGGAGTGTGCACTCGCCGGCGCGAACCGATGGCGGAAGCAGTGAGGAAGGCGCGGGTTTTTTTGGTCTGATATCACTCATCAAGGCCCTTCTCAGCACTCTTCTTCATCATCTTCTGTTCATACATCAGCTTGTCGGCTGCCGCAAGAACGTCTTCAATGGTGTCGGTGGAAGCGGAGTCCCAAATTACCGCTCCGACGCTCATGGAAATGTCGTATTTTCTCCCCTCTCTCACGTTGTGCGCCAGAATGTTACTCAGCAATCTTGCCTCAAGAACTACCGCATATCCGGTTGAGCTCTCAAACGCAAGAACGGCAAACTCATCTCCTCCCAATCTAGCCAGGATATCGGCTTTCCGGAAGGTTTCCGTCATTACCTGGGAGGCTTCCCGGATCACCGCGTCTCCATGTTCATGCCCAAGGCTGTCGTTGATGGTTTTCAGGTTGTCTATGTCCATAAAAAGCAGCAGCAGACGCCTGCCGAGCCGTCTTGCGACCGCCTGCTGCTGCTCTGCAACCAGCAGGAACCCCCGGCGGTTCAGCAAGCCGGTCAGTTCATCGTACAGCGCCCATGTGCGCATACGATCTTCAAGCTGGTGGCGCTCGCTAATATCTTTTGTTATAACAAGCACCGCGCTGAGCCTGCCTTTGTCATCTTCAACCGGGGTCATGCTCTGTAAATAGTATCCGCCGTCCCGCTGGCTCTGATATTCTTCATCGGAAGGCACATTGTTACGCAAAACCCTGTTCAGGACGCTTTCTGTGCGGGTCCACTCCTCCGGAGAGTGCAGTTCCTGATAATGACTCCCCACAACCTCGACTTCCGAATGACCCATTCGTTCGAGATGCGCTTTGTTTATGAAAAGGAATCGGCCTGTCCTGTCCAGAAGATATACGGAGTCTTTTATCGAGTCCATTAATGCCCGGAAAGGTTCGAGATATGCGTCGAGCAGCGCAACGCCGTGCGTGGGCACCGGCTTGGCCTTGCCGACCGCCTGATACCTCTTCATGGCTTGTATTGAATAAAAAACCAGCGCGGCAAATGGAAGAAAAAAGGCGGCAGACACAAGGACAGCCGTCAGCGGCGAAGCTGGTCCAAGCCGTGCCGCAAGCAGAAAGACCGTCAACGGAGCAATGACGCAAAATGCGCCCAGCAGGGCTACGTTTACAAAAACTGCTCCCATCATAAATTAATATAGCTGTTGAGACTAATTTGCGCAAGGCACGGCCGCTATTGGGCGTTGTAAAAGCTCCTACTCTCAAAACTGGTGTGATCAGATGAAAATTCCGGGTTCATCACGGCGCAGACAGATGCGGGTGCTCAGGCCTGACCCCCGATGACACAAATCGGGGGGTCAGCTCCATTTCCTATTTCCCAGCAGGAGCTAAAACAATACCGGCAACACGTAACGCAATGCGGTGGAAATCAGGATGATGGCGAGCAGCCACTTGATTATCTTTGCCGGGACAAACTTCTGCGCCCTTGCCCCGAGGTACATGCCCACCATTCCACCAAATCCGAATATAACGCCCAGTAGCCAGTCCGGGGCCACCACGAGGTTGGGATAAAAGGGAGCAATGGCCTGATAGAAAAGGACTGCAGTAAGGGAAGTCAGAAACGTGCCCATAAGGCACGCCCCGGCTATGGTGTAAACCGGCAAGTGAAACAAGGCAATGAACATCGGGGCGATGATGGCGCCGCCGCCAATGCCGTATATGCCGCCAACCACGCCGACGATGGCAGAAAGGCCGAATATGGACAAGGGGTTCACGGAAAAAGTCTCACCGTAGAATGAATATTCCATCTTGGTAAAACCGAACTTCGTCACCTCAGTCTTGGGAAGAGCTGATTTGCCGGACTTGAGTGCGGCCTCGCTGGACTTGTTGAACTGTGTTGCCAGTTCGTGGAACCGGCGCTCTGCGGACTTCTTGTTAGATCCCGCGGCTGCCTTCTGGAGCAATGACTTGACCATCATGCCGCCAATGTAGAGAAGGACCAAGCCGGCGAAGAATTTGAACCCAGCCGGGTTTGGCAGATACTTCACGCGGGCGATGACGCCTGCAAAAACCCCCGGTATTGTGCCTGCAATTACCATCCAGGTAAGGGGCCATACCATGCGGCCTTCCTTGATGAATCTGTACACGCCGCTGGGGATGGCCACAACGTTGAAAAGGTGGTTGGTGGCACTGACTGCGGGGGTGGTAAATCCCAGTATGCTCATCTGAAACGGCAGCAGGAGATTGGCGCCTGACACGCCTCCCATGCTGCAGACAAATGCCACGCCAAAGCCCACAACAAAAGGCACCCAGGGAGCTACGTCGATTCCTGCAATCGGAAAATGCATTGTGGTACCCTCCAATCATTTGCAATGACTACGCCACTACTGTCCGGTTAAAATAGCGCACCTTGCAAGCCCTGCTCAGGGGCAACAAGGAGGCGAACTGGTCTAATCGTCAGGTATATCAATCAGCGTTTTCCGCATGCATCAGGACAGTACCAAGACGCAGCTTGACACTCTTATAACACGAATAATATAATTTGCGTGTCAATTTGTCAAGCATCAATGTCAGGGCTGGCTTTTTCATGATTGTCCCCGATGAGGGGAGCGTCAGGAAATGAATGCGTAAAACATGGGAGCGTGGCGTGAGCATTAAAAACAGACCTGATCGCAAAAGAGCACGGGGGGGCCGCTTGCTCCGGACTGTCGAACAGCAGGCCGGAAGCCAATGCCTGGATTCCATTCAGCTGAACCAACTGGAGCTGTCGTTTCGTCTTTGGGTTGACGGGTCGCCACGCGCAGACGTCCGGATATCGCGAAAGCGCATTCTGCTCATCTTCCTCCTGATTCGCTATACGGGAGCCAAACTGAATGAAGTTCTGAAGCTTGATCCGATGCGTGATCTCGATTATGACCGGCATGCGGTTACCTTCCGGAGTTCGGCTGCTGCAGTGGCAACAGTCTCTCGGGAGGTTCAGATATCGGAAGCATTGACGATGGAGATCAGCACCATGTTTTCCGAACCGGCATTCAGGGACGCTGTTGGGCTGTCATTTTCCGTAGATCCCGCGTTTGTGCGCCGGAAATTTTATGAAAGAGCTGAAAAGTGCGGATTCGCAAAATATCTTGGCGGTCCGGAAACGATCCGGAAATCGCGGGGTGCCGAACTGATGCAGAGCAATATGCCGCTGCCTGCGGTTCAGGCGCTTTTCGGTCATTCGACCTCCAGCCTGACCTCTTCCTATGTTTCGTTTTCAGGGGAGGAGGTCCGTCGGCTGACCAAGCATTTTGTCGAGAAGGAATCTTCCCGAAAGACCAGCGCCCGGAACTGTTTTTTCGGGAAAATCAGTGTTCTGAAACGCGGAGATATTCAGTCACTTGTTGCAATCTCCACGCTTGAAGGCCATCGGGTCACAACGGTTATTACCAATGACAGTGCCGGTCGGCTTGGTCTCCGGCAGGGATTATTGATAACGGCAGAGGTGAAGGCCCCCTGGGTTGTTCTGCACAAAGGCGCGGATGAGCCGGCTAGCAGTGCTGAAAACCGATTTCAGGGAACTGTCGAGCGTGTCAACGCGGGGCGCATCAACACCGAGTATGTGGTTCGCATTTCCGGGCAGACAGAGCTGTGTTCAATCGTTACGACTGAGAGCAGCAGATCTCTGCGTCTTAAGAAAGGCGATTCCGTCTGGGCGCTCTTCAACAGCTTTGCGGTTGTGCTTCGTATTGACTGATTGAGCATAACGATGTTTGTTGCATGGTCGTGAGAGCGCAGCGGCTCAGGGGAGTCCGACCCCCTCAATGAAGGTATTGCATGCAGCGCATCTACCGTTTTTCATCTGAATCCCCCGGAGCGAGAAGCCGAAACGAGACAGTACGGTTGCGCCACACTGCGGACAGAACGTGTTCTCGCCGCCTTCGCCAGGAATATTGCCCTCATACACGTATTTCAGTCCGGCAGCCAATCCTGTTTCACGAGCCCGGCGGAGTGTGGAAACGGGAGTTCTCGGCTTGTCGAGCAATTCATGGGTTGGGTGAAACTGGGTCACATGCCAGGGAATTGCCGGATCGACGGATACGAGGAACCTGGCTGCCCATCGCAGAAACGCGTCCGAGTCGTTCCAGTCGGGGATGATGAGGGTAGTCACTTCGACCCAGACCCCAAGCTCTTTCATCAGGCGGATTGTGTCGAGCACCGGCTGGAGCTTTGCCCCGGCCAGCTTCCGGTAAAAGGTGTCATCGCCCTTGAGATCAATGTTGTTTGCATCAAGAAACGGCGCAATCATGCGCGTTGCTTCCAGACTGGTATAGCCGTTGCTGACAAAGACATTTTTGATGCCGCGCTCGCGCGCTAGGCGGGCGCAATCGTAAGCAAATTCGAAAAAGACGGTCGGTTCCGTATATGTATAAGAAATGCTGGAGCATCCTGCGTCAGTCGCGGCGTTGACAACCTGTTCCGGTGTTGTCTCTCGTCCGGGAATGTTTTTGGAACTATGGGGAGACTGGGAGATGTCGGCATTCTGGCAGTGTCTGCACCTGAAGTTGCATCCAACCGTTGCAATCGAGAACGATTGAGAGCCGGGATGAAAATGGTAGAGCGGTTTTTTTTCGATCGGATCGATATGCGCGGCGATCACTTTGCCGTAGACACGCGAGAAGAGCGTACCACCATGATTTTCCCGCACTCCGCATATGCCGTGGTGTTCCGGATGAATGGCGCAATAATGAGCGCAGAGACGGCATTGCAGGGAACCGTCAGCCTCTTTTGCATACAAGAGAGCCTCGTGCATGTTCGGCTTACGTTTTTCTTCGACCTGGAGCGGCTGCCTTTGTGGATGCGCGGCCAGTTTTTTCAGTCGGCTTGTTTTCCGGTTTGGCAGCTTTTGGCTCCGCGGCGGTTTCCGCCGGGAGGGTAACGCAGATGGTTACCGCTTCAATGGTAAGGTATTTTGCAGCGACAACCTGCTCGGCTTCCAGCCAGTCCTCGAGCTCACGTCCCCTAATAAAGCCTCGTTTCTCGAAGAGTTCATGCGCAATCTTTGCAATCTCTTCCTGTCTGTTCATGGGCCCCTCCACGAAATGTGTTTATCTCAATATATAGCACGTTTTTCCGCGTCCGGCAATAAAGATTTGGTTTTTGTCAAGGCAAAGTAGAAATGTCCTCTTTTCGGCAACTTATCAGGTTGCTGAAAAACTCTGGTTTTTACGAGCAGCCATCTCAACTGAACGGACCAACGATGGAATTTCGAGCAGAGTATGCTGGACTACCTTTCGATTCTGCCTCCCTGAGCTGCCTATCAGGGGAACGTGAGGCTATGGATGGGGTCGTTGTTCTCATGGGGTTGCCTCCTGCAGC
>CAYMRS010000060.1:0-12117 GCA_964392915.1 uncultured Nitrospiraceae bacterium
GGCTACCAGTTTTTATTCGGCGAACGCATCGCAAAGGCGTGCACTCTTCATCCTATTGATCTGTTTTTGAGGAGAGAGGGCGGGGTCCTGGAATCCTTTCACGATCTTTTCATTCCGCCTTCCGTAGACTGCCCGCATCAGCCATTGGCGAATGCGACACCGGCTTCTGGTTTTTTCAATATTAGGCCAGATCACGACGGGATTCTTCGGCGGGTGCCTCTGCTGATGCAGTATGAAGGAAAATTTTACGCGCATCTCTCTCTGGCGACATTCCTTCAGGCAGCCAGGCCGGAGATGATGGTGTTGACAGTTGGCAGAACAGGAACCGAGCGGCTTGCTCTTGAAGATGTCGAGATTTCGCTTGAGAATAGGGGATCCCTCCTTATTCCGTTTCGCGGGCCCGGAGGAACCTATCGTCATATCCCGGCGGCAGACATCCTGAACGGAACGACGAAAGCCCCTGAGATTGAAGGCCATATCGTTCTTGTCGGCGCAACGGCGCCAGGATTGTTGGATATCCGTGCTACGCCTGTCGACCCGGCAATGGCAGGGGTAGAAGTGCATGCGAACATCATTGATACTCTTTTGCGGCGAGATTTTGTTGTCCGGCCAAAGGCTGCCGCATTGTATGAATTTATTGGCGTCATTTTCTTCGGATTGATCTCAACGGTTCTTTTTGCCCGGTGCAGAGCTCTCGTCAATTTGGCCGGTTTTTTTCTCTGCACGTCTTTTGCAGTCATCTCGACCGCGTTCCTCTTCAAAAACGGTATTTATCTTTCGCCGCTCTACCCCTTACTGGCATATACCGCCAACTTTTCCGTATTATCGCTGCTCGACTTCTGGCGTGAAGAGCGAAGGCTGAAGGAGAAAACACGGCAGCAGCTGGCCACTCAGGAATCTATGCTCGAAACAATCGCCAATATCACGGAAACGCGCGATCCGGAAACAGGCGGCCACATCAGACGAACGCAGAGATACGTACAGGCTCTCGCGGAACATATCAGAAGCAAGCCGGCTTTTGCCGCCATTATTGACGACGCATATATCGAAAATCTTTACTTGTCTGCACCACTGCATGACTTGGGCAAAGTTGGTGTGCCGGATCATATTCTGCTGAAGCCGGCCCGGCTGACGACTGAAGAGTTCGAAGAGATAAAAAAACACACGCAGTACGGCAAAAGAGTCATTGATGCCGCACAGAATAAATTGGGGGATACTTCTTTTCTGCGGCTCGCAGGTGAAATGGCCTTTTCTCATCACGAGCAGTGGGACGGAAATGGATATCCTGAAGGCCTCATGGGCGAGGATATCCCTTTGTCGGGGCGAATTATGGCAATAGCTGATGTCTATGACGCGCTTATATCATGGCGTCCCTACAAGGATGGAATCTCTCACGAAGAGGCTGTCGCTCTTATTCTGGCCCGGCGCGGATCTCAATTCGATCCTCAGCTGATTGATGCGTTCAGCGAAATTCATGGCGCCTTCAAGGTGATTGCCGCTCAGTTTGGTGATGCCGGCATGAAGGAAGCGGTTCCTGTAAAAAAGACAAAGTCCTCAAGTTAGTTTTATCTGCAGAGGCGATCGTCAGGACCATTTTTGCAGTCGATGCCCCATTGTAGTATCAGTTTGTGAATAAATGGTATATGAGTATATATATTGTGCTTATATGGGTGCTTGGGCACTTCAGAGAGAAACGAGGAGGTTCATATGGCAAGACTGCTTTATATCGAGGCGTCACCGCGGAAAGACCGTTCCGCATCAATCGAAGCAGCGAGGGCTTTTCTGGATGCATACCGGCAGGCACATCCGGCGGACGAAGTTGACACAATCGATCTCTGGAATTATAAGCTTCCTGAATTTGACGGGGAGACGATTAATGCCAAGTACGCCATGCTCATGAGCAAGGTGAATACTGATGAACAGCGCCGGGCGTGGAAACCGGTGGAGGAGGTGATAGCAAGATTCAAGGCTGCCGACAAGTACCTTTTCTCGATTCCGATGTGGAATTTCGGTATCCCCTATAAATTGAAGCATTATCTGGACATTCTTGTTCAACCCGGATATACGTTCAGCTATACGCCGATGGAGGGATATAAGGGATTGGTTGCCGGCAAACCGGCTGCCATTGTCTACGCGCGCGGCGGCGCCTATGGGGCTGAAACAGGCGCGCAGGGATATGACATGCAGATTCCTTACATGACGCTTGTGCTCGGCTTTATCGGCATCACTCAGGTTCACACTATCGTTGTGGAGCCGATGCTGATGGCGGAGGTTCAGGACAAAGCCCGGATTCTTGAAGCGGCAAAGATGAAGGCTGCGGAGGTGGCACGTAGTTTCCGGTAAAAGGGCTGATGAATTGTCGCGGAGAAACTATATGCTCAAACCGTTCTTCAGTCACGCGGCCATCAGGGAAAGGGTTTCCTTCGGAGCAGCACATAAACTGCTCCGAGGCCGCCATCATTCGGACGTGCGGTAACATACGCCACGACCTGTTTCGCATGACGTGTCTGAAGCAGTGCGACGACCCGTTCTTTCAAAACCGGTCCGGCTGCTGAGCGCAGGCCACGGCCATGAATTATCTTTACACAACGGAAAGTCCGCGACAGGGCATGTTTCAGGAACCCATTAAGCGCGGTTTCGGCCATTTCAACCGTCATCCCGTGCAGATCGAGATAGTCCTGCACTGAGTAGGTTCCTTCGTGGAGATGCTGTATAAGATATGCCGGATACGCCCGAAACGCCCGCGGATGAAGCCAGGAAACGAACTCCTGCATATTTTCAAGCTGGAGCGGCCGTTTCCCTTGAATGATCTCCTTCAGAATGTTCCGGGAGTCTGACTCCGACTGCATTCGAATCAGAATCTCGGGGTGACGGCGCTGCTTCACCTTCATCTCCCTGAACTCCGGAATTTCACGAACGTCCCGCATTGCCTCGGCGAAGAGATCTTCATCGCTCGGCGGAGCAGGCACCTTGGGGATTTGAACGTCCGGCAAAGATGCTCTTTTCGTATCGCTCAGCAGTGCCGCCAACCTCTGGAATGGCTTATGGCTGAACGGCGGGTGCTCAGCTGGTTTTTCTTTTCGGATTCTCCTCACCTCACAATTATAACGGAACCGCCATGTCCTGCCTCGCCTTATGACAATTCCGGGCTTAATCGACCGCGGTTTCAAAAATAAAATCTATTTCCACCGGCGCATCCAGTGGCAACACTGCTACGCCGACCGCAGCGCGGGCATGTCGGCCTGCATCGCCGAACACCTCGACCAGCAAATCAGAGCAGGCATTCAGCACGGCAGGCTGCTGGGTAAAAGTCGTCGCGGACGCAATGTATCCATTCACTTTCACGCAACGCTTCACCCGGTCAAGACTTCCCAGGTGAGCGCGCAGGATAGAAAGGGCGATGATTGCAATCTGCCGCGCGTCATCCTGAGCCTGCTCGAGCGTGACCGACTCACCGACTTTTCCGGTTATCAGGAGTTTCCCGTCACGGAGCGGAAGAACTCCGCTCAGGAAAAGGAGATTCCCGGTCTGGACACATGGTGCATATAAACCAAGCGGTTTGGGCAGTTCGTGCAGTGTGATGCCAAGGGAGTTGAGTTTTTCTTCAATAGTCATGAAGTGCTCCTCTTCATTCTCCTCATTGTGACGGGCGTTGTGATTATTCAGGGGGCTTTGCAGGCGGCTCCGTTATCAGGAGCTTTCTGAACATATCAGGCAGACGCTGCGGCCGGCCGTCGCGGTCAACGCAGGCAACGGTCACGTCGGCCTCAACGAGCAATATAGTATCCCTGAACACGCAGTTCTTCAGAACCATGCTGGCGTTCCTGACCTGTGTCACTTCAGTGGTAATGGAGATGACGTCGCCAAGGCGGGCGGGCCGGCGGTAATGGATGTCGACGTGGGAAATGACAAAAAAGAGACCCATGTCATGGAATTCCGAAACGCTGATACCGTTGTCTATAAGAAATTCCGTCCGGGCACGTTCAAGCAGGCCGAGGTAGCGACCGTAATAGACCACACCGCCGGCATCTGTTTCGTCGTAATAGATTCGTGTCGAATAGGTATGTGGCATGACGGGCAAGTGACTAGAGGCCTTCGAGTGTCTGCTGCACGTCACGGCGGCGAATGGCAATCTTGTTCAGCGCATTAACATATGCCTTCGCCGCGGCAACAATAATGTCAGTGTCGGAGCCGCTGCCACGGACCGAGCGGCCATCTTCTTCCAAAACTACGACGACTTCGCCAAGAGCGTCGGTGCCGCCGGTTATGCTCTTAACCTCGAATTTCAAGAGGGTGCTTCTGGTTTTCGTGATCGCCGCAATTGCCTTGTATGCGGCGTCTACCGGGCCGTCGCCAACCTGAGTGAGTTCAAGGGCATCAGCGGCAACTTTCAGTCTGACGGTAGCTGTGGGTGTTTTGTTCATTCCGCTTTCAACGGAAAGATCGACAAGACTGTATATTTCGGGAATCTTCGCAACCTGCTCGGCAACCAGCGTTTCGATGTCCTCGTCGAATACATATTTTTTCTGGTCGCACAGATGCTTGAACCTCTCGAATGCGTTATTCAATTCATCATCGGTGAGGTTGTACCCGAGATCGGTCAGGCGCGCCTTGAACGCATGGCGTCCTGAGTGTTTGCCGAGTACGAGAGTGGACTGAGGTACGCCGACTGCTGCGGGTTCCATGATTTCGTAAGTCGAGCGCTCCTTGAGAAACCCGTCCTGATGGATGCCGGCCTCGTGCGCAAACGCATTCGCGCCGACGATAGCCTTATTTGGCTGGACGACGATTCCGGTAATCTTTCTGACCAAACGGCTCGATTTGTAAATTTCAGGCGTGTTAATCCGTGTGTCGGCATTGAAGAATTTCGGGCGGGTCTTCAATGCCATGACAAACTCTTCCATCGAAGCATTGCCTGCGCGTTCACCAATTCCGTTTACGGTACATTCAACCTGTCCCGCGCCATGGAGCACTGCAGCAAGGGAGTTTGCGACGGCAAGGCCGAGGTCGTTATGGCAATGGACGGCAATGGTGGCTTTGTCTATATTCGGGACCTTGTTGAACAGGTAGGCGATCAGTTCTTCAAATTCCTGCGGCACCGTATAGCCGACGGTATCAGGAATATTGATGGTTGCGGCGCCGGCCTTGATCGCCCCTTCGGTAATCCGGCACAGAAAATCCCAATCGGAACGGGTGGCATCTTCCGCGGAAAACTCGACGTCATCGGTGAATCTGCGCGCATATTTGATGGCATCCATGGCGGCGTCATACACCTCCTCACGGCTCATGCGGAGCTTGTACTTCAGATGAATATCCGATGTCGCGAGAAATGTGTGTATTCGCCCCGATTCGGCAGGCTTCACCGCTTCTGCGGCGCGTTCGATGTCGGCGTTTCGGGCGCGCGCCAGACCCGCTATCGTCGCGCCTTTCACCTCTCTGGCAATGCGGTTGACGGCTTCAAAATCACCATGGGACGCAATAGGAAAGCCGGCTTCGATGATATCGACTCCAAGCCTTACCAGTTGCCGGGCAACCTGCAATTTTTCGTCTACATTCATGGACGCGCCGGGCGACTGCTCGCCGTCGCGGAGGGTTGTGTCGAAAATTTTAATGATTCGCATTTTTTTCTTCTCCCGAACCAGCGGGCAGGGCGGCAACCGCCTCCTCAGCAGGTTGTTTGTCACCTCGTTTTTTCAACAACAGCCATGTGTTCTCGACGATGCCGACCGAGACGTAAATCATCGCGAACACGAATATTGCAATCTGCGGGTGCAGCAGCAGAAAAAACAGGATCAGCACAAAAAGAATAAGAAGCCAGAACGGCTTTTTCTCCCGGAAATCTAGCTCTTTCAGTCCATGGAATTTGAGGGTGCTGACCATGAGCAGCGACGTGACAATGATAATGAGCGGGAAAAAGAAATGCTTTTCCGGCAAACCCTGCCAGAACTCATAGTAGAAAATGACGAGCGATGCGATAACGGTCGCCGCCGCCGGAATAGGCAGCCCCTTGAACGCCTTTGATGACGTTGTTCCGGTCTGCACATTAAAACGAGCCAGTCTCAGCGCACCGCATGCGGCAAAAAGGAACGCTGCGGCCCAGCCAAGTCGTCCAAACGGCATCAGAGCCCACTTGTACATCATCACGGCAGGCGCAACCCCGAAGGCGACAAGGTCAGACAGGGAGTCCAGTTCGACGCCGAAACGGGTGGTGGTTTTTGTCAGACGGGCGATCCAGCCGTCGAGACCATCAAAAATATTGGCTACCACAATCGCCCATGCCGCGAGAAGATAGTTGCCGTCAACTGCCTGGATGATCGCAAAAAAACCGCAAAACATCCCGCAGAGAGTCAGCGCGTTCGGCAAAACATAAATGCCCTTGCGGGCTTTATCCTGGAATTTCCCTTGACCCCGGCGGAATTTCATGCGGTTGGTCTCCTGCCGATGACCGATTGTCCGGCAGTCACCCTGTCTCCCAATTTGACCGAAACTTCGGTGTCAGGCGGGAGATAGAGATCAACCCGCGAACTGAATTTTATCATGCCGTACCTCTCGCCAATTTTCAGGGAGGCTCCGGGAGCCACTCGGCAGACGCAGCGCCGAGCGACCGCTCCCGCGACCTGGGTAACGACAATCCGGCCGAAACGAGTGGCGAGGATCATTGCAATATTGTCGTTTTCAAATGCAGCCTCCGGCAAAAATGCTTTCAGAAACTTGCCGGGGTTGTGCTGCACCTTTTCAACCGTGGCGTCGCAGGGCGCGCGATTGACATGCACGTCAACCGGCGACATGAAGATGCTGACCATCAGCGCATCTGCTTTCAGATACCGGTCTTCACGGACAGACTGAACAACAATTATTTTGCCGTCAGCAGGCGCAACAAATATATTGTCTCCGGCCGGAGTGATGCGCTCCGGGTCGCGGAAGAACCAGAGCATGAAGAGCAGCAGCAAAAACGGCGCAAGAGCTATCCATGCATTACCAAAAAGGTATGCACCGGCGGTTATGCCGCCAAAAACCGCAAAGAATGGATAACCTTCAGGAGCGAATTTCATATCGTTCTGGAATTCAGGAGACAGAATCCAGAATTCAGAAGAACAGCGCCAGAAGGAAACCCATCAGGCTCCTGCGATCTGAATTCTGAATCCCCGTCGCTATCCGTAAATTCTCAAGCCTTCGTTTTATCGACGAGCTTGCCCTTTTTGAGCCACGGCATCATGTCGCGGAGGCGGCCGCCGACATCTTCGATGGCGTGCTCTTCGCCCCTGCGGGTCAGCGCGGTAAAGGTCGGCTTGTTGACCTTGCACTCAAGGAGCCACTCTTTCGCGAACTCACCGTTCTGGATCTCGGTAAGAATCTTTTTCATTTCCTTTTTGGTTTCAGGTGTGATGATGCGCGGACCCCGTGTGAGGTCGCCGTACTGAGCGGTGTTGCTGATGGAGTATCTCATGTTGGAAATGCCGCCCTCATAAATCAGGTCGACGATGAGCTTTACTTCGTGGAGGCACTCAAAATAGGCCATTTCCGGAGAATATCCTGCCTCAACCAGCGTCTCATATCCAGCGGTAATCAGGGCGGTTACACCTCCGCAGAGCACTGCCTGCTCGCCAAAAAGGTCGGTCTCCGCCTCCTCGCGGAAATTGGTCTCAATAATGCCCGCACGGCCTCCGCCAACACCCGATGCGTAAGCGAGGGCAACCTCCCTGGAGTTGTTTGACGGATCCTGATGAATCGCAATCAGGCACGGAACGCCGCTGCCCTTGGTGTACTCGGAACGGACAAGGTGTCCGGGGCCTTTCGGAGCAATCATGATGACATTCGCGTCAACCGGTGGAACTATCTGTCCGAAGTGAATGTTGAATCCGTGAGCAAAGGCCAGAAAGACGCCTTTCTTCATGTTCGCTGCGATTTCATTTCGATAGACATCGCCCTGAAGCTCATCCGGCAGCAGAATCATTATCATATCGGCTATCTTTGCGGCATCGGCAGGAGTCATGACTGTGAAGCCCGCTGCAGCCGCCTTGTCCCAGCTTGCACCCTTGCGGATACCGATGGTGACATCCATGCCGCTTTCCCTGAGGTTGTTGGCATGGGCGTGTCCCTGACTGCCGTATCCCATCACCACAATTTTCTTGCCCTTCAGGATGTCGAGATTCGCATCCTTGTCATAATAAATCTTTACCATACTTGAGCCTCCGCTTATAAAAATTGAAGCTTTATTATACACCAGAAGGGCGAAAAAGGGCTTTTTCCGCAGTTGAGGCAGCGCCGGAGAACGGTATTCGCCATGCCCTTCTCAATAAGAACCCGCCGATAAAGTTCGTGAGCAATCCGACGATAACCATATCATAAGCAGGAAGGACGCAATTATCATGATTATTTCACAATGGTCTCTCAATCTTGACTCGGAACATCGGTTTTCTCGCGCTGAAAGCGTGAAAGAAGACCTGCGCATCTGGATTGATGCTCCTGCCGGCGGTGCCGGCGAGAGGGTGTCGATTGTTGCCGATACCGTCACCATTTCGGGCAAAGCGGAGGAAACGCTTGCCGAGGAAACGCACCTCGACCCCAAACTCTTGTTACTGAAGAGACTGCTTGAAGCTCTGACCGGCAAGGAAATCAGAATCGAGAACATGTCAGATATCGGTGAGACACCTGATGATCTGCCGGAATTTCAGACGGTTTCTTCAGGTGCTTCGTCGTCCGGCCGGACAAACGGGCGGGAAGGCTGGGGCCTGAGTTATACGCGTGATACTCTCTATGCGGAGAGTGAACAGGTCACGGTGAAGGCCGAGGGAAGGGTGACCACAGAAGACGGGCGGGAAATTAACTTTTCGGTCAGCTTTTCAGTAAGCAGGGAATTTGTCTCCCGCGAGCATATCAGTATTCGCGCGGGAGACGCGAAGCGTGTGGATCCACTGGTAGTCAATCTCGACGGCTCTCCCATTGCATTGTCTGAAGTGCGCTTTTCATTCGATCTGAATGCCGATGGGAAAAAAGAGGATATTCACTTTTCCGGGCGGGGCGGCGGATTTCTTGCGCTTGACCGGAACGGTGATGGAATAATCAATGACGGCAGAGAGCTTTTCGGACCTGTGACCGGAAGCGGCTTTGGAGAGTTGTCCCGATTCGATGACGACGGCAACGGCTGGATTGATGAGCGGGACGCGGTTTTTTCAAAACTCGTGATTTGGACCAAAGATGCAGAGGGCAATGACAGTTTGAGAAGTTTCAAACAGAGCGGCATCGGTGCTATTTCCCTCGCGCGGGTAGCCGCGGACTTTACGTTCAAGAATCAGCGGAATGAAGCACAGGGCATCATGACGGAAGCGGGTGTTTATCTGCGGGAAAACGGAACAGCTGGAACTTTGCAGCAAATAGACATGGTCATCTGAAAATCAGGAGCGCAGGGCGAAATGTCGTCACCTGGAAAAAGTACGCGGTCAGTTTCCTGAAGATTGAGGTTACATTTCAAACTGAAGGTCGACATCCCACCAGTTCTGCACTCCCTCTTTCGGCAGTTTTTTGATCGTGGCAGATTCGCCCCGGGGGCCGAGAATAAGCTGTTCGCCCATTCTTACTGTCGAAGCTTTTTTCGACTGCTTCTCACGATAGACAACAGCTCCCTCAAGCACCGAAATCATTTCGGTTCCATCCTGCTTCAGTTCATAGACAAGCTCAGCTTTGCCGAATGAAATAAAGCCGGAAGGTGTGCGATATCTCGTGGCCCAGCATCGGGCAGTATCATTTTCAGGTTCAGGGCAGACTTTTTCAGCATGCACTTTTCCTCGCTCAATGTCGAGGGTCAGCAAAGAAGTTGTGTGGTCAAACTCAGCCATTCTGACTGTCGTATCAGGGGCAAGCGTGAGATACCCCGAGTCCGGTGTGAAAAGCTCCAGAACTCCTTTGGTCCCGGTGCTGACTGTCTCCTCCTCGAATATGCGGGTACCATACTGTACAGGACCGACGCCGGCACCGGAGCGCTTCTGGGCACCTCCCAGCTGAATAGTTGCTATGCCAAAGCTTTTTTCGGACACCTGTCCACGAACGACCGATTCAAGGGCACGCAACCGCATCTCAATCTTTGCCCGCAGGTTCCGCACAAGGGAGTAAGACTCTTCGGCAGCACTGGCCGCCTCGCGCACAGCCAGCCGTTCCTCAGGGTTCGCCTGGCTTCCTACAAGTTCTGATGCCTTGCGGACCCGGTCCAGAGACCCCCGGATCTTTGTTTCACTCTGGAGCAGGGATGTCCGTTGCTCCTTCAGACGGACAGCTTCCTGTTTGAGATAAAGCATGGACTCCTCAGCCGAACAGGTCGAGTCATAGAAAATAACGAATAAAGCTATAAGAAATAGTATGATAACGATAAATCGTTCAGACAGATAGCGGCGAATCATGTGCATTCCCCCCTGAAGACGCGCAGTCAAATGGTGCGTCACGCATTTGAGTATACATCAGATGACGGAATCAGAGGCAAGAATGAAGGTGCAGACCAGTGGACGGCGTGATACAATATGAACAAGGAAGTGGGTGGGTTTGTCGGCTGGTCTGCTTGTACAGAAGTATCCTCCCGGAAGGACGTCACAGGATATGAAGGTTGCTGCAATTGCTTCAAAAAATGAGGCCGAAGCTCGTCAGGAACTGGCGCGGCAGACCTATGAAAGGATAAGCGGGCAGGCTGCCGGTTCGCTTCTTTCCAACTATGCATAAAAACTTTCTGCGAATGTATCGGCTTTGCATGATACTCCCATTGCTGATTTTTCTCCTTGGGGTTGCCGGTCTGTGTTTGTCAGCCTCGGAAGCTCCGAAAGTGTATGTTGTGCGTGTTCAAAGCGTCATAACGCCTGTCGCTGCCGAATTTGTAGCCAAGTCGGTGCAGAAAGCCGCTGAACTGCGCGCAGAGGCGCTGGTAATCGAGCTTGACACGCCCGGCGGACTAGATACGGCAATGCGTAGCATTGTCAAAGACATCAATGCCAGTGCTGTTCCGGTCGTGGTCTATGTTGCGCCCAGCGGAGCGCGCGCAGCTTCAGCAGGGGCCTTTATCACCCTTGCGGCGCATGTTGCCGCAATGTCGCCCGGCACCAATATGGGAGCCGCCCATCCCGTTGCCGTTGGCCAAAAACTCGACAAGGTGACGTCTGAAAAGGCGGCCAATGACGCGGCAGCCTATATCCGTTCGATTGCCGAGCAGCGCGGCAGAAATGCTCAATGGGCCGAGGATGCTGTCAGAAACAGCGTCTCCGCAACAGAGACCGAGGCTTTAAAAGCCGGGATTATCGACTTTGTGGCAAAAGACCTCACCGAACTGCTGACCCGCATTGACGGCAGGACGGTCAAAACGGCCGCCGGGGAGCGCATTATTCGAAGCCTGAACGCTGAGGTTGTGCGTGACGAGATGGGATTCAGGTTTCGTCTTCTGAATTTCATCAGTGATCCGACCGTTGCCTATATGCTGATGCTCATCGGGTTCTACGGCATTTTCTTTGAATTGTCGAACCCCGGCTCGATTGCTCCCGGCGTCATTGGTGCAATTGCCCTTGTGCTTGCGTTTTATGCCTTTCAGACGCTTCCGGTCAACTACGCCGGGCTTCTGCTCATCATCATAGGGATTGTGCTCTTCATTCTGGAGGTGAAGATAACGTCTTACGGGTTGCTGTCGCTCGCAGGACTTATCTGTCTCATCCTCGGGTCAATGATGCTTTTTGATCACGCTGTTCCCGCACTCAGGCTTTCTCTGTCTGTCATCATGCCTGCCGCACTGGTGTCAGCGGCGTTCTTTTTCTTCACATTCAGGCTTGCCTATCGCGCACAGCACGCGAAAGTGACCACCGGCGCTGAGGGGCTTGTCGGCAATGAAGGGATCGCCCGGACTGATGTTACGCCTGCTGACGGCACGGTGCTGGTTCATGGAGAACTCTGGACGGCAACGTCCGATGATCCTATTCCTGCGGGGAGCAGAGTGATTGTTGTATCGGTTAGCGGTCTCCGGATTAAAGTGAAAAAACAGTAATCGTTTCATGAGGAACCAGTGAGCAGCATGGAGGCGTATCAGTGAAGAAGCGCCTCCCCTAATCCACCGTCAAAGAAAACAAGAAACCTCGTTGGTCCCGCAAGCGC
>CAYMRS010000061.1:0-11440 GCA_964392915.1 uncultured Nitrospiraceae bacterium
CCTACAAAAACTGCCCTCCGGGCGGCTCGGGGTCAGTTTGATGGTGGATTTGGGGTGACATGTGTTGTTGACATCGCTTCCAGAATAAATTCCTCTTCCGACTTCGTCTTCATGAGCATTTCATACATCTTCGGACGCAGGACATCACGCACATAGCTCCCGACCGATTTGGTCTGGGTCATGATAATCTGCGTCTTGTCTTTGGCGTCCTGAACAGCGCGGGACTTGAGATATTGATACAGCGATAGAGACAGAATTGCACAGAAAATAACCAGCAGTCCGCCGACCGCGAGGCTGAACTTAAGTCCGAGGCTGTAATGGATCTGTTTAAACATTCTTTTTCTATTCTATCACACCGGCTTTGCGCCGTCAGACCACCCAACGCCGGTTCACACGAGCATGAGCGCTTCTTTCCTGTTTTTTATCAACCAGTTAGAAAGCTTTTCCCATAAAGGGCTCATTTGAATTTCGCTTTGTGACATGCTAAGATAATCACGTATCTCCTTTGAGCTACGCTGAGAAAACACAGGAAGAGAGAATCAACTATTCATGGCAACCATCATACCGTTCAGAGGGGTTCTTTTTAACACCGGAAAAGTGGCCGGCAACGACGTCGTCGCTCCACCCTACGACATTATATCGCCTGCCCAGAAAGAGCGCCTTTACGAAAAGAGCGCCTGCAATATTGTCCGCATCGACTTCGGAAAGGACTTCCCCGACGATTCAGAAACGAACAACAAATACACCCGTGCCCGGACCGCGTTTAACGAGTGGCTTTCGACCGGCATTCTCGTGCAGGATACTTCACCGGCTTTTTACGGCTACGAAGTGGACTACCCGCTGTTCGGCGAGCGCCTAACTTTGCGCGGCGTTCTCGGACTCCTGAAGCTTGAAGAGCTTGGCACTGGCGTATTCCCGCATGAAGAAACGCGCCCGAAAGCAAAGGCAGACCGACTGAGCCTCATGTACGCGACCGGCTCAAACACCAGTCCGATATTTGGTTTGTACAACAGCCAAGCTTACGAGAGCAATGCGGTAATCAGGGGCATTCCCGGAAAGCCGTATCTGTCCGCAACCGATGAAGATGGAGCCCAACACAAGCTCCGCAAAATTGTGGATGCGTCCCAGATTGTTCGGATACAGGAGGATCTCTCCGGCAAGCCGATCTTTATCGCCGACGGCCACCATCGCTATGAAGTCGCGCTCGCATTCAAAAAGGAAATGGATCAGAAGACAGGCCGTACTGCGGGCGACGCGTCGCCGATGCCATGGGATTACGTGCTGATGTTTTTCGCAAATATCGCTGATGAAGGATTAACCATTCTGCCGACCCACCGCCTTGTGAAAGGCATCTCATCATCGCAGGCGGTGCTCGACAAGCTCACCCCCGACTTTGAGATCATTACTATGCCGGCAAATATCGACATCAGCTCTACTATGCGGGCTGAAGGCAAACATGCCTTCGGCTTGTATATGCGCAATCAGGAGAAATGGCACCTCCTTCGCTACCGTGGAGGCAGGCTCCGTGATGTGCATGCCGCCCTCGGCGACCTGGATGTTGTCATCATGCACGAACTCATCATCAATCGCGATCTCATGGTGAGTGAAATAGCGTACGAGATGAGTGTTGCGGAGTCGGTCAGCCGCGTGAACAGCGGCGACTACGATGCCGCTTTTTTCCTGAACGCCACGGGAGTCGACGATCTCGAACGCGTCGCGGGTGCGGGGCTCAGAATGCCCGCGAAGTCAACCTATTTTTACCCGAAGCTGCTCACCGGGCTTGTCATCAACAAGTTCGGCGGGTAACGTATAAACCCCTTCGGCTGACGCCTTGGCACCAGCCGGTGCGCATTATTGCGCCGTACCAAATGCTGTCAGGAGGACTGTATGCCTTTACGCGTAGCGATTAACGGATTCGGCCGCATTGGACGCATTTTCTTTCGCGTCTCCAACGGATTCAACGACATGGAAATCGTCGCCATCAATGATCTCACCGATGCGGCAACTCTTGCTCACCTGCTCAAGTATGACTCCGTGCACGGCATTTTCGGCGCCGATGTCAAGGCTGGTGACAGTTCCATTATTGTCAACGGCAGAGAGATCAAAATCCTTGCGGAGCGGTCGCCTGAAAAGCTTCCGTGGAAAGAGATGGGAATTGACGTTGTACTCGAGTCAACCGGCCTCTTTACCAAACGCGAAGGAGCTGCGAAGCACCTTGAAGCTGGCGCAAAATGGGTTATCATCTCAGCTCCGGCAAAGGATGAAGACATTACCGTCTGCCTCGGCGTCAATGAAGAAAAACTTGACCCCGCAGTTCACAAGGTCATTTCAAACGCGTCCTGCACCACGAATTGCCTTTCTCCTGTCGCAAAGGTGCTGCATAATGAATTCGGCGTCCTCAGGGGGCTCGTAACGACAGTGCACTCATACACGAACGACCAGCGCATTCTCGACCTGCCCCACAAGGATCTGCGCAGGGCACGCGCCGCCGCGCTCTCGATGATTCCGACGACCACTGGCGCTGCAAAGGCAGTCGGCCTCGTTCTGCCGGAACTAAAGGGCAAACTGGACGGCATGTCGATTCGCGTCCCCACTTCCAACGTCTCGGTCATCGATCTTGTAGCAGAAGTAAGCAAAGATGTCACGGCTGACGAAGTGAACGCCATGCTGAAAAAATATGCAGAAGGTCCGATGAAAAACATTCTCCAGTATTGCGATGAGCCGCTCGTTTCGGTTGACTTCAACGGCAATCAGCACTCATCCATCGTTGACTCGCTCTGCACCAAGGTTATGGAAAAGCGGATGGTGAAAATCATCTCTTGGTACGACAATGAATCGGGATACAGCTCGCGTGTCCGGGACCTGATTCTGTACATCAAGAGCCGGAGCTAGCCATGGCGCTCGTAAGCGGCGTTCCTGCCGGGGTCAAGGACATTCTGAACAAGCTCACGATTGAAGAATTGCCGATTCAGGGCAAACGGGTCTTTATCCGGGCCGACTTCAACGTGCCGATCGACGCAAACATGATGATCACCGACGATCGACGCATCCGCTCTACGCTGCCGACGATAAATTATGCCATTGACGAAGGGGCGAAGGTTATACTTGCCTCTCATCTCGGACGTCCGAAAGGCAAACCCGACCCACGGTTTACGCTCGCTCCGGTCGCAAAACGCCTCCAGCGGCTGCTGAACAAGGAGGTTCTCTTTGCTCCGGACTGCATCGGTCCTCACGCTGAGAACCTTGTTGAAAAAATGAAGCCGGGCGATGTCCTGGTGCTCGAAAACCTCCGCTACCATGCAGGGGAAGAGAAAAACGACGAGACATTCGCAAAGTCGCTCGCCAGACTGGCCGACTTTTATGTCAACGACGCCTTTGGCGCCGCTCATCGGGCACACGCCTCAACCGATGGCATAACAAAGTTCCTGCCGTCCGCTGCCGGATTGCTGATGAAAAAGGAGATCGAGTACCTGAAGGGTGCGGTCGAAAGCCCGGTTCGCCCCTTCGTTGCCATATTGGGCGGCTCGAAAGTCTCCGGCAAGATCGGCGTGCTTGCGCACCTTGCCGACAAGGTCGACAAGGTTATTGTCGGCGGCGGCATGGCATTTACCTTCATCAAGGCTCTGGGCTATGAAACAGGCGATTCGCTCTGCGAGACCGACATGCTCGAATTCGCCCAGAACATAATCGCAAAGCTGCGTCAGAACAATGTAAAGTTCTACCTCCCGGTGGATTGCGTTATTGCGCAGACCGTTGAGGCCGGCGCGGAGACGAAAATCGTGACGACACAGGAAATACCGAAAGGCTGGCGGGCGCTCGATATCGGCCCGGCGTCAGTGAAGCTTTTTTCCGCTGCGCTTCAGGATGCCAAGACCATTATCTGGAACGGCCCGATGGGGGTCTTCGAAATTGACGCTTTTTCACGCGGCACCTATGCGATTGCGCATTCGGTTGCCGATGCTTACGCAATGACCATCATCGGCGGCGGCGACACCGATTTTGCGGTGCATAAGGCCGGGGTGACCGATGCCATGTCATTCATTTCGACCGGCGGCGGCGCGTCGCTGCAGCTCCTCGAAGGTAAAGACCTGCCGGGTATTGCGGCATTGACCAACCGGGAAAAACAGGCATAACATCAAGAACTGTCGCACTGCCCGGACAAATAAAAAGAGGGATGAGGCTGAGCCTCATCCCTCTTTTTATTCTCAAAAACCTCGGTCAGGAAACCAGCTGCAGCTTGCTGTCAGACCCGCTGTCACACGCTTTGAACGGCAGTTTTTCGGTCATGGAAAGAATTCCGCGTTTCATCTCTACAATCGACGGCTGTTTGCATCCGAAACGCTCAATCAGAAAAAGGGCCGCATCCTCGGGCTTGATAACATCTCCGCAGGTGAATATATCAACAGCGGCATACCCATACTCAGGCCAGGTGTGAATAGAAAGGTGTGATTCAGCGATTACAACCATGCCACTGATACCGAACGGGCTGAATTCATGGAAGGATACATCGATGATCGTTGCCTTGGCGTGCTTGGCGGCGGAGACCATCGCTTCTTTGACCTTGCCAAGGTCTTTGAGAATCTCGCGATTACAGTCCTTCAACTCCACTAAAAGATGGGTACCTAAAGCATACAATTCCTTGCCCTCCTTAACGCAGATTGCAGGGGCTGACCCCCTCATGAGCTTTATATATTACGAGACCACAGGTTTTCTTGTCAAGAAAAAGCGTGCCCCGCGCCCCGATTGCAAAAAACACGCTATCCCCTTATTATGTAGGGATTATATTACGCCCCCAAGGAGAGGTCCATGCAGCAGATTCTGAAGCCGCTACTGCAGAAAAACAGCTCAAAAATCGTCCTTGTTGTCCTGGACGGCCTCGGCGGCCTGCCGGTCAATGGAAAAACGGAACTAGAAGCCGCCGACACCCCGAATCTGGACGCACTGGCGCGCACCTCGGCATGCGGGCTCCACATTCCGGTCGCGCCCGGCATAACGCCCGGCAGCGGGCCCGGGCATCTGGCGCTCTTCGGATACGACCCGCTTGCCTGCCAGATTGGCCGCGGCATCCTTGAAGCGCTCGGACTCGGCATGGAGGTGCGCAAAAGCGATATTGCGGTACGCTGCAATTACGCCACCATGAAAGATGGCGCCATTGTTGACCGCCGCGCCGGCCGCATTCCGACCGAGCAGAGCAGGTTGGTGACTGCCGGACTGCAGAAGGCCATCACGAAGATTGATGACGTCCATATCATGATTTCGGCAGGCATGGAGCACCGGTTCGCGGTCCGGTTCCGGTTCCCCGAAAACCTGCTGCCGGATTCAGCGATGATCGCTGACACTGACCCGCAAAGAGAGGGTCTCATGCCGCTGCCACTGAAGGCGGCCACGAAAAATGCAGAACGCGTCGCCGTTGTTGCCGAAAAATTCATTCAACAGGCGGCTGAACTGCTCAAAAACGAGGAGAAGGCCAATTTTCTGCTCATGCGCGGATTTTCGGGCATGCCGGACATTCCGATGTTTCATGAGGCATACGGCATGACAGCCCTCGCCATCGCGACCTACCCGATGTACCGGGGACTGGCGCGACTCATAGACATGGACGCGCCCATCATCGAGGGCGGCGTGCCTGATGAAATCACATTCCTGAAGAAAAACCATGATAAATACGATTTCTTCTTCCTGCATGTAAAAAAGATCGACTCTTATGGCGAAGACGGAAATTTTGAAGGAAAAATGAAGCGCATTGAGGAGTTTGACGCACTGCTGCCGGAAATCCTTGAATTGAACCCCGATGTGCTTGTCATCACCGGCGACCACTCCACCCCGGCCTCAATGAGCGGCCACAGCTGGCATCCGGTGCCGATTATCATAAAAGGCCCGTATGTCTATGGCGGTTTCTGCGAAAAGTTCTCCGAGCGCGAGTGTTACAAGGGAGAACTGGGGGTTTTCCCGTCGGTGCAGATCATGGCGCTGGCGCTGGCGAACGCGATGCGGCTCAAGAAATTCGGCGCTTAGCCCTCCTGACCCGCCTTTCAACTGAGTGAGGAGATGGGCAGGGGAAACATTCTGCCCGGATTATCAGCGGTGCTCTGTCATTGACGGAGCACCGCACTCTGCCTGACTATTCTTTCAGGAACGATCAAGCGTCTCTCGAACCTTGAGCAACAGGGCGTCTCAAACAATCACTTGCGACTGTATTCCTTGAACAACTCGCGCGCACACCTCTTCCTGCGTGAGACCGATACAGTTGACTGTCAGATCCGCGTATTTGCGATAGAGCACCAACCGCTCCTCAAAAAGTTCGGCAAACGTCTGCTCGGGACGCTTGGCGAGGCCCCGCGCTTCATAATCATGCACTCTGGCATTGAGCGTCGCGACGTCGGCGTCAAGAAAAACAGCAATTCCATGCCCTTTCAGATGCCGGATGGCGCGGTCGCTGTATACGGCGCTTCCGCCCGTCGCAATCACGCAATTGCTGCAGGTGAGGCCATGAAGCACTTTTTCCTCAATCGCGCGCAAAGCCATATAGCCGTCATTGTCGACGATGTCCTGCAGAATGCGGCCCTCGGACACCTGAATCAGGACATCGGTGTCTATGAAGTCCTTTGAAAGTTGTTTTGCCAGGATTATGCCAACTGTGCTCTTGCCTGCGCCCGGCATGCCAATGAGAACAATGTTGGATCTCTGCGACGTTATGTTCACTTCCCGCCCTTTCGCCACTTGCCCGTCAGAATGAGCATTCCGTAAATTGCCGCATTTATGGCAATGACGCTGCCGCCGAGAAGAATCTGAATATTTCGCGTCAGCCCCGTCGGGTATATGATTGGCATGAGGTAATGCTCAATAAAATCTACTGAATATCCCCCGTCGCCTGCATGACGAAGCGCGTTTTCAATACCGGTGAGCGGACAGTGCCAGCCGGCAAGTTCTACCAGCGCCCCCCAGAGCGCGGCTGGCAGATGCAGCCACGCGAGCAGCTTCCACCTGAATACAAGCAACCCGCCGAAGACAACAAACAGAATGAAGGCAAAATGGAGCGCAACGACACTATCCGCGGCCAGCGCGTTCAGCATTCCGTCCTCTGCCCGACATCTCGATTCTCCGGCGCTCCGGACATCCGGAGAAAGAATTTCACTCCGCCGGGATAATAATGCCGCTTCTCTTGCCTGATGACGTTTCACTCCCGGACCGGGATGAAGAAGCCGCGCCGGACTGGGAACCCTGCCAGAGAACGACCCTGTTCCGTCCCTCGGTTACCGCCTGATACATGGCTTTGTCGGCTGACCGGACGAGCGCGGCAACCGATTCCCTGCATTCGGGGAACGTCGAAACGCCTATGCTCAGCGTCAAAAGCTCTGGAGCGCCTTTGACCGGCGGTATGGGGACCTGGCGGATGTCAGCCCGGACCCGCTCCACCACCGCGAGCGCCTGCACCATGCCAGCCTGCGGCATTATCAGGGCAAAATCCTCATCCCCAAACCGGACGAGCACATCATTCATGCGGATGGCATTCCGGATGGACGTCGCCGCCCCACGAAGAACAGCCGGAACCGCATCGGACATTCCGCCGGTCTTCATCTGCTTGATGCCGTCGAAACGCATGAGCGCGAGGGCAAACGGGAGGGAATGGCGTTCAGAGCGTTTGAGCTCTTCCTCAATGCGCATTTCAAAGTAGCGGCGGTTAAAAAGTTCGGTTGCCGGATCGATAAAGGCGGCATCCTTCATTCTCCGCACCTGTTCGTACTGGTCGGCCAGTTTCAAAAGGACATACGCCTGTGAAAGAAAATATCCAAGGATAGTGACGTCGTCATTGGTAAAAAACGCGCCGCCGACTTTGTCCGACAGATTCAGAACCCCCGCGACATCAGATCCGCTTGCAATAGGGAAGCTCAGGCATGACGGCGTGCTAAATGACGGCTTGGCACTCCCCCCGTATTGCCTGAGTTCCTCATCGGAATTGATAAGAATGTGCTTTCCCGATTGATACGCCTTGCCGGCGATGTCTTCTCCGGCACGGACGAACACATCCGACATAAGCTCTTTCATGGTTCCCTTTACTGCCGCCACAGAGAGAGAAAGGCCGTCGTCGGACGGAAGCATGAGCGAGCATTTTTCAACCTTCATGAATCGGGCGGTCTCCTCCACAATATGCTCATAGAGTTTTGCGGGATCGGAACAGTGCTGAACCATACCGGCGGTCTTTTCAATAATTTTTCGTATTGCTTCGTATCGGGCAAAATAGCCGTAGGCGGCTGCTCTCCCTTCAAACACATTCGCAAGCAATCTGCAGAGGTCCTGTATTGAATCGTACGCGTATTTCTCCAGGAGCGTGTTAAAAACAGCTATAATGCCGAAACATGTCTTGTCGGTACTGACCGGGAAAAGATACATCGACATGATGTCATCGTCAAATCCGGCGTGCAATAGTTCATGGGCGTCCATTACCGAGAGCGGCTCTTTTGAGCTGATAACCTTATCAACAAGCGGGTTGTCCGATTTGAGCTGCAGTTCATCAACAAAGCGGAGCTTGCGCCCGCTTGCGCACTCAAGCGGGAATGCATCGTCTGTTTTTATAAATACCGCGGCACTCTCAATGGCAAAAACAAAGGTTGCCGCCTCAATGACCCGCTTGTACAGATCTTTAAGCGGGATATCATATCGCACGCCGGCGACAAGACTGCTCATCACGCGCATCCAGTGAGCCTGGCGCTTGAGCTCTTTCTTTTCGTACCCTGATACCAGCATGCCGTCGAGAAGCGGCCGCACGTTTTTCACGATCTCCTGAACACGACTTAACGGGATCACCTTCACCTGCATAAGGTGTTCGGCTACGTTCTCGTAAGAGATGCCGAAATGAATCCCCTTGTTGACGAAAAAGTTAATGTAATCCTTGTCCTCGATATAAAACGCCTCGGCAACGACAACGGCATTGATCCCCCTGGCGCGGACCGGAATGAAAACATGATATTGATCTGTCGGTCCCTGCTCGACCAGTGTCTCATTCATCGTCATTGCCTTGGCAAGCATGCGGGACATGAAGCTGCCGAGCATCTGGGATCCCTTGGAATTCTGGCGTAGTGCGGCAAGTATCACATCCTCCCGGGACGGCGGGATCAACAGGTTTTGCCGATCGTCGTAAAGACAGTAGCTGAGGTTTGTCAATTCCGACAGTGAATCGAAGGCTTTTGCCAACACATCCGCGTCAATGACATAGTGTGACATATGCGTTCCCTCCCCTCTTCAGGTGCTCAGCGCCCACATCTAGAGAACATTGTAGCATCCTCGGCACTAATAATAAACAAAATCATAGCGTTCCGTCCCCCATGCCACAAGACCAGTTCCAACAGGCTTACACGAAGGACGCGAATTAGGGTACGATAAAAGCATGATTGACACCCATTGCCACCTTGAAATGAAGCAGTTTGACGAAGATCGCGAAGCAGTCATTGAGCGGGCGCGCGCCTGCGGCGTGGAATACATGATAACCATTGCCTCCGACCTTGCAGGCTGCGAAGGGGCTGTTCAGCTTGCGGAGCGGTACGATTTCATCTTTGCTTCGGTCGGCCTTCACCCGCACGATGCAAAGGACATGAGCGATGGCGCTCTCGCGAGGATCAAAGAGCTTTCTCTTTCCGGAAGGGTTGTTGCCATTGGAGAAATTGGGCTCGACTATTATTATGACCACTCGCCCCGCGACGTTCAGCGCAATGTCTTTGCACGGCAGCTTGCCTTTGCGAAGGTGCGCGGACTGCCGGTGATTGTTCACAGCCGGGATGCAGAGGAAGATACGCTCCGCATTCTTGAAGAATCCGGCGTGAGAAAAGGTGTCATGCACTGTTTTTCAGGCGATGTTGCCATGGCAAAGCGCGCGATGGCGCTAGGCTTTCATATCTCCATTGCCGGTCCGGTCACCTTCAGGAACGCCGCGGCTCTCAAGGAAGTAGCCGTGATGGTGCCGGATGAGCTGCTGCTTATCGAAACCGATGCTCCGTATCTTGCTCCGGAACCGATGCGCGGCAAACGGAATGAACCCGCCTGTCTGGTGCATACCGCAAAACAAATTGCCGAACTGCGCGGCATCACCCTTGAGGATATTGACCGGATAACTACACTGAACGCAAAACTGCTCTTCAGCATCGGGGAGCTTCCCAAGGCGAAATTCTCCTATCCGATTCGTGATGCGCTGTACCTGAACATCACGAATCGCTGCACCAGCGCATGCACGTTCTGCGTCCGCTTTCACAGTGATTTCGTCAAGGGACACAACCTCATGCTCGATCGCGAACCGACAGCCGATGAGCTGATTCAGGAAATCGGAGAGCCGTCCCGGTATCGGGAGATCGTTTTCTGCGGCTATGGCGAGCCTCTGCTCCGGCTTGATGTCGTGAAGATCGTAGCCGCATGGGTAAAAGCGCACGGCGGCAGAGTGCGCATTAATACCAACGGTCAGGGCAATCTGATTCACGGGCGCAACATCGTGCCGGAACTCACGGGGCTTGCCGACAGCGTATCCATCAGCCTGAATGCCCATGATGCCGAAACATATGAGCGCGTCAGCAAACCTTCATTCCCGAATGCATATCCCGCAGTCATCGATTTCATCAGGGATGCAAAGAGCCACATTCCTGAGGTGAAGGTTACGGTTGTCACCGCTGAAGGGGTTGACGTTGCCAGATGCCGGCAGATCGCCGACGAACTGGGAGTTCCGTTGCGTATCCGCACACTGGATGTGGTAGGCTAGTTCTGAGACAAAGACGCATGTAGCAAATTGCACTTATAACCCAGGAGGACTCCATGAAAAAATGTTTGATTTTCGCGCTCACCGTTGTTCTTGCGTTTTCATTTATCATGACAGCCGGCTGTCAGAAAGCCGCGGAGAAGGCCGGCGAGGTGAAAGACAAAACCATCGAAAAGGCGTCAGAAGCGAAAGACAAGGTGGTGGAGAAAGCCGCCGAGACAAAAAAACAGGTCGACGAAAAAATGAAGGGTGCCGCGGAAAAAGCGGGCATCGCTCCAAAGAAAAAAGCCGCCGAAGGCTGCTAGCGTTTTATCCAAAAAGGATCATTGTCCGCCACGGCGGGTTCCCATGTCCAGCCGTGGCGAGTGACCATTCCGGGCTAGCCCAGACAATTCATAAATAGTTGCAAAAGGAGAAGCCAACTCAGTCTCAAGGTTTGGTATTATTGAGTTTGAAAGGACTTGAAAACACCAAGACAGAGGAGTTGGCTATGACAAAGTGTAGCACACAACTGAGCTTTGGATTCAAGAGCAAAAAGAAGCTAACCGTGGACTTTCAGGGCGGCGAGATAACGTCGGACAGCGGACTTCTTCTGGTACGGCAGGCAGATGAGCGTCTTGGATTAAGCCAGGGTATGAAGACTGCAATGATGCCGATGTTTTAAGGAGCGATCCGAGCCTGAAGGCGGCATGTGAGAGAAAT
>CAYMRS010000062.1:0-11247 GCA_964392915.1 uncultured Nitrospiraceae bacterium
GGCAACATAGAGATGTCCGGTTTCATGTTGACGCACACTGCGCACACTGTTATTATTTATCTGCCTTGCATGGGACAGGATACCTCCGTTAGAGAGGGAAATCAAATGAACTGGCAGTGGCCTCGGGGCATCTTTGATAAAAAATGGAGGAAACGCATGAGCGCAGCAACAGATTATTCAGAATATGGTCGTCTTCAGGATTTCATCGCATTTGCAAAGACGGGTGCGAAAATAAAGGCATCGGTTGTCCTTTCGCGGCAGCTCGTCGCAAACAAGGTGCATCCCGGAAGCCATGAGGAGAGGAAGTCGGAAGTTGATATGTTTTTGTATACCGCTGTCTTTTCCTTCAGGATCGGAAACGAAGACCGCAATGTGTCAAAGGTATACATGGTCAGCTCTACTGAAGAGCGTGCCGACCAGTTAAATATTGATACCAGCATAGCCAATCAGCGCCTCAAGGTTGATTATGAACGGCTGAAAGCAGTCGGGATCGGGATTGAAGAGCGTTTGTTCTAACCCGCTTCATCCTTAAATCCAAAAGCGTCATTCGCTGTGCGAGCCGTGGGATTGTTGCGGGAAAACATGAGCCGCCGTTCCAACTGAAGAGAATAACGCTTAAGGATACGCCCTGGAAAGCTTGTCCGTCGATTCGGTGAGTCGCTCAAGAAGCGTCTTGAGAAAGACTTTGTGGAAACGAAGCTGGCAGCCGGGGGACGCCTGCTCGAGCGAAGTGCTGTTCATTTCGAGCAGGATGACGTCGGTGAGTGAGAGAATGCTGGCGGTGCGTTTTTCTTTTGTGAGATAGCCCATTTCGCCGAAGCAGTCTCCCTCAACAAGAATCGCAACATTCTTTTCGCCCTTGCAGACTGAAACCTGGCCGTTGACGATGATATAAAAAGTCTCATCAACCGTTCCTTCGGTGATAATGCGGGCATTCGGCGGGTACTCGCGCCAGACCATGGCGCGCAACACTTCCCACATCTCGACATCAAGGAAATCACGAAAAAAATTCAGCTTCCTGAGGATGTTGAATTTTTCGGTCTGGTCAATCTTTTCTTCGGACTCCTTGAGATTGATATAGGTAAGGCTGATATCAGTAGCAAACTGTGTGCCGGTTTTGTAGCGATCCGTCAACCGCTTGCTGAGCGCCTTGGTGACAATGGTCTCGAGCGTTTTGGGGATGTCGGAGCGGTAAAAGCGCAACGGCAATGGCTCTTCATACAGAATCTTGCGGACTACCCCGGAGAAGATATCCGCATGGAACGGCGAACGGCCCGTAAGCAGCTCATACATAAGCACTCCCAGCGAGAAGAAGTCGGTCTGCTGGGTGAGTTGCTCTTCGCGAATCTGCTCCGGAGACATGTATGCCGGAGAGCCGATAAGTCCGGCCGGCTGGGTTGTGTCGGAACGAACTATCTGCGCAATGCCGAAATCGCTGATTTTGATGTCCAGTGAGTCAGTGATGAGTATATTGCCCGGCTTGATATCGCGATGAACAACGCCCTGGCGGTGCGCGTAGTCGAGCGCTTTGCAGCATTTGAAGATGATTTCCACCACCTGCTCGACCGCCAGGAGAGTATCGGGTTTGCAGTGATTCTTGAGCGTCTTGCTGCCGCTGATGTACTCCATGATGATGTAGTAGTGCGGCCCGTCTACGCCCGCATCATACACAGGAAGGATGTTCGGGTGTTTTAGCATGCCGGCGATTCGGGCTTCGTTAAAAAACATTTTCTGGAATTTCTGGAGGTATGCCTCATCCGCAATGCCGGCTGTCGACGCAACCTTGATCGCTACATCGCGGTTCTGATACCGGTCGAAACCGAGATAGACGGTGCCCATACCGCCCTTCCCGATTTCCCCGAATACTTCGTACTTGCCGACCTGCCGAATTGGAGTGGCTTGCTGCTGAATGTCCATGCAGTGCCGTTAGGCTCCCTTGACGTAAAACTGCAGCTTCATGCCCGGTACTTCGACAACATCGCCATCCTTGAGGTCATAACGCTCTCTGATCTCGACGCCGTTGACCTTCGGAAGCTTGTTTTTGGCGGCAGGGCTGATAAAGTAGCCTTCCTTTCTGCGGTTGATAAGAGCCATAACCTTCGGGGTGAACCAGCCTCTCAGGCGGATGCCGGCTGATGAATCCCGTCCGATGGTGGTCACGCGGTCACGAAGTTCGTACTCCCGCTTGTCGCTGGACCCTTCAACGACCACAAATCCGCCGAGCACATCGGATTTTTCGATGACGGGAGACGCTGAGCGGGGCTCCGACGCAACACGGCCGAGAAGCTGCTGCTGAAAACGCGGATCGAGAACGACCGTTTCATCCAGTGCTTTTTGACGCTGAGCCGGTTGGGGGGCAGCCTCGGCCGGTTTCAGTTCCGGCGCGATAAATTCAATGGTGTGTTTGCCGATCAGAATCTGCTCACCATCCCTGAGCGTGCGGCGTGTGATCCGATCTCCGCCGACATAAGTGCCGTTCAGGCTGCCCATGTCTTCAAGAACATACTGATCCTTCTCTTTGAGAATTTTTGCATGAAAACCTGATACTGCGAGATTGTCGATCACAAGATCGTTTTCAGGCTTTCGTCCGAGCATTACATGGTCCTTTTCGATAGTGATCTCTTTCAGGACCGCTTCTTTGAATTTGAGCACCAGTTTCGCCATGCTCCGCCTCCTTAATATTCCACACTCTGGAAAAGCTTAACGTCTTTTTTCAATATATGCAACAACTACTGTTGTATTGTCGCGTCCGCCGTTCTTGTTTGCGAGGTCCACCAGGCGCGCACATGCCCGGAACGGATCGTTTGTGCTCTTTACAACCGCCAGAATTTCACTGTCGGAAACCAGAGTGAAAAGCCCGTCAGAGCAGATAATCAGAATATCTCCACCCGCCAGCGAAAGCTCAGCAACATCGGGGACAACCTCCGGCGCAATGCCGATAGCTCTGGTCAGCATGTGGCGCATGCGCTCCATGTCCTCTGTGAGCCCGTTTTTCCCGTGCTCCGCGGCCACAGTATGGTCATCGGTAAGCTGCTCAATCGAAATATGACGCACCAGATAAGCCCGGCTGTCTCCCACATGGGCGATACCCGCACGCTTGCCGTCAAACAGCACCGCGGTCAGCGTGGTGCCCATGTTCTGGAGTTGAGGATTGAGTTCGGCAGCGGAATAAACTTTTTTGTTGGCGGCAACAACCGCCGTGGCAAGCTGCTGCGTTGTTTCAGAAAGATCGGAGAGGAGGCGCTGATTTTCGTGAGTATCGACTGCTGTCACTCCTTTTTCTTTTTTGATATGTTCGACGACAAGATCGGTAGCCATGCGGCTTGCAACCTCTCCCGATGCTCGTCCGCCAACGCCGTCGGCAACGGCGAGCAGGCCGAGATGCTTTTCGGCACAGTAACTGTCTTCATTGCGCTCGCGAACTAACCCGGTGTCCGTCTTGGCTGCAAACGTCACCCGGAAATCGGTCGTATCGAAAAAATCCGAACCGACGGGATCTTCGGGGCGCTGAGGGGCCAAGGCAGTGCGCACAAAGAGAGTGCCAAGCCCCAGCGCGAAGAATGTCGCTGGATACGCAATCTTCAGCCACATCCCTTGCGTCAGGAAGAGCGAAAAGGAGATGACTGTCCATGTGAGCAGGATGCCAAGAGACGCAATAATCGCAAGATGTAGTCTGGTGTTCCAAAGTGCGGCGAATATAAGGGCGAGGATGAGGATAACCGATGCCTCGGCAGCAACCGCCCATGCAGGACGGGCAACAAATGCTTTGCTCAGAACACTGTCGATAACGTCGGCTACAATATCCACAGAAGGCAGCAATCCGGCCGGCTGCGCAGGAAGCATCTCAAAAGGCATATTGTGGCGGTGTCCGATCAGGACTACCTTGTTTTTGAATAAATTGGCATCGACTTTTCCGTCCACCATGTCGGCAAAAGAGACTATGGTATGGGCTGAGGGTCCTCGCGGAACAATCTGAAGCTTATAGCCGTCCAGCAAGGGAAGTGCGCGGTCCCCGGCTATAAGCTGTTTTCCTTCGATCCTGACATCCCCGAGCGTCAGGTTCAGCTCCTTCAGTGCCAGTTGAAGGCCGAAGGATGGATAAAGGCGGTTGTCATACGAAATGAAGGGAAGATCGCTTCTGACCGCGCCGTCAGAGTCGCGTTGTATATTGATATGTCCGAGAGCCGCCGCCTGCCGCGCATACTCCGGGAGGGGGGCCGACAGGGTATCAGCCTTCTTGAAACGTTCCGCACCGTTTGCCGGAAGGGAGTTCTGCATGAGATAATCCGGAGCCGGTGAGGGCTTGTTTGCCGCGCTCGATCCAAGGACAAATGCTATCGGCTGCACAATATTCGGCGCGGCGGCAAAAGCATTCTGCAGGGCGGTATCCGAGTCAATGCGCTTTTCCGCATCCTTTAGGAGCGGGAGCACGACCGTTCTCAGTGCGGAGATGGAGGATGAAACAATCGCGCGCTGTATCTTTTTTTTCTCTTTTTCCTCGAGTTGAGGGAAAAGCGCCGTGATCTGTTCAGGTTTCAACAGCCCCGGATCGGTCTCAATTTTGAGAATGATATCGCGAATTTCCCGCAGACCGGGGTTTGGGTCTTTTTCAGCATACAGAACGGTCAGGCCGATCAGCTTTGCCTCACGCTCCCGCAGCTGATGAATTGCTTGGGCAAAATAGGTTCTCGGCCATGGCCAACTGCCGAGGCGGTTCGCGCTCTCCTGATCAATACTTACAATAAGGATTGACGACTGGCCGCTTTTTGGAGCGAGGTCGGACCGCAGATCGTAGAGCTTGCATTCAAGCCGTTCAATCGGCTCCCATGCCGTCAGGAGAGCCGCAATGACGGCCACGGCGAGAGCCGCGAGGAGAAAACTGTTTATCAGGGAGAATCGTTTCATGGAGTTTTTTCTAAATTGCCACTACATTATTGCATATGGAATGATGTGTGTAAAGCACTGATATTGCGGTTATTCTCATATGAGCGCAGCATCTGTTGGTTTGACCCTGTGAAGGGGCGCTGATTGATGCCTGCGAGCGCATTCCGGATGTGCGCGCGGGGGCAACAGAGGTGATTCTTATCAGCTCTTGCGCTGCATGGAGTATTCCGCCATCACCAGCAGGGCCTCCTTGCCGGGTGAATCAGGGAACACGCCGAGCACTTTGCACGCGGCCTCAACAAGACACTGCGCTGTCCTCATTGACTTGTCAATCGAGTCGTAGCGCGCATAGAGATCTAGTATTCGCGTCAGATAATGCCCGTTTCCTGCTTGGTCAGCATCTTCAGACGAGGCATGCCTGATAATATCGATAATCTCATCACGCTCCTCCGCACTCGCATCTCTGAGCAGATGAATAAGCGGCATCGTAATCTTGCCTTCTTCAAGATCCTTGCCGAGTTTCTTGCCGAGTGTGTCCGGCTGCGCGACATAATCGAGCACATCATCGGCAAGCTGAAAAGCTATGCCGGCTTTCAGGCCAAAGTCGCGGAGCGCCATCTCCTGTTCTTCCGGCACGTCGGCAAGAGCCCCGCCGATACGGCATGCCGCCGAGATGAGGATGCCGGTCTTTCCGGAGATAATCTGGAAATACTCCTGTTCGGTAATTGCAGGGTCTCCGGTTTTGTTGAGCTGAAGGATTTCCGCTTCCGACATGCGGGTGGTTGCTTCGGAAAGAGCTTCAATAACCTTTTGATTCTTCTGGTCAACTGCAATTCTCAGTGCGTTGGAGTAGAGATAGTCTCCAAGCAAAATAACCATGTGGTTGCCCCAGAGAATATGCGAGGCGGTTTTGCCGCGGCGGGTCTGGGCTCCGTCAATAACATCGTCATGCAGCAGTGATGCCGTGTGAATCGCTTCGATAACCGCACCAAGCAGAGCCCGGTTTCTGCCGAAGTAGCCGCACAGATCCGCGCTCAGCAAAAGGAAAAGCGGCCGCATGCGCTTGCCGCCGCTGCCAAGGAGGTGCTGTCCCACCAACGGGATAAGCGGGACATCACTCGCAAAAACATTCGCGAGCTCAACCTCGACCTGCCTGAGTTCCGGCGCATAGGTTTGAAAAATATCCTTTACGTTCATTCGCTCTTCAGCCGGATGGCGTCAAGGCTGACGTCTTCGCGCGAAAGTTTGCGAAGATCGCGCGGCCGGAATGCTCCTTTTTCGGTAAAAAATGCGGTCACATAGCGTGACGGCGTGACATCAAATGCCAAGTTTAGTACATTCACGCCATCCGGGGCAACTCTATGGCCCCAGATGGTGCGGACTTCATCAGGATGCCGCTCTTCAATCGGAATCCTGTCTCCCGAATCCATCGCGAAATCCACACTGCTCAGAGGTGCCGCCACATAAAACGGGATGCCGTGCTCCCTGCAGAGCACCGCCACTGTATAGGTGCCGATTTTGTTCGCAACATCGCCGTTCCGCGTCGTGCGATCGGTGCCGACAATTGCGAGATCTATCATGCCGCGCTTCATGACGGCGCCTGCACTGTTGTCGGTAATCAGCGTGACCGATATGCCGGCCTGCATGAGTTCCCACGACGTGAGCCGCGCTCCCTGATTCACCGGGCGGGTCTCGTCCGCGAAGACGTGGATGCGCTTGCCCTGCTCCTTGGCAACATACATAGCTGCAGTCGCGGTGCCAAAACCGCCGGTCGCAAGGCTCCCCGCATTGCAATGCGTCAGAATAGTATCGCCATCGCGAATGAACTGTGCTCCGTATTCACCTATCATGCGGTTGGTAGCGACATCTTCTTCAAGAATGCGCTGTGATTCTTCAATCAGCATACTCTTGAGCGTGTCAATATTCTCATGCTTATGGTCCGTGATAAACTTTTTGATCCGTTCGATCGCCCAATGGATATTCACTGCGGTAGGCCGGGTTGCGTTGATCGTCTCAAAAATCGGCTGAAGTCCCTCGATGAATTCATCAAAGCTCTGCGCTTTTATCTCCTGCGCACCAAGCGCAATCCCCATGGCTGCTGCAATACCGATAGCCGGCGCGCCGCGAATCCAGAGCTTCTGTATGCCTTCGGCAATCTTGTGGTAATCGCGGCATTCGGCATAGCTTACTTCAAGCGGCAGCTTGCTCTGGTCGAGCATCATCACCACTTCGTCCTGCCAGTAAATCGTTTTAACCAACGCTTCCTCCTTCAGGCAATCGGGAAAACCGAAGCAATCACGAACAGCACCGTCAGAACAGCGACAACCGTCACCGTAGTCCAGGAGATAATGTTATATGCCTTGCTGTTGGTATAGTCACCCATGATTTTCTTGTTATTAATCAGCTTTATGATAAAGATTAGAACAAACGGCAGCATGAGTCCGTTCACGATTGCCGACAGCACCATCAAATCGACAAGCGGCGCGCCGGGAATAAGAATAATCGCGGCGGCGGCGCCGATAATGAGGGTATAGATGCCCATGAACTGCGGCGCCTCCCTGAACGACTTATTGACCCCGGCCTCCCAGCCCATCGCCTCGCAGATGTAATAGGCCGTCGCCAGAGGGACGATGATCGCCCCGAGAATGGACGCATTGGCGAGCGCAATAGAGAAAATCAGGGCGGCATAATTTCCGGCCAGCGGCTGCAAGGCTATTGCGGCTTCGGACGCGTCTTCAACCCGGATGCCGTGCGGATAGAGCAGTGTTGCGCAGGTAACGATGATGAAAAAGCTGACAATGTCGGTAATCGAACACCCGACGATGACGTCCAGGCGCGTAAGCCGGTAATCTTCTTTTTTGATGCCTTTTTCGGCTATTGATGATTGCATATAGAACTGCATCCATGGCGTAATCGTTGTGCCGATGATGCCGACGGCCAGTATAAGATATTCGGCATCCCACTTGATGTCAGGAACAACCAGGCTCTTGCCCACTTCAAGCCAGTCGGGCTTCGCCATAAAGCCGGAGATAATATATCCGACAAATATAAGGCACGCAACAAGGAGGACATTTTCTATAATCCGGTAACTGCCTTTGACGACAAGCAGCCAGATGGCGGCCGCGCCTATCGGCACCATAGCGTATTTGCTGAGACCGAGAATCTGCATGCTTGCGGCCCATCCGGCGAAGTTGGCGACCGTATTGCCGAAGTTGGCGACAAACAGGCCGAGCAGAAGATAGAATGCCGCCTTGACCCCGAATTCTTCGCGGATAAGGTCTGCAAGGCCCTTGCCGGTTACAACGCCCATGCGGGCAACCATCTCCTGAACGACAATCAGCGCTGCCGTCACAGGAATCAGCGTCCAGAGCAGGCTGTAGCCGAAACGTGCGCCGACAACGGAATAGGTGGTGATGCCGCTCGCATCGTTGTCGATATTGGCGGTGATAATCCCCGGGCCCATGACCGTGAGGAAGAGCAGGGCTTTTTTCCAGAAGCCCCTCACACTTTTCTCCGCTTGCGCTTGCCTTCACGCGGCATGATGACATCGATAATGTCGTCAACTGTAATAACGCCTGCACAGGTGCCGTTGCTGTCAACAACCGGCACCGCCACAAGATCATATTTTGATATGAGTTCGGCAACAACCATCTCGTCCGTCTCCGGCGTTACCGTACGAAGTTTGGTCTGCATGATGTCGGCGAGAAGACTGTCCGGATTCGCCAGAATCATCTCGCGCAGCGACAAGACGCCGACCAGCTTTTCGAGCTGGTCCACGACAAAAATATAATAGACCGGCTCGACCTCTTCAGCATCTTTTCTGAACCGGTCCAGCGCCTCGCGCACCGTAATATTCGGGGGATAGGCGATAAAGAGGTTGTTCATCAGGCCGCCCGCAGTATCTTCCTCATGATGCAGCAGCTCCTGAATGTCCTCGGCGTCTTCCTTCTCGATATGTTCAAGAATCTCCTTCGCAACTTCGGTCGGCAGATCGCTCAGCACGTCGGCAGCATCGTCAGGGTTCATCTCTTCGATAATGTCCGCAGCTTTGCCGGGCTCGATGGATTCAATCATTTCGGCCTGTTTGTCCGGCTCAAGCTCCGAGAGAGCTTCCGCAGCCGTTTCGATGTCAAGGTGTTCGAAGAGCGCGGCGCCTTCTTTCTGCGGTACCTGGCTGATAATGTCGGCGAGGTCGGCAGGGTGCAGGTCTGAGACCATCTGGCGGGAAACCGTCAGGGCGATCGCATTCAACTGCGGACTGAGCGGCTGCATGTAGGTCCAGCCGATAAGGTTGTACGGGATCTCGGCGTTAAACGTCTTGAGCAGGCCTTCGCTGCCGCGCTCAATGCCGAGACGGCGGAGAATCCCGCGCATTCCCACATCAACTGCGATCAGCACCGCTTCGCCTTCGTACCCTTCCAGCTTGATGTCGTTTGCGCGGACAATTTTCACACCGTTCACATCGACAATCTGCTTGTCGAGGATGTCGCGGGCCCCAAGCAGGTCCGAGCCGTTTGGTTCATATGGTGGGATATCGTCTTCGTGCAGAAATGTGGATATGACGCGCTTGCTGAACAGGTTAATCTGCTCCCAGCGGATTATTGAAAGCTGTTTTCTCTGCTGCAGGATGATGGCTGCTATTTTGGGCAATGGATCGCCTTTGACGACAACAGCATCGCGCACGCGTCCGACGATTTCGCCTTTTGGGTCAAAAACCGGTTTTTTCAGGACTTCACTCAGAAAAAGTTCGCCAAACAGCGGCATGCTGGACCCCCAAAACTGTTTGCCGGCATTTGTTCAGCCGTAACGTAATAGTATAGCCGTTGAAGGATGGAGAGGACAATCAGAAAAAGCAGGGAAAAGAGGAATTTACCGCTATCCCGGTAAAAAATATGCGATCGGGTTATTGCTGGAGGATTCTTGCCGCGTCTTTGGCAAAATAAGTGAGGATCAGGTCAGCTCCGGCCCGGCGCATCGCGGTAAGCATTTCCATCATGACACGATCCCCGTCTATCCAGCCAAGCTGAGCAGCGGCCTTGACCATGGAATATTCGCCGCTTACGTTATAAGCTGCAACCGGCAGGTCAAAAGCATTCTTCACATCCGAAATAATGTCGAGATAGGCAAGGGCAGGCTTCACCATGACGATGTCGGCGCCTTCTTCGACATCGAGCGCTACTTCCCTGAGCGCCTCCCGGCGATTTGCCGGGTCCATCTGATAGGAGCGCCGGTCACCAAATTGCGGCGTCGATTCAGCGGCTTCGCGGAACGGGCCGTAAAAGGCCGAGGCGTATTTTGCCGCATAGGACATGATCGGGATGCTGTTGAATCCGTGCTGATCGAGCGCCTCACGAATGGTGCCGACACGACCATCCATCATGTCGGACGGGGCAACCATGTCAGCACCTGCCCGTGCATGAGAAAGCGCTTCCTTGGCAAGCAGTTCCAGCGTAGCGTCGTTGTCGACGTCACCGTTTCGGATGATGCCGCAGTGGCCATGGCTCGTGTATTCACACAGGCAGACATCAGTAATTACATACAGCTCTGGCAGAGCGTCCTTGAGCGCCCTCACCGCGGTCTGGACGGCCTCTGTTTCCTTGCAGGCGGCAGAGCCGGTTTCATCCTTGTGTTCGGGAATGCCGAACAAAATGACGGAAGGGATGCCGAGCGAAAACACCTCCCTGGCATTTTTCACCGCAAGGTCGACCGACTCCTGGAAACAGCCCGGCATCGAGCTTATGGGCGAGCGTATTCCGGAGCCATTCGTTACAAACAGGGGGTAGATAAAGTTGTCAGGAGAGATGGCGGTTTCACGCACCATCCTCCTGATAGTTGCGTTTGCTCTCAGGCGTCTCGGTCTTCGCACCGGAAACATTAGCCGCAGCTGGTGCAGCCGGAAGCGCAGGACGGAGCCTCACCGCCGGTCAGCACAAAGCCTTCCTGTTCTTCATCCTGAAAATAATCGAGCTGCATGCTGATGAGTTTTTCGACCGTTTCGTTGTCAACAAAAACCTTCAGTCCGTTCTGTTCAAAAACCGTATCATTGGACTGACCTGTTTCTTCAAGGTCCAGTCCGAACGACGGACCGCAGCAACTACCGCTTGATCCGAAGACACGCAAGCCCCAGCCGGCCTTTCCTTCTTCAGCGAGCACTTCCTTGGCCTTCGCCGCAGCCTTTTCTGTAATGGTAAACACGAAATACCTCCTTAAAAGATTCTATTTTTAGCATAGCGGAACGGTTTTTCAAAAAGCAATCAAGCCTCACCCCCCTGTTTGCAGTCTTCCGACGGGGGAAGCTCCCCTCAATTCTTTATCAAGATCGGCCAGAAAACCCCAAGGCTTTAAAGCCTGGGGATGAATGGC
>CAYMRS010000063.1:0-10969 GCA_964392915.1 uncultured Nitrospiraceae bacterium
CAGCTTCCCACTTAAAAATCTCTTTCACCTGTCCAAACAACCTGAGCCACTTCTCGTCGTTTTCTCGTTCTGATATGCACCCAGTGCTCTTTGGAAAACGAGTAGAACGTCACCATGCGCTCCCAGTCCCGATTGAGCGTTTGCACTGCCTTGGGGTAGTGCTCCTGATATTTCGCCGCGAACGCATCGCGCAGTTTCTCGCAGGTGCTCTTCGTCAAGGCATACGGCATGGCCTTGCTCTGAAAATGCTCTTCCGTGCCTCGCATCCGCGGTCGACGCACCGTTATTGTTCCCATCGTCGTCGTAAACTTCCGGGTCTTGCCGTATCCATTGCGGTACCCCTTTATATTATCCACGGCTGACTTCCGCTGCCCTTTCTTGCGTCCAAGGAATTCCATTATTTCCTGCTCCAGTATGCCCTGCAAAAACTCCTGCACTTTCTGCCTCGCAAAATACTCAAATTGCTCATACAGTTCTGCCCTTGACGGTTCGTGTTTGATCTCAGTTTCCTTAACAAACCTCGTCTAATGGACGCCAGGATATTTGAAACCGGCCAGATGGGCATCAAGAGAGACGCAGCCGTCCGTCCGGTATGCCACCAGGAGATGAAATAGGAAAATCCGCGCATTAGCCTGCCGTTGGAAGCAGGATTGCGGAGCACTATTCATTGTCGCTACCATGATGTAGGATATGATAGTAATAATCTTCTATTGCATCACCAATCCTTAATGCAGAGCCGGCGCTCTGCCGGACTTCGAGGCACACAGGCTGGAGGGCAAATGGAATCGACTGCGGAGAGGCAGAAACTGAAGGTATGCATCAATACAGCGTGGTGCAAGGCATGCGGCATCTGCATTGAATTCTGCCCGAAAAAAGCTCTCGGACGCAACACTGACGACAAGGCAGTCTGGGAACATCCCAAAAAGTGTATTCGCTGCGGGCTCTGCGAACAGCGCTGCCCCGACCTTGCACTAGAGCTTGTTGAGGAGGTCTGATATGGCCGGAACGTTGCGGTTTATTCAGGGCAATGAAGCGGTTGTGGAAGGGGCATTATACGCCGGTCTCGGTTTCTATGCCGGCTACCCGATAACACCTTCAACAGAAATTACCGAACTCATGGCCGAGCGTCTCCCGAAAAAAGGCGGCGCGTTCATCCAAATGGAGGATGAGATAGCGTCCATGTGTTCCATCATCGGTGCTTCGCTTACCGGGAAAAAAGTCATGACCGCCACGAGCGGTCCCGGCTTTTCTCTGATGCAGGAGGCTGTAGGTTATGCGGTCATGGCGGAAGTGCCGTGCGTAGTGGTCAATGTGCAGCGGAGCGGTCCAAGCACCGGCCTGCCGACGGCAGTGGCGCAGGGAGACGTCATGCAGGCACGCTGGGGAACGCATGGCGATCACGCGATTATCGCACTGACCGCGTCAAATCTGCAGGACGTCTTTGCCATGACCATAGAGGCGTTCAACATGGCCGAAACATACCGCACGCCGGTCATCCTGTTGCTCGATGAAGTCGTGGGGCACATGCGTGAGAAGGTGGTCATTCCAGAGCAGGGTGTTCATGTTGTTGAACGTCTCGTCACATCGGTCCCCGAAGGAACGGATTACCATCCCTACCTCGCCCGGGAGGACGGTCGACTGCCGATGAGCGATTTCGGCGGTGTGCACCGGTACAACGTAACCGGCCTCGTCCATGACATGTGGGGATTCCCGAGCAGCGATCCGACCGTTGCATACAACCTTCTGCGCCACCTCGTCGACAAAATCGAGAAAAGAAGCCACGAGATTACCCGCTACCGGGAGTACAATATCGAAGACGCGGACATATTGCTTATTTCCTACGGTAGCTCAGCGCGAAGTGCCCTTCATATGGTTGAAAAGGGGCGCGACTCCGGGATTCGCATCGGTCTGCTTGAACTGAATACGATTTGGCCCTTTCCGCATGAAGTTGTGCGGCGCGCGGCTGAAAAGACCGAAATCGTCCTTGTCGTTGAGATGAATATGGGGCAGGTGTATCAGGAGGTCAGGCGGGCGGTAAAGACAGATCGCGTTTATCTGGTCAACCGCTTTGACGGCGTCTTCATTTCTCATAAGGATATTGAGAAAGTTCTCAATGTTGTTATGGGCAGGGGGGTATAACATGCCGACAAAAGATTTTATCCGGCAGCGCTTTTTCCCTCATCTTTGGTGCGCCGGGTGCGGCCACGGCACAATTATGGCAAGCCTCATCCGGGCAATAGAAGAGCTGAACCTAGCCAAAAACAACGTGGTAATTGTCTCGGGTATCGGGTGTTCATCCCGACTGCCTGGATACCTCGATTTTCATACATTGCATACCCTGCACGGCCGGGCTCTTGCCTTCGCCGCCGGGATCAAGCTTGGGCGTCCTGAACTAACGGTCATTGTTCCGATGGGCGACGGCGATGCATCTGCCATAGGAGGCAACCATCTGATCCATGCCGCGAGGCGCAATATTGATATGAACGCTATCGTCCTGAACAATTCCATATACGGCATGACCGGAGGGCAGAATTCACCCACCACGCCGCTTGATGCGCTCTCGACGACTACGCCGCAAGGCAATATTGATCCGGCCTTTGATCTCGTCGAACTGGCAAAAGGGGCAGGCGCTTCGTTTGTTGCGCGCTCAACCGCTTATCACGTTGCGGAACTACAACAGATGCTCGTCAAGGCTATCAGCCATCGGGGCTTTTCGTTTGTCGAGGCGATGAGCGGCTGTCCGACGTATTACGGTCGGCGAAACAAGCTTGCTTCGGGGGTTGATCTGATGCGCATGTTCAAGGAGAGGACTGTACCGATGGGGTCTGATAAGATAAAAGATGACCCTTCGCTTATAGAAAGAGGCATCTTTGTCGAAAAAACCCGTCCTTCATATGCGGATCAGTATCGCTCTGTCATTCAGGGTGACTGCGAAGACAGCTGACCGGGGAGGAGTGTCATGAGCACAAAATCGTTTGTCTTTACCGGTTCGGGCGGCCAGGGCGTCATCACCGCAGCGATTGTGATAGGTGAAGCTGCCGCTCTGCATGAAGGGTTGAACGCCGTCCAGACGCAGGTGTATGGTCCGGAAGCACGGGGCGGAGCGACCCGTGCCGACCTTATTGTTTCAAGCGACCCAATCCGTTATCCCAAGGTGATTAACCCGCAGGTGCTGGTCTGTCTTACTCAGGAAGCCTATAACAAATTTTCGTCGATCGTGCGTCCCGGTGGGCTTCTCATTGCTGATGCGTCGTTCGTCAGCACTGTCAGAAAGGCGGACGCGCGCCAAATCGTGCTGCCCATGTTCGACACAGTGAAAAAGGAGATTGGCAAGACCGTGGTATTCAACATCTGCATGGTTGGATGTGTTCTTGCCCTTACCGGGATCGTCAGCAAAGATTCCGTGATCAAGGCATTGACCTCCAGAATGCCTCCCGCCCATCTGGATATGAATCTGAAGGCATTGGATTTAGGCATCGAACTGGTAAGAGCATACGACAATAGCCCCGTAAAAAGCATTTCGTGACCTCGCCATGAATATTCTCAGAAAACGCATCCGGAATGCCGGTGGCGAAATCCTTCGGGGAGACTGTCACATGACCGCCAACGGTAATGATCTTGTTGTCGTCTGCCACGGGTTCGGCAAAACCTGGAATAAGAACCGACCGCTTTTTCGTGACATTTGCGCGGCATTCCAGACATGCGGCATCAACGCATTCCGCTTCAGCTTCAGCGGACTCTCGCCAAGCGGAGGAAAGGCCGAAGATTCCTCATATTCGAAACAGAAATCGGATCTCGCCGCGGTCATCGATTATTTCTCAAAAAAGCTCCGTCCGGATACCACCGCTGTTGTCGCTCACAGCTTCGGCAGTGCAGCTGCGGTGCTGCAGGCTGCTGAAGATCCGCGTATACGGCAGCTGCTGCTCGTCGCTCCCCGTCTTAAGCCCCGGAGATCGATAATTACGAAGTCTATCGAGGAGTACTGCGGCAATAAACTCGAAGAAATCTTTGCATCAGACACCCGGAGCTTTCCGGTGGGACCGGTTGTAATTGGCGGCATCGAGTACTGGTTCAGCAGAAAGTACGTTGAGGATCTTTTGCATACCGATCTCCTTGCAACCATTGCAAAGATACGGATTCCGATCACGATTATCAGGGGCGAAGCTGACAAGCGGATTTCAGAAGAAGAAACACTCGAAGCAGTTAAACGAAACCCTCTTGTCAGCTATGTGCGTCTGGCGGGCTCAGGGCATTCATTTGGGTCACCGGCGCAGAGGAAGTCCCTGTGCAGCGCTCTCTTAAATGCATATAACACGCATCTTTCGATAAATCCGCGTCTGTAATTCCCGGCGAGCATCTCCAATATCACCTACTGGCGCGTCACATTGCAGATCAAGCTGACATCTGAAAACCTGAATTATTATTTTACAATAATAACTGTGCAGGGCGCATATCGAGCAACCCGTCTTGAAACCGAACCCATCAGCCAATCTTCAACCTTGGATTTGCCCTTCTGTCCGACAACAACCATATCGATTTGCTGCTCTTTCACATATCTGTTTATCTGTTCCGCGGGATGCCCGACGGCAACCTCGGTGCGCACCTCGAGATTCCGCTCCCTGGCCTTTTCGCGAATTTCTTTGAAAAGCTCTTCATAATACTTTTTTGCGCTTTCGATGACCGCATCAACCGCGACCATAGCACCTGCTTCAGGTGGCTGCGCCACTGCAACCACAAAAATGTCCACCGCTGCGCCGGTACAAATCTTTGACAGATCGAGCGCAAAGTCAAATGCCTTGTACGACTGGTCAGAACCGTCAAACCCGACAAGTATCTTCTTTCTCATAGCGGCCTCCCATGGCTTTGGTATTTTTCTCCATCGTTCACTTTCAATAAAACCCGCCTCTGTACTTTCCGCCTTATACCTTGAACTGTGAAACCGACGCCTGAAGATTTGAGCCCTGCTGGGCTATTTCGGACGATGTTCTGGCAATCTGCTCAGACCCCGATGAAATCTCCTTCGCCGCGCCCGCGATGCTCTGGACATCTCCGCTGATGTGATCCGCCACGCTGGACATTTCTTCCGTGGCCGAGGCGATCTGATTCACCATCGTCTGAAGCGATTCAACTCGTGAAACAATGTCCCTGAGCGTTGTGCCTGCCTTTGTTGACATTTCGACCCCGCTCACAACGCGTCTGGCAGTGTCATCCATCGAGGCGGTAGCCTCCTGAACCTCTTCCTGCACGGAGCGTATCATTCCGCTGATTTCAGCGGTAGCTTTCCCTGTACGTTCAGCAAGCTTCCGCACCTCATCTGCGACTACCGCAAATCCCCGGCCCTGCTCTCCGGCTCTGGCAGCTTCTATGGCCGCGTTTAAGGCAAGCAGGTTGGTCTGGTCTGCGATGTCGTTGATAACACTTATTATCTCACCAATCTGGCTGGACTTTTGAACAAGAGTCTGCATGACTTTGGCTGAAGCATTGACCGTGCCGGATATTGCGTTGGTCTCTGCAATCGACTGCTCGACCGCATATTCGCCTTCCTTGGCCCGCTCTGCCGCGCTTCTGGCCGCCCCCGCAATATCAGAGGCGTTTTTCGCAACGTCAATAACAGTCTGGGACATTTCTTCCGCAGAGGTGGCTATCTGGGATGCCCGATTCGACTGGTCCTCCATGTTGCGGGAAATCTCTTCCGAGCTTGCACTTAACTGCTCGCTTCCTGCCGCAAGCGTTGCGGTGGAGCTCTTGATTTCCCCTATCAGACGTTTGAGGTTTTTGACCATCGCCTCCATGGAGTCAAAGACCTTTCCGATCTCGTCCTTTCTGGAATACTCAAGCGATACGGTCAAATCGCCTGAAGACACCTTGTCGGCAGTGTCGGCCAATCGTCCGAGCGGTTTGAGGATAACCCGTATCATGACAAACAGGAGTATGCTCAGCGCTCCGACGCCCAGAAAGCCGCCGACAGCCAGGACTGACGCCATAATGGTCACAGCCTTGTTCAGCTCGCTGGTATACCCGCCCGTGACGATGACCCAGTTAAGGCCGGGGTAATGCGCGAAGACGGCCAGCTTTGAACGGGCCGACGATTCTCCCTCATTTTTCCATTCATAGTCAATCGCGCCTTCTTTTTGAGCTATCATGTCCTTGAATATCGCTTTTCCATCGGCTGATTTTGCCTCCAGAACATTTTTTCCCTCAATCGACGGGTGAATAACCATTGTGCCGGCGTCTTTTCCCTCCCCGAGAAATACATAGACGTAACCGGTGTCGCCGACTTTGATTGATTTTATCGCCGCGCTCAGCTCCTTCAGGTCTTTTGAAGTGTCAACGCCGACGAAGATGGCTCCGATAGGGGCTCCCTGCGCGTTTTTTACCGGCATATACTTCGTCATGTAGCTTTTGCCGAAAAGCTTTGCCGGGCCGATATACTCTTTCCCTTCCATTATGGCCTTGTACCCCAGGTGCGACCTGTCAAGAGTTGTCCCAACCGCCCTCGTTCCGTCCTCTTTCTTGAGAGAGGTGCTTATTCTCAGCAGATCATCGCCTTTTCTCGCAAATATGGTGGCAACGGAACCGCCGGAATCTTTGGTGAACTTATCGACGTCGGTGAATACGCCGTTCAGCGCCTTGCCGCCGGCGCTCAGCACCGGCGCATCAGGCGTGCCGCCGAGCGTAAACGCCGCGCCGTGAAACATGCCTAAAAACAGTCCTCCCATTTTGTCGGCTCCGGTTCTCGCAGTTTTGTCGAACGTAGCTGCCATATCGCGCACCAGCGCGGCCTGACTTTTCAGCGCCTGGAGATTTTGGTCTTTCAGCACGCTGGACGACATGGTGTATACCACCGCAATGACGATGGCGAATACAATGAATACAAGCACGCTGCTGAAAAACGAGAGGCGCGCTCCGATAGAAGCACCCGCCAGAAAATTCTTTTTCGATTCCATTATTGTCTCCTGCTCTTCAGAAAAAAGATGTTCATAAAAACTCCTCCGAGTATTTTCAATATGGCCAAGGCTGAAACTGGTCTCTATACGCAGTATATTTATAATTATACAGCACTATAAGGCTAATAATCTTATATATTCAGCCGCATTGAACCCTGTGGCACCGTGCAGCGATAAGCGTCATCATAAGAACCCCGCGTGTTCGGGTATAGAGAATGCAAATATGATAGAATTTACCTATTGATGCTATCGATTTGATATCATCGATTTCCGCCCGATATACTCACAGCACTGACGATTTATTATTGACTTGCTCAATAAATCCTGAGGAGCCCTGTCAGTACATGAGAATTCTCAAAAGGTGAATTCATGGGCATAACCGTCGGCATTGACATCGGATCCGCCGTTACCAAGGCGGTTGTATTTGACCGCTGTATGGGCAGGCGTCGCGCTGCCGACGGGCTGGAATCCGAAAGACAGCGGGGAAAAGGCCTTTCACGAAGCGCTCCGGGCAGCCGGGATCAAGGCATCGGATATGCATTATACGCTTGTGACAGGGTTTCTGCAGGTTATGGCCGGCATACTCGACTGCTCTCTTGACGAACTTGGCGTTCTGGTCCGTCAGGCTCAGCCCTCGCCCATCAACAAGCATGTGTACGGTCTTTGCAAAGTCTGAAGTTATCGGACTGCTCGCTCAAGGCTCCCCGAAAAAATCGGTAGTATCAGGCATCATCAATGCCATAGCACGGAAACTTCCGAACCTTCTGGGGAGAATTCCATTGCGGGACAAAGTCACGTTTACCGAAGGGCTTGCAACAAACCGGAATATCTGCTTTCTCCTTTCAGAGAGTCTCGGTATCCGCTTTAATATCCCGGAGTATCCTCAAGTGGCGGGGTCGCTTGGCGCAGCCATTCTTGCACAGAATAAAATTCATCGGAGGTAACATGAGAGCACCAGGCATGTCCCGGTTCGATTCCCCTCGGGCGGAAAATGAAAAGAACCTGCTTGCAGCCTGCGAAAAAAACGTGAAAATTGTCGGCACGTACTGCATCTATTCTCCCATTGAGCTGATCCTTGCTGCCGGAGCCTATCCTGTATCTCTGTGTGGAACAAAACAGGATACCATTGCTGCCGCTGAAAAGGTTTTACTGATGTATGCTGAAAAAAGAGGACACCAAAGTATCGGGCAAAATACGAGGCGGAGGTGTGTAATGGAGAGAGTTCCGAGAGGACGATACACGAAGGAATTTCGGCAGGAGGCGGTCAATTTGGTGATAGAAGGGAAGCAGGCGGCAGCGGAGGTTGGCAGGAACTTATCGCGAACTGAGTGCGGCTGATCTGGAATTGTCGCAGTTGCGTCGGGAGTTGGCGAGAGTGAAGATGTGGAGCGTGACATTTTAAAAAAAGCGGCAGCAGGAAGAAGCGCGGCTGGAGATAGAAGTCCTGGCATCGCACAAGCGCACACGACAATCATACGGCCCAGCGCATAGGCAGGTAAAGAAGTTCAAGGTGACAACTGACTCAAAGCATACTCATCCAGTAGCCGAGAATCTTCTGAACCAGGAGTTTCAGGCGACGGTGCCGAATCAAGTGTGGGTGACGGACATAACGTATATCCCGACCGACGAAGGATGGCTCTATCTTGCCGGGCATAAGGACATCTTCACCAAAGATATTGTCGGCTATGCCATGTCGGCACGGATGACAAAGCAGTTGGTCAGCAAATCCTTGTTTCGCGCAGTCGCCGCAAAACGACCGCCCAAGGGCTTGATACATCATTCAGACCGGGGCAGCCAGTACTGTGCTCCTTCCTAGAGAAAGCTGCTTGAGCAGTTTGGCATGACAGCATCGATGAGTAGAAAAGGCAATTGTTATGACAACGCCCCGATGGAAAGCTTCTGGGGCTTGTTGAAGACAGAGCTGGTGCATCACCGAAAGAACAGAACGCGCGAGGAGGCGATAAGAGAGATTACGGAGTATATCGAGGTGTTTTACAATCGGCAGCGCAAACAGGCTCAGCTGGCTACCTGTCACCGGCTGCCTATGAGAGACAGTTCTATAAAGAACTGCTCGCCGTCTAAGTGCTTTGGGGTTTACCATTGACAACAGGGGTCAATATCATTAAAATACACGAACACTTACAGGTTGCTGAAAAAGTCACTCTTGGGATCAGCGGAGTCAATTTTGGGGGATGTTCCGACATGGATTGCCCTGAGTTTTTCTATTCTTGAGCCTCTGAGAGAGTCGTTTTTAACTGTGCATTTTGCAACAGGAGTTTTTCAGCACCCTGCTGGAGCTTAAATTATGAGTAATGGAGGTTCCTAATGAGCAAGATTCTTTCCCTGCTGCTGCTTTTTGCTGTTCTCCTGGCACCCGCTGTCGAAGCTTCGGATGAAGCTGCAGGAAGCCTGAGAATGAAGAAGGGCGATGTTGTCATCGAACGCGGCGGAAAGATTATCAAAGCTGAAAATGGTTCTCCTGTATACCCCAATGACGCTGTTCAGACAGGCGCGGATGGTTCTGTCGGCATTGTTTTTAAAGATGATTCGAGAATAAGCCTTGGGTCGAATTCCCGTCTTGATTTGAAGAAATTTGTGTTTAAGCCGTCGCAAGGGCAATTTTCCATGCTGAACAGACTGACAAAAGGCACTGCCTCGGTTGTTTCCGGGAGAATGACCAAATTATCTCCTGAATCTGTTGTTCTGGAAACTCCTACAACCACTATTGGTGTCCGTGGCACGAGTTATCATATAAAAGTCAGCGATGAATAGATGACCCTTCTGTGCTTGGGAGAAAAATAAGGAGAACGCGATGAGATGCGTCATTCTCCTTTTCGTTCTCTATCTCCTGTTGAGTATAGCGGGCTGTGCTACCGTGAAAGATACCGTTATTCTTGTTCCGGATGCTGATGGAAAGGTCGGACAAATAACGATTACCACCACGGACGGTTCCCGGACTCTCTCCGAAGCGAACACTGTGGTGAAAGTCAGCAAAACCGGAAAGAAACTGACAGATCCTTACAAGATTGACCAGAAACAGATCGAAGCACTCTTCAGCGAATCTATCAGGGCACTTCCTCCGGCGCCGATCAGTTTTCTCCTCTATTTCCCGCTCAACTCATCGGAACTGACCGCTGAGTCGAAGGCTTACGTCCCTCAGGTACTATCGATAATCAGTGTACGGGAGTACTATGAAATAAGCATCATAGGCCATACAGATACTGCCGGCAGTGACGACCTCAACATGCAATTATCAGCTGACCGCGCCGCTGCCGTCAGGGACCTGCTTGTATCTTACGGCATTCATTCTGGACGGATGGAGCTCAGGTATCACGGCAAACGGGAGCCTCTTGTTCCGACGGGGGACAATGTGAGAGAAGCGCGAAATCGCAGAGTTGAAGTTGTCGTAAAATAACCTTTCATCATGCAGGGCTTCCGACGACTATTTTTGCGTTCGCTGCGGGGAGAAAAAAGCAGGGAGCATTCTCTTATTGTTATCAGCGGCATTGTGTTGACGTGCCTCGTTGCTTTTCTGTATTTATTCCAGCCGCAACTGCTCTCTTCTCTCGATCTCAAGGTATACGACACTCTGATGAAATCACGTTCCGCGCGTACTGTTTCAGAGAATATCGTAATCGTTGCCATAGACGAAAAAAGCCTTGCGCAGTATGGCCAATGGCCATGGCCAAGATACCGAGTCGCGCAGTTGCTCGATACATTGCGCGACCGGGGCGCTCTGAGTGTCGGCATTGATATCCTGTTCGCCGAACCGGACAGGAGCTCGCTGGTGAATATACAAAAAAACATCATGACGGACTTCAGGTATTCTGTTGGCCTTTCAGGTATTCCCAGGCAATACATCGACAATGATGCGATTTTGGCGGAGGCGCTCAGGAGAGGTCCTTTTGTGCTTGGCTACCAGTTTTTATTCGGCGAACGCATCGCAAAGGCGTGCACTCTTCATCCTACCCTAATCCACCGTCAAAGAAAACAAGAAACCTCGTTGGTCCCGCAAGCGCGGG
>CAYMRS010000064.1:0-10830 GCA_964392915.1 uncultured Nitrospiraceae bacterium
CATTTCAAGTCAATCAACGACTCATTCGGTCACCTCGTTGGAGATGATGTGCTAAAAATGACGGCAAAGACCCTGATCCAAAATGTACGCGCAACCGATCTTGTTGGCAGGTGGGGAGGCGAGGAGTTTCTCATCATCGTGACCCATCTGACGATGCAGAACACGGAAAAGCTTGCGGCCAAGCTCCGCAGGCTTGTTGAAAAATCATTCCTCGCCACCAAGAGCACCTTAGTCAGCATAACGATGACGATGGGCGTTGCGCGGGCCCGCCGGGAGGACACGCCGGAGTCCTTGCTGGAGAGGGCTGACAAGCTCATGTATCAAGGCAAGAAACAGGGCCGCAACCGAATAGTAGCAGAAACATGATGCACTGGCAGGGATAATGTCGATAAGCCGAGCCGGAAGCCGCCACGATAATAAAACGAAGCGGAGCAACCCGCGTCTCCGCGTGCTTTTCTCCCTCCCAGTGCCGCAAAAATTCAAGCGAGCTGTTAAAGCCATTGCCGTGAGCCGCCATAGCCGGTTTTTTGACCTTTCTAAATACAGCCGGTACGGCTTTTTCCACGTTGCTCAAAAACCGTATGATATCGGACGTCTGCACGAACTGCTCCAGCAGGCGATGCTGTCATGACCCCTTTGAATGACAAGGTATTACTGGTTGACGATGAGGAGATGATTCGGGACAATTTTGCAGAATTGCTCGAAATGAATGGCTTTGCCGTCATAACCGCAATTGACGGTGCCTCTGCCCTGAATCATTTTTCCCGAGAGCTCCCTGCCGCGGTCCTGCTTGACATGAATCTGCCCGATCGTACCGGCATGGAGATATTTCGCGACATGAGATCGCTTGATGCCGGAGTGCCGGTCATCTTTGTCACCGCACACGGCGATATTCCTTCAGCAGTAGAAGCAATCAAGGAAGGCGCGTATGACTTCATCGCAAAGCCTCCGGATTTTGGCCGCTTGGTGATTACCCTCCGCCGCGCGATCGAAAAGCGGCACCTTGAGAACAGCGTCCGGGATCTCACCGCTGCATATCAGACGTCACTGGAGTTTACTCTTGGGAACAGTCCGTCAATCCGCACGGTTATCAGCCAGATGAAGCAGGTTGCGATGAGTGATTACGCGGTCATCATTCAGGGAGAGACCGGCACGGGAAAGACATACTTGGCCAATATGATCCACAACCTGAGCCGCAGAGTATCCGGCCCTTTCGTGAAAGTCTCTGTCGGCAGCATCCCGGACTCGCTTGCCGAAAGTGAGCTTTTCGGATTTGAGAAAGGCGCTTTTACCGGAGCTGATCGCGCGAAGAAAGGCTACTTCGAAATTGCGCACGGCGGAACCATCTTTCTGGACGATATGGACAACATCACACCGTTTGTTCAGGGTAAGCTCCTGAGTGTCATTGAGGACAAGCGCGTTTACCGCATCGGGAGCACCAAGCCTGTTCCGGCAGATGTGCGCATTATCAGCGCGACAAACCGGGATATCCTGCGAGGCGTGTCAACCGGCGTCTTCCGCCAGGATCTGCTCTTCCGCCTTGGAGAATTTGTCCTGCACCTGCCCCCCTTGCGGGAGCGTGATGAGGACATCGCCTTTTTCAGCCGTAAGTTTCTCACAGACACATGTACGGAACTATCCAAACAGATCGGAGACATTTCGCCCGAAGCGCTCACGGTCTTAAAGACGTACTCCTGGCCGGGAAATCTCAGACAGCTGAAAAATCTCATCCGTCGCGCAGTGCTCCTGAGCCCTGACGGAATCGTGCGGGCAGACAATCTGCAGCTTGTTCTTGAAATCGAAAGCCGCTCCCATCAGGCAGGAAGCGATGCGGTCTCCGCACTTTCCATCAGGGAAGCTGAGAAAGCTGCCATTCGCCGTGCGCTTGAGCAGTCTGGCGGCAAGCGAACACGAGCTGCCGCATTGCTGCAAATCGACTATAAGACCCTTCTCAGAAAAATAAAGGAATACGGATTGGACAGGACATAGCACGGAATTCTGCGGTATTGAGGAGATGGAATTTCGAAAGCAGTTGCCCGCCCTTTTCAGCCCCGATTTTTGCAAGCATGCCAATTCCTCTATGGCAAAAATCCAATAAATAGGAATTGTGCCATAGTCTCCGCCTCTGTTCTCAAATCAGAATCGTTGATAATCAATATGTTATTAAATGGCATATCTCTTGCGAGCTCCTCAATAAAAAAAGACCCGGAGGAATGCAAATTCATGAAACGTCATATTCTCGTCATCGACAATGAGCCGTACTTCCGGCATATTGTCGCATTTATGCTCCGGAATGCCGGATACAGGGTCAGTTCTGCCGCAACGCTGGACAATGCCCGCGCCCTGCTTGCGGCCGCGCAGGGGAAAAGGAAGCAGTATGACCTGCTCTTTGTCGACACCCATCTGCCGGGCATGTGCACACAGCAACTGGCGGACGACCTGAAAGCGCGGAATATCAGTGTACCTATCCTGACCGTCGGAGGATTTACGGACAAATCGTTTGTGATTGAACTGCTGAACAGCGGGCACAATGAGTTTCTCGAAAATATTTTTGCCGACAGCGATATGAACCGTCAGATCGAACGCTCAATGACCGCAAAGAAAAACGGCGGGAAACCTGCTCAGCCAAGCACTGCGCGGCGCGCTGCAGCAGGCAGGAAAAAAACGGTTGTAAAGAAAAAAAGCTGAAGCAGCATGCTGTATTACCTACAGCAGCAGGAGGATATCATGAAAGCACCACGAAGTATACGGAAAAGGGATGGCCAGGCGATACTGTGCCCTTACTTTAACAAGCATTACGGCGGATGCCTCAGCGCCAACATGCACGGACTGACACTTGCCTCTGTTGTTGACCACTGCGGATCGCACTATACGGCATGCGTTGTTTACCAGAAATTTACCGAATTAAGTACCGCAAGTGATTGCACGGGTCCAATAGCGGAAGTGGCGCTGGAAAACGTGTCCGGCTGGTCCGACAAGCAAAATCAACAGAACAAGAAGGCGGGATGCCCTATCAGTCGCCGCTGCTCCGCATAACCTCTTCCGCGAGCGGCTGGTCATCGGCGCGCACCAGCAGCCGCACTTCTCCGATTTTTCCGACGTTGACCGGATACGGCGTTATTTTCGAAGAACGAAGCACGACAGGTATCCCCCCGCTTTCGAGCAGAGAGCGGATCATCTCCGCTTCAAGCAGATCATAGGTAACGAGGAGCTCTACCCACTGCTCGTTCAGATCTTCCGGGATTTTTCCCAATCCTTTAAGAACTTCTCAAGACCGATGTCGGTCAGCGGATGCCTGATAAGCTGCGCGATAACGCCATAGGGAATTGTGGCGATATCGGCTCCCATCCTCGCTGCTTCAAGCACATGCAATGGATTTCTGACACTGGCGACAATGACCTCGCAATCAAACGCGTAGTTTTCAAAAATATCCTGAATGTCAGCGACAAGGTCCATGCCGACATGACTGATATCATCAAGACGGCCGACAAACGGGCTGACATAGCGAGCTCCTGCCTTGGCAGCAAGAAGGGCCTGATTCGCAGAAAAAATGAGCGTGACATTCGTTCCGATGCCCTTTGCAGCAAGCCGCTTGACTGCGCGAAGGCCTTCCTCGATCATCGGGATTTTCACGACAATATTCTCATGGATCTGAGCCAGCTCCTCGCCCTCCCGAACCATATCATCAGCCTTTACACTGACAACCTCTGCGCTGACCGGGCCATCGACGATAGCGCAAATCTCCCGGTAGATGGTCACTGCATCGCGCTTTTCCTTTGCAATCAGCGAGGGGTTCGTCGTGACTCCATCCACGACGCCAAGCTCCCACGCGGCGCGAATCTCGTCAATATTCGCCGTGTCGATAAAAAACTTCATGTGCGCTCCTCCTTTGCCTCCAGCGGCCTGATAATATAGTCATTGCCCTCCCGATCTATCTGATAACCGAAAAGCCGGATTGCTTCTGTTAACGGTCTGCCAAAAACAAGGTTGAGCAAATCTTTCGGCAGCCCGAGTTTCTCCATGATGAATGGCCGCGCCTCAGTGTCGTACTGCAGCATGTCAAATACTGTTTCCAGTGCGGACTCATCTCCCCCGGCAACTTTCATGAGCGCTTCACCGAGCGCGCGGTAGGAACACTTTTCATCATGCCGTGCCACAAATTCGAGGATAACGGGCGCCCCGGCAAAAACATCGCGCCGCACGAGACGATTTGCCTCGAGCCCTGTTACCGTTGCCTGCGGGCCGAAACAAGTATAGGCGCGGCATTGCGCCGGCCGGTTTTCGTATATCCCGCAGACGTTCTCCCCTGAAAGAAAGCTGCACACGGCGGAACCGTCTCGGCCGCGCACCATAATAAGCTCAAACGGAGCTTCGTACAGTTCCTTTTCTGCCTGCGAAGCAACCCGCTCTCCGTCTCGGATTACCAAAAGATTTTCGGGTCTGATGCTGCCATCTACGAGTAGCGCCATGTCCGGCTTCAGCAGTGTCGGAGGATTTGTTCTGCAGCAGGTTCCGCACCGCACGCAACTCGTCCGCTTCGTAAATTTCATCTTCTGCGGTTTATCGCCGTATTCATATCCCTGCGGCGTAAGGACTTCAAACTTTTCGGACGTCTTTTTCTTCTCGGTCATTTTCTCGCTCCCGTCAATGCCTGATGAATAATTTCGATGGTGTGCCGAAGCGTTGACTGTCCGCAGGAATGCTGAAACTGAATCATGCAGTTTGGACAGGACGTAATAATCGAATCGGCGTTTCGATAGGATGCCAGACGCTTCTCCCGAATGGCAACAGACATTTCTTCATATAATACCGCAAATGCCCCGCCGAATCCACAACAGCCGGGGTCGGTCTTTATCAATTCACATCCGGCGGAAGCCAGCAGGGTTCTCGCAGTCGAATCGCTTCTGAGGTGATGAACCGTGTGGCAGGGAGCATGATACACAGACTTCTGTCCTGTCGGCGCATTCCGAAAAGAGTCCGCATGGTGCGCAAAAAAGGTAGCGTCGTCCATTGCCTGCGGAATCCCCTCACCGGCAATCTCCCTGTAGACGTCACGGATGAAATGCACGCAGGTCGGGCATAGACTTATGACCGCTTCGACACGAAGCTTTTTAAACAGTGAAAGATTCTTTTCCGCGAGTGCTGCCGCGTCCTCCTGAAACCCGAGGCTCATGAGCGGGGCGCCGCAGCAAACCTCCCCCTTCGGAACAACAACGTCATACCGGAGCGCCTGCAGGCACTCAACCAGCAAGCGTCCGAGGGCAGGATACAGAAAGTCAATCGTGCAACCGGCAAAGATTGCGATCCGACCGCGTGCACGCGCTACTCGATACACCGAATCACCGTCACGAAATGCCGCGGGGGGGATTGCAATGCCGAGAGATCGAAAGACCCTGACCGCAGCTATCGACTGAAGCGGTCGAAGAGAAATAATACCCTGCAATGCACGAACAAGACGGAACGCCTGAGACGCATGGTTGAACGCATGTCGCATGAGAGTTCCGGTCACGTCACGCCGACCAGGCAGCTGCCGCAATGCCTGACGGCCCGCATACACCGCTTCAGAAATCCGTATCCCGGCAGGGCAACGGTCATTGCAGGCTCCACATAACATGCAACTGAAAATGCGATCGTCCATTGTGCAGGTCCGGGAGAGGTCTCCGGCATGCAGATGCTGCAGCAGCGCGATGCGGCCCCGGGGACCTCTTCCCTCTGCAAGCGATTCCGCAAACGTCGGACAGCGTTCCATGCAGTTACCGCACCGAACGCATTCATTCATATTCTCTTCACGCAAGCCCATAGAACCCTTTTGAGAGGAAAAAAAACTGAAACGTTCCGTCTTTCCGCTTTTCCTTCTCATTTCCTGCCTGTCTTTTCGGGATTCAGGCTGCCGCTCCGGAAGCCGCCAAGATCGACCGTTACGGTCCGGTACCCAAGACGCTTCAGTTCCGCAATGATATCCGCCCTGTTCTCCCCCTCCCACAGCAACGGCATCTGCTCCGGCAGCACCTCAATTCGCGCGACATCATCAAACGTGCGCACCCGGAACTCTCGAAATCCCACAGCGGCAAGATACGACTCCGCGCGCTCTATCATTCCGAGCTTTTCAAGAGTAATCCGGCTGCCATACGGAATGCGGGTGGCCAGACACGGCGATGCCGGCTTATCCCATGTGCTGAGTCCCAGACTCCTCGACATTTCACGTATCTCGATCTTGCCAAACCCGGCGTCGACAAGCGGGGTAATCACTCCCCGCTCACGCACCGCGCGCAAGCCCGGCCGGTAGTCCTGCAGGTCTTCGAGATTGGATCCGTCGGCGATCACGGCGTGCTGTTCCGCGCGCGCAAGCTCACCGAGACGATCGTAGCGATAGGCCTTGCAAAGATAACATCGATCCTCAGGGTTGTCCAAAAAACCGGGGATGTCCAATTCATTCACCGGCAGCACGCGATGCCGCATTCCCATCAGAGCGGCAATGTGCTGAGCATGGTGCTGATCGGCATGCGACAGGAGCGGAGAAGCAGCAGTCACCGCGAGCGAACGGATTCCCGCATCACGCACGGCTCGCAGCAGAAATGTACTGTCAACCCCGCCCGAAAAAGCGACGATGACGGAATGAAGGCTGCGGAGACGCTCAACCAGGTCATCATAGCGCGAACGCATATCAGCAACGCACCGGTTGGGGAAGGAGCTCAGAGGGTTGTGATCTCGTAGTTTTCCTGATGCAGTTTGTAATCATCTTTGATAATCAGCTTGATGGCGCAGGCATGCTCGATCTCTTCTATGCCCTGCCGCTCATCATCAGTCAGCAGCTCAGCCACCGAGGGATTCGCCTTAATCATCGCCACTGACCCGCCCGGCAGGTTCATTTTTTTCAGTTTCCGGAATATTTCATAGGCAATGGTCCGTGACGACTTGATAAAGCCCTTGCCTTCACAATACGGGCACTGCTCGCAGAGCACGCGTCCGAGGCTTTCGCGGACACGCTTGCGCGTCATCTGCACAATGCCGAGCTCGGACAAATTGTATATGGTGCTTTTCGCCTTGTCTCGCTTCATCACATCGACAAATGCGTTGCTGACCTTGTCCCGGTTTTCAAGCTTCTCCATATCAATGAAGTCTATGATGATGATGCCGCCGAGATTGCGGAAACGAATCTGGTAGGCTATTTCCTTGACTGCTTCCAGATTGGTTTTCAGGATGGTGTCCTCAAGGCTCTCCTTGCCGACAAACTTGCCGGTGTTCACGTCAATGACCGTCATCGCCTCGGTCTGATCAATGACAATATAGCCCCCCGACTTCAACCAGACTTTTCTCCCGAGCGCCCGCGAAATGTCGAGCTCAATCCCGAAAGCGTCGAAAATCGGCTCCCGTCCGTCATACAGTTCAATACGTTCGAGCAAACGGGGAAAATAGAGACCCGCAAACTCCTTCAGGTGCTCATGCTCATCCACAGAATCTATAACAAGCCGCTCGACTTCCTGGCTCATGAAGTCGCGCACGCTCCGGAACACGAGATCAAGATCGCTGTAGATCAGCGAAGCCGGCGGCGCCTTCTCATTCTTGCGCTGGATATTGTCCCAGAACATAAGCAAAAACTCGAGGTCACGCCTGATTTCGTCGACCGTGGCGTCTTCGCTTGCCGTCCTCATTATCAGGCCGCAGCCCTTCGGTTTTATTTCATAGGCAATATCCTTGAGCTTTGTTCGCAACTCCTCATTTTCAATCCTGCGCGAAATTCCGACATGCTCCATGTTCGGCATGAGGACGACATATCGCCCCGGCAGCGTAACATATGAGGTAACACGGGCGCCTTTGGTGCCAAGCGGATCCTTTGCGACTTGGACAAGTATCTCCTGTCCTTCCTGGAGCAATTCTTCTATTGCCATGGTACGCTCCGGCTGAATCGGCTGGTCCCCGAGGTCCGGACGTTCGCTGTCCTGATCAAAGAGCGTCGTGTAATACTCTTCAACCGAGGTCATAATGTCGGCAACATAGAGGAAGGCTGCCTTCTCAAGCCCGATGTCGATGAATGACGACTGCATGCCGGGCAGTATCTTCAGAACCCTTCCCTTATAGATACTACCCACAAGGCTCACGTCACGTTTGCGCTCAATATAAAGCTCAACGACCTGCCCCCCCTCCAGCAGGGCGACACGGCTTTCTTCGCGGGTCACATTGATTACCAACTCACTTGTCATAGCGGCTCCACCCAGTCTTCTCTCAATCCGTACACTGCGGTTCTTGTAGCTTCTATATCTCTCAATCTCATTCCGAACAGCGTCTCTATCGCCTCGCCCAGACGGACACTGTAACCAGCAACTTCCTGCATCGTCAGCAGGAAGGATCCGGCGTGTTCTTCAACCGATTCGATGCAGCGGGCAAGATCGAGTTGCTTCCCCTCGCGCTCGACCGGAATCGGGGACTTGGCCTTCAATGCACCCCATATTTCAGGAAGCACTCCTTCCGGGCCGGTTACGCGGTACTGATAGCGTTTTATAAAACCACCGAGCGTTCCGGCCTGCCGGGACACAATCGCCATCTGTCCTATGCAGAGGCCATCCGGCAGCGTCGCATTTAAAAGGTTCGTATAGGATTCTACATCAAACGGAGAGGTAACCTCCATATCGAAAAATTCCCGTTCTCCGGCAACGCCGACGCCGAGCGGCGGTCCAAACGAAAGTATAGGTTTCGGATGAAACCCTTCGGACAGCACAACCGGCACGCCGGCACGCCGCAGCGCCCGCATTAGAGCGGTCATCAGTTCAAGATGGGAAAGGTACCGGAGCCGACCGGTCTTGGAGAAGCGGACACGTACGCGCAGGCGCTCAATTTTTTTTTGTGCGGTCTTCTGCTCTGAGGTCTCAGGCAGCTCGGCACCATCTCGAATTTCCGCTGCGTGCGGCAGATGTCCCGCGCACTGAAGTCCGCATCCGGTGCATCCTGCGACACAGTCCTGCGTCATGCCGCACTGCATCGCCCGATCAAGCTCTTCACGAAGGTAATCTTTTGTCACGCCGATATCGACGATATCCCAGGGCAGTGCTTCATCAATGCCGAACCGGCGTTGGGCAGATGCATGCCCGTCGATGCCCGTCGCATCCATGGCATCAAGCCACCTTCTAAAATCAAAATGCTCGCTCCAGCCGTCAAGACGGCATCCGAGGCTCCACGCCTTTTCAATCAACACGCCGAGTCCGGCATCCCCCCGCGAAAAGACCGCTTCCAGAAAACTCATCTCGGGGTCATGTCCCTTGTACTTGAGTCGCCTGCCGCCAAGATCACTGCGCAGAAATGAGAGTTTACGGCGGATCTCATCAAGCGGTTCCTGACCCATCCACTGAAAGGGCGTATGAGGTTTTGGCACAAACGGAGAGACGGTGATGCTGATATTCACGAACCGCCCCGTCTGCCTCTTGGCGATGCGAAGCGCACTCATTGCCATCTCGCCGATCGCCTGAATATCCGTTTCCTCCTCGGTCGGCAGCCCAATCATGAAATAGAGTTTGAGCGTCTGACACCCTTCGCCAAAGAGCGAGTGCAGCGCGGCTTCGTATGCCTCATCGCTGAAGTCTTTGTTGATAACAGTCCTTAATCGAAGCGTTGCCGCTTCAGGCGCCATGGTAAAGCCTGTTTTACGGACAGATCGTATTTCTCTCAGCACCTCCCGGTTCACCGCGCCGACACGAAGCGACGGCAGCGACAAAGCCGTTCCCGTTCCCGAAAAACATTGATTGAGAGAGCGGACGAGCGGCAACAGCCGCGAGTAATCACCAGCACTCAGCGATGAAAGAGACACCTCACTGTATCCGGTAGCTCGGACGGCCTCCCGTGCAATGCGGAGAATCGTTTCAGGAGTTCGTTCTCGTGACGGTCGGTATATCATGCCGGCCTGACAATATCTGCAGCCTCGTGTGCATCCACGGGAGATTTCAATTGCGATGCGATCATGCACAATCTGCATATACGGGAGTACTGGGGTAACCGGAAACAGAGCGGCGTCCAGATCCGATACAATCCTGCGCTCAATCCGCGCATCACGCGAATGAAGCCTCGGAACATATATCCCGGGGATCGCCGCGAGAGCAAGCAGCAACGTGTTACGCGAGCGGTCTCCTGACTGTTTCCACGCATGCGTTGCGGCAAGTATCTCAATGATTGCTTCTTCTCCTTCACCGATGAGAAATGCGTCAACAAAACGCTCCATCGGTGCGGGATTCAGTGCGCATGGTCCACCGGCAATAACAAGCGGAAATCGACGCTGCTCTGCTGCCCGAGCCTCAGCGTGCAACGGGATGTGGGCGAGGTCAAGCATGTTTAGAACGCTCGTATACGAGAGTTCATACTGCAGACTGAAGCCCACGATATCAAACTCCATGAGCGGACGCCGTGTCTCAAGCGATGCGAGAGGAATATTCTGTTTCCGTGCATATTCTTCAAAGTCAGGCCACGGGGCAAAAACACGCTCGGCAGCCGCGAAAGGCAGCATATTCACAATGTCATATAAAATGCGCAGTCCGAGATGCGACATGCCGACTTCATAGACATCCGGAAATGCAAGCGCCACGCGGACATGATGAGCGGACATCTGCAGCTTATAACATGCATTATGTTCAGCATTAAAATATCTGCTTGGCTTTTGGAAAAGGGCGAAATTCATGGTCGCATCATATCCTGAGAAAAAGATTCGAGCAAGGAGTTCCGCTGTATGGATCCCCTTGCTCGTTCAGACAATACAGAGAAAGACGATGTTTGAAGCGTGCTGTTATTTCTTTGCTGCTGCCTTCTTCGGGGCTGCTGCCTTCTTCGGGGCTGCTGCCTTCTTCGGGG
>CAYMRS010000065.1:0-10827 GCA_964392915.1 uncultured Nitrospiraceae bacterium
TCTTGCCACTCAGTACCCGCTTCCGGTATTTGGGGATCCATACCAAGTGATAGCAATCATTCGGGTCAGGTCTTGTAATAACATATTTGGTGTGATATTCTTAAGGCATGGCAAGGCCGCTACGAATTGAATATCCAGGTGCTCTGTATCATGTGACAGCCAGAGGCAATGCGCGGCAAGACATATTTCAGGACGATGACGATCGCGCGGCATTTCTCGGCATAATGTGCAAGGCAACCAAACGCTTCAACTGGCTTGTGCATGCGTATTGCCTGATGGGAAATCACTATCATGTATTGATAGAAACTCCGGATGGTAACTTGTCTGCAGGCATGAGGCATCTCAACGGGGTCTATACGCAATGGTTCAATCGGCGTCATATCAAAGTGGGGCATCTTCTGCAGGGAAGATTCAAGGCTATCGTCATAGACAAGGACACCTATTTGGCAGAACTCTGCAGATATATCGTATTGAATCCAGTCAGGGCGGCAATGATAACAAACCCTGAACAGTGGCAATGGAGCAGTTATCGCCAGACAGCGGGTTTCCGGGATAGCTGTCCCTGTCTGACCGTTGATTGGGTGCTATCGCAATTTGCAAAAACCAAAAAAACTGCACAGCAGAAATACAGGGAATTTGTCTGCGATGGCATTAGTTCCGAACCGCCGTGGAACAAACTGGTGGGGCAAGTGTTGCTGGGCAATGAGGAATTTATCAGCACCATGAAAGCACGAATTGGAAACAAGGATGATATACAAGAAATACCGAAGGAGCAACGACACTCCGCACGTCCTTCTCTGGACGCAATACTCATGGCCACGACAAATACAAAAATAACAGCCGAGGCGGCGTATGAAGCGCATGTCAGCTATGGATACAAGCTCAAGGAAATAGCCAAGGTAGTTGGTGTGCACTATTCAACAGTAAGCAGGTGGGTAAAGACAGTAGAAGAGAGACGCTGAAATATGGTATTACAAGACCTGACCCTATGTTCTATGCTCGACGTATGAAAATTATAGCATGTATTTACAAAGATTGCAATCATATATTTCCTTATAATTCAATAAGTTGACATTGGCACTCCACCTGCTAAAATGTTAGTATTATTACACTTCAAAGGCAGGTGAATGTCATGACCGCCGCTGCAGACGTGTTTTTCGTCCTGACCTGTTTTGCGGGCGGCTTGACGATTTCCTATTTCGCCGGCTGGCTTTTCAGCGAAGCACTAACCGACATGGAGCATATTTTCAGGCTTATCGGACGGTTCATAAAGAATCAATAACGTCGTGAGAAGATGCGGCGGGCGGCGCTAACCTTCCCGCAGTGCTTTCTGCAACCACTCCCTTACCGCATCGTTTATGGGATACATTTTGAAGTATTCTCTCGCCTGGTTCTGCGCTATCGCGTCGTGCAGCATCTGCTCCGGAATGTCATCAACGCGCGCGAGCGTTTCCGCGTAGTCGCCAGCGGTATGGCGCAGCAGAAAAAGCTGGGGCTTCTTGTCGGTGGTATCAATGTAAAAAACATATCCCTTGATTTCTGCCCGCCTTTTCACGCCGTCTTCGGTCTTGGTGGTACGCGGCTCCATGAGATCTTTCGGTTCCAGATCCCAAAGGATGTGGTCTATTACATATTGGTCTTTCTTGATATCAGCAAACAGCGCTAGATCCTGAAACATTGGTGAAGCCTCCTCTAAAAATCATGGTTGGGAGAAAATAGTGAACTCCTGAGTTGCGTGCTGCGGGCTCCTCAGGCTCTTGGCACATGCATTATCCGGGGGACACCGGCGGTCTGCGTTCCGGAACACGCACTCGCTCAATGGCGCCCTCATTCCATGTGCTGGAAACATAGAGGCTGCAGTAACAGCTTCCGTAGTCGGCAATATCAGGGTCGCGATACGCGCAAGGACATATGATGTCCTTGTCCTGCTCTTTCACTCCGGACGCAAGCCTGCACGGGCAGGAACGGTAGCCATAGCGCTCTTCATTTTTAAGCAGTCCCTTCATAATATCCAGGGCAAAGTCCCGGTCGCGGTTCAGCTCAATGCCTTGCGATGCGGCGAATTTCGTCAGCACTTCGAAGAGCTTTTCGGGGGTCATTGCAAGCCAAGAGCGCTCTTGATATGTGACTCGTCGAAACCAACGATGACTTCTTCGATGATAAGCGTCGGATAGGTTCCCGCCGGATTGTGCCGCTTCACCTCTTTTGACGCAAGCCACTGTTCGCCGCTGTCAAGCAGGTCAACCTCGGTGCATGCATAGGCAATTTGCCCGCTATCGAGGAACTGCCGCACTTTTTTGCAGGTCGGACAGGTGCTGAGAGAATATAAGGTCACTTTCTTTTTCTGTTGTTCCATGGTTATGCGTGACCCACCGGACCTTGTCCGCTCTCCTGCCGGTATAGCTCGGCAGCAGTTATGCCAGCGTCCTGCAGCATTTCAGCAACTGCCTTGTTGATACGTTTCAACGGAAGACGCAGCCGTTCCGCAAAATCGTGCAGGGGCATCGCGCCGCCAAAGTGCAACTCGGCGAGCAGGATTTTCAGCGCGTCGTCCTCAATAAAAACACGGAGTCCTGCATCGGCAATCTCCGCCTCCCGGCACGCCTCTTCAAAAGAGAGCCCGCCCTGCAGTGCTTCGCGGATTCTGGCGATAGCGGTCTCATAGATAGCGCTCTCTTCGGGGGTATACTCCTTGTACTGAACATCTGTCATGATAACTCCTTCGCTTTTTCACTTTTTTTCAGCATCCAGGCAATGTCGACTAAACTGTTGTATTATATACATTTCACTTCCTTTAAGTCTTTATCCGGTCATCTGCCGGCCACACTGGGGACAGAACCTGGCATCCGGTACGGCCTCCGCTTTGGCAAGTACTCTCTCAGGATTCCCGCGCTCCGACTATTCCTAATGCCTGTTCATGCAGCCTGCTGTTGCCCGCTGCGAGCAGGCTCACGCTCCGGCTCAGATCGAGCGGCGCATCGTCAATTGAAAAACCCGAAGCATCGGTCACCACGCCGCCTGCTTCCCGCACAAACAGGGTTCCGGCACCGAAGTCTATGCTTCGTGAGGGGGCATTGGTATAGAAAACACTGATTGAGCTGTACGCAACATGCGCCAAATCGAGCGCCACCGCGCCGAGGCAGCGGACCCGCCGGGCCGAGCTTAACAGCGGCAGCAGTAGCCGCATATCCCGGGATGGCTGCTGGGCTTCAAATGCTATGACACGCAGGACGTCGTCCTGCTGAGTCTGCATGCGCTGACCGTTAAAAAACGCGCCCTGCCCTTTCATTGCCCAAAACTCGTCGCCGCTCAGCAGATTGATGACATACCCCTGCGTGATATCGCCGACTGTTTCGCCATCCGCAACGGCAATTGCCGCGCAATAAAACGGCAGCCCGGATATGGCGTTCTTGCTGCCGTCGATTGGGTCGATCAGGACTCGCTGCCCGCCGCCGAGAATGTCTCTGGCCCCGAGCTCTTCAGAAATGATGCTCATCGGTTCGTGAAGCGCCGCAAGCCCCATAAGTATGCAGTCTTCGGCCTGTTTGTCAACCGCAAATGTCCGGTCGCCGCTGGCACCCTTTTCAAGTGCCTGAGCGGTCGAGACGGTAAGTCGCTCTTTCCCAATCTCCTGAAAAAGCCGGCGGCCTATTGCCCGCAGATCGTCTATGCGCATAGCCACATTATACCCGCCATGTCTCTGTATTGACAACGTTTTCTGCCGAATACTATGATAGACCACTATGAAAAAGCCCGATTTTACGGCACTTGCACGCCAGAACATCCGTTCACTCACCGCGTATGAAGCAAAAGAAATCCCGTGCCGCGTAAAGCTGGATGCGAATGAAAGCCCGTATGCCCCGGTTCTTTCGCTCGATCCTGAGGTTATGGCATCGCTGAACCGCTATCCGGACCCGCAAGGCCTTGCGCTGAAAAAGGCCCTCGCGAAGGAGCTTGCTGTTGCGGAACGCCAGATACTGCTCGGCAACGGTTCGGATGAAATCATCTACAACCTGATTACCGCGTTCGGCGGTCCCGTGCTCTATCCGGTGCCGACATTTTCGATGTACGGCATTATTTCCCAATCCCTCGGTGAGCAGGGCATCGGCATCCCGCTGCAGGGCGATTTTTCGCTTGACCTCCGGAAAATGCGGGCCGCCATCCGCAAGCTGCAGCCGAAGCTCGTGTTTCTCAGCTCTCCGAACAACCCCACCGGCAATGCCTTTGCACGGGAGGCTATTGAAGAGATCGCGCGCGTTTCGGACGGCCTCGTGATTGTTGACGAGGCGTATCAGCCGTTCTCTAAAGAGAAGAGCTTCATTCCGGAGCTGAACAGATTCCACAATCTTGCGGTTCTCCGCACATTCAGCAAAATCGGCCTTGCCGCACTTCGCCTCGGCTATATGCTCGCCCATGAAGCAATGATTGCGGAAGTGAACAAGGTGCGTCTGCCCTATAATGTCGGCGCTCTCCCGCAGTCCCTGGCCCTGGCTTCGCTGCAACGGAAGCAGGAATGCCGACTGGCTGTCAAAAAAATAATCTCAGAAAGAAAACGGGTTATGAAAGAGCTTCAGGGGATGCCGGGGATTGAGCCATGCCCCTCTGATGCAAATTTCATACTGGTGCGGATTCCGCGCGCTGACTCCGTTCACGCGGCGCTCGTCCGCTCGGGGATACTGGTGCGCAACTTAAGCGGGGTTATCGCTGATACCCTGCGCGTGACTATCGGCACCCCGGAAGAGAACGCCGCGTTTTGTGCGGCACTTCAGCAGATACTCAAGGAGCGTTCATGAGAAAAGCGACTGTCACACGGCAGACGAAGGAAACAGACATTACGGTTGCGCTGAATCTTGATGGTACTGGGACAAATGACATTAAGACAACAGTTCCGTTTCTTGATCACATGCTCGATCTCTGCGCATTTCATGGATTTCTCGATCTGAAGGTGCGCGCCAAGGGAGACACGGACATCGATTACCACCACCTCATGGAAGATCTCGGAATCACCATGGGTGAGGCCCTCAGAAAGGCGGTCGGCGACAAAAAAGGCATCAGGCGCTACGGGGCGGCTGCCGTTCCCATGGATGAGGCACTTGCCCGCGTTGTTCTCGACCTGAGCGGGCGTCCGTATCTTGTCTACAAAGTGAAGCCGTCGCGCGGCGCGGTCCGCGATGTCGAGATTTCGCTGTTTGAGGATTTCTTCCGTTCCCTGAGCAATCATGCCCAGATGAACATTCACATCATCGTTGAATACGGCCGCGACCTGCACCACATTATCGAAGCCGTATTCAAGGCGTTCGGGCGCGCGCTGCGCGAAGCGGTGACGCTTGATGACCGGAAGCGCCGCGTTCCTTCAACCAAGGGAACGCTTTAGCCCGTCCATGCCTGAAGCAACGCTGAAAGTAATCCTCCTGCGCCATACGCCGAATCCGGAAGAAACGATAGCTCTCGCGGCCAAGTTGTGCTACAGCCCGTCGGACATCGAAGCTCTGAAGGGAAAGATTGAAGCGAAGGACCAGAAAACCTTCGTCGAGCGTCTCATGAAAATGGGGCATATGAGTCCGATTGAGCACGCGTCCTTCACCTTTGCGATAGAAGGGATCAGCCGCGCCTGCTCGCACCAACTCGTGCGTCACCGGCTCGCCTCTTACAGCCAGCAATCGCAGCGGTATGTCAGCGAGGAGGCTGGGTTCGACTATATCATCCCGCCGAGCATCAAAGATGACCCGCAACTCAGGGCGGACTTCGAGCATTGTATGGAGCAGGCTCAGAAGGCTTATCGGCAGGTGGCTGGGAAGCTGAATGAACGCGGCATCACGGGTGAGGCGGCCAATCAGGATGCGCGCTTTGTACTTCCGAACGCGGCAGAGACCAAAATAATCGTTACGATGAACGCCCGGGAGCTTCTCCATTTTTTCAGGCAGAGGTGCTGTAACCGGGCACAATGGGAAATACGGGCCATGGCAGATGAGATGCTTCGTCTGGTAAAAACCGCGGCTCCGGTGATCTTCTCTCAGGCAGGCCCCGGTTGCCTTGCAGTCGCGTGCCCTGAGGGGGAATATTCCTGCGGCAATGCTGTCGAGGTGCGGCAGAAATACCGGTAATCAGTTCGCGGTGCTATCACCGGTCATCGACGCGAGCGCCGATTCGAGGCGTTTTGATTCTTCAAGGATAATCTGGACGTACTTCCATCCCTCGGAATTCTGATCGAGCGCTGTTGAAAGACGCTTCGCGAAGCCGCCGACAATAAGCAGCGGGTTGCGGATTTCATGCGCCACAGCCTGCAGAGTATCCTTCACCAGCGGAGACGCGCCCTGATTCTTCAGCACATCGAAGGAGGGCAGCGGTTGACGCGCCAGATGCTCCTGCCAGATCAGCACTTTTGATGACAGTTCGTTCAGCGAGATGTTGGCCTTCTGCATGAGGCTGACTGCATCTTTGTCACGGTTCACATCAACTTGCAGGCTGTCCGCGATCTGGTCAACCTCCTCGAATATCGCAACCAGTATGTCGCTCAGCACATCCTGGCTCATGCCATACACAGCTTCAGCTTTTCTGAAAACCGGGTTCCACTCAAGAGACTCCTCGCAGATGAGGGCCGCAAATTCACGGGCAACCTCCACCACGAGTGCCAGCGGAGGCACGGCATCAGCACTCTCATCCAGCGAATGAAAGCGCTGACACGAAACAATGACGTCGGGAAAGCGCCAGAAACGCAGAGCTGCTTCCCCGACCTGCCGGTGATCAATGCTAAACTCCTTCTGTTCCCATTGGAGTAGCGGTTTGAGAGGATAAAACTGGAATTCCCTTGTTATCGGCTTCCCCTTAAGGAATATGTCATGAAATATCAGAAATCCGACTTCGAGCACAAGCCCGGCCACAAACGCCTCTTCCGGATTGCAGGTCGCGATGCTCTGCGCGAGTGTCTTGGCAAGAAGCCCCTGATACAAAGACGAACGCCAGAAGCGCTCATAATCCATAGCGCCGACCTTGCCCATAGGAAAGGTGTCGCGCAGCGAAAGAGAGAGCGCCATAATCCTCAGATGATTTGTTCCGATGCGCATAATCGCCTGATCAATGGTTGTTACCGGGGAGGACGACTTGATAAATACGCTGTTGGCAAGCCGCAGCAACCTGACCGTCAGTGCGGGGTCAGTCTCAATCAGTTTCGCTAGGGCATCAACCGACGCATTTTCGCTGGACGCGAGGCCAACCAGCTTCAGGGCTACCAGAGACAGGGACGGCAGGGAATAGCCAGCCTGTATCTTTCTGATGAGTTCTTCTGCCGCATCCTGTTTCATACCCTAACGCTAACAGAATCGGCATGATGTGTCAAATAGAAAGACCATGGAAAAAACCGTCAGAGGGGAAAGCGGGGTGGAGCGGCAGGATACGGAGACTCAGGCCTTCTGCCTGCCGGCATCTTCGCCAAAAGAGGCGCTGACAATCAGCATCGCAATGCCGACCGTCAGCCCGATATCAGCAATATTGAATGCAGGCCAATGATAGCCGGACACATGAAAGTCAAAAAAATCGATGACAGCGCCGCGGTTGAAGACGCGATCGGTCAGATTGCCCAGAGCGCCGCCCAGAACCAGCGAGAATGCCAGGCGGTTCTGCGGGTCTTTCAGGATGAGCACTGTTACGAGAACGGTCGCGATAATCGCTACCGAGATAAAGAAATACACCCCGAGGCTTTTGAACATGCCGAACGCGGAGCCGAGGTTTTCGACGTAGACCAAATTGAAAAACGATGTAATCCGGATGGCTTCAAACGGACTGATATTCTGCTGGGCAAGCTGCTTGGTCAGCTGATCGAGCAGCCAGACAAAAAGGGCGATGCCATACGCGCTCCGCAGGGCGATGCGGCAGCGGACTAATTCACGTATCATTGCGCCGCGACGACCCCGTGACAGCGCACGCACAACCCAGGATGATCCTCAAAAGACCCGACGGCGGAACTCCAGTTCCAGCAGCGTTCGCACTTCCTCCCTGCAGCCTTGCCGACCTTGACCGCAAGCCCCGGGATGGCCTCGCTCAGGTAAGCATCCGGCAACTCCGCGCCTGCCGGTTCTATGCGGACGGCAGAGGCGATAAAGAGCGTGGGCAGGAAGTCCAGATACTGTGCGAGAACCGCGCCATAGTCATCCGGCACGGAGAAGACAATCTCCGTTTCGAGTCCGCTGCCGACATACTTCTCTCTTTTCTTTAATTCAAGAGCCTTGTTCGCCTCATCGCGAACCGCTATCAGCATGGCCCAGCGGGCTTCGAGCTCCGCGTCAATGATGGTCTCGTCCGCAACAGGAAACCCCGCCAGAAAAACACTTTCCGGGCAGTTCGGATCGTTCTGTGTAATATAGCGCCATATCTCCTCAGACGTAAAGGAAAGAACCGGAGCAACAAGTCTGGTCAAATCGACGAGTATGCGGTGGAGTACCCACTGCGCTGCCCGGCGCTCGGGAGAATCCTTCCGGAATGTGTAGATGCGGTCTTTCAGGATGTCGAGATAGAAGGAACTCACCTCGACAACGCAGAAATTGTAGACAGCATGAAAAACCTGATGGAAGTCGAATCGCTCATAAGCGTCTGTCACGCGCCTGATGAGTCCGTTGAACTTGGAAAGCATCCAGCGGTCTATTTCAAGAAGATCGGCGCTGTAATCACCGTAGTCAAAGTCAGCAATATTGCCGTGAAGATAGCGCATGGTGTTCCGGATTTTGCGGTACGCCTCGATAAGACGGCTCACAATTTCCTTGGAAAGCTTGACGTCGTCCTTGTAATCTTCGGCGGAGACCCACAGGCGAATAATTTCGGCTCCGTTCTGTTTGATAATCTCCTGCGGAGCAATGACATTGCCGAGAGACTTCGACATCTTCTTGCCCTGCCCGTCGACGGTAAACCCGTGCGTCAAAACCGCGCGATAGGGCGCCTGGTCGCGCGTGCCGACCGAAGCCAGGAGAGAACTCTGGAACCATCCGCGATGCTGGTCGCTGCCCTCCAGGTAAAGGTCCGCAGGCCAGCTCAGACGCTGATCCTGCTCGACAACGGCCGCATGGCTGACACCGGAATCAAACCAGACATCAAGAATATCCATTTCCTTCGCAAAGGAGGAACTGCCGCAATTGGCGCACTGGCAGGGCTTGCCGAGCAGCTCCTGAACATCCTTGGCAAACCAGACGTCGGCGCCTTCGGCAGCCGTCATAGCGGTAATGCGATCGAACAGTGCGTCATCCTGAATGAACGTGCCGCACTCCTTGCAGGTAATGAGCGTAATCGGAACCCCCCATGAACGCTGGCGCGAGATGCACCAGTCGGGACGGTTGACGACCATATTGCCGATGCGCTCCCTGCCCCACGCCGGAATCCAGGTGGTCTTCTGAATCTCGCTCAGGCATGTTTGGCGAAGTTCGTTCTTCTCCATTGAGATGAACCATTGCGCGGTTGCCCGGAAAATGACCGGCTTCTTGCAGCGCCAGCAGTGAGGATAGGAGTGCTGAATTTTGCTGGTGCCGAGCAGGGAGTTCTTTTCCTGCAGAAGTGCAATAATGCCTTCATTTGCCTTGAAAACAAACTGCCCGGCAAATTCCGGAACCTCTTTCGTAAACTTGCCGTGGTCATCGACCGGCGCATAGATGTCAAGACCATGCTGGAGCCCGGCTTCGTAGTCGTCCTCGCCGTGGCCGGGCGCGATGTGAACAATGCCGCTTCCTTCACCCGTAGTCACGAATTCACCCGAAATGATCCTGGATTCGCGGTCGATAAATGGATGGCGCGCTCTTGTCCCCTCGAGATCCTTGCCGGTCATGCGGGCAAGCACCTCGCCCGCGAGGCCGATGCGCTCACCGAGCGTCGGCAGATTGTCTTCGGCAACAATCAGAATCAGGTCTCCCTGAGCAACAGCGGCGTATGTCAGATCGGGATGGACCGCAAGCGCAAGGTTGGCCGGAAGCGTCCACGGGGTGGTCGTCCAGATAACGATTGCGACCTGCTTTCCCGCAGCCTGAGGTACAAGACGAGCTGCATCAGACTCAACCACAGGGAATGCGACAAAGACCGACGGCGACTCCTTGTCGCTGTATTCGACTTCCGCCTCGGCAAGTGCCGTTACGCAAGACGGACACCAGTGCACCGGCTTTTTCCCCTTGTACACCGACCCGCGCCGGACAAAGCGGAAAAACTCACTCACAATCGAGGCTTCGTAGCCATACGACATTGTCAGATACGGCTGAGTCCAGTCGCCGAAGACGCCAAGGCGGCGGAACTCTTCACGTTGTATAGCAACATATTTTTCGGCATATTCACGGCAGAGCTGGCGCTTTTTAAGAACATTAAAGCTCTCTTTTTTCTCGCCGAGGGTTTTATCTACCTGAAGCTCAATCGGCAGACCGTGGCAGTCCCAACCCGGCACATACGGGGCATAATGGCCCTGCATTGCCTTGTACTTGACGATGATATCCTTGAGGATTTTATTCAGCGCGTGCCCGATATGGATATTGCCATTGGCGTAGGGAGGCCCGTCATGCAGGATGTAATGTTTTTTTTCGCGGTTCGCATCCTGCATTTTTTCATAGATGCGGTTTTCTTCCCAGGAACGGATGATTTCCGGCTCCCGCTGGCTGAGGTTCGCCTTCATCGGGAAGCCGGTTTGGGGCAGATGCAGGGTGTCTTTATAGTCCATAGGCATAGTTTGGTATCGTACCACTTGGCCGCACGGTGCTGCAAGTCAGGCCCCACCTGCAAGGAGCGATGGCGCTGAAGCCGCCATATTCATGTGTTTTGACAAAGAGGGAAGCGGAATACTGCGCTTTTCCCGAACTCTCCGTGTCC
>CAYMRS010000066.1:0-10662 GCA_964392915.1 uncultured Nitrospiraceae bacterium
CCTACAAAAACTGCCCTCCGGGCGGCTCGGGGTCAGTTTGATGGTGGATTTGGGGCCTCGTTCCTTTCTTGCATTCCCGTTGTTTGTTCCCGTAAGATCATATGCTATATGAAAGCGCTTGTCACCGGAGGCACCGGCTTTATCGGCAGTCATCTTGCGGAAGCACTTGTCCGGGAGGGGTTTGACGTTACTTGCCTGGTGCGGAACGCCGCCCGCCGGGGCTATCTTAACGGGGTGAAGGTTGAAACCGTCACCGGTGACTGCACAATCCTGCACTCTCTCTCCGCAGCGGTAAAAGGCGCTGAGTATGTCTTTCATCTTGCAGGGCTTACCAAGGCAAGGAATGAAGAACAGTTTTTCAGCGGCAATGCGCTCGCCACACAGAATATGCTGCAGGCAGTCCTCGAACATGCCCCTGGCGTAAAACGATTGTTCTATCTGAGCTCGCTGGCGGCCGCGGGGCCGAGCCCCGACGGCGTTCCGCTGAAGGAAGATTGCGCTCCGGCTCCTGTTTCCGCCTATGGCCGCACGAAGTTGGAAGGCGAGCAGGTTATTTACGCGGCGCGGGACAAAATTCCGGTGACCATAATCAGACCTCCGGCAGTATACGGTCCGCGCGACAAGGACGTTCTCGTGTTTTTCAAGATGGTGAAGCGCGGAGTGGTGCCGTTCTGGGGGAATTCACTCTATTCTTTTCTGTACGTCGAAGATCTTGTCAGGGGTATAATCCAGTCCGCTGTCCATGAAAAAACTGTCGGCGAGATCTTTTTTCTTTCAGATGGCAATATTTATACGTCAGATGATATTATAAATGCCATTTCCGGGGCACTACAGCGCCGGCCGCTGAGGCTAAACATTCCGCGCGCGGTGATGCCCATGGTTGGATACCTGTCGCAGCTTGCGGGGCGCTTGAGTATCATTAACAGCGACAGGATGAAGGATATTCAGCATCAATATTGGGTGTGTGACAGTGCAAAAGCCAGAGGCCAGTTCGGTTATGCCCCGAAGGTCGACATGCGGCTGGGAGCGTCATGGACTGCTGATTGGTACCGCATACATCGGTGGCTATAGGGGAGAATATGGATTTATTCGATAAATGCAGAAGATTTACAGCCGCCAGGGAGTTGCAACAGTTAGGTATTTATCCGTTTTTTCGGGTGATTCAGAGTGCCCAGGATCCGGTCGTCACATTAAACGGACGGCAGATGATCATGATCGGCTCCAACAACTATCTCGGTCTGACCAACCATCCGAAGGTCAAGGAAGCAGCTATCGAAGCGGTAAGAAAATATGGCACCGGATGCGCCGGATCACGGTTTCTGAACGGCACCCTTGATATCCATGTTCAGCTTGAAGAAAAACTGGCCCGGTTTATGCGCCGCGATGCAGCGCTGGTCTTCTCCACGGGGTTCCAGGTCAATCTCGGCGTCATTTCCGCGCTGGTCGGCAAAGACGATGTGGTAATCATCGACAAGATGGATCATGCGAGCATTGTTGATGGCTGCCGCCTTTCGTACGGTGAAGTGAAACGGTTCCGGCATGACGATATGGCAGATCTTGAGCGTCTTCTCGCCGAAAGAAAAGGACGGGGCGCACTCGTCGTTGTCGACGGCGTTTTCAGCATGGAAGGCGACATCATTGACCTGCCGAAGGTTCTCGAATTATGCAGGAAATATACTGTCCGCCTTATGGTAGATGACGCGCACGGTATTGGCGTGCTCGGCAGGACGGGGCGCGGAACGGCTGAGCATTTTGGCCTCGAACAGGAAGTTGACCTGGTCATGGGCACGTACAGTAAATCACTCGCGTCTATCGGCGGCTTCATCGCCGGTGACGCCGACGTCATTCATTACATCAAGCATTTTGCCCGCTCCCTTATCTTCAGTGCGAGTCCGCCGCCTGCTTCAGTGGCGGCGGTCAGCACAGCGCTCGATATTATTGATTCAGAACCGGAACGGCTCGCGCAACTCTGGAAGAATACCCGCAAAATGCTCAACGGATTTCGCGCATTGGGTTTCGAGATCGGCCCGACCACAACGCCGATTATTCCGGTTCTGGTCGGTGCGGATGAGACCGCCTTCAGAATGGCCATGATGCTGCAGGAAGCCGGCGTATTTGCCAATGTTGCGGTTTCCCCGGCGGTTCCTCCGGGCAAGGCAATCATGCGCACAAGCTACATGGCGACGCATACCGACGAGCAGCTCGACGCCGTCCTTTCGGCATTTGAAAAGGTCGGCAAGCAGCTCGGCATTATCTAGCCGGTGTTTTTTCTTCATGCCCGTTACTATTCGCGAAGCACGCACTGAGCGGGAAATTCGGGAGTTCATCGAATACCCGCTCTTTCTTTATCGGAAAGACCATTTTTTCAGTCCCCAGTTGACGCGCGATCTCGTCTCGCACTTCTCCTCCAAAAATCCCTTTTTCCGCCATGCGGAGGCGCGGTATTTCCTCGCGTACCGTGACGGAAAAATCGTTGGCCGCATCGCATCCATCATCAACCATCTGCATAACCAGTATCACAATGACCACACCGGTTTTTTCGGCTTTTATGAAAGCATCAATGATCAGGCAGTGGCCGACGCACTGTTGAATGCGGCTGAAAAATACCTTGCGTTGCGGGGAATGGATACCATGCGCGGACCGATGAATTTTTCGACGAACGAAGAATGCGGCTTTCTGGTAGAGGGGTTTGAATATCCGTCAATGCTGATGACTCCTTACAACAAGCGCTATTATGACTCCCTGATGTCCGGCGCTGGGTATGTCAAGGCGAGAGATCTCTTTGCGTTTCTCCATGATGTTCAGGACACGCTTCCGGAAAAAGTTTTACGGGTTGCCGCAATCGCTGAAAAGCGGGGCATTTCCGCGCATCAGCTCAATAAGAAAGAGTTTCCTGCGGCAATGCGTGCATTCAAGGACATTTTTAACTCCGCATGGGCAAACAACTGGGGGTTTGTGCCGCTGACTGATGAGGAAATCGATGACAGTATCAGGCGTCTGAAGCCGATTATCAATCCTGAAACTATGGTCATGGCACAGTGCAACGGCGAGCCGGTAGGGTTTCTTGGCATGGTTCCTGACTTCAACATTGTTCTTCGCCGTATGCGCGGCAGGATAACACCCCTGACCATTCTGAAGGCGCTGTACTATTCGCGTACAATTAAAGACCTCCGCCTGCTGCTGCTCGGCATCAAGCGGGAATCCCGCAACAAAGGTGTTGAAGGCATTCTTCTTCGCGAGGCATTCAGGGGGATCAAGAGCGGCGGATATAAGCGTGTCGAATTTTCATGGATTCTCGAAGAGAACATCGCCACAATCCGTCTTGCCGAACTGCCCGGCAGCCGCCGCTGGAAAACCTTCAGGATTTACGAAAAACCGATAGCGTCATAGTTTCAGTTCAAGCCTGTGCTGTTCCAAACCTGCCGGCAGCAGTATTCCCTTTGCAGCCCGTTATTTCTGCTTTGACCTGCCACACCACAGGATTTCCGCGAATGCTTCCTTTCAGCCTGCTTCTGCTATAATTGCTCTAATTATCAGTTTATGAGCGATACGGCCGGATAGTCAGAGAAGCTGCTGCATGCGCTGAGAAATACCAAAACCGTTGGTTTTGTTCTTGAGCAAAACAGGAAATGAGCGACCATGGACAATCGCTTTTTCGAAAAGCCTATACTCAATTCGCCCTACGAGTACCCGAAACGACATTGGGAGCTCGATGCCGGCGGTCAGCCGACGCAGCAAATCATTGAGAGCCGTCGCCTGGCGGAGTTCATTACCCCGATCCCGAAACCAAAAAAGCGCAAAGGCACGTCAGAGCAACACCAACTGGTGTTCGATGAAGGCAAAGGACTTTCTACTCAGGCGCAGCAATACGACCATACTGCCATTATCAACGCCGTCCGCCGCGCGGTGGGCAAATGGCGAGCCATTCCAAATCCTGCCAACTGGCAGGTGACCCCTGAAACTGCCCGCTTGCTTCAGCATTGGCGGCATCACAAATTCAACTTGATCAAACCGTTCTTCTGTCAGGTAGAGGCAGTCGAAACGGCTATATGGCTTGCCGAGGTTGCGCCGAACAGCAAGGAAGGAAAGAGCTTTCTGGAGCACCTTGCCAATGCCAATAACGACGCCAACCCGGAACTGTTGCGGTTGGCGCTGAAGCTGGCCACCGGCGCAGGCAAGACGACCGTCATGGCAATGTTGATGGCGTGGCAAACCGTCAATGCTGTTCGCCGTCGTGGAAGCAAAAAATTTACCCGTGGTTTTCTGGTCGTCGCTCCGGGCATTACGATCAAAGATCGCCTGCGCGTGCTTCAGCCGCACGATCCCGACAGCTACTACCAGAGTCGCGAGCTAGTCCCAAATGATATGCTCGATGATCTTTCACGCGCCAAGATTGTCATCACCAACTATCATGCCTTCAAGCTGCGCGAACGCATCGATATTTCAAAAGGCGGGCGTTCCTTGCTGCAGGGGCGGGGAGAAGCGCTGAATACCCTCGAAACCGAGGGTCAGATGCTTCAGCGGGTAATGCCCGACCTGATGGGTCTGAAGAACATTCTGGTCCTCAATGACGAGGCGCACCACTGTTACCGTGAGAAGCCGGGATTGGAAGACCCTGATCTGAAGGGTGATGACAGGAAAGAGGCGGAGAAGAACAACGAAGCAGCTCGACTCTGGATTAACGGACTTGAGGCAGTCAACCGGAAGCTTGGGTTGTCCAATGTGATCGATCTCTCCGCCACGCCGTTCTTCCTTCGTGGCTCCGGCTATGCAGAGGGCACCTTGTTCCCGTGGACGATGAGCGACTTTTCGCTTATGGATGCCATCGAGTGCGGCATCGTAAAACTGCCCCGTGTGCCGGTGGCAGACAATATCCCCGGAGAAGATATGCCCCGTTTTCGCAACCTCTGGGAACACATTCGTACCAGCATGCCGAAAAAAGGCCGGGGGAAAGGCGGCATGCTTGATCCGCTCAGTATCCCGACACAGCTCCAGACTGCGCTGGAAGCGCTTTACGGTCATTACAAGCAGACGTTTGAGCTGTGGGAAAAGGCGGGGATCACTGTCCCGCCATGTTTTATTGTTGTCTGCAATAACACGTCCACTTCCAAACTTGTCTACGACTATATAGCTGGCTTCGAATACCCTGCGCGGGAAGATGGCATCACACCACCGCCATTCCTCGGCAAATTCCCTCTGTTTTCGAACTATGATGAGAATGGCAATCAGCTGGGTCGCCCAAGCACACTGCTTATCGACAGCGAACAGCTCGAATCAGGGGATCCTCTCGACGACAACTTCCACAAAATGGCAGCTGTTGAGATCGAACGTTTTCGTCGCGAGATCAGGGAAAGGACCGGCGATATTCGCCAGACCGAAAATATTACCGATCAGGATCTCCTGCGCGAGGTCATGAACACCGTCGGCAAGCCCGGTCGGCTTGGTGATTCCATCCGCTGCGTTGTTTCGGTTTCCATGCTCACCGAAGGATGGGACGCCAAAACTGTTACCCATGTGCTTGGCGTGCGGGCTTTCGGCACTCAATTGCTCTGCGAACAGGTTATCGGTCGTGCCCTGCGCCGCCAGTCATACGAGCTCAACGACGAAGGTCTGTTCAATGTTGAATATGCCGATGTGCTCGGCATTCCGTTTGACTTTACGGCAAAGCCCGTTGTTGCTCCTCCCCAGCCACCCCGTGAAACCGTTCAGGTCAAGGCAGTGCGCCCTGATCGTGACCATCTGGAAATCTCTTTCCCCCGAGTGTCCGGCTATCGGGTTGAACTTCCGGAAGAGCGACTGGTAGCAAAATTCAACGATGAATCGGTCCTTGAGCTGAACCCTGATCTCGTGGGGCCGTCCGTTACGAAAAATCAGGGCATTATCGGCGAGGGCGTCGATCTGAACCTGGTACACACCGGCGACATGCGCCTCTCAACGCTGCTGTTCCACATTACCCAACGACTGCTCTACACCAAATGGCGCGATCATGGCGAGGAGCCCAAGCTGCACCTGTTCGGTCAGCTCAAGCGCATCACCAAGCAGTGGCTCGACGGCTATCTGGTCTGCAAGGGAGGCACATACCCTGCCCAGCTTATGTACCAGTCGCTGGCAGACATGGCATGCAACAAGATTACCGCGGCGATCACCGTTGCCGAAATGGAGAAAAACCGTCCAGTCAAGGCCGTGCTCGACCCATACAACCCTGTCGGCTCTACCATGCATGTAAACTTCAACACCTCCAAGACCAGCCGCTGGCAGACCGATGCCCGGCGTTGTCACATCAACTGGGTTGTGCTGGACAGCGACTGGGAGGCCGAGTTCTGCCGCGTGGCAGAGGCGCATCCCAAGGTCAAAGCCTACGTCAAGAACCACAACCTCGGGCTCGAAGTGCCCTATCGCTATGGCTCCGAGACGCGAACCTATATCCCCGACTTTATTGTTCTCATTGACGATGAGCAGGGTGATGACGATCTTTTACATCTGATCGTCGAAATCAAAGGCTATCGCCGTGAGGATGCGAAGGTAAAGAAATCCACCATGGATACCTACTGGGTTCCGGGTGTAAACAACCTGAAGCAATTCGGTCGCTGGGCCTTTGCCGAGTTTGCCGAGGTCTACCAGATCGAGGCTGGCTTCGAGAAAAAAAGTCGAGTCAGAATTTAACAAGATGATAGAAGGATTAATATGCCTGCCACACGCCTGAACATTTTCATCAGCAGCGTACAAAAAGAGTTTGCGCAGGTCCGGCAAGACCTGAAGGCATTTCTGCTTGGAGATGCAGTGCTGCGACGCTTTATTGCCGGGGTATTCTTGTTTGAAGACCTTCCGGCCAGAGATCAGCGGGCCGATGAGGCATATCTCGGCCCCGTCGAGCGATGCGATATTTATCTGGGCATCTTCGGCTATCAGTACGGCTCTCAGGACAAGAAGGGCGTTTCGCCGACCGAGCACGAATATGCTCACGCGGGTCGCCTTGGCAAAACCCGCCTGATATATGTATGGGGAACCGACGAGAAGCTGCGTGACCCTAAAATGAAGCGACTGATAAAAAAGGCAAGCGGCGAGCTCATCAGGCGAAAAATTGACGACGGAAGCGCTCTCACTTCAGAGGTCTACGCCAGTCTTGTTGACTATCTCGACTCTCTCGGCGCATTGAGAGCGCCGCCCTTCGATACTTCGGCTTGCGCCGGCGCTACATTGAAAGACCTTTCCAGAAAACGTATCGACTGGTTCCTCGACTCTGCGCGCCGGGAGCGTGGCTTCCCGCTGAAACCCAACACCAGCACCGAGGCACTGCTGACGCATCTGAATTTGCTCGACGGAGCGAAACCTACCAACGCCGCTGTTCTGCTTTTCGGGAGCAATCCGCAGAAGTTTCACCGGACTGCAGAGACAAAATGCATACATTGTCACGGCACCGAATACCGCCGCCCCTTTGCATCCATGCAGGTCTACGGAGGCGATCTTTTCGAGCAGTCCGACCTATCGCGTGATTTCGTTCTTGCAAAGATTAACCGCGCCATCGGCACTCGCGCAGTCGGCATTACTGCCCCGGCAACCTATGAAATCCCGCCGGAAGCTATCGGCGAAGCAATCATCAACGCCATTGCCCACCGGGACTACCACAGCAACGCTTCGGTCGAAGTAAGACTTTTTGCTGATCGCCTTGAAATCTGGAACCCCGGCTCGCTGCCGGGAACGCTCACCCTGGCAAGCCTGCGTGATGACCATCCGTCCGTTCCTTTTAATCCGTTGCTGGCAGAGCCTCTCTATCTGACGCGCTATATTGAACGGGTTGGCTCCGGCACACAGACCATGATTTCCCTTTGTCTCGAAGCCGGTCTCCCGGAGCCTCAGTTCGAACAGCGTGGCGGATCGTTCGTTACCACCATCTGGCGCGACTGGCTGACATCCGAAGTGCTGGCGGGGTATGGCCTGAATGAGCGGCAGATGAAGGCTGTGGCACATCTCAAACAGACTGGACGGATAACCAATTCCGAGTATCAAGAGATTGCAGGCGTTATCCGAAAGACCGCTGCTCGCGATCTTGATTATCTTGCTGAGAAAGGTATTGTGAAACGCCTGGGCGAAAAGCGGGGCAGTTACTACATATTGACCGGCAGGAAATGAGACAAGTTTGAGACATATGAGACATATGGTTTGCATTAGTAGAATGTTCATTTATGGGACATTTATGAGACATATGAGACATATGAGACATGAGCGTCTTGCCGCAATGACTGGGCATGGCTAATATAACGAACAGTCTATTCTCAAATTACGCCATGAATACGCAAAATGGGCCAATCGGCTTAAAATAGCTCATTGAACAGGACATAAACTGGACAAACTGGACAGTAAATGGCTCATAAAGGGCTCACCCGAAACCCGGCATAAACCCGTCAAACCCGTGGACTGAGGTCATGAAAGTGCCAAAGGGGCCACAGAGAAGTAAGAAGGACGAAGAGTGAAGGATAAAATTATGGCAAAGAAACCAAACATACTGACAGTAGACGCGCTGAAGCACGACGAGGCCAAGCGCAAGAACATCCCGACGGCGGAATACCAGTCGGTCCTGGACAAGGGACAACAGGCGCCGAAGACCGTGCGCTACCCCCGCAACACCGACCTCGATCCCCAGCTCGTCTGGCGCGGGAAGGATGAGCAGGACTGGAGCGACCTCGTCGTCCACGCCCCGCCGCTCTATATTCAGGAAAAGGTACACCCCAAGGTGCTCATTGACGACCTGCTCCGCCGTAGTGATGTAGATGCCAAAGCCGCCGCGCCTCAGGTCGATCTTTTTGCCGACTTCAACGGCCTGCCTGACGATAACGCCAAGACAGAGTTTTACCAGCATGACGCGCATTGGGCTAACCGGATGATACTCGGCGACAGCTTGCAGGTCATGGCGTCGCTGGCTGAACGCGAAGGCCTGCGCGGGCGCGTGCAGTGCATCTACTTCGACCCGCCCTACGGCATCAAGTTCAACAGCAACTTCCAGTGGTCCACCACCAGCCGCGACGTGAAGGACGGCAAGGCCGACCACATCACCCGCGAGCCGGAGCAGGTAAAGGCGTTTCGCGATACCTGGCGTGATGGCATCCATTCGTATCTCACCTATCTACGCGACCGCCTGACGGTTGCGCGGGATTTGTTGACTGAATCCGGCTCCATCTTCGTGCAGATCGGCGATGAAAATGTCCACCGCGTCCGGGCGCTGATGGATGAGGTGTTTGGGGATCAAAATTTGGTCAGCGAAATCACTGTCGCCAAAACTTCGAGCGCAACGAGCGAACATCTGGCGGGAGTTGCCGACTACATTCTGTTCTATGCGAAGAACAAGGAGACGCTGAAGTATCGGCAGCCTCTCCGTGAAAAATCAATCGGCGGCGACGGCGGATCAGCCTATGTTTTCGTGGAGGAGAAAGATGGAATACGTCGCCGCAGAGCTGCCGACGAGGAGGTGGATAACCCGTCCATCAAACCTTACAGGCTTAGCGACCTGCGAAGCTCACGACCACCCGGCAGTTTCCCTGTGACGGTAAATGGCAGGACGTATGTCCCCCAGCGCGGCTATTGGAAAACTGGCGAGATGGGGTTCGGAAGAATCGATAAGGCGAGTCGAGTTGTGGGTTCTGCATCAACGCTCAACTACGTTCGATTTCTGGGAGACTACCCGGCATTCCCACTGAATAACGTTTGGACAGACCTGAGCAGTTCAGTTGGCACTGACAAAGTGTATGTCGTGCAAACAAGCGCCAGAATAGTCGAACGCTGCATCCTCATGGCCACCGATCCCGGCGACCTCGTGCTCGACCCGACCTGCGGTTCCGGCACCACCGCCACCGTCGCTGAGCAATGGGGCCGCCGTTGGATCACCATCGACACCTCCCGCGTGGCGCTGGCGCTGGCCCGTGCCCGCATCATGGGCGCCCGCTACCCGTACTACCTGCTGGCCGACTCTCGTGATGGCCAACGCAAGGAGGCCGAGATTAGTGGCAAGTGGTCAGTGGCTAGTGGCCAGGAATACAAGCCACTAACCACTACTCACTATTCACTTCGGCAGGGCTTTGTCTATGAACGGGTGCCGCACATCACGCTGAAATCCATCGCCAATAACACTGAGATAGACGTCATCTGGGAAAAGTTTCAGGAGTCGCTTGAACCTCTCCGACAGCAGCTAAATAAAGTGATTAGTGATGAGTGGTCAGTGATTAGTAAAGGCAAAGCAACTTTTAAACCACTTGAAGAGTGGGAAATTCCGCGTGAGCGTCCCGAAAACTGGCCACTAGCCACTGACCACTTGCTTCAACAGTGGTGGCAGGCCCGCATCGCCCGGCAGAAAGAGATCGATGCTTCCATTGCCGCCAAGGCCGAGTATGAATATCTCTACGACAAACCGTATGAGGACAAGAAGAAAGTCCGCGTTGCCGGGCCTTTCACAGTTGAAAGCTTATCTCCCCATCGCGTGCTCGGCGTGGATGAGGACGATGAATTAGTGGATAGTGGCCAGTGCATAGTGACTGGTGAAAAACAGACTGACTACAAGCCACAAGACACTAATCCCGGAATTGTCATTAGAGAAGCGAAGGGAAAGAAACGGGCAAGTTAAAAGACTTGGACTTGCCCCATAACCCTTCAAACCATTGACGCCGTTTCATG
>CAYMRS010000067.1:0-10101 GCA_964392915.1 uncultured Nitrospiraceae bacterium
CCGTCAGGTCAAAAAGCACTGCGGACTGCGCCCGCAGTGCTCCGGGGCGTCAGGTTACTTCTGCGCAGGAGCTGCGTTCAGCGGCTTCATATCAATGCTTTTGGCGGTCTTGTCTTTTTCAAAAAACCAGACAGTCACGCGATCTCCGATTCTGATGTCGCTCAACGACTTGCGATCCCGGTTCATCTTGACAAGCGTCGTATCGGTCAGCGTTATAACAATGGTGTCAGTCCTGTACTTCAGGGTCATCGACTTTGCGGCAACGTCTATGGTCACCACGTCGCCAGTTCTCTGTATAACCTTCGGCTTCTCTTTTGCAATTGCGCCGGTCGCAAATGCAAACAGAAGGAGCAGAGAGCAGACAAGCAGAGCTGCTTTCTTCATGGGCATCCTCCAAATATAAAGAAAGGGCAGATGTTGCCATCTGCCCCCTTGGTACTAAAGCCAGCGGGAAAGAAGGGTTACTTCTTTGCGGGTTCAGCCGGCTTTGCAGGCTCAGCCTTCGGAGCGTCCTTCTTCTCCTCAGCCTTCTTGTCAGCCTTCTTGGCTTTCTTCTTCGCCTTCTTTTCCTTCTTCTCGGCCTTCTTCTCGTCAGCCTTCATGTCCTTCTTCGGCTCTGCCTTCTTGTCCTCAACCTTTGCCGGAGCAGCGGCCTTGTCAGCCGGCTTTGCATCAGCTGCGAAAGCTGCGGTGACGGAGAGTGCGAAGAGCATGGCTACGAACAGAGCGATAATCTTCTTCATGTGTTGTTCACCTCCTTTATTTATGGAATGTATGCTTACCCCAATTTTGAGCACGATTGAAATTAAGCAAGGGCCGTGCCAGCAAGAAGAACTGGCTCATGAAAGCCATTCCCTGGAAAAACAATCTCCGCTACTGCCCGGCAATATCACCTTTTTTCGGGATTTTTGTCCTCTTTTGGGGAGTCTGCATTGATGCCGAACTTCTCCAGCCGGTACCAGAACGTCTTGTAGCTCATGCCGAGCAGCCGGGCTGCCCTGGCCGCGACGTTATTGGATTTCACCATGGCTTTCTTCAGAAGTTCCCGCTCCATCTCTTCAAAATTGATCCCTTCATCGGGAATGTCCATGTCGAGAAGGCTTTTTTCAGCCCGAATGCGCAGCTCATCCTTGATGTCCTTCAGCTGAATGGTGTCGGAATCCGTCATAAGAACAGCGCGCTCGACAACCGCCTCAAGCTGACGGATGTTGCCCGGCCAATGATACTCCAGCATCGCCCTCAGTGCGCTGTCAGCGAGTCCCTTTACACATTTGCCGAAATCCCTGTTGTATTTGTCGAGAAAAAAGAGCGCCAAAGCCGGAACATCTTCCTTGCGGTCACGGAGCGGCGGAAGATTCAGCGTGACAACACGGAGACGATAATACAGATCCTCACGGAACCTTCCGGCCGGAACATCCTTTTCGAGATCATGGTTTGTCGCCGCAACAATCCGCACATCAATCTTCAGGCTGTCCTTGCCGCCGATGCGCCGAACCTCCTTGTCCTGCAATACACGAAGAATCTTGGTCTGCATAAGCAGCGGCAGATCGCCGATTTCATCGAGGAAAAGGGTTCCCTTGTTTGATGCCTCAAAAAGACCGATCTTCCGGTGGTTTGCGCCGGTAAACGCGCCCGGCTCATAACCGAAGAGTTCGCTTTCGATAAGGGTTTCCGGAATCGCCGCGCAATTGATTGCGGTGAATGGCCCGCCTTTGCGCGGGCTGTTGTAGTGGATTGCGCGCGCGATAAGCTCCTTGCCGGTGCCGCTCTCTCCCTGAATCAGGACAGTCACCGGCGCTGGAGAAACTTTTCTTATTATGTCCATGATTTCGAGCATCTTCGGCGACTTGCCGACAATGCCTTCTATCTTGAACTTGCCGTAGAGCTCGTCACGCAGCCGGAGGTTTTCTTTCAGGAGTGCAATCCGCTCAGCAGCCTTGCGGACAGCAAGAACGATCTCGTCCTTTCCAAGCGGTTTTGTCAGATAATCGATAGCGCCTTTTTTCATTGCCTCGACGGCTGAAGAGATGGTTCCGAATGCCGTCATCAGGATGAATGCCGGTTGCACCGAGTCATCGGGCAGATTCCCGAGCAGTTCAACGCCGCTCATTCCCCCCATTTTAAGGTCGCTCAACACAACGTCAGGCTGGAGTTTCCGGACAATATCAAGTCCGTCCTCAGCAGACGGAGCGGCATGGACCTCGTGCCCTTCGTCTTCAAGAATAGCCTTCAGGATATCCCTCTGGCGCTGTTCGTCATCGATAACCACTACAACTGCCATATGCTGTCTCCTTCAGAAACTGGGCATTCCATTAAATGATACGGGCAGATAGAGGCGAACTTCACTCCCCTGGCCGGGCACGCTCTTGAACTCAACTCCGCCGCCATGCTCTTCAATGACTTTTCGGGTCATTGGCAGCCCTAGGCCAAGGCCATATTGTTTTGAGGAAAAGAAGGGCTCGAAAATTTTTTCAAGTTGATCTGCTGAAACTCCCTCTCCATTGTCGGTTATGGTGACCGAGAAGATGTCATCCTGAAATTCTGTCCTGACCTTCAGAATGCCTCCTGAAGTCCGGGTGCTCATGGCATGGAACGCATTGCTGATGACATTCATGAGGCAGGACTTGAAGAGATCCGGGTCGACAGAAATCTCCCGGTCTTTCGCGTACTCTTTAACTATCGCGATGCCGTCAGCCTCTGCCTTGGCCCAGATAAGCGCCATAACGTCTTCAAGGAGCGCGGTGGCCGGAAGCGTCTCTCTGCTCAGCTTCATCGGGCGGCTGTACATGAGAAATTCTGTAACCAGTTTGTTAAGGCGATGCACTTCCTGCTTGATGCCAAAGAGGATATTTTCGTATGCCTTTTGCTGTTCCTCGTCCGCAGGACGGAATTTCCCGCTCAGATGATCAATGCTGAGATTGATGAAGTTGAGCGGATTGCGGATTTCGTGGGCAATGCTGCGGGAAAGCTCGCCGAGTCCGGAAAGATGCTCGGCAGCTCGCAACTTCTCTTCCATGGTTCTGCTTTCGCGCAGCTTGTCGACCATATAATTGAAGCTTTCAGAAAGCTTGCCGATTTCATCTCGCGTTGTGACAGGAATGTGCTGGTTCAGATCGCCTGCTGCGACACGAATGGCTGCATCAACAACCGTGTTGATGGGCCGCGTATAACGGCGCGCAAGAAAGAATATCGCAACAATGCCGATACAGAAGACGACGAGCGTTGCGAGAATGCGCTGGATTGCCGTAATGCGTATCAATTCTGAAAAGTCATCGCGGTTGATTTTGAGGTGAATATAGCCGTATTGGGTGTCTCCGGCAACAACGGGAATGATTACGTTATACGACTTGCCCTCTTCGACGACCGGTTCGCCGAGTTCGGCCTTGATGATCAATTCCTTGCGCCGATGCGTAATGGGCCCAATCTTCGCGCGGTCGCTGCTGGCGATGATTTCGTCGGCATTGCTGATAATCGAAATTTCCTTTACTCCTTTGGCGTCAAGACTTTTGAGGTATTTCTCGAGCCGGGCCTCATCGGTCTCGCCCCGGCCGGTCACTTCCTCGACGCCGATCTGGATTGCCTTTGTCAGTTCACGTGCCTGCGCCTCGAGTTCCTGATAAAGCTTCTTTTCAAACTGCGTGTAAAAGAAGAGGAGAATGAGGATGAGCGCGCAACTGAGGCTCAGCATAATCATGACAAGTTTCATATTCAGAGAGAGGGTGAAGGTATGGCGATCAGACATAAATACACTATACCACAGGTTATTTCGGGCGGTCAGGAAGTCGTGGCTCTCTTTCCTTGCTTTTGTTTATAATTGGTACTAGTATAAACAGCAATGATCCTGACAAACGCCTCGGAAATACTCAGAAAGATGAGCCATGCCGCCATGCGCGCGGGTAGGCAGCCCGATGCCGTCGGGCTCATTGCAGTAAGCAAGACGGTTCCGGCCGAGCGCATCCGGGAGGCCATGGATGCCGGATTGCGCGTCTTCGGGGAAAACCGGGTGCAGGAAGCGCGTGACAAGATTGCTGCCTGCCAAGCGTTTGCGCAAGGATTTGCCGGTGTCCAGTGGCACATGATCGGCCACCTGCAGAAAAACAAGGCAAAAAACGCTGTTCAGCTGTTTGACCTCATCCATTCTGTCGACTCTGTTGCGCTTGCAGACGAGCTGAACCGTCAGGCGGCGAAGCACGGCAAGATTCAGCGAATCCTCGTTGAGGTCAAGCTATCGGGGGAAGAAACCAAGCAGGGAATTGCCGAGGCGGGCCTTGCCGCATTGATTTCACATATCCGGCATTGCATAAATCTGAAGCTGGAAGGTCTGATGACCATGCCCCCGTATGATCCAGACCCGGAAAAAGCCCGTCCCTATTTCCGGCACTTGCGGGAGCTTCGTGATGGTCTCGAGAAAGAAGGAGTGTCACTGCCGGAACTCTCGATGGGCATGTCTCATGATTTTTCGGTCGCAATTGAAGAAGGTGCCACGATGGTGCGCATCGGCACCTCAATTTTTGGAGAGAGGAGTTAGCATGATTGGATTTATCGGCGGCGGCAACATGGCCGAGGCCTTAATCAAGGGAATGCGCATGGAAGGCATGCGCGATATCATCGTCTCCGAACCGAAAGAGGATCGGCGGCAGCATCTTGCAGGCACCTATCAGGTGCGCACAACGGCATCGAATCAGGAAGTCGTTGAGGCTTCGGCCATTATTATCCTCGCGGTAAAGCCGCAAAACATGGGGCCGGTGCTTGATGAAATAGCGGGCGGCATAGATGAAACCAAGACGGTTGTCTCGATTGCTGCCGGGATTCCGTTGGCGTATCTCCAGTCGAAGCTTAAAACAACCCGTCTCGTTCGTGTCATGCCGAATACGCCCGCGCTGGTACTGGAGGGCATGTCGGTGCTGTCGCTCTGCTCATGTCTGCCCGCACAGGTCATCGCGCCGGTTCGTCAGATATTCATGTCTGTCGGCAAGGTCATGACGCTTCCCGAAAAACAGATCGATGCGGTTACGGCGTTGTCCGGCAGCGGCCCCGCGTTTATTGCTCTTTTTGTCGAGAACATGATCTCAGCGGGCGAAGCCCTCGGGTTGAGCTCCGACAGCGCCCGCGAGCTGGCCATCCAGACGCTTATCGGAACCGCCAGGCAGATGGCGGAAGGCATGTCTCCCGAAAAGTTGCGTGAAATGGTGACATCGCCGGGCGGGACAACTGCCGCAGGGATTGCGGCATTTCAGGAGAATGGTTTGATGAAAATAACCACTGCAGCGCTGCAGGCTGCTCACCGGCGCGCGGGAGAACTGGGGAGGAAGGACTGATGGCCGGCAACCTTATCATCGCTGCGGCGGAAGTGCTGAACATCGTTCTTGAGATATACACATGGGTCATTATTATCGCGGCGATTATCAGCTGGGTCAATCCGGACCCCTACAATCCGCTCGTGCGCTTCCTGCATCGGGTAACTGCGCCTGTTCTGACTCCGGTGCGCCGACTTGTGGGCGGACGGTTGGGGCCGATAGACATATCCCCGTTGCTCGTGATTTTCGCGATCATGTTTCTCCAGAGGTTTCTCGTACGTTCATTAATAGAATTCGGATATAGATTAAAAGGAGGGGGTTAGAATGAGAATCACGCCGCTGGATATTCAGTCAAAGCAGTTTCCGGTCAAGTTCCGTGGATTTGATGTTGACGAAGTCTATTCGTTTCTGGAAGTGATCCGGGAGGAGCTTGAAGAACTGCTTCGCGAGAATGCGTCGATCAAGGAGCAGTTGAACCGGGCTGATGCACAGTTGCAGGAGTATCGCAACATGGAGGTCACGCTCCGCGAGACTCTGTTGACCGCGCAGCAGATGGTTGAAGAATATAAGAGCAACTCGCGGAAAGAGGCTGAGCTTATCATTCGTGAAGCGGAACTGAAGGCTGACACGACTGTCAGGCAGGCACAGGAGCGGGTTGTCAAGGTTCACGAAGACATCGTCGAGCTGAAAGGCATTCGCCGCCACTTCAAGGAAGAAGTGCGCCGCCTGATCGAAAGCCATCTGAGCATGCTCGAATTCGATAAAGAACGGGAGAGCGAAGGGGCAAATGAATCATAGCGGTTTGAAGGGTATGGAGGACATTCTGCCTCCGGACATTTTGGTCTGGCAGGCAGTAGAAGCGGCTGCACGTGATATATTTGGCCGTTATGGATTTCAGGAGATTCGCGTGCCGATTCTGGAGTCGACAGACATCTTTGTCCGCGGCATAGGCGAAGCGACCGATATCATTGAAAAGGAGATGTACACCTTTCTGGACAAGGGCAACCGTAGCGTGAGCATGCGCCCCGAGGGCACAGCGCCTGTTGTCCGGAGCTATGTCGAGAAAAAACTGCATACCCTGCCGTCACCGCAGAAGTTTTACTATTTTGGCCCCATGTTCCGCTATGAGCGGCCGCAGAAGGGACGCTTCCGGCAGTTCTACCAGATTGGGGCCGAGGCATTTGGTGTTGCGGCCGCTGCCATGGACGCCGAACTTATCATCTTGCTCAGGAACCTGCTCGAAGCAATAGGATTAAGCGACCTCAACTTTGAAATCAACTCGATAGGGTGTGCCGACTGTCGCCCCGCGTACCGGCAAGCGCTGCTTGATTTCTTCGGAAACGGGCGGTCCGAGTATTGCCCGGATTGCCAGCGCAGATATGAAACGAATCCGCTTCGCATTCTCGATTGCAAGCTGCCGCGCTGCGGAGAGCTCAGGCAGGGTGCCCCGACGGTAAAAGACCACCTCTGCGGAGCCTGCAGAACGCACTTTGACGAAGTGCTTGCTATCCTGAATGCCTTCAATATCCCGCATACGCTGAATCTGAATCTGGTGCGCGGACTTGACTACTATACAAAAACAACGTTTGAAGTAACGAGCGAACACCTTGGGGCACAGAAGGCGGTCGCAGCCGGCGGACGCTATGACAGGCTGGTTGAGGAATTTGGCGGTCCTGCTACTCCCGCAATCGGGTTTGCTCTGGGGATGGAACGCATTGTAACGCTACTGAATGAGCGAAATGAGATCGCACCGCCCGGGCCGAAGGTTTTTGTCGCGACGCTCGGCAAAGATGCTGAGATGGAAGGATTCAGGATTGCCGAAACGCTTCGCGCCATGGGCATCTGGGCGGAGCAGAGCTATGGAAGCGCTTCATTGAAAAACCAGCTGCGACGCGCCGACCGGCTCTCTGCGGAATTCGCACTCATCATTGGTGACAATGAACTCAAGGCCGGCAAGTTACAGTGGAAAAATCTGAGAAAGAGCGGGCAGGGTGAAATTGCGCCGCCAGACGTTGCGGCATTCTTCGCTGATGCCTGATAGCTGCCTGAAAGAGTTGGCAATAATAGAGATAGAGCATTCCTGCAAAATGAATCCCGCACCTTTAAGCCAGGTTCTGTTCTGATCCGGCTCCGTTCATATCTGGCTCGCGCAGAAAAGCATGCCAAAACAGGTCTGCCTTTTCTATAATAGACAAGCACCTTCTACCATGATACAGGCATACAACCTCTCAAAATCATACGGCCGCCAGATGATCTTCGATGAAGTCGCGTTCACCGTCAACGCGGGCGAACGCATCGGGCTGGTCGGCCGCAACGGGCACGGCAAGACCACGCTCTTCAGAATGCTGATCAGCGAAGAACATCCTGACAGCGGATCAATCAGCATCCCGGTCGGCTACACAATAGGTCACCTGTCTCAGTACATCAGATTCACCGGGAAAACCGTTCTTGCGGAGGCGTGCCTTTCGCTTCCGCTCCGCGATGACGGGGTTGACGAAACCTATCGTGCGGAGAAAGTCCTCACCGGACTTGGCTTTGCAGATGCGGATTTCACACGGAGTCCGCTAGAGCTTTCGGGCGGGTTTCAGATCCGCCTCAACCTCGCAAAGGTCTTGCTGCAGGAGCCGAATCTCCTTCTCCTCGACGAGCCGACAAACTACCTCGACATCCTCTCTATCCGCTGGCTGAGAGCTTTCCTCCGCAACTGGAAAAATGAACTCATGCTTATCACCCATGACCGTGCGTTCATGGACAGCGTTTCGACGCACACCATGGGCATTCACCGCTGCGCGCTGCGCAAGATGGAAGGTTCAACCGAAAAATTCTGGCAGCAGATTATGATGGATGAGGAGGTCTATGAGCGCACCCGTGTCAATGACGAAAAGAAGCGCCAGGAGACTGAGCAGTTCATCAACCGTTTCCGGGCACAGGCCACCCGGGCAAAGGCGGTCCAGTCAAAGATTAAGGCGCTCCAGCGGCATGAGCGGCTCGACAAGCTCGAAAATATCCGCACCCTCGAATTCCAGTTCAATGAGGAACCGTTCGTCGGCAGATGGCTTCTGGAGTCAAAGAGCCTCGGCTTCTCCTTTGAACCCGGCGGCCCGCAGCTTGTCGACAATCTCAGTTTTGTCGTTGACCCAAGAGACAGAATAGCAATTATCGGCCCGAATGGAAAAGGGAAGACCACCCTGCTCAATCTTCTTGCCGGGGAATTCAGGCCGACGTGTGGAGAAGTCGTACTGAGCCAAAAATGCAGGATCGGCTATTTCGGCCAGACCAATATCGACCGGCTTTCACCTGCACTATCGGTTGAAGAGGAAATCATGTCGGTGGTTCCGGATGCGGTTCGCCGCACTGCCCGTGCCATCTGCGGCGTCATGATGTTTGAGGGAGATGCTGCACTCAAAAAAATAACCGTTCTTTCGGGCGGCGAGCGAAGCCGTGTTCTGCTCGGGAAACTGCTGGCTCAGCCCTCAAATCTGCTGCTGCTCGACGAACCAACCAACCATCTTGACATGGAATCAGTCGACTCCCTGCTGGAGGCGATTGATGCGTTTGCCGGGGCTGTTATCATTGTCGCGCATAGTGAAATGATCCTGCATGCGATAGCGACACGCCTCATCGTATTTGACGGAGGCACGGTCAGCACCTTTGAAGGCACCTATCAGGACTTCCTTGAGCGTGTCGGCTGGCAAGGCGAACAGGAAATGGTCACCGAACAGAAAAAAGCATCTCCTGATGACAAAATAACCAGGAAAGATTTGCGCAAGCTGCGCGCCGATGTCATCACAGACCGCTCAAGAATACTCGCACCGTTGCAGAATCGCATCGAACAGATAGAAAATGAAATCGTTCACCTCGAAAAACAGTCCGGGATTGCCGAAAAAAACCTGGTTGCGGCCTCGGAAATGGGAGACTGGCAGACCATCACCGAACAGTCAAAGCTACTGAATGACGCCAAATCGGAGATAGAAGAACTTTTTGAGGAGTTGACCGAACTCACTGAAACCGTTGAGATGAAATCTAAAGAATTCGAGAAGCGTCTGAGCGAGATAGTCGCGGGGATCTGAAGCCGTGTCTGCATGGCATATGCTCGCTATGGTGCTTGGGCCCTGATGAGCTTCCAGATATCCCCCGCCCGGGCACTATCGCCCGGCAGTTGATTGACTGGTTTCTTGCGGCCAGCCTCCGCGCTGACCTTCAGCATCCCGCAGCGTTAGCCCACATAATTCATAAACATTCGGCGGGAGCAGTTTTTATGAGTAAAAGGCAGGTTGAGGAAGGCATAAACAATAAAGAACCGCTCATGGCATCCATGCGGCGGTTTTTATTTCTCTTCGCAGTGGCAGTGATGAGCCTTTTCCTGAGTTTTTGGGCGCAACAGTCCTGCCAAGATGCTCTGTTGTGATGGGAGTGTGTAGTTTTTCAGCAGTGTTCAGGGCATAATCGTTGGTGAGCCAGTTCAAAGATATGTTTCCAGGGATACCCGCTTGCCAGTCTGAACCAGAGCCGTCGGGCTGTCTGAATAACCTGAGCCCCAATCTTCAGCAGCCTCAGCCGTAACTGCTGTATCTGCATGGTGGCAAACTCAGTATTGTGCAAAGCTTCCCGCAGTCTCAGCACCAGCCAATATGCCGCCATATGCAGAAACAGCCGAAACTGATTGCTGAGGAATCTGTGGCAGCTGAGCCGGTCGGCTGATACTGTTGATGGGCAGACTGAAGATGCTCGGACCCCATCTCCGCGAGAACGTCGTTTCTGATAAGCCCGATGACGTATCGGAGCTTCTCCTGTTCGCAATACT
>CAYMRS010000068.1:0-9941 GCA_964392915.1 uncultured Nitrospiraceae bacterium
ACACTGTTATGCTTTTGCTCCAGTTTTGCACCCACTCGATTCCACGAAGAGCCTTTATTTATTTCCGAAAAGACCGGATTGTTTTTACCCGCTCGACGATAGGCGGATGCGAATAGTGCAGCGCAACATAAAGCGGATGCGGGTGCAGATTCGAGAGGTTTTCCTTTGAAAGCTTGATAAGCGATGTCGCCATACTCTCGCTGTCGCCCGTAAGCGCAAATGAGAATCTGTCGGCCTCACGTTCATTGCGGCGGCTCCAGACGAGCATGAGCGGCCGGAGCGGAAACATGACGATACCGCCGATAAAGCTCATGAGGACAACTTTTGCCATGAGGGTCCGGAAGTCGATACCAAACAGATTCCCCATCACGTCGCCCTGCGCAAGCTGATATGCCGCATAAAGCCCGGCAAAAGAAAACATCTGTATCAAGAAGATACTTTTGAGAATATGCCGCTTTTTCCAGTGGCCAATTTCATGCGCCAGCATAGCGAGAATCTCTTCATGCGTCATCTGCGCAAGGAGCGTGTCGTAGAGCACGATCCGCTTAACCCTCCCGATGCCGGTGAAATAGGCGTTGGAATGGCGGGAGCGTTTTGAGGCGTCCATCTGTTGAACCCCGCTTGCATGAATGCCAGCCTTGGCGCAAAGGGCAACAATCTTCTGGGCAAGCATCTCGTCCTGCACCGGCTCAAATTTGTTGAACAGCGGCTCTATCACATATGGAGCCATATACATGACAAACAAGCTGAAGCAGAGAAGAAACAGCCAGACACAGAACCACCAGTACATTGGGCTTGCCTGCACCAGCCAGAGCGCGGCTGTGACAACCAATGACATGATGACGAACGAGATCAGCATCGATTTCACAAAATCAAGAAGCCAGCCCCTGAACGTCATGGTGTTGAACCCATGTCGCGCCTCAATGCTGAATGTCCGGTATAAGGCAAACGGGATGTCAATGATTTCACCTGCGATATAAAGCAAAAGCACAAAAAGGAGCCCCCCGAAAATGAACGGCAGGTCAAATGACCGTAGCCAGCCGTCGTACCATGCGAGCAGGCCGCCGAAGAGAAAGACGACTGAAACAGCCGTATCGAAAAGCGATGTTCCGATGCCGAACTTCGCCTTGTCCGATTCATACGCCTGCATGCGGCTGAGCGTTGATTCGTCGGCATGCCCGGCCAGCTCGGGCGGAACCATCAGCCCCTTTTCCCGCATTTGACGCAGGTTCAGCAGCGTCACGCCCTGAGAAAAAAGCTGCATAAGGACGAAGGTGGCAAGAAGCGCCAGAGCGGTCGCAGGCATTATTCCGGCAACCGTCTTTTCATGCTCAAGGCAACAATCACTTCAAACTCTTCTTTTGTGACCGGCATGACCGAGAGCCGGTTGCCGCGTTTCAGAAGCTGCATTTCCCTGAGGTGCGGCTCGCTTTTCATTGCAGCCAGCGTCACCGGCCGCTCAAACGCCTGTTTCCATCGAACGTCTACCATAAACCAGCGGGGAGCATCAGGTGCTGACGCGGGGTCGAAATGATCCGAGCTCCGGTCCCATGCCGTGAAATCAGGATATGCTTCGCGGAATACTTCGGCAATGCCGACCGCGGCAGGCTGCTCGCAGTTGGAATGATAAAAGAGGATGAGATCTCCCTTCCGCATTTCGCGCATGAAGTTGCGCGCCTGATAGTTGCGTACCCCGTCCCAATGCTCAGTGCGCTTCGGCATCGCCTTGAGATCGTCAAATGAGAAGACCCGAGGTTCAGATTTCATCAGCCAGTGACGCATATGACTATTTCTTTCCCTTCTGCCCGGCAGCTTTTGCTATCATCATCACTGAATCGCCGAGCATCTTCTCCCTGACGTTCACAAAACCTGCCGCCTTCAGCCACTTGCGTATTTCAGGCGACGCATAGCATCTGCCTCCTGTGGTATTGACGAGCATGTTCACCGAAAACAGGGCATTGTAATGCGGGAACGCCAGATTCGGCTCGATAAAAAACTCCTGTATTGCTACTCGACCGTCCGGATTCAGAATGCTCTTTGCTTTCCGAAGCAATGCCAGATTGTCCTCTGCCGAATAGGCATGCAGCACCTGACTGATGAGCGCGAGGTCAAATGTGCCTTTGACGGCATCATGCAGAAAATCGCCCTTTTGAAACCCGACGCCCGAAACTCCGCTCTGTTTGACGACTTTCCGGGCAATGGTTATGGTGCCGGGGAAATCATAAAGCATAGCGGAGACTCCGCGCCTTGCCATCTCTATCGAATAGGTGCCGGGTCCACCGCCGATGTCGATGGACTTTTTCACCCCGTCCAGACTGATTGCGTCCACGACTTCCTTCACTTTCAGCACCGAAATATTGTGCATGCCGCATATGAATGCCTCGTGGTCATGGGCAAAGTGAAACGGTTTGCCGGTCCTGAGAACCTCATTCAGCCCTGACCAGTTGTCCCAGAGATTCGCCGCATGGCTGATGATGTCGCCCTGATAATGGGGCTTGCCGCTGACAAGCAGATCATCGGAAATCGGCGTGTTCCGGTATTTTCCATCTGCTTTCCTCAGCAACCCGAGGCCGGTTAGTGCATCGAGCAGGATTGCCGTTGCGCGGTGATCGGTTTTCAGCCGCCCGGCCAGCCAGTCGACTGTGTGCGGTTCAGTGAGCAGGTCGAAGACCCTGAACTCATTTGCCGTCATGAGTACGCGAGGAGCACGGAATGCGCCCCAGATTTTTCTCAGTTTCTCTGCCTGCTGTTTCACTCGCATCGGCACCTCCGGAAGATCTAATTTTATAATTATAGCCTATTGAATCCGAGCCAGCACGAAGAAGCAGCCGTCCGCACTTCGCTATAATAGAATCCTCCGCATCCAGATAACTTTTTTCTTTGAAAGGGAATGCATGGTTTCAATAACGTTTTACGCAAAGGACGGCTGCTGGTTCTGCGATATGGCGGAAGAGACGCTCAACGGCTATCTCGAAAAATACGGGCTTGCCGTTACAAAGGTCGATATCACGACCGATGATGATCTCTATGAGCTCTACCGCTTTGATATTCCGGTTCTTGAGTTCATGGACGGCACAACGCTGCACGGCCGCATAAAAAAACAGGACCTCCTCGCTGCCATCGAAAGAAACCGCAGAATATCTGACTGACAAGCCTGCAGACACCTCTGCTCATTGCAGCCCCGACAGGCCGGAACTCTCCGATTCCTGCGCCATGCCTGAAGAACCGCCGGCTTCAGTTTCTTGAAGCCCCACATTGACGCGAGATTACTTTCCCGGTAGAATTGAGGCAGTTGAGCCGCCGCGAAGCGGTCGGTTTCGAACTCCTGGTTCTTCGCCCGAGCGGAGCGAGGGTGACAGGAGTTCCGGCTCAACTGCCTCATTCTTCCCCGAGCGGAGCGAGGGGAAGAATATGAGATTAACCATATCTTTTCGGGAGACGTATGTACATCAGAGCTATCGACAGTAACGGTCGTTGTGATGCATTGACGGTTGTCCTCTTCGAGCAGAGACTCGCAAACGGAGATATTTCCGCATTCTTCCGTGAGTCGGAACAGCGCTGGGTTATCCCGGGAGTTGACGCGATGCGCTTCAGGAATATCGCAGGTACTCCAAAACGGCGCTATTCCGACGCAGCCTGACGAGGAACCCTCTCCGTTATTGCCAGTCAAACAGCCCTTTCGGTGTTCCTTTTTTTGATGCTTGAGTTACGCCGCCAGCATCCCCCGCCGGAGAACTCCGCCCTGCACGCCTACAACTATTTCCTCTACCGGGGTGTTCACTCCCCCCATCTCCCGCGCTTTCATGATAATCATCGGCAGTTTCGAACAGCACGGCACTTCCATATGCACCACGGTTACCCGCTTCAAATCGGCATTCATGAAGATCTCGGCAAATTTTGCGACATACTCTTCCGCATTATCAAGCTTAGGACAGCCGATCATCATGACCTTGCCCGCGAGCATATCGTTATGGAAGTTGCCGTAGGCAAAGGCAGTGCAGTCAGCCGCTACGAGCAGATCCGCCCCCTTCAAAAACGGCGCCGTCGGCGGGACAAGCTTAATCTGAATCGGCCAGTGCGTCAGCGCCGACGCGCCTCCTCCGAACGCCTTTGGCTGGTTTGCAGCTTGGCACGGAGATACCGCGGGTGCGCCAAAACTCCGCAGGTTGGTGCCGGGGCAGCCGCAGCCAAGATTCTTTGGAGCGGCAGCACCCTTTTTTTCCGCTTCCTGCTTCTTGAGCAACTCATGCACCGCCTCTTCGCTGAAGTCTTCCGCTTCGCGCTCTATAACCATCAATGCACCGGTCGGGCAGCCCTTCAGGCAGGCACCGAGTCCGTCACAGTAAAGCTCGCCGACAAGTTTCGCCTTGTCGTTCTCAATCCTGAGCGCGCCTTCAGCGCAGTCCAGAATGCATTGTCCGCATCCGTTGCATAAATCCTCGTTGATTTCGATGATATTTCTCTTCACTTTCATGTCCGCATCCTCCTTGAAATCGTAACGTCAGTATTGATTCGACCCTGAACGGGGCGCTCCCGCATCGTATGGTTTAAGTTTACGGGATTGCCGGAACGATCTCCTTGATTTGAGTCAATATTCTGATAATTGTTCCCCGCAGTACAAAAAGCGTATACTGAGGACAAGAAATTCAGTCCCCTGAGGCGCGCGGCGGTGAGACGATATGTCATTGAAGGCAAGGAAGAATATGTCCCCATAACGCTCGACAGCCTTGCGGAAGGGCTGCCCGTGCCTTTTGAAGTCTTTACCGATGACGGCGACCTCAAAAAATCACTTTTTGACAAAGGCTTTGTCTATACTGCATTTGCGAGAGCCATGATACGCCGGCAGGGACTCTCGCGATTTTATATAAGAACAGCCAGCAATCTGCATTTCACCGAGTATCTTAGGCATGCCGAAAAAATCAGCCGTCTTGTGAAAGATGACAGCGTACTGTTCAGCGAGTATTCAGAATATAAGCGGAAACATGCCTATATCGACAAGACCCTCCTGTGGCCAATGGCAGACATCGATTTTGAGCTGGGAGGCATGCGCTATCCGGTATTCGGAGGCATACCGCTGGTGAGCGGGACCATCTCGCCTCAGATTATGGATGCTCTTATGGAACTCAATGCCGATATCGTTGTTCGCGGTGAAGACTTCCCGAGCTATGAGGCATGTCTTCGCTGCCTTTTCGAATCCGGACACCAGGTGCTGTCAGCCAAACAGATCATCCAGATTACGCAGGAATTGCTCCGATGCCTATTCAGCAAATTCCTGCACAATCTGAACGACAGGACGCTCTGCGACAGATTGCTTCTGGAAACGCGCGTTCTCATTCAGCTCATTTCGCAATTCGCGCATCATCCATCATACGACCTGAAGGAATTGCTTGAGATTCGCAACATCGATTCGTATGTGAGCGTGCATTCGGTGAATGTCTGCGTTTTTTCGATCGTTCTGGGCATCCGGCTCGGAATGGATGAGAAGGCGCTCTATCACCTGGCTGCCGGAGCTTTACTTCACGATATCGGAAAGGTTTTGATTGCGTACAGCGTTGTCAACAAGCAGGGCGAACTCACGCTGGACGAATACCGCCTCTACTGCACGCATGTTGACGAAGGGGCAATTTTTGCAAGACACGCGGAGTTTATATCTCCGCAGGTTGCCGCGATAATCGCCCAGCATCACGAACGCCTTGATGGAAGCGGATATCCCAATCAGCTCACGGCAAAGGAGTCCTCCATCCTCAGCCAGATTGTGACGGTTGCCGACTCGTATGAGGCATTGATTACCAGCACACCCAAAAGAAGAGGGAAGTCTCGGGAACTGACGATGCAGATCCTCCGGAAAGACGCCGAGGTATCGCGGAAACTGAACCGCACTGTTTACCGGGCGCTGAATTCCATCCTGAATGAATAAAAGAGGCGCAACCCGCTTCGTATATTGTGGATGTCAGCCCGTCAAAGGCTTGCGGCGCGACAAGACTTCTTCAAGCGCTCTCTCCAGTTCACTGAACGGACAGGGCTTGCTTCTCAGGCCGCTGAACCCGGAATAAGCCCGACAGGGACAAAGCCAAGGAGAAGGCATATCGGAGGAGGCCAAAAAGCATATTACTTCACCATATGGAAAATATTGTTTTTGACGACAAATATATACTGCTGCCGGCTCGCTTCTCCGTTTTGATCAAACCGGATTTGGCCATGAAGCCCTTGAAAAGACCCGATGCGTAGGAGCGCCTTCTTGATTCCGTGACGCGTCGGGTCCAGTTTAAGTCCCTCTGCCAATATCTTCATGGATTCATAGGCAGAAATCGCCGCAAAGTCCGGCTTTCGTCCGAATCTCCTGGCGTACTTTTCCGCAAACGCGCGGTAGCGCTGCTCCGCGCTGTCCAGGTTGATTTGCTGGGTAAAGTATAACCCCTCAACGGCAGCGCCGCCCTGCTTCAGAATATCCTCGGTAAATGCCCACTCCGCTGTCAGCAGCTTCACCCGCTGATTGCTCTTCCTGATCTGCTGGCAAAACATTGCTGTGTCGAGCGCATTGGCAACGATCATGACCGCATCGGGGCGGCTCTGAAGAACCTTTCGCGCAATCGCACCGAACTCCACATCGTGTTCTGACACAAAAGCGGTTGATCTCAGCACGCGGCCGCCAGCCGCTTCAATATGCCTGGCGAAATCGTCATTCCATGCCTGGGCATATGACTTATTCGACAGGTCATAAACGATGGAGACTGATCGGACATCCAGTTCGTTGTAAACATAGTTGCCATAATATTCAGCTACCTTCTTTGTTGACGGCAACATCATGAAGAAATAGTCGTCCTTGTCTGCAAAATCACTGCTATTCGTCGTGGCGCTGAGCATCACGACTTTTGCCTCGTTAATCAGAGGATACGTTGCGGCAGACATGGCGCTGGTCGCGTGCCCGAGAATCGCCACGACATCTCCCCTTATAAGCTCCCGCACAGCAGCCCGCGCAGTGTCGGGGTCGTGCCTGTCATCCCGGATGAGAAGCTCAATCGGCCGGCCGTGAATGCCGCCCTCTTCATTTATCTCTTCAAGGCCGAGCATTAACCCATTGCGGTTAGAAATTCCGAGGTCGGAGTGCCTGCCGGTCAGGCCGACAACAACCCCCACGCGGATAGGCTCTTTTTTTGAGCAGGACAGAAGGGAAATCAAGGGCAGCATCAGGATGAAGATGAAAACGGCCGCACAGACACGCGTCCGGAAGAAGGTGTTCCCTGTCATTCTCATGGTACGTCCTCCTCCGTGCATCTCTCATTATCATTATAGCAACAATTGAGCTAACCCCTTGCGGAACGGCGTCAACCTTCGCATCAGAAACAATGAAGGCCGGCACTGCCAGCCCGCCTTCATTGTTTCTCGGTTCAAAAACTGTGTGATTTTTAGTAGGCCTCCGAAAAGACTTCAAAATGCGCCTGCGGATGAATGCAGGCAGCGCATATCTGCGGGGCTTCGGCCCCTTCGTGGATATAACCGCAATTGCCGCATTTCCATGAAACCTCAGTATCCCGGGCAAACACGCGGCTGTTTTCGATATTAGCCGCCAGCTTGCGATAGCGGGTTTCGTGACTGACCTCAGCGTCCGCTATCTTGCGAAATGCCTCGCCGATCTCCGGAAAGCCTTCTGCATCCGCCATTCTGCCGAATTCAGGATATAACTCCTGCCACTCTTCATGCTCTCCTTCTGCTGCGGCCTTCAGGTTATCGAGTGTATTTCCCTGCGCGACCGGATAGAAAGCTTTAATCTCGACCATAGCCGGAAGCTCACCAGCCAGTCCGGCTAGCAGAAACTTGTAAACCCGCTTTGCATGCTCTTTTTCGTTGTCTGCGGTTTCGATAAAGATGTTTCTGATTTGTTTGTAGCCTTCCTTAGTCGGCGATCGAGGCGTAATAGGTATAACGGTTGCGCACCTGCGACTCCCCCGCAAAGGCCTTGAGCAGATTTTCTGCGGTTTTTGTTCGTTTTAGTGGCTTCATGTACAACCTCCTGATGAATGGACCTGCCTGAACGGCATATAGTCTCAGATTATCTCATTCTCATACAGATTTCAAACGATGCGCCGCGTTGAGCGAAAAAAAGCGGGCCGTTGCCGGCCCGCCCTGAGATATGGGAATTGCTCCGCGAAACCCGCTTAGCCGAGAATCTGCTTCAGATCTGCATCCGGCGTGGTGATCGGTCCGATGTTGAAGTTCTGAACGAGCACATTCAGGACGTTCGGGGTGATGAACGCCGGGAGCGATGGCCCAATCTTGATATTTTTGATGCCGAGGAAGAGCAGCGTAAGAAGAATTGCGACAGCCTTCTGCTCGTACCAGGAAAGGATCATCGAAAGCGGCAGGTCGTTAACGCCGCAGTTGAATGCCTTTGAGAGCGCGACCGCGATCTGGATTGCGGAATATGCATCGTTGCACTGTCCGATGTCGAGCAGGCGCGGGATCCCGCCGATGTCGCCCAGATCCTTGTCGAAGAAGCGGAACTTGCCGCAGGCAAGCGTCAGCACGATGGTGTCCTTCGGCGTCTTTTCAACAAATTCAGTGTAGTAGTTTCTGCCGGCCTTCGCGCCGTCGCAGCCGCCAACGAGAAAGAAGTGCTTGATCGCGCCGCTCTTCACGCCGTCAATGACTTTATCAGCAACGCTCATGACCGTATTTCTGCCGAACCCGACCATGACCGACTTGCCAGGCACATCCGCTACAAAACCCGGAAGCGCGAGGGCCCTGTCGATTGCCGGCTTGAAGTTGCCGTCCGCAATATGCCTGATTCCCGGCCAGCCGACGAGGCCGACGGTAAAGATGCTGTCCTTGTAGGAATCCTGCGGCTTCTGGAGGCAGTTCGTGGTCATCACGATAGCGCCCGGGAATGCGCTGAACTCCTTGTGCTGGTTTTGCCATGCCGTGCCGTAGTGACCGTAAAAATGCTTGTATGCCTTGAGCTTAGGATAGGCGTGGGTCGGAAGCATTTCACCGTGGGTGTAAATATTCACGCCGGTGCCTTCGCTCTGCTTGAGAATTGCTTCCAAATCTTTCAGGTCGTGGCCCGAAACGAGCAGTGCTTTTCCCGCCTTTGCGCCGAGAGGAACTGAGGTCGGCACGGGATGGCCATAGGTGCCGGTGTTGCCTGCATCAAGCAGCTCCATGGCACGGAGGTTGATCTCGCCGCACTTCAGTACAAGACCGACCCATGCGTTCAGGTCGAGCGATTTGTCGAGGGTCGCCGCAAGCGCTTCCTGACAGAACGCGTACACCTTGTCATCTTCCTGTCCGAGAATCGCGGCATGATCGGCATACGCTGCGACACCTTTGATGCCGTATATGAGGGTATGCTGGAGGGACTGGATATCCGGATTTATCGCAGCATCGGCCTTGACGCCGACGGCTTCGCCCTGCTTTACCAGTTCATCCGTGGAAGTCGCCGGCTTGAAAGTTGCGGGGCCTTCTGCGACGGTAAGGACCGCCTTTGCCTTGAGCGCGTCACGGTATGCCACGCACTCATTGATAAGAGCGACAAAACGATCCGGGTCAAAATCGACATTGGTCAGAGTAGAAAAAAGCGCCTTGACCATAAAAACATTCACCTTGTTGTCGACAACGCCCTTCTTGCGCGCGTCAACCGCCACCTGCGAAAGACCCTTGAGAACGTAAATCAGAAGATCCTGCAATGCCGCTACCTCAGGCTGCTTGCCGCATACCCCGACCTTGGTGCATCCGCTTCCCTGCGCTGTCTGCTCACACTGATAACAAAACATTTTTTCCTCCTCAATCCTCGTCTTTTGCCCAATCGGCCGGGCATTCATGCCAAAGCATATCTTTAGTATATCACCCGCCGGAGTCGGCGTCATTGACTTAAATCAAGACTCAGTTACAGTAGTGTCCGGTTAATAACCGAATAGATTCAACTGGTTACAATTCAGCTCAGT
>CAYMRS010000069.1:0-9928 GCA_964392915.1 uncultured Nitrospiraceae bacterium
GGAGGTTCCATGAGCAACGGAGTGAAAACTACATTGATTATTGTCGGCGTGCTTGCTGTCCTCGGCATCGCGATTGGCGGCTGGTTTGTCGGCCAGTACAACACGGTGATTCAGATGGATGAAAAGGTAAAGGCTCAGTGGGCGCAGGTGGAAAACCAACTCAAGCGCCGGTACGACCTTATTCCGAACATCGTCGAGACAGTCAAGGGATATGCCGCGCATGAAAAGCAGCTTTTCGAGAATATCGCGCAGGCGCGCACGCAGTACTTCCAGGCAAAGACGCCGAAAGACAAGATCGCGGCATCAAATGCCCTGGAGGGAGTACTTTCCCGGCTACTGGTGCTTCGTGAAGCATATCCGCAGCTGAAGGCGAACGAATCATTCCTGAAACTGCAGGATAGTCTTGAGGGGACGGAAAACCGTATTGCGGTTGAGCGAAAACGGTATAACGAAGTAGCGCAGGAACTGAACACATATCGCCGCCAGTTCCCCGGCAGTCTGATCGCCTCGATAGCGAACATCCCGGAAGCCGCATATTATGAAGTGCCGAAACAGGAACGGGAAACGCCGAAAGTCGATTTCAAGTAGATGAGGAGTGAAATGCGGAGGTTGGGGATGTGTCGGAACGACTTTCTCGTTCGCGCTTCCCTGCTTCCGCGCTCTTTCCGCACAGTCACTCCGAAGCCGGAAATAGCTTCAGAGCACAGAATGGCATGTCAGACAGCTTGCAAAAAATAGACCTCCCCATAACCGGCATGACCTGTGCTGCATGTTCCGCAGCGGTTGAGCGCGCGCTTAAAAAAACAGACGGAATTGTTGATGCGTCGGTCAACCTGACTGCCGAACGGGCGGCGATAGAGTTCGGCAGCCCTGCTCGCATGCCGCCGCTCACCGGACTGATTGACATTATCAAAAGTGAGGGATACGGGGTTGCGACATCGCAGATGACCATTGCGGTTCAGGGCATGACCTGCGCCGCCTGCGTCGGGGCGGTTGAAAAAACGCTCGCAGAAATTTACGGGGTTCTCAGCGCGCAGGTCAACCTTGCGACAGAACAGGCAACAGTCGAGTATATTCCGACGCTCACCGGATTCAGCGATTTTCGCAAAGCCGTCGAGGATGCCGGATACACAGCCGTTCGCATTACCCGGGGCTTTACCGATGAAGAGTCTGAGCGCAAAGAAAAGGAATACGCGGCACTCAAAAGACACTTTATCATCAGCGCGCTCCTGACAGCACCGCTCATGATAATGAGCATGGCAATGCCGGAAGGCCGGCTTTTTGCTGCCGTCATGCTTCTGCTGGCAACGCCGGTGCAATTCTGGACCGGCATGCGCTTCCATGCCGCCGCATTCGCGGCTATCCGTCACGGATCCACCAACATGAACACGCTTATCAGCATCGGCACGAATGCCGCGTACTTTTACAGCGTGTTTGCGACTGTTGCGCCGGATTTTTTCACGGCGCGGGGATTGCATCCCCACGTGTACTTCGAGACATCAGCGATGATTATCACTCTCATCCTGCTCGGCAGACTGCTTGAGGCGCGGGCAAAAGGAAAAACCTCGGAAGCAATAAAAAAACTGGTCGGCCTCCAGCCAAAAACAGCCTGGGTTCTTCGCGGAGATGCCGAGCGGGAGGTGGAACTCGATGAGGTCGTTCTCGGAGATATCGTTGTCATTCGCCCCGGAGAGCGCATCCCGGTTGACGGTCTCATTGCAGACGGCTTCTCGACGGTCGACGAGTCGATGCTCACCGGCGAAAGCATTCCTGTCGATAAGTCTGCAGGCGATGCAGTCTATGGCGGAACCATCAACGCCTCGGGCGGGTTCCGCTTCAGAACAACAAAGGTCGGCGCGGAGACGGTTCTCGCGCAAATAATACGCCTCGTGCAGCAGGCACAGGGCAGCAAGGCCCCGATACAGCGCCTTGCTGATACCATCGCCGGCATATTCGTTCCTGTCGTCCTGATAATCGCCCTGTGCACGCTTGCTGCGTGGCTCATCTTCGGGAAAGAAAATGCGTTCACGCTTGCATTCATGAATTTTATCGCTGTCCTGATTATTGCATGTCCCTGCGCGCTCGGGCTTGCCACGCCAACCGCAATCATGGTGGCAACCGGAAGGGGAGCTGAAAAAGGCATCCTGATTCGCGACGCAGAGGCGCTGGAACAGAGCCATCGGATCACGACTGTACTGCTCGACAAGACCGGCACGATAACGCAGGGAACGCCTGAGGTTATCGCCATCGAAGCGGTTCAGAACATCCCGGTCGGCAGCGGATTCACCATCACCCAACTCCTGGCGATTGCGGCCTCGGCGGAAAAACTCTCGGAGCATCCGCTCGGCAAAACGATTGTACGCAAGGCAGTTTCTGAGCATATCACAATCGCTGACGCATTGACCTTTGAGGCCGTTTCGGGCGGCGGTGTCATCGCAACGGTGCCCTCCCTGAATGCCGAAATCCGGCCTCCCCTTTCAGTTCTCATCGGCACACAGCGCCTGTTACGGGCCCGCGGCGGCGGGTCTGTTGACGAGTTTGAACGCATCATCGCTGCAGGACCGCCATCCGGCAGTCCTGTCTGCATGGCTGTCAATAATCAGGCAGCCGGGGTATTTTTCTGTGCGGATACGGTGAAGCCGGATTCTGCCGCAGCCATCGGCCGTCTGCGCGAACTCGGCATAGAGGTTGTCATGGTGACCGGCGATACTGCCCGCGCCGCCGGGGAGATTGCCGCTGCAGTGGGCATTACGCGTGTCTTTTCTGATGTGCTCCCGGCCATGAAGGCTGATATCGTCCGTCAACTGAAGTCGGAAGGAAAAGTAGTAGCCATGGTCGGCGACGGCATTAACGACGCGCCGTCCCTCGCCGAGGCTGACGTCGGCATGGCCATTGGGACCGGAGTCGATGTTGCCATCGAAGCAGCGGACATCACGCTCATGAAGGGCAGTCTGATGGCTGTTGCCGACACCATCAGGCTCAGCCGCCTTACCATGCGCACTGTCAGGCAGAATCTTTTCTGGGCTTTCTTTTATAATGTAGTGGGCATCCCCATAGCTGCAGGCATGTTATATATATGGGGCGGTCCTTTGCTGAATCCGATGATAGCTTCGGCTGCCATGTCGTTCAGCTCGGTTTCAGTTGTGACCAATTCGCTCAGACTCAGGAAAAAAGCACTGGACACCCATTGAAATGAATCAGACAGATTCCGCACATCAGACAAATCAGGCACCTCGCCTCTCTGTCATTCCTCTTGGAGGGGTGGAAGAGATTGGCGGTCTGAATATGACAGTCTTTGAGTACGGCGATGACATGATTGTTGTTGATGCGGGACTGATGTTTCCCGATGAAGACATGCTCGGCGTGGACTTTGTAATTCCCGATCTGACCTATATCCTCGAAAACCGGGATAGGCTTCGCGGCATTATCCTTACCCATGGGCACGAAGATCACACCGGGGCACTCCCGTTTCTGCTCATGACACTGCCGGTCCCGGTATACGGCACCCCCCTGACGCTCGCTCTCGTTCAGCAAAAACTCAGGGAATACAACCTCAATGATGTAGAACTTGTTGACGTGAAGCCCCGCGACGTTATAACGCTCGGTTCATTCACCATTGAGTTCATCCGTGTCACACACAGCATTGTCGACGGGGTTGCCCTCGGCATCAAGACACCGCTCGGGAGCATCATCCACACGGGAGACTTTAAGCTTGACCCCACCCCGGTGGATGGCGAACTCATGGATTTTCATACCTTCTCCCGCTACGGAGAAGAAGGCACTCTCCTCCTGCTTTCCGACAGCACAAACGCCGGAAAGGGCGGATTTACCTTTTCAGAAAAAGAGGTTCGACGCGCCTTTGAGGATATTCTGGCAAAAAAACATGGCCGGATTATCATTGCAACCTTTGCATCGAACATCCACCGCGTTCAGCAGGTGGTCGACGTTGCCGTGCAGTTTGGACGCAAGGTTTTCATGTGCGGCAGAAGCATGGTTTCAAACGCCCAGACTGCGCTTGAACTTGGCTATCTGAAGATACCGGAAAAAACCTGGCTGACGATGGATCGGTTAAAAGATATGCCTGACAATGAAGTGGTCATTCTCACCACCGGCAGTCAGGGCGAACCGATGAGCGTGCTCTCCCGCATCGCCACCGACGAGCACAAACAGATCTCCATCCGGGAAGGCGACACGGTAATACTCTCTGCAAAGATGATCCCGGGCAATGAACGTTCCATCGGAAGAATCATCAACCATCTCATGATGCGCGGCGCTGATGTGAAATACGAAAAGACCTCTGAAATCCATGTCTCGGGGCATGCGTCCAAGGAAGAACTGAAGCTGATGATGAACATCGTGCGCCCACGCTACTTTGTGCCGATTCATGGAGAATATCGCCACCTCAGTCAACATGCGCGCCTTGCCGAGAAATCCGGCATTCCAAAAGAGAACATTTTCATCCTTGGCAATGGGTCCGTCCTGGAACTCTCGGGAAACAGTCCTTCACTGGCCGGCAAGGTGCATGCAGGACGAATATTTATCGATGGGAAGGACGCGCCACGTGTCGAGGATATCGTTTTGCGCGACCGCCGCAGGCTGGGTCATGACGGCATCGTCATTGTGCTTGTAGGGCTCGAAAAGGATTCGCGGCAAGTTATCATTGGCCCTGAAATCATATCCCGCGGCTTTGTCTTTGAAGACGTTTCGCAGGATATCATCAACGAGGTGCGCGACCTGATGATGCAGACCATCATGTCCGTTGAGGAGGACGTCATTGCCGATGTCAACCTGCTCCAGGCGAAACTCCGTGCCCGGCTCAAGAAATATCTGCGCGATTCCATGGATCGCTATCCGATGATTATGCCGATTATTCTGGAAGTGTAACGCACGGAAGCAGAGAAACGCTAAAGAACGGAAAATGTGAAGTGCAAAAGGCGGCACGATGGAAGTTGCCCTCCGGTCTTCTGAGGTTCCTCTCTTCCTTCCCAATATTAAAGGAGATTTCTCATGTCAAACGAATTGGTTCAGGCCATTATTCTCGGCCTGCTTCAGGGGATAACAGAGTTTTTCCCGATCAGCAGCACAGCGCATCTCATCCTGATGCCGTGGCTGTTCGGCTGGTCCGGGCAGGTCGACACCCTTACGTTCAATGTTGCCTTGCATGGAGGGACACTTCTTGCATTGCTTGTCTGTTTTTACCGTGACTGGATTGACATGTTGCTGCACGACCGCAAAATGCTGTTCACCATTCTTGCGGCAATTGTACCAGCAGGGGTTGCCGGAATTCTGTTTCATGACGCAATCGAGCATGAGCTCAGACACCCGCTTGTCATTGCTGCTTCACTCATCGTCTTCGGCGGGCTTATGCTGGTTGCAGAGCGTGCAGGCAAGCAGGCAAAGCGAAAGGTTTCATTTCTTGACGCCATGCTCATCGGCTGCGCTCAGGCCATTGCTCTCATTCCAGGAGTGTCCCGTTCCGGCATCACCATCACCGCAGGACTCTTTAAGAATCTGAAACGCGAAACCGCGGCGCGATTTTCATTTCTGCTCTCAACGCCGATCATCGGCGGTGCAACGCTGCTGGAATGCAAAAAACTTTTTAAAACACCGGGAGACTATCAGCTTGACCTGTTTGCTGCGGGTTTTATCGCTGCCTTCATTTCGGGAATCTTCGCCATAAAATTTTTAATGGCCTATCTGAAAAAACATCCCCTGAACGCTTTTGCCTACTATCGTTTTGTCCTGGCCGGCGGTATACTAATCCTGTACTTTACCCGGATATAGATGAATACCCAGCAGACACCACAGAACCGCAGCCGCACCATGGAAGTGCTCGGGATTCTGGCAATCCTGCTCGGCATATTTCTGTCTATCTGTCTGCTCTCGTATAATCAGTGGGACCCGTCGCTCTTTACTTACACAAAGACTGCGCCGTCAAACTATGGAGGCATTGCCGGCGCCTATATTGCCGACATTTTCTACTCCCTGATCGGGGCGGCAAGTCTCGCAATCCCTATTGTGCTGCTCGCCTACGGGGTGCGAAGAATTCTTGGCAAAGAGCGCAATCGCATCCACATCGCGGGAGCACTCATTGTTTTGCTTGCTCTTGCCTTCCTGCTTGAACTCATCGGAGAGCGCATTCCATTCCCGATCGCTCATGCCGGAGGAGCTGCCGGTACGCTTATTATCAGGCCTCTGGAACGTCTCGTTTCCCCGGTGGGGGCATATCTTGTTACTTTTGCTGTTATGCTGATAGGAATTGTCCTTGCAAGCCCTGTTTCGCCGTTTGAGCGGCTGTTCAAAAAGCATGAACCGAAGACTCCGGCCATGCCTTCCAACACAACGTATGAAGGGAATGTGCCTTTTGAGGTACATGATGACGATGAACAGCACCGTCCGCAGCCGCTTCTCAACCGCCTGCGCAGGACGCGCGAGCGAAAAACAGCGGAACCGGAGCCGTTTCCGCCGCTGCCTGCCGCCGACCTCGGTGATTATGAATTACCGCGTCTCGACTTCCTGTTGCATGCAGATGCCATCACAGGTCCGTCACGTGAGGAGATGAACGCATCCGGCAGCGGACTCGAAAAAAAGCTTGCCGATTTCGGGGTCAGCGGAAAGATCCGTCAGGCGCATCCCGGCCCGATTGTCACCATGTTCGAGTTCGAGCCGGCGCCGGGAGTCAAGATCAATCGTATCGTTTCGCTCTCTGACGATCTCGCTCTTTCGCTGCGCGCGCCGAGCATTCGCGTCTATCCGATACCCGGAAAGGCGACCATCGGCATCGAAGTGCCGAACCGCGAGCGGGCAACCGTCGCGCTGCGGGACATCCTCGCTTCCGAGCAATTCCAGAAGAGCCCTTCCCTGCTGACGCTTGCCCTTGGCAAGGACATCTCCGGCAATCCGGTTGTGACCGACCTCGCAAAAATGCCGCACCTGCTTGTTGCCGGAGCGACCGGTTCGGGGAAGAGCATATCAATCAATACCATGATTGCAAGCATTCTCTATAAAGCGTCTCCCCGACAGGTGCAGATGCTGATGATCGACCCCAAGCTGCTCGAACTTTCGGTCTACGGAGGCATTCCGCATCTTATCTCCCCGGTTATCACCGACCCGAAAGGCGCGTCAGAAGCCCTCAAAAAGATGGTTTTTGAAATGGAACGCCGCTACCGTGTGCTTGCCGTGAAGGGCGCGCGCAATATTGATACTTTCAACCGGCAGGTCTCGCCGGAAGAGCGTCTGCCGTATATTGTCGTATTCATTGATGAGCTTGCCGATCTTATGTTCACCGCTCCGGCTGATGTCGAGACCGCAATTACCCGACTCGCGCAGATGGCCCGCGCCTGCGGCATCCACCTAATCCTGGCAACCCAGAGGCCTTCGGTGGATGTTATCACCGGCATCATAAAGGCGAACTTCCCGGCCCGCATTTCATTTCAGGTCACCACCAGAATCGACTCACGGACGATTCTCGACAGTCAGGGCGCTGAACAGCTGCTCGGCATGGGTGACATGCTCTTCATGGTCCCCGGCGTTCGCCTGACGCGCATTCACGGCGCCTTTGTGAGCGAAAATGAAATCAGGAAAATGACCGATTTCATTAGAGGTCAGGGGGCGCCTGACTACAGTTCCTTTGAATCAATGGCAGTGCTTGAGGAGCGTATGCGTGAGGACGCGTCCGCCGATGAACGCGATGAAATGTACCAGAAAGTCGTTGATTTCGCGGAACAGGCGGGGGAAGTCTCGATATCTTCAATCCAGCGCCGCTTCAAAATCGGCTATAACCGGGCGGCGGTTGTCATGGAGCAACTTGAGCAGGACGGGTTCGTCGGACCGCCGAAAGGCGCCGGCAAGCCGAGGGACTTTCTCAGGAGACGATAATACCGAACTCGCGGAGCAACGCGATCGGCGCAGTCATTCAGACAGTTGTGGCTGTACTTTTTTTATACGCTTATAGAGAGAAAACTTATCGGGGGGTCAACACATGAAGAGATTTTTCGTTCGCATGATAACGCTTACCATACTGCTCTCATTGTATTCTGCGCTATCCACGGCGGCAACGACAGCAGATGAAGAGGTTCGTCGTATTCAGAAGGCATACGCAGGAATACAGGACATCAAAGGCTCCTTTGTCCAAAAAAGCGCCATCAAAGATTTGAAAAAGACCGAAACTTATAAAGGCCAGTTTTTTATCAAGGCTAAAAAAATGCGCTGGGAATACAAAGGAGATAAACCGCAGAGCGTCTATATAACCGGCCAGGAGATTATCATTTATCAGCCTCTCCAAAAACAGGCATTCAAGGCGCCTTTTAACTATACGACCTACGGTCAGGCACCGATCGCGCTGTTGAGCGGCTTCGGCAACATCGACAGGGAATTCACCGTCGCCATGAAGGACGAGAAACTGATACTCACCCCAAAGGCGCCGATGGGCAACGTTACGCAGGTTGAGCTCATGACAAATGATGAAGGCTTCCCGATAAAGGCGCTAAGCGTTATCGATAAACTCGGCAACCGTGTCGATATTTCCCTGGGCAACGTCAAAACGAATACCGGCATCAGGAGCGCGACCTTCATATTCAAGGCTCCTGAAGGGGTCGCGGTACTCGAACAATAACTTCTTTCTTCAGGATGCAGCAGCCGGTCTGCCGCCCTTGCTCAACCGGTCGTTCGAATATCCTGCTGAGTTTTGTTCTTTTCGGTTCTTCTGCTACCATTGAGGCAGAGAAATCCAGCGGTTCAAAGCGAGGAGGCACAGGCATGTCAGATTCAATGTGGCTGCAACTGGTGCTTTTTCTGGGATTTGCCATACTCTCCGGTCTGCTGTATCTGTTGTTGACCAGCTATCGCTCCCGGAAAAAAGATGTCCCTGGCGACACGGATGATGATACGAAGGCACCCGATGACGACAATGACGATCCTGAATGGCGCGCAAAACGTTTCTGGTGGTTTGGAAGGTAGCCGACCGGCTTTAATCTATGCTCTTGCAAGTTCTATGAGAGCAATCTCGGGCGCGCAATTGAAGCGGAGCGGGATGGTTGATCCGACTCCCCGGGAGATAAAAACCGGCGCTCCCCTGTGCGACCGGACCAGCCCCATGGTATAGTCTTTGTTCCTTACCGGCATGAACGGGGCGCCCAGAAGAGGAAAACGGACCTGACCTCCATGGGTGTGTCCGGCAAGCATCAGATCAAACGTTTCAACTTTAAGCCTGTCGGCGCTGTCCGGATTATGAGCCAGAATAATTCTGCATTCTTCTCCCGGAATCCTTCTCAGCAGCGGGTCGAGCGCATGATGGTCTTCCCACAAGTCTCCCGCCCCCGCAAGCCATATGCGTTTCCCGTCCCGCTCCAGTGGAAGCACCTTGTGGCGGAGTGACTGACCGCTTTTTTCGAGCCAGAAGAGCGAAAGCTTCGAATCAGCCCAATGATCATGATTGCCGAGGACGGAATAGACTCCTGACGGCGCCTGCAGTTGTGCAAGAATCGGCCATACGGCCTCGACCTCCGTCGTCGTGTTCCTGCTGAGAACATAATCGCCCGTGCACACAACAATGTCTTTGCTCAATCCGTTAACACGTTCTACAATCTTTTCAAAAAAAGCCTGCCCCGCAAAGGGACCATAATGCAAATCCGTAAGATGAACAATCGTGAAACCATCGAATTCAGCCGGCAGGCGGGGCAGCTCAATACGGTAACGGTTGACTTCAACATCATTCCGTTCAATCGCGAACGAATATCCGCCAAGCAGACAGGCAGCGCCGGGCAGCATGAATTTCTTAAAAAAATCTCTGCGACTCATCATGATTTATTATAAGGAGAATATGGTTGTCTCAGCAAAGAGAAAATCCTCAGGAAATATAGATTGAAAGATCTGGTGACATACTCACGGGAATAAATTCCCGAGCATCTCGAAACTACTGAGGTGCGAG
>CAYMRS010000070.1:0-9609 GCA_964392915.1 uncultured Nitrospiraceae bacterium
CCGCGCTTGCGGGACCAACGAGGTTTCTTGTTTTCTTTGACGGTGGATTAGGGGCCTCGGGGCCGACAGCAGCAATTTTTGGTAAAAAAGTGAATTTCGGTGGTATCATCAAACATGCGCCGAGGTTCAATCAGACCGAAACTTGCCATGTATTGGGCCGCATCCTGTGGCGGCTGTGAAATGGCTCTGCTGTCACTTGATGAACTTCTCTTCAGCCTGAACGACTCTTTTGAACTCGCCTTCTGTCCCTGTCTTGTCGATACCAAAAAAGCATATTTGAAATCCCTGCCCGATGGGGATATCGCTGTTACGCTCTTTAACGGAGGGATTCGCACGGACGACGACGAGGCAATGGCCCATCTTCTCAGGCGGAAATCGCGCACGCTTATCGCATTTGGTTCCTGCGCTCACGAGGGATGCATTCCGGGGCTGGCGAATCTCGGGACACCGCATAACCATCTCGCCGACAGTTTTCTCCAAAATGCAACAACTGTAAATCCGCGAGGCACAATCCCGAAAGCGGAGACGGTCATGAAGGAAGGGGCGTTATATCTTCCTGTCTGGAACTCTCGCCTTAAAACCCTCGCGCAGACGGTTGCGGTGGATTACATACTTCCCGGTTGTCCGCCTGAGCCTCATCGGGTTAGGGAACTGTTCCGAATGCTTGTGGGAGAGGCGGTACTTCCCCCGCCGGGCAGTGTCATCGGAGCCGGTTCCTCAACTGTCTGTGCGGAATGTCCGCGTCATCGCGGCATAAAGAACGTGACTAGGTTTTATCGTATTCACGAAAGGATACCCAATCCCGCGCTCTGTCTGATCGAGCAGGGTATCGTCTGCATGGGCATTGCTACACGTGACGGGTGCGGATGCCGCTGCCCGGGGGTCAATATGCCATGTTCCGGCTGTTATGGAGCTCCTGAAGGAGTTGCCGATCAGGGGGCGGCCATGATGTCCGCTCTCGCCTCTGTTATCGACGTCGGTCATGTCGGCGGCCTGTCGTCACACGAGATATCGGATCGCATTGATGCGGTACTTGATACACTGCCTGATTATGTCGGAACCTTCTGGAAATACAGTCTTGCCGACTCTCTGCTTGCAGGTCTGCTTGTGAGACAACGGTGAAGCGCATATCGATTGACCCCATCACGCGGCTGGAAGGGCATGGCCGCATCGAGATTTTTCTTGATGACAGCGGCGATGTTGCGAATGCGTATTTTCAGGTCCCTGAATTTCGGGGGTTTGAGCGTTTCTGTATAGGTCGTCTTGCCGAAGACATGCCGGTACTGACCAGCAGAATTTGCGGCATCTGTCCTGAGGCTCATCATCTGGCATCGGTCAAGGCGCTTGATGTCATTTTCGGCGTGAAGCCGACAGAGACCGCAAAAAAAATCCGTGAACTCGTGTATACAGCTTTTTTCGTGAATGATCATGCCACACATTTCTTTGCCCTCGGCGGCCCTGACTTGCTTGTCGGCGCAGATGCACCGCCGGAAGAGCGGAATCTTTTCGGCGTCATGGCGAAACTTGGCCGCGAGGCTGCCGTGCGGTTCATTGCGTGCAGAAAACGCAATCACCATGTACTGCAGCGGCTTGGAGGGCGCGGTATTCATCTCGTTGCCGGAGTGCCGGGCGGATGGAGCCGACAGGTAACCAGGGAGGATGCTGAACTCGTCCGAGATGCCGCACTGCAGAATGTTGAGTTTGCCCGCTTTGCGCTCGACCTTTTTGAACGGGTGGTGCTCCGGGACAGCCGCTTTTCTGAGATGCTGCATGATGCGTGCTTTATTCATAAAACCTATTCGATGGGGACGGTTGATGCACATAATAAAGTGGGCTTTTATGACGGGACTCTGCGCATCGTCGACCCTGACGGTGCGGAATATGCGCGCTATCAGCCGAAAGACTATGTCGATCACATTGCCGAACATGTCGAGCCCTGGACCTATCTCAAGTTCCCATACCTTCGTACTGTCGGGTGGAAGGGACTGGTTGACGGCACCGCAAGCGGGGTCTATTGTGCTACGCCGCTTGCCCGCCTGAATGTTGCAGACGGCATGGCTACGCCGCTTGCTCAGGAGCACTATGAACAGCTGTATGATTATTTCGGTTCACGGCGGCGGGGCGGAAGAAATCTGCCGGTACACCACCGGCTTGCGACACACTGGGCACGTCTGATAGAGCTTCTCTATGCTGCAGAACGCATGCTTGAGCTGGCGAGCGATGAAGACATCATGTCGCCTGATATCAGAAACATGCCGAAAAAGAGGGTGCGATCATCCGGCGTCGGCTGTGTGGAGGCCCCGCGCGGAACGCTGACCCATGATTATTCGGTAGATGAAAAAGGCGTGATAACGAAGGTAAACATCATATCGGGCACGACCAACAATCACGCTCCCATCGCCATGTCCATCAAGCGCGCTGCTCAGCGCTACATACGGCGCGGAGTGATAGTAGAGGAAGGGCTTCTGAACAGGATTGAGATGGCATTCAGGCTGTACGACCCCTGTCTTGCATGCGCCACGCATGCCGACGGCAGCGTGGTCAGTGTTGTCATCAGAGACGGAGAGGGCAGGGTGGTCCGGGTGATTCAGCGATGAAAACCGGGGTTTATCTCTGTGCCTGCAACGATCTTTTGTCGGCAAGGCTGGACCTTGCCTGCATCAGTGAGGCGCTCGCTGTGGTGCCAGACGTTGCCTATGTCAAGACTTTTGCCATGATCTGTAACGAAGAAGGCGTGGCCATGCTTGCAAAAGATATCCTTCAGGAGAAGCCGGACCGCATTGTTTTTGCGGGCTGCTCACCCCGCAGCTGCGAGCAGGCATTCCACAAGCTTCTTGAAGAAACAGGCATCAATCCGCATCTTATGCAAATCGCGAACATACGGGAGCAGGTTGCCTGGGTTACGCCGGAGAGAACGGCTGCAACCCGGAAGTCTCTGGCACTTATTCGGGCGGCTGTTGCACGGGTTCGGTATCACCGTCCGATCGAGAAAATTTCGGTTCCCGTCTGCGCCGAAGTTCTGGTTGTCGGAGCCGGACCGGCCGGACTGAGCGCTGCGCATTTGCTTGCGGCGGCCGGCCGGCATGTGGTGCTGGTCGAGAAATCACCTTCACCGGGGGGCATGCCGATGATGTTTGATGAAATTTTTCCGGAACGGGCCTGCGGACCTTGCCTGATGCAGCCGTTGCTCGACGCAATTCTGCATTCTGAGGGCCCCGGCACGGTCGAACTGTTCACCCTGGCTCAGGTCCGTTCGGTGAGGGGTTCCTTCGGCAATTATGAATTTGTTGTGGAGCAATCGCCGCGCTTTGTTGACGCGTCTCTCTGCATTGGCTGCGGCGAATGCTTGCAGGCATGTCCCGCGGTTTTTTCATCAGAATTTCAGAAACGGAAGGCTATCGATTTTTCATCGCCGGGCGCGCTGCCGCATGTCCCGCATATTGAAGCAAAAGCATGTCTGCGGGGAAAAGGCACATCGTGCAGTGCATGTCTTGATAGTTGTCCGGTCGATGGCGCAATCAGATTTGGCGATGCGGCACAAATGCATCAGCGGAAAGCCGGGGCTGTGGTTCTTGCGACTGGGGCGTCGTTGCTTGACAGCTCCACGCTCCGCGGACTTGGACAGGGGATCGTGCCGGATGTGATGAGCAGCTTGGCATTTGAGCGGATGCTCTCCACTGACGGGCCATTGAGCGGAAAAATACGCACCAGGTCGCGCAAGCGCCCCTCAAGCATTGCGATTGTCCATTGCGTCGGCAGCCTTGATACCGCCCATAAACCGTATTGCTCTTCTGTCTGCTGTCAGTACGCATTGAAGTACCGCGCCATGATACGCGAGCGCCTGCCGGAAGCAAAAATCACCCATCTCGTGCGGGAGTGGTGTCTGCCCGGTCAATCGGCGCATCGTCTGTATCGGCAGTCGTGTGACGACCGGAATACGAGGACTTTTCGATACCGTTCACTTTCGTCGCTAAATATAGCCCCGTCGGGCGGCAAGAAAAGGATTTCCTTTGAGGATGAGGCCGGCAGGGTCCGCCGGATATCGATTGACATGGCGGTGCTCTGCCCTGCGGTTATTCCCCATGACGATGCAAAGGCTCTCTCCGAAGTGTTCGATGTGCGGAATGACGAATTCGGCTTTTTCAGCAGCGATGGTGCGGGGGTGTGCGGGAATGACTCTGCCGGATTAACTGTTCTTACGGCAGGCGCTTGCCGTGGTCCCGTTAACATCAGATCTGCCATGGAGCAGGGCCGGGCTGCTGCCGGAAGAATTCTCGCTGAGCTTCGGGACGGTGCGAACCTGAATATCCTGCCTTCCGGCGTGCAGGTTAACACGGAGCGCTGCTCCGGATGCATGCTCTGTATCCAGCTCTGTCCGGCAAAGGCGATTGAGGCGGACAGCAATGGAAAGAAAACGGTTGTCCGTGAATTGCTATGCACCGGATGCGGCATCTGTGTAGCCGCCTGCCCGGCCAGCGCCATATATGGAGGCGGATTTTCTTCTGACGCATTGTCTGCGGAACTGAAAGGTGCGCTCGAAAATGCGGAAGGATAAAGAGAAAGCATTTGAGCCCCGGATCGTGGCATTTCTTTGTCAGTGGTGTTCCTATGCCGGCGCCGATCATGCCGGCAGCTCGCGGCAGGAGTATCCGTCCGGTGTCATCATTGTTAAAGTCATGTGCAGCGGCCGTGTTGAACCGGCTCTTGTTCTCGACGCCTATGAAAAAGGCGCTGACGGCGTTATAATACTCGCATGCCATCCCGGCGACTGCCACTACCGGAGCGGAAACCTGATTGCGATGAAGCGCCACCGGCTTCTGGTAAGGACACTGCAGCAGGCAGGTATAGCAACAGAGCGCTGCATGTTCGACTTTGTATCGGCTACTGAGGGGAAGCGGTTTGCCGGGCTTGCCGAAGACATGATTGCGAGATTGAAGCGGCTTGGTCCGCTCTCGCTTATATGATGCGTATTCAAGGAGGAAGACGGTCATGGCGGTTGTCCTTATAGATGCAAAAGGGCTGAAATGCCCCCAGCCGACGATTCAGATGACAATAAAGGCCCTCAAAATGAAGAGGGGAGATATTCTTGAGGTTGTGGCGGATTGTATGACGTTTGAAAATGACGTGAAGAACTGGTGCCGCCGGAACACCCGGCCGTTGGTCTGGCTTAAAGACGAAGGCAACGGCGTGAAGCGTTGCCAGGTGCAGTTCTAGGTTCTTCAGCATGTAGTCAATATTTCCAAGGGTGGTCAGAGACATGATGCTGCTCCGAAACATTGTAATTGCCGTTCTGTTTTTTTTGTGCAGCTTTTTTTCGTCTGCCGTCGCATCCGAAACGATCGACATCGGCATGTCAGCTGCATTCAAGGGCCCGACAGGCGGCATCGGCAACGAGCTCTATCGAGGGTCCATGGCATACATCAGGAAAATCAATGAAGCCGGGGGCATCGGCGGCAAACAGATTCGCATCGTCGCGTATGATGACGGATACAATCCGACCCCTGCTATCCATAACACCATTCAGCTCATCGAAAAGGACAAGGTTTTTCTGCTTTTCAACTACGTAGGAACTCCCACGGTCGCGCGCGTCCTGCCCATTCTGAAAATCAACAGCGACAAGAACATTTTTCTCTTTTTTCCCTTTACCGGTGCTGAGCCGCATCGCCTCCCCCCGTATGAGGAGTATGTCTTCAACCTGCGCGCCTCCTATCATCAGGAAACGAGCGGACTCGTCGAAAACTTCATGAAGATCGGCCTCAGGAAGATTGCGGTGTTTTATCAGGCTGATGCATACGGACGAAGCGGATGGAACGGCGTGCGGACAACTCTGGCGAAATACGGATTGAAAACAGCCGCTGAGGCGACCTATCGCCGGGGGACGAATTTCAGCGACAGCCTCGCTCAGCAGGTTGCCCTGCTCAAGAACTCCGGAGCTGACGCGGTCGTCTCGATTGGCGCATATGCTGCATGTGCCGCATTTATCAGAGACGCGCGCGATGCCGGCTGGGACGTTCCCATTGCAAATGTATCGTTTGTCGGAAGTGAATTCATGATAAATCTGCTTCTTGAGGCAGGGCAGACAAAAGAACGTGATTATACGACCAATCTTATTAATTCGCAGGTTGTTCCAAGCTATGAGGATACGTCACTGGTTGCCGTGCGTCAGTATCGCGAATACATGGATTCATACAGCGAATTGCCTCCCGCGCATCTCGTTGAGCCGAACTACAAGCCGCTCCGATACAGCTTTGTGAGTTTTGAGGGCTTTCTGAATGCCAAACTGCTGGTCGAGATACTCAAAAAGTTGGGTCCGCGCTTTGAAAAAGAACGCATCAGGCCGGTTGTGGAGAGCTTTCGCAATCTGGACATCGGCATCGACACCAGGGTTTCGTTCAGCCCGACACGGCATCAGGGACTTGACCGCGTCTATTACACGACATACAGCAAAGGTCGGTTTGTTCCGATCAAGGACTGGAGCAGGTGGCAAAAATGATCATGTCGAAGCTCTTCAAAAAGACGCTTCTCATCATCATTGTTCTCTTTGCGGTTATTGCCCTGACGACGCTTTTTTCATCCGGGTGGAACCTTTATCAGGACCTGACCGAGGAGTATAAAAGCAAGGGAACCGCCATTGCGCGAAGCATTGCCGGCTCTAGCGTTGACACGCTCCTGAACCGCGATGTTTCTACCGTTCAGGCCATGATCGATCAGTTTACCGAGATTATCGGCGTCTCCTATGTTTTTGTTGTTGACGTGCAGGGCGAGCTTATTTCTCATACCTTCATTCCGAATGTTCCGGCGGAGATTCTGAAACTGCAGACGTCCAGGAACGTCGAGCCGACGGATATTTTCATCAAGGGGCGCGGCGACTTTATTGATATTTCCGCCCCGATCGTCGAAGGCGCGGTCGGATATGTCCATGTAGGCATGGACAAGGGCATCATCATGGCCCAGCTCAAGTCCGCCATGATTCGCCAGATGTATCTGCTTTCCCTCATTTTTCTTGTGAGCGTCGCCGCGGCTTATGTTCTGGTCAACCGCGTCTCGCAGCCGCTGAACAATCTGACGGAGTATTCCCGGAAGCTTGCACAGCACGAATTTACGGCGCAGGTGGAAATCCATTCCAAGGACGAAGTCGGCCTGTTGGCTGATACCATGCAATCCATGGCAATTGAGCTTTCCGAGGTTTTTGAGCGCTATGAACTCGCGCTCAAGGATGCGATTATCGAACTGCAGAACACGCTCGCTTATTTGACGACGGTCATCGATCACATGGCGGACGGCTTGCTGGTTCTCGATATTGACGGAATTATCACCCACGTGAACCCGGCGCTGTCGGCAATGTTCGGCATGCGGGAAAGCGATCTCATGGGCAGAAGCTGCCGTGATATTTTCGGCGACGACCTGGCCGAGATCGTGCTTCGGAGCAGACACGACCCCAAAGCGGTCTTTACGACTGAAATCGCTCTTGCCGGAAGCAGAACAGGCAAGGCGGTTGCGACCGGCATCCAGCAGGAATATTTCCCGCTTGAAGGCACCGAAAAGGGAATAGGGTCGGTTGTGATTATCCGTGATATTACCTCGGAGAAGGAAGTCGATCGCATGAAGACCGACTTTATTTCGACGGTATCGCATGAGCTGCGCACGCCTCTTACCGCAGTCAAGGGCTTTACCGAAATCATCAAAATGAAGCTCGAAGAGGACATTCTGAAGCTGGTGCAGATACACGACAGAAAATCCGAAAAGGCGATTATGCGCGTGCGCGACAACATTAACATTATTCTGTCGGAGAGTGAGCGGCTGACGAAGCTCATTGATGACCTTCTTGATATTGCGAAGCTCGAATCCGGCAAAGTGGAGTGGAAGATGGAGCCTGTCTCGATAGAGGATGTTATCAGCCGCGCTCATGAAGCCACTTCAGCGCTGTTTGAGAAGAAGGGGCTTGCGTTTACGAAGACCATTGACGATGCATTGCCTGAGCTTTCCGGAGACCGCGACAAACTGATGCAGGTCGTCATCAATCTGCTCTCCAACGCCGTGAAGTTTACACCTTCCGGAACAGTGACCTGCACAGCCAGACGGTCCAACGGAGAGATTGTCGTGAGCGTTATCGATTCAGGCATCGGCATCTCCGACGGAAACCAGACAAGCATATTCGAGAAGTTCAAGCAGGCAGGAGATACGCTTACCGACAAGCCGCGAGGCACCGGGCTCGGACTGCCTATCTGCAGGCAGATTGTAGAGCATCATGGAGGAAGAATCTGGGTAGAAAGCGAACCGGGGAATGGAAGCGTCTTTTCCTTCACTCTGCCGTTGTCGACAGCCTCGCATGCTGAGATTTCAGCAAGTAAGCCGTAAGGAGATGAAACTGTTATGCCGAAAGTGTTGATCGTGGAAGATGAACCGCTTATTCGTCTGCTTCTTGAGCAGACCTTGGAGGGGCTTGAAACGCACGGCGTTGAGGTGTGTGCCGCTGACAACGGCCTTGATGCGGTCGAGAAGATCAAGGCTGAACGACCGGAGCTGGTCCTTCTTGACGTAATGATGCCCAAAATGAACGGCTTTGAAGTCTGCAGTATCGTCAAGCAGCAGCTTCAACTGAAAGACGTCTATATCATTATGCTGACGGCGAAGGGGCAGGAGCAGGACAGGCTGAAGGCAATAGAAGCTGGTACTGATGAGTACATTACCAAGCCGTTCAGTATCGTGGATGTGGCTGACCGGGTGAAGGCAGTTCTCAAGATACGGCTGTAGTTGGACAGTTCGGGAAAAAGAGTCGTGCATCCGGTCTTGCATACCATGAGGGAACCAGGGTTCAAAAGAGTTCTTTTTTTGGACGGCTTACCATACAATAGGACTATATGAAGCTGAGTATGCTTGCACAGACAATCTTTGACGCTGCCGATACCCCGGCGGCTATTGTACGGCAGGACGGTCTGCTTCTTCTGGTAAACGATGCATTTGCCGGCATCTCGGGCTGGAAGAAGTCGCGCTTGGAAGGAAAGCGGAATCTGGCTTTGTTCGTCTCGCCTGAAGAGGTTGAGACAATCCTCTCCTTGAAACCTGAAAAATCTGCGAAGCTCCGGAAAGGAAAGCCTGCAGGAGCCGTCGTCACCTTTTGTGATCGTTCCGGATGTGCATCTCATTGCGCGGCAACGGTCACTGCTCTCCCCGCTGCGAAGGCTCGGTTGCTCATTCTGCGCTCGAAGTATCCGGAAACTGCCGAAGCATCCGAAACGAACCGTCAGCAGTTCCGGCATTTTATCGATAAGAACGATGCCGCAATTCTGCTGTTCGATCCGGCGGACTGCATGGTTGTCGATGCAAATCTTGCCGCATCCCGACACTTTGGGCATAGCCGTGAGACCCTTATTGCGTATGGGCTCGGACTGTTTGCAGAACCGAACGAATTCGACAATCTGAAACAGATCATCTGTACGGCTCCCCCTTCTGAGCGATCATATGTTATGACCTATTATAGAGCCGATGGCTCGAAAAGCATCCTCAGATTTCATGCAAATATTATCAGGATGAATGATGGCGACCTCATTTACTGCTCGTTCAGGGATATCGGTGAAGAAATATGCCTCAAGGAGGAACTGCGGTTCC
>CAYMRS010000071.1:0-9177 GCA_964392915.1 uncultured Nitrospiraceae bacterium
TATCTCGCCGCCCTGAAAGTCCACGGTTAGCTTCTTTTTGCTCTTGAATCCAAAGGTCAGTTGTGTGCTACACTCTGTCATAGCCAACTCCTCTGTCTTGGTGTTTTTAAGTCCTTTCAAACTCAATAATACCAAACCTTGAGACTGAGTTGGCTTCTTTTTGTGTGATTTGTTTATGAATTATCTGGGCTACAAGTCGCCGCAAAAAAAATCCACCCCGCGGATGGCGTTCTTCCAGGATTCCCTGCGCGAAAGCGCATACAGAATGAGATTGCGCGGTCAATCGCCATCCCCGGGAAACCCTGCGTTTGATGGCCTTCGCTAACCCGCTGAAAATCTTTCCTTCTTGCACGTTGACATCCGCCTGACAGTTGGAGTATAAACATAGTCATGGCTATACTTGGAGCTTCCGCACTTGGAAACCTGTTGCTGAAAGAGAAACTGCTCACGGAAGAGCAGCTGCTTGACGCGCTCAAGGAACAGAAAATCAAGGGTAAGCGCCTGAGCTCCGTCCTTATCAAGCTCGGATACGTTTCTGAAGATGCACTGACCGCCATTCTGAGCCAGCAGTACAATATTCCTTCCGTCAAGCTGTCGCAGCAAAAAATTGACCGCGGCATTTTGAAGTCGGTTGCTTACGAGACGGCAAAGCGTTACCAGATCATGCCGGTCGCAAAACAGGGAGATACCGTTGTCATCGCGATGGCAGATCCGTCCGACAGCTTCGCTGTCGACCACGTCAAGTTTCTCACGGGCATGAAAGTCAGTGTCGTCATTGCCTCGGAATCTGACATAGAAAACAGTATCGAAGCATACTACAAAGGGAAATCGCTTTTGAAACCCCAAAACGGGGATGCCCCGCCCCCGTTGCCTGATACGGGAAACCTGCTCAAAAAAGAAAAAAGCTTTGTCTCGGATCCGGACTTTGATCCGTCGCAGGAGACAGGCGATCAATTTTCGACCGACCAATTGCAGGTTGATGATCTGGATCAGGTTGTCGGCAGTGCACTCGATGAGGTTACGGTTATTGATGACAAAGCGCGCAAGGAAGACGACGACGCAATGCGCGCGGGTGATGCGCCAATCGTCAAGCTTGCGAACAATATTTTCTATGAGGCAATTCGCGCGCGCGCCAGTGACATCCACATTGAACCTTCCGAACAGTTGCTGCAGGTGCGGTATCGCGTAGACGGCGTTCTGCACTCCGTGCTCAAGCTGCCCGCAAAGATTAAAAATGCGCTCACCTCTCGCATCAAGATCCTGTCGCACCTCGACATTTCTGAACGCCGCCTGCCGCAGGACGGACGGTTTAAGCTGAAGTTCGGAAAGGGCCGGGAGATAGATTTCCGTGTTTCAACACTGCCAACCATATTCGGCGAAAAAGTCGTCATGAGAATTCTCGATAAAGCAAACCTGAAACTCGATCTGAACGCCATCGGAATGGAGCCGGATGCACTGCAAAGCTTCCTGGCAGCCCTTGACAAACCCTATGGCATGATTCTCGTTACCGGCCCGACCGGGAGCGGAAAAACGACAACATTGTATTCTGCGCTGAACCGTCTTAACCGTCCCGGCATTAACATTATGACGGCGGAAGATCCGGTCGAGTATAACTTCTTCGGAATCAACCAGGTGCAGGTGCGTGAAGAAATAGGCCTCTCTTTTGCGGCATCGCTCCGTTCATTTCTGCGGCAGGACCCTGACATCATCATGGTCGGCGAAGTCCGTGACTTTGAGACCGCGGAGATTGCCGTAAAAGCGGCTCTTACCGGACATCTCATGCTCAGCACACTGCACACCAACGATGCTCCCGGCGCGATCACGCGTCTTGTAAACATGGGCATTGAGCCATTTCTCATTTCATCATCGCTGGTCATGGTTATCGCCCAGCGCCTGGCGCGCCGCATCTGCACGGAATGCAAGCGCGAGCAGCAGGTCTCTCCCGACACTCTCCTCAAACTCGGATTTACGGAAGACCTTCTGGAAAAGGCTACGTGTTATGTCGGCGCAGGCTGCCCGTCATGCGCCAATACCGGCTACCGCGGCCGGCTGGCCATCTATGAAGTTATGCCCATTAAGGAAGAACTGAAAGATCTCATTCTTCAGGGAGCATCAGCGCATGAAGTGAAGCGAGAAGCAACGCGCCTCGGCATGCTGACCCTCCGCCAGAGCGGCATTCGAAAAGTGCTGGAAGGGCTTACTTCCATCGACGAACTCATTCGCACCACGTTTGAAGATTAAAGCACGACTGCGCCCGTTTTTCGCGTGTTTCCGCTGCTATCCCTTCGTTGACAAAGATGCAGTATTGTTGTAGTATGTTCAAATTGTAGATGTAATTTAAAATATACGGCATGGGGGGCATTCATGGCAGCAAGCGAAAAGCTTGATTCAATAATAGACCAGAAAAGACTGTCACGCCAAACCATCTACAAACGATTTCTGATTATCTTCCTGATTATCGGACAGTTTACCGCTATTACCTTCGTCGTTGGAACCGTTGTTACCATTTATGACATGTTCGGTGAACTGGAAGAGTTCAAGAAAATGGATATTTCAGCAACGCTCATGAACCTGGTCGAACCTCTTGTTGTTTTCCTTCTTGCCTTCACCATCCTGACGAGTTCTATGGTTGCGTGGTTCAGAAGACGAATCAACACCCCACTCGCGATAATTGAAGCCGGTATTGAGGAAATAAAAAAGGGCAATTACTCTGCCCGTATCACACTTGACAGCCGGGATGAGTTTTACGACATCGCTCAGACATTCAATGAAACCATGGACAAGCTCACTACCCTCATTCAGACTGAGGATGAGCGCCGCAAAATGCAGGAAAACATTATGAGCTTTCTCGAACTCCTCTCTGCCGCATCCGAAGGCGACCTGACCAATAAAGCGGAAGTTACTCCTGACATCTTCGGCTCCCTTGCCGACGCGTTTAACCTTATGGCGGAAGGTCTTTCAGATCTTATTCAAGAAGTTCAAAAATCTGCAAAAGATGCGAGCGAAAAAAGTGCCGCTCTCGTCAAGATTACCGACAAGCTCTCATCCGGGGCTGGTCAGCAGGAATATGAAATCAGGAGCGCGTCCACATTTGTTCAGGAATCCGCAAAGTCGGCACTCATGATTGCCGAAAAGACGACCATTGCGCGTCGGATTTCTGAGAATGCAACCGAAGCTTCAGATAGAGGCAGCAAGATAGTGAGCGACTCCATGCATGGCATGCAGGTCATCAGAAGCACGGTGCAGGCAATCAACAAGAGGATGAAGGCCCTCGCGGAAAAACTCATGGAAATCGGCACGATCTCCCAGCTTATCGCTGAAGTTGCGAACAGAACAAACCTGCTGGCGCTCAACGCATCCATCGAAGCCGCTCGGGCGGGCGAACAGGGCAAAGGCTTCGTTGTTATCGCAGAAGAAATTCGCAATCTTTCAGAGCGTTCGTCAAAATCGACCAAACAGATCGCTGAAATCGTCAGCGCGATTCAGGGTGAAGCAGCAGGCGTCACCAAGCATCTTGAAGAAGAGACAAATCTTGTCGAAATGGAAACCAAGCTCGCTGCCGACACCGGCTCGATCTTTCTTGAAATCAGCGGCGTCATCAAGAAAATCGAAAGCCTTTCCTCCGAGATTAACTCGTCTACTGATGAGCAGCGCGACCTGACCGGCAAAGTTGCAGTCTCCATGGATGAGGTCCAGCGTATTTCCCGCGATGTTCAGATTATCGTTCAGGAACTGACCGCGATTGCCGATACCCTGTCGGTTACTGCGCAATCACTCGCAAAGTCGACGACAAAGTTCAAGTTCTAGCTACAGGCGTTTTCTTTCAGACACAAGGAGGACCCGCGGCGACTGCCGCGGGTCCTCTTTGTATTCTCATGTCCATCAACCGAGCTCTGGTCCTGATGCATCCATCTCGGATAGTGTCAGTCGGCAAGGCGGGAACTGACAGAGAACAGCCGGAGGGAGAAGGCAGTTGGGATCCTAAACCTGATGTGCGACGTAGCGCATGACAACATCAGACAAGGCCTTCTCGTCAAACGGCTTGACCAGAAAATCATCCGCGCCCGTTTCCAGAGCCATCTGACGATGCTTCTTCGTTCCGCGCGATGTCAAAACCACGATCGGAATGGTGCGGAGATATTCAATGCCGCGTATTCTGCGAATCAGCTCATAGCCGTGCATTACCGGCATCTCAAGATCGGTAATAATAAGGTCAACCTTGTTTTTGTGCAGAATATTCAGCGCATCATGCCCGTTGGCAGCCGCAAGCGATCTATAGCCTAGATGTTCGATAAAGTTTGAAACATATTTTCTGACACTGAGCGAGTCATCGACAATCAGGACATTCTGCGACACATCCTCATTAAACTGTTCTGCAACCACAAACTGCGGGCGAAGGTCAGCTTCAAAGAGCGTCATCGGGTTGATAACGAAGCGAACCTTGCCATCTCCGGATATCGTCATCCCTGAATAAATGGATAACCCGTCAAGGAAATGATTCAGCGGTTTGATAATCGTCTCTTCCTGCCCGATAATCGTATCGACGATAATACCGACCTTCTTGTCGGATATGTTGCAGACAATAACGTACTTATTGAGAAGATCCTCCAGCCTGCTGCTCCCAAAGAAGTCCGCGATGCTCTTGGCCAGAATGCGCCGTCCGCGGTAGGTGATGGTTCCATGCCCAGACTCAAGGCCATCCATGATATCGAGATGGGTCACTTCTTCCATCAGTGAGACCGGGATCGCAAACTCGGCATTCTGGCTGCTAAAAATAATGACATTCGAAATGGCCAGCGTGGTGGGAACCTGAATCTTAAAAACCGTAAACCGGCCTTTTTCGGAATCAACATCAACAATACCGCTCATATCGGACACCTGGCGGCGGACCGCATTCATGCCGATGCCCCTGCCTGATGTCATGTCAGCACCGTCACGTGTCGAAAAACCAGACTGGAAAATGAGGCCGAACAATTCTTCCTTTGCAATCTCATCGGCCTTGCCGAAGATACCTCTCTTGATGGCCTGCTGGCGAAGCAGTTCAGTATCAATCCCACGCCCGTCATCGCGGACCCGAATAACTATCGCGTTGCCTTCCCGCAGCGCCGAGAGGACAATCTCACCCTGCTCAGCCTTATCCTGCTCGCGTCTCTCTTCAGGATGCTCTATGCCGTGCGCTATGGCATTACGCACGATATGCATCAAAGGATCAAAAAGCCGCTCAAAGACAACGCGGTCAATCTTGGTATCGCCGCCCTGAATCTTGAGATCCGCCCGCTTGCCATGCGCCTTGGCCATATCCTTGACCGCCTTGTTAAAGCGCTGGAACAGGCGCCCTACAGGAACCATGCGGGTTTCGGAGATATCGGACCGCAGCATCCGGATGTCATGGTCCATGGCCCGGACATCCTGCGAATAGGACTCGTAAAGACCGGAAAGCTGTTTCAGTCCCTCCTGAATATCATTCGTAATCTCCTGCAGCTTTCGCGAAAATATATTGCTTTCGTCATAGCGGTCAAACTCAAGATCGCCAAACCCTGTGAAAAAGATGTCCGCGTGTTTTTCCGCGTCCGGCGATGAAAAGGAATATGCATAGCGGTCGGAGAAATCGCTGACCTCCTTCAGAAGGCGATCTCCCGCAAAGGTGATTTCCTCAATGATATCCTGTGCTTCACGTGAACGCTGCACCAGATAGTTTTTCTTGATGGTCACTTCACCGATAAGGTTCAGCATCGTCTCAATCTTCTGGATATCGATACGGATGAAGTTGCCATAATAGAGCTCGCCGTCATCAGGTGTTTTTTTGCGTTCGGGGCGCTCCGTGGCTGCATGCAGCGGTGGAACGAGCCGGCGGGCAGGTGGCATAGACTCGGCAACCGCAGGAGCTGCATGCTCTTCAGGAGCAGCGCTCCGCTCGCTCGCGAGAAACTCTTCTGTCTGCTTCACAAAATCATGCTCAATGCCTTCGGGTTCAGGGGTGCCTTTGCTGAGACCGCTGATAATACCGGCAAGAGCTTCATACATTGCAGTGACCAGCTCGATGGCAGAGGATGAAAGAGCTATCTCGCGTTCCTTAACCGCTTCAAGGATGTCTTCCATCCGGTGAGCAATTGCACTGGTAATGTTCAGCTTGACAATTGCGGCAGACCCCTTGAGCGTGTGCGCGGCGCGAAAGATGTCTTCAATGACCTCCCCGCAGTCCGCGCCCGGATTGAGTTCTCCGAGACCTTTTCGCAGGGCGGCAAGATGTTCATCCGCTTCAAGAAGAAAATACTCGAGCAGTTCCTTTTCGCGCATGACCGCGTTTAACCTGCCCCTTTAATCCGGTAGGTCTCAAAGAATGATTTTATATCGATAAGATCATCGACAGCAATATCCTCACCAAAAGTTACAAAAAACGGTGTGGATTCCGACAGAAATCCGATATGTTCGTTTTCGACATCTACAATGAGAAGCTTCGCGTTCTGGTATGACGGCTTTTCGATAGGATATATCTTCGCAAGATCAACGGACGGAATAATTCTTCCCCGCAGAGGGAGAGCTCCATAGATGTATTCGGGAGCTCCCGGAATGGGAAATATGCGCGCAATCTCGACAACTTCACGCACGGCATCGGCCGGGATTAGAAATTCCCGTTCACTCACGCTGAATACACAGTACGTCCTCTCAACTGAAGGCTTAGGCTCGTTTTTTTCTTTCATCGGCTCAGGCACTTGTTGACGGCAAAGAGTAAATCAGTTGCTTCGCAGGGCTTTGTCAGATAAATATCCGCGCCCTGCTTCCCCCCCCAGAGACGATCGCTCTCCTGATTTTTGGACGTCAGAAGAATAACCGGCATATTCTTTAACCGCTCGTCACGCTTAATTTCGCGACAGAGCTGGAATCCGTTCTTTTTTGGCATCACCACGTCAAGGATATACAAATCAAACGGCTCGCCCATGATATAACGCTCAGCCTCTTCACCATCACGCGCCACGGTAAGATGATGGCCCTTTGCATTCAGCACCGACTCGAGAAAATGAACATCCGTCGAGCTGTCCTCCGCTACAAGAATCTTTGCCATGCGGCTTCCTCCTTATCCGATCTCCTTCAGCACTCCCAGTTTTATCAATGCGTATACAGCAAACCTCGCGGTAGAATTGCCGCCTGCATAAGCCACAACTTCAGCCGCAGTTTTCTGACCGTCAACCGCACCAAGCACTGTCCGCTCAGCATCACGAAGCGAAAGCAGGCCAATGGCAGACTGGTCAACCGCGCGGACGAGACGAGCATCATCGTCAATGCGCCCGGCAACACTGTCGGGAGAGACTTTTGCGAGAGCAGCCTGGATGAGTTCGGCGCTTCCGAGACGCAAAGGGATCTCCGCTGCCACATGCTGCACAGGACCCTGCTCGACCGAAAACGCGCCGGTTGATGATTCAACAATATCGGCGACCGTATCCACAAGCAGCGCTCTCATGAGCATCATGTCGCTGCCGGTCGTCACGTTAATCCTCTTTTTCACGCCGCTGTAAATACTGACTGATGCGCCGACTGCCTTTCCACGGTCAAAGTAGAGTTCAGCGCTCATCGCGGGCAGAAACGCAAAAAGCTTGCCGCTTATGCAGGATTTCTCAATAACGCCCAGGACATCGCAGATATCAAATGCCTCAAAGTTGCCAGACAGAACGACCGCGGAGTCACGGATGATGCCATTTTGTTTCAGAATGGCGTCAACGCTCTTCTGGACGATGAACGGCAGCGCTGTCTCAAGATACTGCGCAAGCCCTTCAACAGGCATGGCAGCCACCTGTTCAATCTTTAGCGCCTCAGGTACAGGCGATGCTGACTCACCGCTCAAAGAAGCAAAAGCGGCAGCAGACACGGCCGCGGTCCCCGCGGCAGCGTATATCTCCACCGGGACAGGCGGCACAACAAACGGCTCCGCCGACGTCGGCTCTTCAGCGGCAACCGTCACCTGATCATACGGTACCGCCTCAAGCTCATGACCGGTCTCCATATCAGAAAACGGAGTAATGTCAATAGATGGGATATCTGCGGAGGCCGTCTCTTCATGCAGTGGTGCCACAATTGCCGACTCTTCAAACTCAGGCATACCTGCCGCCATCGCAGCAGGCTGTTCAGGCTCCGGCTCAAACGCGAACGCCGAAGCATCAAACGTCACAGGAATATCAAGACCCTTCGGAACCTCAAACACAGCCAGCTCAGCAGCGGCAGGCTGTTCAGGCTCCGGCTCAAACGCGAACGCCGAAGCATCAAACGTCGCAGGAATATCAAGACCCGGATCATCAAGCGCACCCGGTGCGGCAGCGGCAGGCTGTTCAGGCTCCGGCTCAAACGCGAACGCCGAAGCATCAAACGTCGCAGGAATATCAAGACCCGGATCATCAAGCGCACCCGGTGCGGCAGCGGCAGGCTGTTCAGGCTCCGGCTCAAACGCGAACGCGAACGGAGAAGTTGCAGCAGCAGCGTGTGCTGGTTCGCCGAACGGCTGTTCCGCTTCAAAAGAGAACGGCAGATCGACTGCGGGTTCCTCGACAAAAGGCTGCTGAGTCTCAAACAAGGCGACATCTTTTGCCGTTCCGCTGCCGGCAAGCACAATCGAATTGACCTTGTCAACAAGAGCTTCAGACTTGAACGGCTTGATAAAATAATCCGATACCGCAAAACGCTCGGAAAACTTGCGCCCAACATCATCACCCTTCGCCGTTATGAGAATAATCGGGATATCCTTGAGCGCATGGTCTTCGCGAATAAGCTGGCAGAACTGGTATCCGCTCATCCGCGGCATAATAAAGTCGACAAGAATAACAGACGGGCGAATCTCTTCAGCAAGCCGGAGGCCATCTTCGCCATTTTCAGCGGTAGCAACCTGATATCCTTCGTCGACGAGCGCCATTTCCGCCAATTTTCTGACTATAGGACTATCATCGATGACCAGTACTGTTCCTTTGCCCATCATCATCTCCTAGTTTTCCGTCTGACAGCCGGTTGCACTGTCGCTTTAATACGATAGCGAAGTCTGCGCTATTATCTATGTTACGAATGCACAAATATAGCACTGAAGAAAAGCCGCTGTCAATGAATAATCAAAGAATGACGCCACTTAGCAGGTTGCTGAGAAACTCTGGTTTTTACGAGCAGCCATCTCAACTAAACGGACCAACGATGGAATTT
>CAYMRS010000072.1:0-9083 GCA_964392915.1 uncultured Nitrospiraceae bacterium
TGCTCGTTCAGGGATATCGGTGAAGAAATATGCCTCAAGGAGGAACTGCGGTTCCGGCAGGCCCAGCTCATTCATGCCAATAAAATGGGCGCTCTCGGCATGCTCGTGTCGAGCGTAGCGCACGAAATCAGCAATCCCAATAACTTCATCATGCACAATATACAGATTCTCACCGATGCATGGAAAGACACGTTGCCGATTCTGCGCGACTATTATCAGGAGCATGGAGACTACTATCTTGGCGGCATTCCGCTGTCGGAGTTTGAAGAGGTCATCCCGCGGCTGGTGTATGGCATACATGACGGCTCGGAGCGCATCAGAAGTATCGTGGCAAACCTCCGGGAGTATGTCAGAAGCGATCGCGCCAAAATCCAAAGCAGCGTGGACCTTTCGGTGGTCGTCATAAATGCTGTCGCGCTGATGCGGTCAGAGATTGCGCGGCATACGAATGCATTCCATCTGATGTGCGCGGAAGGATTGCCCTTTATTCGCGGCAGTGCGCAGAAGCTTGAGCAGGTAGTCATCAATCTCCTTCTGAATGCCCTGCAATCCCTTTCGGACAGAAATCAGACGGTGAGCCTGCTGGTTACTCATGAGGCGGGCACGGATGAAGTGCTTCTTGTTGTCAGGGATGAGGGCATCGGTATGACCGAGTTGATAAAGGCGAAGATACTGGAGCCGTTTTTTTCGACAAAACTGGAGCGGGGCGGCACAGGACTCGGATTGTATATTTCCCATTCCATTGTTTGCGAGCATAAGGGAACAATGCGTTTTACCTCGGAATCCGGCGTCGGCACGACGGTGACGGTCAGAATTCCGGCGGTTCACGGAAAGGCAGGTCTTGATGAGGGCAGACAACCACTCACTTCCGGTATTGCTGGTTGATGATGAAGAGCAGATAGTGCTGAGCGCGCAGACGCTGCTGCGCACGTCAGGCGTCAATAACGTCATCACGCTGAATGACGGTCGTGGTGTACTGCCGTTGCTCGCCGAACAGGAAATAGGGGTTGTGGTGCTCGATATCGGGATGTCCGGAGTATCGGGCTGTGACCTGCTGGTTGACATAGCAAAGGATTACCCGCATATTCCTGTTATTTTCATGACGGCGATGAACAATCTTGATACTGCGGTTTCGTGCATGCGTGCCGGAGCATTCGATTATCTGCTGAAACCGGTCGAAAAAAGCAGGTTTGTAACCGCGGTCCGGCGGGCGCTCGAACTGCGCCTGTTGCAGACCGAACTGCTCTCGCTCAAGAACCGACTGCTGAGCGACGAGCTCGAAAATTCCTCCGCGTTTGCGGACATTATCACCATAAACAAAAAAATGCGCGCCATTTTCCAGTATGTCGAGGTTATTGCCGGTGCGCATCGGCCCGTCCTGATTACCGGAGAGACCGGTGTGGGCAAGGAACTGGTTGCGCGGTCCATCCATGCTGCCAGCGGGCTGCAGGGCGCATTTGTGGCGGTCAACAGTGCCGGTCTTGATGACACCTTGTTTTCCGACGCGCTGTTCGGACACAAAAAAGGGTCATTTACTGGTGCCGATGCGGCGCGGGAAGGTCTGATAGCGCAGGCTGCTGGCGGTACGCTCTTTCTTGATGAGATAGGCGATATGCCTGAGTCGTCCCAGGTGAAACTGCTGCGCCTGATGCAGGAGCGCACCTATCATCCGCTCGGGTCCGACATTCCGCGCCAGAGCGATGCAAGGGTTCTTGTTGCGACCAACCGGGACATTCAGGCAATGATTGCGTCAGGTACGTTCAGGAAGGATCTTTATTATCGTCTTCGGGCTCACCATATTCACATCCCGCCTATTCGCGAGCGGACTGAAGATATTCCCTTGCTTCTCCAGCACTTCATTGGCATGTCGGCGATGCTCCTGAAGAGGAAGCCGCCCCGGTTTCCGCCCGAACTTGTCCTGTTGCTTCAGAATTATCGGTTCCCCGGCAATGTGCGCGAGCTGCAATTGATGGTGTTCGATGCGATCGTGCAGAGCAAGGGCGCGATGCTCTCCCTGAAGAGCTTTCGGGACATCATCGGAGAAGAGAATGCCGGTTATCTGAAGGTTGCGAAAGGCGATGCGCACGGAAAGGATTATTTAATCAGTGAGTCTGCCGTATTGCCCACTCTGAAGGAGGCTGAAGAAATAGTTGTTCAGGAGAGCCTGAGGCGTGCTGGCGGGAATCAGGGCGTCGCAGCGTCGATGCTCGGAATATCGCGTCAGGCATTAAACAAACGGCTGACGCGCCGAAATAAAAAATGAGTGCCGCATCTCACCCCCTGCAATATTTATTGCACACGACAATTGTTGCATATCATTAATGAAATATTATAAATCAGCATGATAGCGCAATAACGCGCTTTTGCTCGTCAAGAATTGTCTTATCCTGATTCTGGCGGCATGAAGCAAACGACGTAGGTATTTCGTTGGAATATCAGCAAATTGACCGTTTATTGTCTCATGGAATCATTTTTGCAATAGATAACCTCCAATAGTATGAATACTTTCCACCCAAGGAGGCCAGCATGGATGTATCGAGACGAGACTTCCTGAAGTTTACGGGAGGCACCCTCGCACTGAGTTCTGTTGCAGGCGCAGTCGAAGCAAAAGATGCTGACGTCAAGGTACCTGAGCTGAGAATCAAAAACGCCAAGGTGACGACAACCATCTGTCCGTATTGTTCCGTTGGTTGCGGCATTCTCATCTATACCAAGGACGGCAAGGTGATTAATGTCGAAGGAGATCCGGATCATCCTATCAATGAAGGAACTCTCTGTCCCAAAGGGGCGTCTCTTTTTCAGATGGCGAACAACCCGAACCGGCTCACCAAGCCGCGTTACCGTGCTCCCGGCGCTGCCGAATGGAAAGATGTCGAATGGGACTGGGCGCTCGATCAGATAGCGCGGAAAGTCAAGGACTCCCGCGACCGCACCTTCAAGACGGTGTCGAAATCAAAAATCAAGGAAAAACAGCCCGACGGCACCGAGATAGAAGTCGAGAAGGAATTCACCGTCAACCGCTGCGACGGCATCGCTCACGTTGGCAGCGCAGCCATGGACAGGGAAGAATGCTACATCATGCAGAAAATGTCGCGCTCGTGGGGTCTCACGTGGATTGAACATCAGGCCCGAATATGACACTCCGCAAGTGTAGCGGCTCTGGCAGAGTCGTACGGACGCGGTGTAATGACGAATCACTGGATCGATCTGAAGAATTCCGATGTTATCCTCTGCATGGGAGGAAATCCCGCATCTAATCATCCTGTCTCCATGAAGTGGATCATGCGCGCAAAAGAGCAGCGCGGAGCGAAGCTGGTTGTCGTAGACCCCCGCTTCACGCAAACAGCCGCAAAAGCGGACATCTATGCTCCGCTCCGCTCCGGCACCGACATCGCCTTCCTCGGCGGCATGATTAAGTACATCATCGACAACAACCTCTATTTCCGGGAGTATATGCTCACCTATACGAACGCTTCGTTTCTCGTGAATCCTGATTTGAAAATGCCAGGACAGCTTGAAGGCGTCTTTTCCGGGTATGACGCGAAGACGCGGAAGTATGACAAGAAAAGCTGGTCATTCCAGATGGATGAGAAAGGTGTTCCGAAGAAAGACCTGACGCTCAAAGACCCCAACTGCGTGTTTCAGCTTATGCGCAAGCATTATTCGCGGTATACACTTGACAAGGTTTCGTCAATCACCGGAACGCCGAAGGAAAGTCTGCTGGAGGTGTACAAGGTTATTGCTTCAACCGGCAAACCGAACCGCGTTGCAACGGTATGCTACGCTATGGGCTGGACTCAGCATACGGTGGGCGTGCAGAACATCCGCGCATTCTCGATGATTCAGCTCATGCTCGGCAACGTCGGCATGGCGGGAGGCGGGGTCAACGCCCTGCGCGGTGAGTCCAATGTGCAGGGATCGACCGACTCGGGGCTCCTGTTCCACATTCTTCCGGGCTATATGCCGGTTCCTCGCGCTTCACAGGCCGATCTTGCGACTTATTTCGACAAGGTCACCCCCAAAACCAAGGAAACGAGAAGCGTGAACTGGTGGGGAAACCGTCCAAAATATATCGTCAGTTATCTCAAGGCGATTTACGGCAATGCGGCAACCAAGGAGAACGATTTTGGCTACAACTGGATGCCAAAGCTGGATGAAGGCGTGGACTCCTCATGGCTGAACATGTTCGATGCCATGTACAAGGGCAAGTTTGAAGGCTTCTTTGCATGGGGGATGAACCCGGCATGTTCGGGTGCAAACTCCAACAAGCTCAGGACCGCATTGGGCAAGTTGAAGTGGTTGGTGAACGTAAACCTGTACGACAACGAGACAGGATCTTTCTGGAAAGGACCCGGCATGAACCCGGCCGACATCAAGACCGAGGTCTTCATGTTGCCGTGCTGTTCGTCAATCGAAAAGGAAGGTAGCGTCGTGAATTCCGGACGCCTTGTTCAATGGCGCTATAAGGCAATTGAACCGGTCGGACAATCAATGGGTGACCTGGAAATCATTAACGAGATATATTACCGGGTAAAGAAGCTGTACCAGAAAGAGGGTGGCAAGTTTCCCGCCCCGATTGTGAACCTTACCTGGAATTATGGGGAAAAGGACAAGGACGGCAAAATCAAGCACCCCAGTCCGCACATGGTCGCCAAAGAAATGAATGGGTATTACCTTGAGGATGTCTATGACAAGACCCAGAATCCGCCGAAACTCATCGGCAAAAAGGGCGAGTTGTGCGTGAACTTCGTAAGCCTTCAGGCGGACGGAACCACGTCGTGCGGCATGTGGATCGCCTCGGGCAGCTATACCCAGAAGGACGGCAAGGTCATAAACATGATGGCGCGCCGCGGCAAGGAAGACCCAACCGGACTCGGGCTCTACCTGAACTGGTCGTGGGCGTGGCCGCTGAACCGTCGTATCGTCTATAACCGCGCATCGGTCAATCCGCAGGGCTTGCCGTGGGATCCGAAGCGGGCTGTCATCAAGTGGAATCCGACGAAGCTGAATCCGCAGACCAACAAGCCGGGTGTCTGGGAAGGCGACGTGCCGGACGGACCTGCTCCACCGCTGGCTGACGAAAAGAGCGGAAAACTTCCATTTATCATGCGCCCCGACGGAGTCGGCGCATTGTTCGGCCCGGGACTCGCTGACGGACCGTTCCCGGAACACTATGAGCCGCTGGAGTGTCCGCTGCAGGAAAATCCGATGCAGGCAAAGCACCGGATCAACCCGACCATCAAGCTCTTCCATGAGGGAGGGCTGAAGGAGGACGTTTTTGCCTCCTGCGATACCCGTTTCCCCTATGTCTGCTCGACATACCGCGTAACCGAACACTGGCAGACGGGCGTCATGACGCGCCACAAGTCGTGGCTTCTTGAAACGCAACCCCAGATGTTTGTCGAAATGAGCAAAGAGCTTGCAAAGGAAAAAGGCATCAGCAACGGCGAAAAGGTGACGATTTCTTCGGCACGCGGCAGCCTGTGGGCTGTCGCAATGGTGACTGACCTCTACAAACCGTTTAAAGTCATGAACACCACCATCCATCAGGTCGGCATACCCTGGCACTTTGGCTGGCAATTCCCGGTTGACGGCAGCGGCGGCGAGAGCGCGAATCTGCTCACACCGACGATTGGTGACCCAAACGTCATGATACCGGAGTCCAAGGCGTTCATGGTCAACATTGAAAAGGCGAGGGGGTAGGACCATGGCGAAAATGGGATTATTGGTTTCTCCTGAGTTGTGTATCGGATGCCGGGGCTGTCAGATTGCATGCAAGTCATGGAACCAGCTTCCTGGCGACAAGACAAAGAACCGCGGAGGGTATGAGAATCCCGGCGATTTGACGCCGCATCTCTATAATCGTATCCGGTTTGTGGAAGTGCCGTCGGACAAGGACCCGCAGCGCTGGCTCTTTATAAACCAGCGTTGCATGCAGTGCGAAGAGGCCGGCTGCATGCAGATATGTCCGTCACCCGGCGCGCTGTACCGCACGCCTGAGGGAGCCGTTGCGGTGAATAAAGACAAATGCATCGGCTGCAAACTCTGTCTGGCTGCATGTCCGTTTAACGTTCCGCGCTATGACAGCCAGGGAAAATGCTCCAAGTGTCATCTCTGTTATGACCGCATCGCCAACAATATGGCTCCCGCCTGTGCCAAGACCTGCCCGACCGGGGCTATTGCGTATGGAGACCGCAATGAACTCATAGCAAAAGCCCAGAAGATGGGGTTTCAGAAACTCTACGGTCAGACTGAACTTGGCGGTCTCGGCGCGCTTTATGCGTTCAAGGACGCGCCGAAAGTTTACGGCTACGATGAAAAGCCGCAGATCAACGAAATGGTGGTCTTCTGGCACAAAGTCCTGAAACCGCTGTCGTACCTCGGCATCGGCGGCGTCGCGGCGGCGGCCGTCCTGCATTATGTCGCTGTGGGACCGCACAAAGTAAAGGAGGACGACCATGACTAGAACCGATATGGTTACCATGGCAACCGGCTTTGAGCGTCTCTGCCACTGGTTGCTTGCCATAAGCTGCATTCTCCTTACCATCTCCGGCTTCGGCTTTCTCTTCAAGATCGAGGGGGTCGGGGCACTATTCGGCGGCTTCAGCAGTATGAAAACAATTCATAGCTGGCTCGGCGTAGTCTTTCTTGTGTCTCTGTTGCTGACTGCGGCGCACTTTTTGAAACACGCGCTCCGTTTTGACGCTGATGACGTCCGGTGGCTGAGTGTAGGGGGAGGCTATCTGAGCCATAAAGTAAAAGTTCCGCCGATGGGCAAGCTGAACACCGGACAGAAATTTGCCTATCTGACGGTACTCCTTGTCGGGATAGCCATTTCGGTTTCCGGCTTTGTTCTCTGGCTGTTTCCTGAGAATAAACAGTGGATTTTGCTCTCGTTCTTCATCCATAATGTTAGCTTTATCGTGATGGGGATATTCATTACGATGCATCTCTATCTCGGCACGATAGCGAATCCCGGAACGCTCCAGATCATGATTGGCGGCAAGGTTCCGTACTGGATGGCGAAGAAAAAGCATCCGAAATGGATTGCCGAGCTTGAATCACGAAAAGGTGGACATTCTGCTTAATATTTATTGAATGTGCGCCTCCTCGAGGGGCATCGAGCTTCAGGAGGCTCGATGCCCCGTCTTTTATCGCTATGGTTGCCAAGTGGTCTCCATTCCACTCGGCAGGAAAGGACAAGGTGCCAATGAGACATGTATTCTGCGTTATCTGCCTGCTGTTTTTCTTTACCGGGGGAGCGTTTGCCGAAGTGAAGCGTTTCCAGATTCCCCTTGAAAATTCTCCTTCGATAGGCCCTGAGAATGCCGCGGTTACCATTGTGGAGTTCATCGACTACCAATGACCGCACTGTGTGGCGGCCAGTCCGGCCGTCGAGCGCATCATGAAGGAATATAAGGGGAAAGTTCGTCTCGTCATGAAATTCCTGCCGTACAAATACCGCGATTTCGCATTTATTTCAGCGGAAGCGGCACTTGCAGCTCAAGATCAGGGCAGATTTTTCGAAATGCATCAACTCCTGCTCAAGCGCTCGCCGCAACTTGACCGGGTGAGTCTTGTCCGGTATGCCCAGGAACTTGGACTCGATACCGTGAAATTTCAGCAGTCTCTCGACACGAAAATGCACGCTGTCCATATTAATCGCGACCTGAATCTCGGGACGGAACTGGATCTTTACAATACTCCCAGTTTCTTCATCAACGGCCGCAGGGTGGTCGGCAATGTGCCGTATGAATATCTGAAAAAGATAGTCACGGAAGAACTGAAAAAACAGTAGTCATAATACAGAATACAGAATGCGGAATTCAGGAGATAAAAACCAGGAGAACAGCACTTTTGGATTTTGCATGATAGAGGGTGCCATGAGAAAGATTGTTCTGTCTGCGCTTGCCGTCTGTTTGGGAATGAGTGTTGTGATGACCGCCGTTGCCGGTCATCTGTCGCCGTTTACAGGTGTAGCCATCCCTCAGGCGAATCCCCAGACGCCTGCCAAGATTGAGCTTGGCAAGAAGCTCTTTTTCGACCGCCGGCTTTCAGGCGATGGCACCATGAGTTGTGCGACCTGTCATATTCCGGATCTCGCGTTTACCGACGGGCAGGAGATCTCCCTGAGCTATCCGACAACAAGAAACTGGCGCAATTCGCCTACACTGGTGAACATAGGGCTTTTCAAAAATCTTTTTTATGACGGACGGGCCACAAGTCTTGAAGATCAGGCGCTCTTTCCCATCATGTCGGCATTCGAAATGAATCTGAATCTCGATTATCTGGAAGAGAAGATCCGCGTGGTCCCTGAGTATGCCCAATCATTTCGCGAAGTGTTCGCGGGAGATGTCAGCAAGGAGCGTATTGCAATGGCACTTGCTTCGTATCAGCGGTCGCTCGTTTCGGTGAATGCACCGATCGACCGCTATCTTAAGGGAGACAGCTCGGCGCTGTCGCCTGCGGCACAGAAGGGGTACCGCATTTTCACGGGCAAAGGCAAATGCACAGAGTGTCACGACGGGGCACTGCTGTCGGATGACAAATTTCATGCCCTGAATATCCCCGAAAATCCGGAACATATGAACGATCCTCGAATCACCTCAACCAGACGCTTCGTCGCGAAAGTATACCACTACCCGGACTACAGCACCCTGAACGAAGATCCGGGCCGGTATCTGATAACAAAAGACAAAAAAGACTGGAAGGCATTCCGGACATCCACGCTGCGAGAAGTTGCAAAAACAGCCCCCTACATGCACAACGGCATTTTCGCGACGCTCGACGAGGTTATCGAGTTTTTTAATCAGGGCGGCGGCAAAGGCAATACCGCTCTGAAGCCGCTTGGATTGACCGCCGACGAAATGGCGGTGCTCAAGGCTTTTCTTGCGGAAGCGCTGAGCGGCGAGGAACTTGCGGTCAGGACCCCGGAGATTCCCTAAAGGTATAAGCACTCCGACAATTCTATCCGTTATACAGCTTCCGGAATTCCCTGCGGCGCAAGCAGTTACAGTCTCGTTGTAGATGTAGTTGCTGATCGGCATTTCCACCTCCCGTTTCTCTTATTGATATGGTATTAT
>CAYMRS010000073.1:0-8817 GCA_964392915.1 uncultured Nitrospiraceae bacterium
TCAAACTATTCTTCTATCTGTGCATGTCGAACTGCCTGTCTGCTATGTGTAACAAGAGATGTGAGCCCTTGTCGGTCAGCGTTATCACGAGCGGATATTCTTCTGTCAACGGGAATTGCTGGGTTATCAGATATCCGGCGAGCTTCCCCTTATAGGTAATGGTTTCAGTGTCTATTCTGAGCGGTCCGGCTGCATCTTCCATATACAGCAGCGCTTCACTATAGGTTCCCCGCGCGACCAGAATATCAGGCTGACGTGTTTTCACCGCCACCGGACTGTCAGAACGGTGCAGATAGGCAATGCGATAAATTCCTCCACGGCCGGCTTCGTACAGATAGGTGTCAAATTTCATGTCAGCCGGAGGGGCAGCTTTCAGGTCGGCCCGCTGTATGGACCCGGCCACGCAACCGGCTGCAAGGCTCAGGAAAAGACATGCAATGAGGACTGCACGCATACGCATTAGTCACCTCCCTAAAGATCTCAATTTTAGTATACAGCAATCTGGGCGGGCAAAAAACAGGCCGGGGGATGCCCCCCGGCCTCTGAAATGATGACGGTTGCGGTTTAGATGTCGTAGTAGAGGAAGAACTCATAAGGATGCGGGCGGAGACGGAGCGCGTCCACCTCCTTGGTCCGCTTGTAGCTGATCCATGTCTCGATTGCATCCTCGGTGAATACATTGCCCTTCAGAAGGAAGTCATGGTCTTCCTCAAGCGCGTTGAGCGCCTCGTCAAGGCTGCCCGGCATGGTCGGAACCGATGCCAGCTCCTCAGGCCCGAGTTCGTAAATATCCTTGTCGAGCGGCTCGCCCGGATGGATTTTGTTCTCGATGCCGTCGAGGCCGGCCATGAGCATTGCCGCAAATGCGAGATAGCCGTTGCATGACGGATCCGGGAAGCGCACTTCGACTCTCTTGGCTTTCGGGTTCGGAGAGTATGTGGGTATTCTGATAGAAGCGGAGCGGTTGCGCGCAGAGTATGCGAGGTTGACCGGAGCCTCGAAGCCGGGAGTCAGTCTCTTGTATGAGTTGGTAGTCGGGTTGGTCAGCGCTGCAAGGGCCTTTGCGTGCTTCAGGATGCCGCCGATGTAATACAGGGCGTTATCGCTGAGGCCAGCGTAGCCGTTGCCGGCGAAGGTCGGCTTGCCGCCTTTCCAGATCGACTGGTGGCAGTGCATTCCCGAACCATTGTCTCCGAAGATCGGCTTCGGCATGAAGGTGACGGTCTTGTTATGGCGGCGCGCAACATTCTTGATGATGTACTTGAAGAGCATCAGTTTGTCAGCCATGCGGACAAGCGAGTCGAAGCGCATGTCGATTTCCGCCTGACCCGCGGTCGCGACTTCGTGGTGTTCACGCTCGACATAGATGCCGCACTTCTGCATCTCCATGCACATTTCGGTGCGGATGTCGACCATGCTGTCGGTCGGCGGAACCGGGAAGTAGCCTTCCTTGTGGCGCGGCTTGTAGCCGAGGTTCGGATTCTCATCCCGTCCGGTGTTCCAGATGCCTTCTGCGGAATCGATGAAGAAATACGCGCTGTGAGCGTTCTGATCGAACTGAATGCCGTCGAAGATAAAAAACTCAGCTTCCGGACCAAAAAAAGCGGTGTCACCGATACCGGTCGACTGCAGATATGCTTCAGCCTTCTGGGCAATGTAGCGCGGATCTCTGGAGTAAGTCTCTTTGGTAATCGGGTCGACGATATTGCAGATAAGGCTGATCGTCGGATACTGCATAAACGGATCCATGAATGCTGTGCCAGCGTCCGGGATGATCAGCATGTCCGAAGTGTGAATCGCCTTCCAGCCGCGAATTGAAGAGCCGTCAAACCCGAGACCTTCCTCGAATACTTCTTCAGAGAGTTCTGCAATCGGAACAGCAAAATGCTGCCAGATGCCCGGAAAGTCAAGGAACTTGAAGTTCACCATGACGGCCTTGTTTTCCTGGGCCATTTTGAGTACGTCTTTTGGTGTCATGTTCATGCGCATTCTCCTTTGGTTATTGATGATTGATTCTTTCCCGATTGCAGATTGTGAATGAGGACTGTTAAAACAGCCGTTCACTCATCACTCTGAAACCGCAATTCCGCCCTGTTATACTGCCGTCTCGCCTTTTTCGCCGGTCCTGATTCTAATGACCTCTTCAACCGAATACACAAAAATCTTTCCATCTCCAATCTTGCCGGTCTTGGCCGCTTTTTCGATGACGCTGACCACCTTCGGCGCGAGCGCGTCCGAGGTGATAATCTCAAGTTTGATTTTTGGTATAAAATCGACAACATACTCTGCGCCGCGATAGAGTTCGGTATGCCCCTTCTGGCGGCCAAAGCCCTTGACCTCAGTGACGGTCATGCCCTGCACCCCGATTTCATTCAGTGCATCCTTGACTTCATCAAGCTTGAATGGTTTGATCACGGCTTCAATTTTTTTCATAATTCACCTCCTGCCGCTCTGTCGTTCGCGTTCTGCTGCGGGGGAAAAAAGTATCGTAAAAAGCGAATGCCCGTTTGTGGTAGTCCTCGTAGAGTTGTTCCGTATCGGATGTGAGACTGGTCTGGTCGATTGGTTCGGCCTTGAGCCAATCATATATCATTTCACGGGTTGCTTCAATATGGAACTGAAATGCGTAAGCATTCGATCCATAGCGAAATGCCTGATTAGCGTACAAATCAGATGCCGCCAAGCGGACGGCTCCGTTAGGCAGTTCGAATGTTTCCCCGTGCCAATGAAATACTTTGAAGCGCTGCCGGACATCTTCCCCCTGCGGATGAACGGCCAGCTTCAGCATCCTGAAGTCGCAGAGCGCCTCCGTTGTCAGCGTGATGTCGAGCCAGCCGATTTCCTTTTCCGGTCCCGGAAAGACCTTTGCGCCGAGTGCCTTCGCCATAATCTGGGCGCCGAGGCAGATGCCGAATACCGGTTTGCTCTGAGCGATGAAGCGGCGCGTCAGATCATACTCCTGCCTGATGTATGAGTACGTGTTATCATCGTTTACGCTCATCGGCCCGCCCAGCATTACGAGCATGTCAAACTCATCGGTCGCGGGGACAGGTTCACCGGCATACAGATCCACGACAGCATATGGAATGGCGTGCTGTGCGAGGTGTCCGGCGATAGTGCCTGGACCTTCTGACGAGATATTTTTGAGAATCAGCACAGACATGACGTTATGATAATGCAGATTCCATGCCAGCAATAAAATGCTGATTTATCAATGAGCGGCGCTCTGGGTGCGTCACAGTCTGCCGTTTTATTGAGCAGCCTGTGCTGAAAAAAGAGGCAGGCTACAGCTGGTAGCCTTTTTCTCCGTGCTGCGAAATGTCAAGACCGACGACTTCATCTTCCTCCTCAACGCGGAGTCCCATGGTGAGGTCAATAAGCTTTAGCAAACCTATCGTAACGCCGAACGAGTATAGGGTGCTGACGCCGACAGCAAGAAGCTGGGTGGCGAAGAACCTGAAGTCTCCGAAGAAAAGACCGTTTGCGCCTGCATCATTAACTGCTTTCTGAGCAAGCAGACCAAGCGCAAGGGTGCCGAGAATTCCGCCGACGCCGTGAACGCCGAATGCATCGAGCGAATCGTCATAGCCGAGTTTGCCTTTGACCATGAGCGCACAATAACAGATGCCGCCGGCCAGGAGCCCAATCAGCATTGCAGACATCGGACTTACGAAACCTGCTGCCGGCGTGACGGTAGCAAGTCCGGCAATGGCTCCGGTAGCCGCCCCGAACATGGTCGGCTTGCCGCGATGTATCCATTCGATCAGCACCCAGGCAAGTGTTGCGGTAACTGCCGACGTGTGCGTCGTCACAAAAGCAGTTGCTGCAAGAGCACCTGACGAAAGGGCGCTTCCGGCATTGAACCCAAACCAGCCGAACCAGAGCAGCCCGGCACCGAGAACCGTCATCGGCAGGTTGTGCGGATAGATGGCCTCCCGGAGATAGCCATTTCGCTTGCCGAGAACCATCGCTGCCGCCAGCGCTGAAATGCCCGAAGAAATATGAACGACGATACCTCCTGCAAAATCAAGGACGCCCATGGTCCGCAGCCAGCCGCCGTTGCCCCAGACCCAGTGCGCAAGCGGATCATAAACAATCGTCGACCATGCCAGCGTAAAGACAAGGAAAGAAGAGAATTTCATGCGCTCAGCGACTGCTCCGCTGATGAGCGCCGGTGTAATTACCGCAAACATTGCCTGATAGATCATAAATGCAAGATGCGGCACTGTCGCCGCATAGTCAGTATTCGGCTCGACTCCGACGCCGCGGAGAAATGCCCAGTCGAGACTGCCGATAATGCCGCCAATGTCGGGTCCAAATACGAGGCTGTAGCCGAGAAGAATCCATTGCACAGAAATAAGCGCGATGGCTACGAAGCTCTGCATAAGAGTGCTGAGAATGTTTTTGCCGCGCACCATGCCGCCGTAAAAGAGAGCAAGTCCCGGCGTCATGAGCATTACAAGTGCCGCCGAAATAAGCAGAAATGCAGTATCGCCGGTGTCTATCTTTGCAGGAGCGGTGGCAGCCGGCTCAGCAAAGGCAAGTGCTGGCAGCAACAACATGCATGAAACCGTCAGGGCGTATTCTTGTAGTTTTTTCTTCATGATGCCTCCTTGTGAAAGCGGAAAATGGATCAGATAGCAGGTCTGCCGGAAGGAACTATTAGCGAAAGTCATGCCTACTTATAACTCATTGTAAAATGATGGAAATATGCTCTCTATTTTTTTAGAGGCATACAAGAATGTAGTAAAAAATAGCAATAATGAAGCTATTTGCAACAAAAACAGCGGGATACAAAAACAGGCGCAATAATGTCTCAGCTACAATAATGTAGCAAGAATTCCTGAAGAATATGCCTGCCGCAACTCCCGTCAGCGGGTTTTTCTGCTATAGATGTTCGCGATAGAGAGAAAGACCGCTGCCATCAGGGTAAGCAGAGCGACCATGCCGGTTGCCTGATGCCAGTCTCCGCTGCCGGCAAGAGAGTATATGGCAAGAGGCATGGTATTTGTCTTTCCTGGGATATTTCCGGCGAGCATTAGCGTCGCGCCAAATTCGCCAAGCGCGCGCGTGAACGACAGAACCGCCCCTGCCAGAAGTCCCCTCCTGGCCAGCGGCAGGGTGACATGAAGCGCAGCGGAGAGTTCAGAGTGGCCGAGCGCGTGAGCGGCAGTTATGACGTTTTTATCGACCGACTCGACGGCCGCCCTTCCTGCCTTGATCATCAGAGGCAGAGCTACAACAAATGACGCGAGGACTGCCGCATACCAGGTAAACATGATGCCCCAGTCCAGCCATTCATGCAAATACCGGCCGATATATCCGTTTCTTCCGAACGCGATGATAAGATAATAGCCGGTCACGGTCGGCGGGAGCACGAGCGGCAGCGTCAAGAGAATATCGAGAAGCTCTTTGCCAGGAAACTCTTTCCGTGCAAGAAGGTACGCTATCGGCACTCCGATTGCAACAACAAGAATCGTTGCTGCAACAGCAACCTGCAGTGAAAGTCGGAGCGAAAAAAGAGAGCCTTCATCAAGCATGTCACTGTCGCAACCTGATGAATCCGTGTTTTTTCAGTATGTGCTGTCCTTCATCCGAGAGCACAACAGCGATGAAGCGGACCGCATCCGCGGCACGCCGGGAATCTTTTGTAACAGCTATGGGGTACAGGATCAGCTCGTGACTTTCCGGCGCGGCGGTCGCAGCAACAACCACTTCATGCGCCCGCACAACGGCATCAGACCCAAACACTACCCCGGCATCGACCTCGCCGCGGGCTACATAATCCATGACCTGACGGACATTTTCGGCATAGATGAGCTTGTTTTTCACTTCCCCGGCGACACGGTAATGAGCAAATGCCTGCGACGCATATCTACCTGCGGGAGACGTTTTCGGATTCGTAACCGCGACCCTTTTCACCGACGGATTCCGCAGGTCAGGAAAAGACTTCAGATTGCCGCCCCGTTTCGGCGCAAGAACTACCAGTGTATTTCCGGCGAAGACAGCGCAGGTCGCCGATTGAATCAAGCCTCTTGCTGCAAGGTCATCCATATCTCTCTGTGCCGCCGCGGCAAAAATGTCGATGGGCGCGCCGCCCGCAATCTGTCGGGCGAGATCTCCGGATGCTCCGAAATTAAAGTGAACTTTGGAGCCCGGGTGGCGGGTCTCGTAGGATCTGCCGATTTCCTCAAACGCCCCCTTGAGGCTCATGGCCGCAGATACGGTAATATCGGCAGCGGCGACCCAACCGGCAAGCAGAGTCGACAGCAACGCAAGCGATGAAAAAAAAGTCGTCAGCGGCCGCACGATCGCCGATATCGACATGGAGTCCTCCTAATTCATCATTTCGTAGGCGTCGCCGATTCTTGCGGCGAGCACTTCCGATTCCATATCCTTGTTCTCATCGAGCGTTCCGCACGCATCGGCGCGGCACTGTCGGCAGTGAGACATCTGCGGTATGCTCATGCCGCACTCCAGTCGAAGCATGTGGATATCTTCGCGCGAAGGACGCGTCTGCCGTGCGAACTCGGCCTGCGGATTGAGCGGAATAATGTTGTGGATATGCGCACCGGCCTTGCCTGCGAGTTCCGCGACCAGCGGGATCTCCCGGTCATTGACGCCGGGGATAAGTACGCTGTTGATTTTGACGAGGAAGCCCGCGTCGATTGCATTATCAAGCCCGCTCCATTGTTTGCCGACGATGAGTTCCGCCGCATCACTTCCTTCCACTCGCATGCCGCGATAGTTTGCCCATCTGTATATCTTTTCCGCAGCTTCGGGCCGGGCCGCATTAATTGTTACGGTGACGCTTTTCACCCCGGACTTCATCAAGTCTTCGATTCTGTCGTTCAGGGCCAACCCGTTTGTCGATATGCAGAGAATCAGATGCGGAAACTCCCTGTGGATGCTCATCATCGTTGTAAATGTTGCCTCATTTGCAAGCGGGTCACCGGGGCCTGCTATGCCGATAACTCCGAGTCGGTGATCACGTTCCACAAGGTTTCTGACGCGCTCCTGGGCTTGGATCGGAGTTAAAACGATGCTTGTGACCCCGGGACGCGACTCATTGGCACAGTCGTACTTTCTGAGACAGTACCGGCACTGAATATTGCAGGCCGGGGCCACCGGCAGATGAATGCGTCCATATTTCCCGTGCGCTTCCTTCGAAAAACAGGGGTGGCTGTTCATGATGCTTTTATGGTCTTTTTTCATCGGCGCCTCCAGTCGATTCACTATCACATCCATATGCATATGAAATAGCAAGCCCGATGCCAGGATGGAAGTTGCTGTAAAAGCAGGATAGATTGAGGCATGCGCTTTGTTGTTGCACTACAAAAAAGGAAGCAATAATACAAAAAAGTTACATATGGAGAAATCATGGCAAATCCGTCAGGCATGAGACAGGACGGGCATATGGATTCAGCAAGAAATTAGCCGGCGTGCTATTGGGAAAGAAAGCCGGTGGTGCATCGGGCATTCCTTTGTTAACCAATAATAATCATGAGCCAAAAAATAAAGATCCCGAAACGCGAGGCGCAACGGCATGTTCTGATCTGCCGAATGACAATTTCTCGTTGAAAGGATTAGCTTACATATCCCGGCTGAACCCCTGTTCGCATTGACCTGCTCCGCCCGAGTCTTTTCCGCAGCCACTTGTCAATCTCAACCACGACCAGCACCGCGGATGCGGTCATGATTATCTGCATCCAATCCCCTGCGGTAAGCGGCACGGTGCGAAAGACCCACTGCAGGGGCGGCGCATAGATGAATGCCAGTTGAGCGATGAACGCGGCTATCAAGCTGTAAAACAGGAATGGATTGCTGAAGAAGTTGACGCGAAATACCGATTCGGTCTCGGACCGGCTGTTCCATGCCTGAAAGAACTGAAAGAAAACCATTGTTGTGACCGCCACGGTGCGGGCGTGTTCGAGCGATGCCCCGCTTTTGAGTGCCGTCATATAGTTCCAGACAATCCCGGCGGAGATGACCAGCCCGACAAGGATGGTTCGTTCGACGAGAAGCCTTGACATTATTCCTTCCCTGGGGTCACGCGGCGGCCGATTGATGATTCCCTTCTCCCCCGGTTCGAAGGCCAACGACACGTCCTGGAGCCCATTGGTGACGAGGTTAATCCAGAGCAGCTGGGCCGCAACGTAGGGAATTGGAACTCCCAAAGCCATGCATCCGATAATCGAAAGAATGGATGCGAGCCCGGTCGGAATGAGAAAAAATATGACTTTGCGGAGATTATCGAAAACAATTCGTCCTTCCTTGACGGCGCTGAAGATGCTGGCGAAGTTGTCGTTGGCGAGCACCATGTCTGAGGCTTCCTTGGCGACGTCGGTGCCGGTGATGCCCATGGCGATCCCAATGTGGGCGGCCTTCAGGGCCGGGGCATCGTTGACGCCGTCTCCGGTCATGGCAACCACCTCACCATGCCTTATGAGTTGACGGGTGATGCGGAGTTTATGCTCCGGCGCCACACGGGCATACACAGAAACTTTTTGCACGCGCTCGAACAGCTCGTCATCGCTCATGGCTTCAAGTTCGCGGCCGGTCAATGCATCTCCCGCTTCATCAATGATGCCGAGCGTCTGACCGATAGCCTGAGCAGTGATAACATGGTCGCCGGTAATCATTACTACACGCATCCCAGCCCGCTTGCAGCCGGTGATTGCCTCGATCGCCTCCGGACGGGGCGGGTCGATCATCCCCTGCAGCCCGGCAAAGGCGAGTCCGCTTTCGGCGTCTCGATAGGTTAATTCGTCCATATCAGCAGGCGCAGCTTTCCAGCCGAAAGCCAGTACGCGCAGG
>CAYMRS010000074.1:0-8536 GCA_964392915.1 uncultured Nitrospiraceae bacterium
GCAAGTTAATGAAGAAGTCATACGCAAACATATCAGGGATCAAAACAAATAGGCCCATGCCAGGATATGTTGAGGCACTGAAGCCCCGGGCTTTAGCTGCAGTAGTAACTAAAAGTGTTTACAGGTAGTGGCTCAGATCAGCAAAAAAGAGCCATTGACATCCGAGGTCGCGCAGTATGCGTGAGGGTTGCTCAGACAAGTCGTTTAATTTGCTGAATGCAGGCATTTTATCATCGGCTTGCGTTCGATGGCGGAACTATTGAAGAATGCCGGTTCAGACACCCATTATTTTCGCAACAGTCTCTGTCCTGCAATTGCCCGCGTCAACGATATTCTTTTCCAGACCGCTCACCGCGGACTCGGTAAACTTCAAGCCATTCGCGGTAGAAACGACAACTACCCTCTCATTCTTTTTTATCGCCTTGCTCTGTAGTGCCAGCTTCACGCCCGCCAGCGCTATGCCCGTCTGAGGGCATACGAAGTGGCCATCTTTGCCGCATATTGCCACAGCCTCGTTCAGCATTCTTTCGGGCACTACATTCATCCTGCCGTTGGATTGCGTAATTTCGCGCATAACCTTGTCACGCGATACCGGGTCTCCGATACGTGCCGCAGTCGCGGTAGTCTCCCCGGCTTTCATGGGCCGGTAATGGGCGCGCCAGTTCAGAATGCTTACCTCATTCGTGGTCGCGCTTGTCTGCATCCACGAATAAGCCAGCGGTTTTGCGGCTTCCGACTGACCCGCGAGTATCCTGGAAGACTTCCCCTTGTAGCCCATCTGCCGCATCAGCCTCAGCGCCTTGCCGACGGAAGAGCAGTTGCTTCCATTGCCGACAGGCAGCGCTATCCAGTCGGGCAGTTCCCATCCAAAAAACTGTGCTGTCAGAAATACGGTCGCCTGATGCCCTTCGATTCGTGTAGGGTTCAGGCTGTTGGCCGGAAAGAGCCTCTTTTCCGTAACCAGTTCGCGCACCACCCTCATGCAGTCGTCGAAATCGCCGGGCAGTGTAATTATTGTTGACCCATGCACAAGCGGCTGAGCCAGCTGCGCGGCGGTCACTTTGCCCCTGGGAAGTATGACCACGCTCCTGATGCCGGCGGCTGAGGCGTAAGCAGCAACCATCGCAGAGGTATCGCCGGTTGATGCGCAGCCTACATATTTGATTCCAGCTGCCTTTGCGACAGACATCATAACCGTTCCGCCGAAATCCTTGAACGAACCGGTCGGTGTCATTCCCTCGAGAATCATCCACAAGTCTACCGGTCCTATCCACTCCCGCAGATGCCTGCCGGCAGGCACTATCGGCACATTGCCTTCGCCCAGAGATACGATGTATTTGTCAGGCAGATACGGCATAATCCATTCCTTGAAACGCCATACGCCGGATCTTTCGGTGGCCCCCCCTTTTGCGCTGAAGGCCTGAGCTGCCCTGCGATCAAACAGTTTTGTATATTCCCGAAAGGTTTTCTTGAGCGGATCGAAATTATGCACTACATCGAACAGATCTCCGCACTTCGGACACTGAAATTTTCTTTCCTTCAGCAGATTCGCCACATGCGAGCATCTGATGCAGCGAAGCTTGGTTTGGGCGGTGCTGAATATTGTTGTAGACATCCTGAATCTCCTCCTTTTTTCCTTCTTTACAGTGTACCATGAGCACGTACCGTCACGAGGCGCATAAAAAAATGTCATTAGCTTTTGTCCCTGCGCTGTCACTCCAGCTCGTCGGGAGTCTTTCCTGTTGGTTACAAGCTCATTTATTCCGGACAACCCGGAATGACGATAACATACAGGAATACAGCGCGTTATCGTCTAGATGCAAGCTCTGATGACAATTCCGGGATAATGCAAGGCGGGCCATAGGGGTTGAACTCGAGGGAGCCTCAGGAATGCGTGCGATTATCGAGAATTTGCGACCTGAATATCCGGTGCCGGTGTTGTGTGTAGTGCTGGACATATCCAAGGCTTGTGCATCATCGCAGCACAGAACACGAGAGGATGCGGGAAGGGAGATTGCGGAGCATATCGAGGTGTTTTGCGCCCAGCAGCGCGGACAGGCTCAACTTGGCTGCCTATGAGCGGCTCTTCTATAAAGGACCGCTCGCCGCCTGAATGCTTTGGTTCACTATTGACGGGACCGCACTCCACACCGACTCATGAAGAGGTTTTCGGCAACCTGTTAAGCTTATACTCCTTTGAGTTCGTCCATCAATGCATTGACGGAAAGAACCCTGTCGATCCGATACGCATTCGTGCCGACAGTGTACAGCGGCTCTTCCTTGTCAGGATTATATGCTGCCGAACTGAGCAGTCCATTGCAGATACAGAAATAATCCGTGTTATTTATCTTTGCGGGACAAAGCATGTAATTACCCTTTTCGTCCTTGTTCAGCACATAGCCCTTGTCGCACTTAGGTGGGCGCAGCTGCTTCAGCGTCGACTGGTACATCGGCGACTGATAGATAATGCGAAACGGAAGGCCGCATGGTGAGCCGGGACGGAAGGCGAGGTATATATCTTTCTGCTTAACCGCGACAACCGCTTGTTTGTAAGCTTCCGTTGCTGAGCTCTCTTCCGTCGCCAGGAAGCGGGTGCCCATCTGCACACCGGCTGCCCCCATCGCGAGATATCGCTGGATATCCTCATGCGTGTATATGCCGCCGGCGACAATCACCGGTATGTCGCCGTATTTCATCGCCATGTCCTTCACGGGAGGAAGCAGATTTTCGAGCTTGTTGGATTCGAGATCAACCTGTTCCATCTTGAATCCGATGTGGCCGCCGGCCAGAGGCCCTTCAAGTACAACCGCGTCGGGACGGTATTTAAAGCGGTCCCATTTCTTGCAAATCAGTGCAAGCGCCCGCGCAGAAGAGACTATCGGAATTAGAGCGGTGTCTTTCGGAGGATGAATGTCCGGCAGGTTGAGCGGCAGGCCGGCTCCGGAAATAATGGCGTCTGCTCCCGCATCAATGGCACCCTTGACGGAATCGACATAGTCGCGCTGCAGGGCAACCATAATGTTTATGCCGGCAAAACCGCCTTTGTCCTTGGCCAGCTCTATTTCTTCCCGGGTTGCTTCATAGGTATTCATCTTCCTGCCGGTCCGCTTGGATACCAGGCGGTCAAGACAGGCGCTCGAGATAAGGCCGAGGCCTCCTTCGCGCGCTACCGCACTGGCAAGCGGCGCCATGGAGACGCCAACACCCATGCCGCCTTGGACAATCGGCACGGTAATCCTTTTTCCCTTGATGGTAATAGATGGTAAGGTCGAAGCGGTAGTAGTCAATGGAGACTCCGTTGCATCAATCATTAAGGAATAATCTCCAGGGAGAACATTCCATTTTGTGCCTATAGGACACCCTATATATTCCCTGATAAGCCTTTATTTTAGCAAGAGGAATCTGCTCCAAATGTCCGCAATGCGTTTGTTCCTTAGCCGCCGGATTGCAGAATGAACAGGGCTTTTTGGTGTGCTGATGATTTACGACCACTGTTTTTTGCTATTACTGCAAGCCGCAAAGCTACAAGCGCACCGGCACTCCTTTAGATCGCAGATACTCCTTTGACTCGCGCACGGTGAACTCGCGATAGTGGAAAATCGAGGCGGCAAGCGCCGCGTCGGCCTTGCCTGCGGTCAGCCCCTCGTAAAGGTGCTCAAGGCTCCCCGCCCCGCCTGACGCAATGACCGGAATGGTAACCGCTTCGGCAATCGCACGGGTGAGCGCGATGTCGTAGCCGTCTTTCGTGCCGTCATTGTCCATACTGGTCAGCAGGATTTCGCCCGCGCCCAGCTCTTCCATTTTCCGGGCCCAGGCCACAGCGTTGATGAGCTTCATTTTTCTTCCGCCGTGTGTGGAGATGGCCCACGTCCGCTCTAAAACCGGGAGCTTCAGCTCCACATCGGCCAAAAGCGCATCGGTATGCCACGGCTCGCCGGTCGCGTCGCTCATATTGTCAGCCACCCGCTTGGCATCAATGGCCACAACAATGCACTGACTCCCGAATCGTTCGGCAGCCTTATTTATAAAGAACGGGTCTTTTACCGCGGTGGTATTGATCGAAACCTTGTCGCAGCCGGCATTCAGCAGGTCGCGGATATCATCGAGGGTCTTGATTCCCCCGCCAACGGTAAGCGGCATGAATACATCGTCGGCTGTCATCTGCACAACGTCAAGAATGACTTTTCTTTTTTCGTGCGATGCGGTTATATCCAGAAACACCAGCTCATCCGCGCCCTGCTGGTCGTAGAAGATGGCATTTTCAACCGGGTCGCCGGCGTCGCGCAGATTTTCAAAGCTTACGCCCTTGACCACGCGGCCGTTCTTCACATCGAGACATGGAATAATTCGCTTGGCCAGCATGCTAGAAGCGCTGATGCGTGAGGGTTTGCAGGCTGCGGGTTAATAAAGACATTCTGCTGTTTTTCCCCTTCTGTCGGTATAGCTGAACTTATTTTTCTGTGCGCTGACTTCTGAATTAATGATGCCCGGGCACTGCCTGAATCGCTTCTGCGAGATCAAGAGCGCCTGAGTAAAGCGCCTTGCCGGTGATTGCTCCGAAGAGCTGCGGGATTGCCGCGAGCCTCCTGATATCGTCAAGCGACGAGACACCGCCCGATGCTATAACCGGAATCTTCAGCTGCCGAACAAGCTCTGCGGTTGCCTCAATGTTCGGCCCGGCAAGCATGCCATCCTTGGCAATATCGGTGTAGATGACGCCCGCAGCACCGGCCTCCTGCATTTGAAGAGCAAGATCAGTTGCCAGCACCCGTGTAACTTCCACCCAGCCTTTTACGGCTACATTGCCGTTCTTTGCGTCAATGCCGACCAGAACGCGTCCAGGGTGTTTTGCGGACGCTTCCCTTACCAGTTCCGGATTCTCAATGGCAACCGTACCGAGAATGACACGATCGATGCCGAGGCCGATCAGCCGGTCTATTCTCGCCAGATCGCGGATACCGCCGCCGACCTCGATTTCCATCGACACGGCTTTGCGGATGGCGATGATGCTTTCGACATTCTTCTGGTGCCCGGTAAATGCCCCGTCAAGATCAACAACATGGAGCAGCTTTGCGCCGCAAGACTGCCACTTTCGGGCCATTGCGGCAGGGTCATCAGAATAGACCGTGGAGTCGTCTTTTCTTCCCTGAAGCAGCCGTACACAAAGACCATCCTTCAGGTCTATTGCAGGAATAACAAGCATGGGATTATCATACCAGAAAGGCGGTTCGTTCTCCCATAGCGTTGCAGTTCCACTGCCAGAGCGCGTGTTTGACAAAAATACCAGCGAAGGAGTAATCGTGCGGATTCTCGTTGTTCTCCCGCTATGCATGGTCTTGCTTTTTATTTCAGCGGGCACGCAAGCCGCATCCGAACGCTTGGAGTACAGTCTCTACTGGAATGGCATCAAGGCCGGCACTGCGTCGCTCGAAAAAAAGGTGTCTGATGATACGGTGCAGCTCATATCAACTGTCACGTCAACTCCGCTCGCGGGTGTCATTTATCCTGTTGATGACCTTGTTGTCAGCACGCTGAAAAAGGAGCTGTGGGGCCCCGGCATTGCTGCGCCCTCCTCATATCGCATCATGCTCCGGGAGGGCCGCAATCGCAGGGACAAGGAATACCGGTTCGACCCTGCGGCAAAAAAGATCTTCTATATTAACCACCTTGAACAGGAGCGGGCGGAGTTCCCGCTTCTGGTTCCAACACTTGATCCGCTGGCCAGCATTTATCATGTTCGCACCCTTCCGCTCATCATCGGCAAATCCCTGCATGTAACGATTTTCGACAGCAAGCGCATCTACCGAATGGAAATCCGAGTCCTGCGGCGTGAAGATGTCGATACGCCGATCGGTCGCTTCAGGACTATCGCCATTCAGCCGGTCATGCTGACCGAAGGGTTCTTCAGCCGCAGAGGTGAGCTTTTTCTCTGGCTTTCGGATGATGATCGCCGCATTCCCGTGCAGATCAGGACAAAGATAAAAGTGGGGACCGTCACCGGCCAGCTTTCCGGCGGGAAGTATTAACATGGTGCTGAAAAACGCGGGTGAATGCGTGGCAATGGCTTGATTTTGCAGGCCAGAAGTGAGTGGCAGGCGCAAGCCTTCGCAACCTGAGACAACGGCGACTGAACCGCTCTGCAAAAAAAAAACGGCGCTCCGGATGCCCGGTTGCGCCGTTGAGTGCAAAAAAAACTATCGCGGCTAAATTTCGTCGACTTCAATGCTGTTAATCTTCAAATACGGGTTTTTCTTGATCGCGTCCTGAAGATAGACGGTTACATACTTCGGAAGATCCTGCGCTGCTATGGGATTCACCCGCAAAATCACTGATGCCTCGATATACAGGAACTCTTCAGAGCTGTCTTCTTTCGGTGCTTCCTTGTCGGCCTGAGCCTTCTTGAATGCCATCGCCAGCGGCGATTCGTCCTGAGGATTGTCATTTGTGGTCATACGCTTACACCTGTTTCTTTATTTTATCAGGATCGTTACGATCCTCGTCATTACTTATCAGTACTTTTATCAGCCCGTCAAGCGGATCCGAAAAAATTCCTGAGTTATAGTATACAACAAAAACACTTTCATCTTCAGGGGTTTTTTATCGGCAGAACCATGCGGCGATAATAACATTCTCCGGTGGGTTTCCACACTATTCCATGACTTCAGCAGTAGTTCCAGCCCTCAAGGACAATTCTCCTGATGCCGAGAAACGAACTGACCGTAATGGTAAGCTCACGGTCCATCGGAAATCGCCGGGGCAGCAGCAACGGCACGCCCTGAATCACTTTTTCAACATAGTTTTCAGGGTCGTGCGGCACGCCGAAGCGCACAGTCGGGCACTCCTGCAGATTGACGCAACACCCTGCCTTTATGTGGGGCGGCATATCGAGAAAGAGCGGCTTATGCTCTTTTTTTATCAGGGAGAGCGCTTCCGGAGAAATCGACAACATATTTCAACCTTACCACACTCAGTCCCGGCCATTCAAAAGCACTCAGGATGCTCGCGCAACGACTCTTGCCAGTGCCGCCTCGGCCCTGAATCTGACCGGCAGGGCAATAACTTCAAAGCATGGGACGCCGATGAGCCGCTCCAGATTTGTCAGGTTTTCGATAATAAGTATGCCGTGAGAAAGCAGGAGGCGATGAACGGGGAATGGCGGGTGGTCAGGGCTAGCAAAGTCTATGCCGAGCATGCTGACCCCGGCATCCGCCAATGCCTGTGCAAATCCCCCGGTCACCACAGCCGATTCCAGAAAGTACTCAGGCGAGCGGTAGAGAGCAGAACGCCCGGACATGACCAGCACAATATCGCCCTGCCGTAACATTTTGCCGGCAAGCGCGTCGGCATCAACAACAGCGCGTCCCCGCGCATCAATCAGGACGCCCCTGCCCGCAAACCGCTCAACAGGCACATCCGACAAAAAAACACCCTCTTCAAAAACATGGCGGGGGCCGTCTATATGAGTTCCGGCGTGCAGTACGGTATGCACAGATCCGATTGCGTATCCTGTCGGGCCGATCTCCGTCGCCTGCTGCAATTCGGGCGTCGGGTCGCCAGGATAGACCGGCATAGCGTTATCAAACACGTGAGACAGATCTATCAGCTTCATGAGCCCCCCCTCCTTGCTTCCGCTTCGTCAGCATTTCATTAATAATACTCGTCAGCAGACCCCTCAAAAAAAGCTCTTGCGGCATCGGCGCAACGGCCGGCTATCAGGAGTCTCCTTCAGTCGCCCGCATCACCTGCTCGATCTTTTGGGCAATCGCCTCGACAGTGAACGGTTTCTGTATAAAGTGCGTGGCGGAATCGAGCACTCCGCGCTGTGCGACAGCGCTTTCCGTATAACCGGACATGAACAGCATCTTGAGCTTCGGACGGCTTCTGCGAAGACGCTCAGACAGCACTGCCCCGCTCATGCCGGGCATGACGACATCCGCGATCACGAGGTCGGGCGTCATTCCCTTCTCTTCCACCAGAAGCAACGCCTCGCCGCCGTTTGCGGCGACCGCCACATGGTGACCCAGGCTTGTAAGGATGGCATCGAACAGCCCCCTCAATAAATCCTCATCCTCAACCACAAGAATTTGCAGGCCGGCATCCCGGCGGTATGTCCCGGTAGGGAAATCGGTCTTCAGTTCCGGCTCGGCGTGAGCGGCCGGAAGGTATATCTTGAACGTTGTTCCCTGTTCCGGCTCCGAGTAAATCAGGATATTGCCGCCGGACTGCTTTATGATGCCAAATGTCGTGGCAAGACCGAGACCGGTGCCTTTTCCTTTCTCCTTGGTCGTAAAAAACGGCTCGAAAGCCTTGGAAAGCGTCTCCTTGTCCATGCCGCATCCCGTGTCGCTCACCGCAATCAGCACATACTCGCCCGCGACGGCTCCCACATGGTTTTGCGCATACAGATCGTCAAGCTCCGCGCAGACCGTCTCAATTATCAGCTTGCCGCCGTGGGGCATTGCGTCCCGGGCGTTGACCGCCAGATTGATGATAACCTGCTCAATCTGTCCTGGATCCGCTTTAATGCGGAGCGCGT
>CAYMRS010000075.1:0-8258 GCA_964392915.1 uncultured Nitrospiraceae bacterium
GCCTTTAACTCATAAAAACTGCTCTCGCCGAATGTTTATGAATTATGTGGGCTAACTGGTCCAGCATGCAACCGAGGAGCTCCTGCATGCCGACATGGTTGCCATGCAGATTATCCAACTGGGCGGAACGCCGGTGACCAAACCGGAAGACTGGTACAAACTTACGAATTGCGGCTATGATGCGCCGGATGATCCGTTCATCAAGAAAATCCTCGAGCAGAACATTGCCGAAGAGCAGTGCGCGATCAGCACATACAAAAAACTGCTTGAGATAACGTAGGACAAGGACCCCGTCACGTACAACATGGTGCTTACTATCCTCCAGCAGGAAGTGGAGCACGAAGAAGATCTCCAGGCGCTGCTTGAAGACTTCGTGCTTATGATGGCTGCGATGAAGGGAGCATGAACAATTCCGTTTTCACGGATAAGAAAGGGCGGGTTTTCCCCGCCCTTTCTTATGGCGCATTCTTTTTTATTTGCCTAGGTGCTCGGTCATCAGCTTCGCGACCGCTTTTGCGAACGCTGTCGGGTCTTTCGGCTTCCCGCCTGAAAGCAGCAGCGCCTGATCATACAGCAGGCCGATATTCTCCCTGAGCGCCGCGTCATTCGGATCTTTTTCAAAGACCGCCTGCATCGCTTCAATCACGGCATGGTGAGGGTTAATCTCAAGAATACGCTTGTTTTCCGGCAGCTCCTGTCCCATCGCCTTGAAGATGCGCTCCATCGACGGGTCCATCTGATTCTCATCAGTCACGAGACAGCACGGAGAGTCGGTCAGGCGGCCCGAGAAGCGGACATCTTTCACATCATCCTTCAGGTCTGCCTTCATGAGATCCAGAAGCTTGCTGTACTTCCTGTCAGCCTCTTTCTTTTCCTCTTCTTCGTCCTTGTCGAGCGCAATGTCGCCGCGGGTGATTGACTTCAGTTTCTTGCCCTTGAACTCCTGCAGATCGCCCATGATGATTGGATCGACCTCGTCCGTCATGATCAGCACTTCGAGATCCTTCTTCGCGAATGCCTCCAGATACGGGGAGCGGAGCGCTTCTTCATATGACGGAGCGCTGATATGAAAGATTTCCTGCTGGTCCGGCTTCATGCGGTCGGTGTAGTCCGGAAGGGTGATAGCCTTGCCTGCCTCGGTTTTTGTGGACGGAAAGAGGAGCAGTTCCGCAATCGCCTCGCGGCGGGAACGATCAAAATGGATGCCCTCTTTCAGGATGCGGCCGAAGCCCTCATAAAACTTCTCATATTTTTCGCGTTCATCGCGCTTCATTTCGTTGAGCGTATCAAGCACCTTTTTGGTGATGCTCTTTTTCATCACATCGACCTGCCGGTTATTCTGCAAGATCTCCCGTGAAACATTGAGCGGAAGATCAGACGAATCGATCACTCCCTTCACAAAGCGTAGCCAGACCGGGATAAGCTCCTCGCAGTGATCCATAATCTGGACCCGCTTCACATAGAGCGCGGGACCAATCTTGAACTCCTTGTAGAAAATATCGAACGGCACTGCAGACGGCAGATAGAGCAGTGCGGTAAACTCGGTGGTACCTTCAGCCTTGTAATGAATTACCTTCGCGGGGTCGCTGAAGTCGTGTGCGATGTGCTTGTAAAACTCGTTGTAGTCGGAATCATTGATGTCGGCTTTGTCCCGAAGCCAGAGTGCTTTCTGTGAGTTCAGGGTTTCATCCTTCCGGATCTTTACCGTCTTGTCCTTGTCGAGGGCGCTCGGTTCGTCGCGCTCAACCTCCATAACCACCGGATATTCGATATAGTCGGAGTATTTCCTGATAATGTCGCGGATTTCCCATTCATCGAGATACTTTTTGTCTTCTTCCCTGAGGTGGAGAACGACATCGGTGCCTGCGGCGGCGCGTTCGGACTCTTCAATGGTAAAGGTGCCGTCAGCGTTCGACTCCCAACGTACCGCCGCTTCCCCGGCGCCAGCTTTTTTCGACAGAACCGTCACCTTGTCGGCAACCATAAACGATGAATAAAAGCCGACACCGAACTGACCAATCAGCTCCGGATGCTCGTTCATCTCGCGGCTTTTCAGCAGAGCAAGGAACTCGGCGGTGCCCGAGTGAGCGATGGTTCCGAGATGCTTGACCGCATCGTCGTGAGTCATGCCAATACCGTTATCGCTGATGGTCAGCGTTCCGGCGGTCTTGTCAGGCGTGATGCGGATGGTCCATGCAGTCGCCCCAATCTCCTTGTTCATGAGAGATTCGTACCGTGCCTTGTCGATCGCGTCCGACGCATTGGAGATAAGCTCGCGCAGGAAAATCTCTTTGTGCGAGTAAAGCGAATGGATCATGAGGTTCAGGAGTTCCTTGACCTCGGTTTTGAACTCGTGTTTCTGCTGCGTCATATGTATTCCTCCTTGTAGTAGAAACGACCTGGTTGAAGAGTGGTCAATCTTTTATTTATAAAGACTTGCGAACTCTCTGTCAATAGCGCGTGGAAAATTTACCTTTGCAATGCACTTTACATGTCGATATAATCTAAGCGTTCATCGGTTCTTATTATTTATGATTAATGAGGAGGCTTGGCATGGCAGAGACGATTAATTTTGGTGCGCTTCCCTCAACAATCCCGCAGACCGCAATCCGCGTGCTAACCAATCCGAAGGGCTTTTTCCGAGAATTGCCGAAGACCGGAGGGTATGCCGAGCCTTTGATCTTTGTTGTCGCGCTCGGGGTTGTCGCCGGTATCATCCAGATGGTCGGCCATGTGCTCATCATACCCGGCATGAGCATATTTATGGCGTTCGGCTCGATGGTTTTCATGCCAGTCGCTATCGCGATCGGAAGTTTCATCGGCGCGGCGATCCTCTTTGTTATCTGGAAGCTTATGGGCTCCCAGGAAAACTATGAGACCGCCTACCGTTCGGCCGCATATCTTGCGGCGCTCTCCCCGATTACGACGGTCATCGGGTTCATCCCATACCTCGGCACAGTCATAAGTATGCTCATCGGCCTTTATTATATCGTGATTGTGAGCGTCGAAGTTCATGCCATTCCCGGGAAAAAGGCATGGATGGTGTTCGGAATCCTTACCGCGATTCTCTGTCTGATGTCAGTGAGCGCGACCTACACCGCCCGGAAGTTTTCGCGTGAAATGGGAGCAGGGACGCAGCACATGGAGGAAGCCGCAAAGGCTATGCAGAGACAGACTGAGCAGATGCAGCGCCAGTCTCAGCAGCAGCCTGCGCCGGCAGGGCAACCTTACGTTCCCATGCAGGCTCCGGCAGGTGTTCAGCTGACGCCTGACCAACAGAAACAGCTGGATGATGCGCAGAGGATTCTTGACGATCTGCAGAAACAGCAGAGGAGGTAGCGAGCAGCAAACAGGGAGCCGTCGGCAGGCAAGGATAATCATGGAACGAAACGGGCAGGACCGGGGAGTCCTGCCCGTTTCGTTGACAAATCAGGGAGAGTATTTTAAAGTACAGCTACCTAGGGGTGGCCGCAGGTCTGAGAGTTTCTGCCGGGCAGAAACGACCCTTTGAACCTGATCCGGATAATGCCGGCGAAGGGAATGGGCAATACGAACGCAGCGCCCTTGTTCCCCCGGGATAAGGGCGTTCTTCTTTGGAGGTAAGCTATGGAAGACAAATTGATTATCCGAGGTATCGAGTTTCAGTCCCGTCTCTGGGTAGGAACCGGCAAATACAAGGATTTTGATGAGACGGTCCGGGCAATTGAGGCCTCCGGCGCCGACATGGTGACAGTCGCGGTTCGGCGCGTCAATATTACCGACCGCAACTCTCCGAACCTGCTCGACTACCTTGATCCGAAAAAATACAAGATTCTGCCGAACACCGCTGGGTGCTACACTGTTGAAGACGCCCTCCGTTACTCACGCCTTGCGCGGGAGGCGGGCGTTTCCGATCTCATCAAGCTGGAAGTCATCGCCGACGAAAAGACGCTCTTTCCGGACGTCATCGGCCTGCTGAAAGCAACCGAGATTCTTGCGAAGGAGGGCTTCATCGTTTTCCCATATACCAACGACGACCCTGTCATGTGCCGCCGACTTGAAGACGCGGGCGCGGTTGCGGTTATGCCTCTTGGCGCGCCGATTGGCTCCGGTCTCGGGCTCCGCAACCCATACAACATCAAGATCATTCTTGAACACTCGAAAGTTCCGGTCATTGTGGATGCGGGTGTTGGCACCGCCTCGGATGCGACCATTGCGATGGAGCTCGGCTGCGATGCAGTGTTGATCAATACCGCCATTGCCGGCGCAAAAGACCCGATTGCCATGGCCGCGGCAATGAAGCACGCCACCATCGCCGGTCGTCTTGCGTATAAAGCCGGCCGTATCGGCAAGAAGCTCTATGCGACGGCAAGCAGTCCGCTTGACGGCATGCTGCTGTAAGAAAGCAAGCGAATGCTGAGGATGCTTCACTGAGAAATGGGGGCGTCACCTCTTCCCGGTGTCAGGATGGTGAGGGCTGCGAATCCTCCCGAATCCGTGAGAAAAGCATTGTCAGCCCATGCCGGCTTCATCCCGCGGCAGCTCAAATGTGAGCGGCTCCCAGTAAGCGTTGATCATGCAATGAAACATAAAACTGCGCAGCAGGCTCCGGACTGAAAACGCTATGCTGTGCGAGGAGTCGCTCCAGTCGGGCTGGTTGAGCCGCACCCCGCCCGGCATCACGGTCGGGCCAAGCGGGAACGACTTTCCGGCGGTCAGGTCAGCCTTCATAACAATGCTCTCCTTCGTGCCATTTGAGATAAGAATAGCACAAAGAGTGGTGCTTGATACCCGAATGCTCCTGAACCGCGTCAGGATGTTGTCTGTTGTGAAGGGATGCCGGTCAACGGGGGGGGGTGCGATTGGCCTAACAGGCTAGACATGAAGAGGCCCTTCAGGCGAAGGCTTGAGTCCGGGAAAAGGGGACAATGAATTTTTATTGGAAATGCAATACAATCAGATATGGCGAAAATGAATAAGGAACAATTGACTGCACCCAAAACCGGGGGCGTTCGCGGTCAGCCGCAGGGAGAGAGTCGCGCCCAGACCGCTCCTGCGGCTGAAAAGCCGGACAGAACTGTTCCGGTCGGCGTCTCGGCCCGACATGTCCACCTTTTCCGCGAGGACTTCGCGGCGCTTTTCGGCCCTCGCGACAATGACTCCTGCACGGTTTTGCGGGACTTGTCGCAGCCGGGGCAGGTAGCCTGCGAGGAAAAGGTCGTGCTCATCGGGCCGAAGGGAATTATCGAGAATGTGCGGGTGCTGGGCCCTACACGGAAGCAAACCCAGGTCGAGGTGGCCCCGTCCGATGCCTTCAGGCTCGGCATCAATCCGCCGGTCCGCGACTCGGGCGATCTGGCGGGTTCGGCCGGCCTTACGATTGTCGGGTCTGCGGGCACAACGCTTATCCTGAAAGAAGGCGTCATTCTCGCCTCCCGGCATATTCACATGCATCCGTCCGATGCCGACCGCTTCGGGGTTCAGGACAAGGATCGCGTGAATGTCAAAGCACCGGGGCCGAGAGGCGTAATCTACCAGGAAGTGCTTATCCGCGTTCATCCGGACTACCGGCTGGAGTTCCATATTGACGTTGACGAAGCGAATGCCGTCTGTCTGAAAAACGGGGATGTCGTCGAGGTGCTCCCGTAGAAGGAATGCTCCGGTCGTACCGTTCTTGTTCAGCCCGTCAAACAGGATGCCCTGGCGGGTTGCGTTGAATTCCACCCGCTCTGCCTTGCCTCCTTGACAGCGAACGAACGTTCGTCATATAATTGCCTTATGAAACCACTTGCTCCTGAAGTCCTCAGGGAACGGGCCGACAGCATCAGGCAGTTTTACGCCTCCCGGGGCCGCATGCCGAGCTTCTCTGAGGTTGGAGCGCTGGTCGGCCTGAGTTCCAAAAGCTCTGTTTTTCAATTGATAGCAAAACTCGAACAACGGAATCTGATTGCCAGAGATGACAGCGGCAGGCTGCTTCCGGGCCGTCTGAAAAACCCGTTGAGGGTTCTTGGCGCGGTAGAAGCGGGCTTCCCCAGTCCGGCGGAAGAGGAATTGGCCGACACCCTTTCGCTTGACGACCTTCTGGTGAAAAATCCTCAGGCGACATTTCTTCTGAAGGTGTCGGGAGATTCCATGAGTGGCGCAGGCATTATGCCCGGCGACATGGTTATCATTGACCGGAGCGTCACACCGAACAGCGGAGATATCGTTATTGCGGAAGTCGACGGGGCGTGGACAATGAAGCGCCTGAAAAAGCATGGAGAGAATGTCGTATTGATTGCCGCCAACCCGAACTATAAGCCTATTCGCCCCAAACATGAATTGAAGATCGCCGGCGTTGTGACCGGCGTCGTCCGTAAATACCAGTAATACCTTTGCTTTCCATATGGACGATTCCCCCATCACTATCCACTCTTGGCCCTGCGCCATTGCCCATCTGGACGCCGACGCCTTCTTTGCCTCATGTGAACAGGCAATCCATCCCGAACTGAAGGGCAAGCCCGTCATTACCGGCAAGGAGCGGGGGATTGTCGCCGCATTGAGCTATGAAGCCAAGGCCAAGGGCGTAAAGCGAGGCATGCGGCTCTTTGAAGTAAAAAAGCTCTGTCCCGAGTGCTTTATCCTTCCCTCTGACTACGAAACCTACAGCCTCTTTTCCAAAAGGATGTTCGACATCCTGCGGCGGTTTTCTCCGGATGTGGAGGAGTATTCCATAGACGAGGCGTTCATAGACCTTACCGGATTAAGAAGGCACTATCACGGCTCCTACGGATCTATTGCGGAGCAGATGCAGCAGGCAGTGGCAAAGGAGCTCGGCATCACCGTGTCGGTTGGTGTAAGCATCTCAAAAGTGTTGGCAAAGATAGGATCGAAGCATAAAAAGCCCGCGGGGCTGACTATTATCAGTGGCAGAGACATTCATCTGTTTCTCCGGAATCTGCCCGTCAACAAAGTCTGGGGGATAGGGCCGAACACATCGGCATATCTTAAGAAATTTGGGATAACGACCGCGCTGGATTTCGCGAGAAAAGACGAAGCCTTCGTGAAACGCCTCCTTTCAAAGCCTTATCATGAAATATGGTGCGAGCTGAACGGTCGGAGCGTCTACCATGTAACTGTGCAGGCCAAGGCAAGCTATCAGTCCATCAGCAAGGCGAGGACCTTCACGCCACCCTCAACAGACCATGACTTCGTGTTTGCTCAGCTCGTCAAGAACCTGGAAAATGCCTGCATAAAAGCGCGCCGGTATAATCTGACAGCCCGGAAGCTGTTTCTGTTTCTCCGGCAGCAGGACTTCCGGGATTCCGGCATTGAAGTGAAGGTCAGTAGGCCGACGGCATTTCCCGCGGATTTGTTTGGCCCGCTCCGGGAGGGTCTGCAGAAAATATTCCGGGAAAACACGCCGTACCGGCAGACCGGCGTTGTGCTCTGCGATCTGGTGTCAGAGGAAAAAAACCAGTACACGCTCTTTGACGACACCGTCCGGATTGAGAAGATGTCGACGCTCTATAAAGCCGTGGACACGTTGTCGGACAGGTTCGGCAAACATACCATCCAGAGCGGAGCGAGTCTGCCCACAAAACTCCAGGCCCAGCATGAAGGAGACAGAGGCGACCAGGCGGTCAGAAAAACGACCATGTTGCTGAAGGGCGAGAATGCCCGGCAGAAGCTTGGGTTGCCGGTGCTGCATGTAAAGGTGTGAGAGGGTGGCAACATGTCCGGTCAAATATGAGGCGTGTCAATAATTTTGTGTAAATGCTTTTTCTGTAGTAGTCATACCAAAGGCACTCTTCCTTCAAACAAGATGGCCATCTGATTGAGGGCCGATTTCCAGTTCTGGACCGGCATGGTCCATCTTTTTGTAATATTTCAGAGCGCAAGATACAAGAGCTTGAATGCGGCTTCGTCACTGGGGAACGAGCCTCGATTTTTCGTCACCTTCCGCAGCGACATGTTCAGCGACTCTATGGCATTGGTCGTGTAGATGATCTTGCGGATCTCCGGGGGATATCCGAACAGCGGGATGATCCTCTCCCAGTTATTGCGCCATGACACGCTGATTGTTGGGAACCGCTTGTCCCACTTGCGGGCAAAGGCTTCAAGGTTCTCGGCTGCCTGCTCAGCTGTTACGGCACGGTAGATGAGCTTCAGGTCTGCCGCCACTTCTTTGCGCTCTTTCCAGGAGACATATTTCAGGCTGTGCCGGACCATATGCACCATGCACAACTGCACCTGTGTCTGGGGATATGCTGCCTCTATTGCCTCAGGCAGTCCCTTCA
>CAYMRS010000076.1:0-6019 GCA_964392915.1 uncultured Nitrospiraceae bacterium
ATGCATCATCTGAGATACTCCTTGTACAGCTATAATGGTCGATTGGCCGGTATATCCGTCAATTATAGCTAGAACAGGGAATCATTTGTTGCAGTGACGAATAATGCCGGAATTGTCATTAGCAGGTTGCTGAAAAAGTCACTCTTGGTATCAGCGAAGTCAATTTGGGGGGATGTTCCGACATGGATTGCCCCGAGTTTTTCGATTCTTGAGCCTCTGAGAGAGTCGTTTTTAACTGAGCATTTTGCAACAGGAGTTTTTCAGCAGCCTGTTAGAGCCTGCAATTTGGACAATAATGCTCTGTATTCCTATCTGTTTTGGTCATTCTGGCGCTTGTCCTGCAAAGGATGTCCGGAATCCTTCCCGCCCGGATAGGTTTGCAACCAACAGGAAAGACTCCCGACGAGCGGGAGTGACACCAAAGGGACAAAAGCTACTGACAATTCCGTGGCGAGTCCATTCGTGAACTGCGCTGTCCGACGGGCTGAGTTTCCTGTGCGCATTGCCTGCAGCCTGATGAATCCTTCATAATACACATCTGCGTAAATTCTTATGCGCGAAGCCTACTGAGGAGGCAGCATGACCGATTTTGATGCGAGGAGAGCCGAAGTGCGCCCTGTCGAAGCGGGCAGTCACCACGCACCGGCAATGGAACTTTGCTCATGACCTACCTCCGCACAGCCTTTCTGCCGGTCCTTTTTTCATTGACGCTCTTCATGAGCGCCACGCTGATTTTCATTGTCCAGCCGATGGTCGCAAAGATGATTCTGCCGCTCCTCGGCGGCACGCCGTCCGTGTGGAATACCTGCATGATGTTCTTTCAGGCGCTGCTTCTTGGTGGCTATGCTTACGCGCATGTTTCCAGCACTAGACTTCCGGTCGGCAGGCAGGTGATGCTGCATGCCGCGCTTCTTCTGCTCGCCTGCATCGTTCTGCCGGTTGCAGTCTCAAGCCACTGGATTCCGGCAGGCGAGACCAACCCGGTTGGCCTTGTGCTTATTCTGTTGCTGGTTTCGGTCGGGCTTCCCTTTTTTGTGCTCTCCAGCACGGCACCGCTCATGCAGCGGTGGTTTGTCTGGACCGGCCACCCGTCATCGGCCGACCCCTATTTTCTCTACAGCGCAAGCAATGCCGGCAGCATGCTGGCGCTCATGAGTTATCCTGCCTTTATTGAGCCGGGCTTTGCCCTTCGTGAGCAAAGCTCGCTCTGGTCAGTCGGCTATATTCTTTTTATTGCATTTATTCTCGGGTGTGCGTATTTCACCTGGCGTTCGGCGAGGCTCTGTTCCGGGGGAGGCGGCATGTCTGTTCCGGGCAGTCTGCCGGCGTATTGCGCATCGGATGCAGCCCCGCCTGCCCGTTCGCGGCAGTTGCGGTGGGTGGCGCTAGCGTTTGTGCCGTCGAGCCTCATGCTCGGGGTAACCACATTCCTGAGTACCGATGTCGCCGCGATTCCGCTCTTCTGGGTCATCCCGCTTTCATTGTATCTGCTCACGTTCATCCTTGTTTTTGCCAATATCCCGCAGGCGGTCAACCGCCTTATGCTGCGCCTGTTCCCCATCGCGGTCATTGCGCTGCTGTTCATTAATGTTCCGCTCACCAAGCCGGCTATGTGGATTGCGATGCTGTGCAATCTCGCCACTTTCTTCATTGTCGCCATGGTTTGTCACGGCGAACTCGCGCGGACCCGTCCGGCGGCGAAATACCTTACGGGTTTCTATCTCTGGATGTCGGTCGGCGGGGTGCTGGGCGGCATCTTCAATGCGGTCGTCGCGCCCCTGGTGTTCCGGTCGGTTGTGGAGTATCCGATTGTGCTCGCATTTGCCACAATTCTCATCTTCAGGCCCGCTCTCGCGGTCGGGGCATCGGAAATGCGATGGACTGCCCGCGTGCTTGACGTCGCTCTGCCGGCAATGCTCGGCGGACTCACGTTCTGGCTTACCGTCAAGTGGCCCCTGCATGGTATGAATTTCTGGGGCATCGCACAGATGCTGCATCTCAATCTGTCTTCACTGTATCCCTTTCTGACCTACAGCATTCCCGCCGTGCTCTGTTACGCGCTGCTCTTCATGAAAAGGCCTCGTCGCTTTGCGTTCGGCGTTGCTGCCGTGACGCTCGCGCTCATTTTTTCGCACGGCTGGCATCAGGACGTTCTTTACCGGGAACGCAGCTTCTTCGGCGTTGTTAAGGTTTCCGAAGATGCGGACGGGGAGTACCGTCTGCTCGTGCATGGCACTACACAGCACGGGAGACAGAGCCTCGATCCGAAGCTTAGCGATGAACCCCTTTCGTATTATCATCGGACAGGTCCTATCGGACAGGTGTTCACGATGTTCAGCGGCAAATATCGGAAATCCGATGTCGCGCTTATCGGGCTTGGGATCGGCACGCTTGCCAGCTACGGAGAGAAGGAGCAGCGCCTGACCTTTTATGAAATCGATCCCGCTGTTCGGCGGGTAGCAACCGACCCGGCGCTTTTTACCTATCTCGAAAACTGCAAGGCCGAATGGTCAATTGTCATGGGGGATGCCCGGCTGAAGCTTGATGATGCGGCAGAAGGCGTATACGGCCTTATCGTTGTGGATGCATTCAGTTCCGATTCCATCCCGGTTCACCTGATTACGCGCGAGGCGCTTCGGCTGTATCTGTCCAAACTTGAAGAGAACGGCGTCATTGCTGTCCATATTTCCAACAAATACCTCAATCTCGCGCCGGTTCTCGGGGGGCTTGCCCGGGACGCAGGGCTCACCGGTCTGATTCAGGATGATCAGGAAGACACTGCTACAGGCAAGTATCGCTCAACATGGGTAGTGCTTGCGCGGGACAAGAAGGATTTTCGGGAGCTGTTCAGTGACGAACGCTGGCAGCCGCTCAAGAGCGATGCGGGCAGTCCCGTCTGGACTGATGACTTCTCGAACATCCTGACCGTATTCAAGTGGAAGTAGCTGCAAGGCATAGATCTGCATCTGGGTTGGCATTCTTCATTTCCGAGCGGCGGAGGGCGATAAAGAGGGCGGCATCAGCCGCCCTCTTTTCATCAACTGCTATTGCGCCGGTTGCGGCATCTTCTGAAACTTGTCCGTAGCCGGATTGAACGCGAGGACCTCTCCTGTGCCGATATCATAGTACCAGCCGTGCAGGTGGAGGGTTCCCTGCTCAAGCGCGTCCAACACGAAAGGATACGTCTCCAGGTTTCGCAACTGTTCCAGAATATTCTCCTGTTCTGTGATTCTTTCCCTTAGATCAGGAGATGCATCAGCATAGAATTTTTCCACATGATTTCTCACCGGGCGGGCGATGTCTACCCATTCCCTGAGGTGCGGCATAGTTTGTGTCTCGCTCCGGCTCTTAAAAAGCACTTTCATGGCCCCGCAGTTTGAATGGCCGCAGACGATGATGTCGGCAACCTTCAGAGCAAGCACCGCAAACTCCAGTGCCGCGGCGACACTGTTCTTGTCCTTGATGGAATCATAGGGAGGTATGATATTTCCAACATTGCGGATGATAAGGAGTTCGCCGGGTCTGCTTTGTGTAAACAGGTTGGGATCTATTCGCGAATCAGCGCAGGTTATAAAGAGCACTTCCGGCGACTGGCTTTGGGACAAGCGCCGGAAAAACTCCTGCTCCTCCTTGAAATGAGAACTCTGAAACTTGTGGATACCGCTGTACAGTCTCTCCATCTATTGTTCTCCCATCAGGAACATGGCGATTACTCGGACGACCTTCTGAGTTGCGCGGATTTTTCAGCAAGATTTTTCCGGTTCTGTTCCCGCATTGCTTCAAGTTTTTGCGCGACTTCAGGATATTTAATGGACAGTATGGAGCATGCCAGGTATGCGGCGTTCTTCGCACCGTCAATTGCCACCGTTGCGACCGGGATCCCGGGAGGCATCTGCACGGTGGAATAGAGCGCGTCAACACCCGCAAGTGCGCCGGACTTCAACGGCACCCCGATAACCGGCAACGTTGTGTTGGCGGCAACAGCACCGGCAAGATGCGCTGCCATTCCGGCACCGGCAATCAATACCTCGATTCCGCGGATCCGGGCAGTCCTTGTGTACTCAGCAGTCTTGTCCGGCAGCCGGTGCGCGGAGCTGATATCCATTTCGAACGGAATGCCCATCTCCTTGAGTACGTCCGCCGCCTTCTCCATCACCGGCATGTCGCTGTCACTTCCCATCAAGATACCTACCAACGGCTTTCCCATATAAACATCCTCCTTCTGTTCTTCATTCTTTTTTGATATCAAGAGCAACTTGTCTGAAAACTTCAGCCAAGGAACCTGCGCACATGTGCTGCCTCTACCAGCATGTTCTGGATATTGGCCCCGCTGTTGTCCTTCACTGCACTGATGATTCTGGATGTAACGTCGCGATGTTCATCGTTTGTCTCATAGTTTCCCCAATCAAGCTTCAGAGATGACTTGACCTCATCAGGCAGAATCTCAAGGACGTCCGGATTGAAAAACGACATTGCCGTCTGCATGTCGAATGGGAAATTCACATGCATATCTCTCATGCAGCGCACATCTTCGCGCGAAAGAACGCTGAGTCCCAAAACCTCCGGCGGAAGCCCGATGGAATAACAGGCAGCGCAGAAGCTGATGACACGCGGCAATGTCGTTTTGCCGACGCTTCGGGCATAACCGAACAGGCCGACATGCAGCTTTCGCATTCTCCTGCGGGGGACGAAAGAGGCGACATGGTTAATGATGGGGGCCAGATGTTCGATGACACGCCGGTATTCCGCGGAAACATTCTCTATGATATCCAGGCATTTGCCTTCGTCAATGTCATAGCCGCGCATCATCTCCGACCCCTTAAGCTTCTGAACCGCCTCTATAACCATGGGAACAGGATAGTCATACTTGAAAGCAGACTGCACGGTAAAGGTCTGCACATCCGGGTATTCTTCAAGCACTTTGTCGACGGTTTCTGGCGCAAGATGCCCCCGGAAGGGCGCAGAGCCGGCGCCGAGGATCGGATATAGTTTAATCCCGGTTTCTTCGGAGAGCATCCGAAGACGCTGAAGCGCTATCTTGTTGCACAGGATTGCGCTTACCATGCCGTAGTTCATGGCCGGATCAGAGCGGGCTATAAACACCCGCTGGTGACTGATATTCTTGCCCTTGAAATATTCCCGCATGATGGTATGGGCTTCCAGCATGTGTTCCTTGTCCTCAAAAAGAGGAATAACGCTGATTTCGGCCGGTTTGAAATCGCCGATCCATTCGGCAATGGTAATATCTCCCGGATAAAATGGCTGCGACTGTTTTCCGACAACAAAGTCCTTGTAATAGGAATACACCCGGTTCAGGCTCTCCGCGGACATGGTCATGGGAAGGATGACCTCATGGATCGGCGGAGCTTCGTGTCCGTAAAAGAGGTTGGCAGCATCACAGGAGCGGGGAATGCTCTCGAGCGCTTCGACAAGAACCTTTGCCTCGTTCTTTTCCACGTCAGGGTTTGGTACCCGCAGCGTGAGCCTGACATCTTCTCCCAAACGGTTGGTTCTGAAATAATGCTCGTATTTGGTCAAAAGCTTCCGCACCACAAAGTCGTCAACCTCTTTGCCCTCGCAGTCCCACATCTGCTCGTCGCAGCCGAGGTGCGAGAAGGCGTAGTACGCTTCCTGAATTTCGTCTTCTCCTGACATGTCCTTGCTTGCCGCGAAAAAAGGCAGGTGGACGTTGTCAGGGTGCTGGGTGGACATTACCCGCGGAATCTTCATTATGTCAGGCTCCTGCTCTCTCTGTATTTCCGGCCAAGCCAACAAAAATACCTGCTCAACGCTTCAACAAGGCCTTCAGGTGCGCCGCAACATGGATATGCGTTTCCTGAGCGTCCGATATCGGCGGCGTACGATGATTTAGTGGTTTCGAAAGCAATGTAAGAGTTCTTTTTATTTCGCCGGGAGACGTTCTATTTTAAATGAATTTCTTTCAAAAAGAAAGTGAACCTGTTTTGCCCAAATCCACCATCAAACTGACCCCGAGCCGCCCGGAGGGCAGTTTTTGTAG
>CAYMRS010000077.1:0-6014 GCA_964392915.1 uncultured Nitrospiraceae bacterium
TTCACACAACGTGCTCCCGGAGACAGAAAGCATGAAAAAGATTGCCGTGTTCGTAATGGGTCCTGACAGGCCCGGCATTATTGCATCCGTCTCAAAGACGCTTTTTGAGCACGGCTGCAATCTTGAAGATGTAAGCCAGACAATTTTGCAGACTGCTTTTGTCGGTATTTTCATCGGTACGATGAATGACAGGCAGTCCGAAGAAACCGTCCTTTCCGCCCTGCAGGCGAAAGTCGAACCGGGGGGACTCGCTGTTCATCTCAGTCTGATGCAGGAGTCGGCCGGTGAACTGCCGCCCGGCGAATCGTTTGTCATCACGACTATCGGCCCTGACAGACCCGGCCTTGTTGCCGGCATTACCGAGATACTGGCGAAGAATTCGGTGAACATCACAAACCTGAAGGCAGTGTTCAGAGGGGCAAAGAATCCGAGCCATAATGTCATGATTTACGAAATTGATATTCCGCAATCGCTCGATCAGCACTCATTCAGAACAGCCCTGTATAACCGGGCTCATGAACTGGGACTGGACATCAGCCTCCAGCACCGGGAAATCTTCGAACAAATCCATAGGGTATAAAATAATGCTGACAGAACGGGAAGTAATCGCAACCCTTGAAATGCTCAGGAATGAAAACCTTGACGTCCGCACGGTTACGCTGGGCATCAGCCTTTTTGACTGTGCAAGCCACGATGCCGATCGGTTCATCCTGAATGTTCGGGCAAAAATAACCGGCGTGGCCGCAAACCTTGTTGAAGTCTGCGATGAGGTGGGCCTGAAGTATGGCATTCCGGTCGTGAACAAGAGAATCTCTATCAGTCCCATTGCGGTTGCTGCTTGTGGTTTCTCTGCTGAAGAAATGTGCGATATCGCCATGTCGCTCGACGATATCGCACGTCAGTTGAAAATCGACTTCATCGGCGGTTTCAGCGCCCTGGTTGAAAAGGGGTTCACAAAAGGAGATCACGCCCTCATCGAGGCAATTCCTGAAGCGCTCGCAAAAACCGATCGCATCTGCTCCTCGATCAATGTCGCGTCTACGCATGCAGGAATCAACATGGACGCGGTTGCTCTCATGGGCAGAACAATCAAGCTTGCGGCTCAGCTTACAGCTGACCGCGATGGCATCGGCTGTGCAAAGCTCGTGGTATTTGCAAACATCCCCCAGGACGTTCCGTTCATGGCCGGAGCCTATCTTGGCATCGGGGAACCTGATACGGTCATCAATGTTGGCGTAAGCGGTCCCGGCGTCGTCAAAAAAGCGATAGACCGCGCTCGTGCAGCTCATCCGGACATGGATCTTGGCCGCCTGTCCGAGGTCATCAAGCGCACCGCTTTCAAAGTAACCCGCGTCGGAGAACTTATCGGCAGGGCGGTAGCAGATAAACTCACTATTCCCTTTGGTGTTGCGGACCTCTCACTTGCTCCGACCCCGAATGTCGGTGACAGTGTCGGCGAAATCTTCCAGAGCCTCGGACTCAAGAGCATCGGGAATCCGGGCTCAACAGCAATTCTTGCCATGCTGAACGATGCGGTCAAAAAAGGCGGTATCTTTGCAAGTTCATATGTCGGCGGCCTGAGCGGAGCCTTTATCCCGGTCAGCGAGGATCTGAACATTGCGGAAGCGACTCGCAACGGCAGCCTCTCCCTTGACAAACTCGAAGCAATGACCAGCGTCTGCTCAGTTGGGCTCGACATGGTCGCAATTCCAGGCGATACTTCTGCAGAGACGATTTCCGGAATCATTGCAGATGAGATGGCAATCGGCGTCATCAACAGCAAGGCGACCGCCGCCCGGCTTATTCCGGTCCCCGGCAAGAGAGCCGGCGAAAAAGCCTCATTCGGCGGGCTGCTCGGAGAGGCAACGATTATGAACATTCGTGACGATGGCGGTTCGGCAGGGTTTATCGCACTGGGCGGACGCATTCCAGCGCCGGTGCAGAGTTTCAAGAACTGACCACTGCTTGTCGGCAGCAGTACTTTCCCGTGTCATTGCCGCATAGACGGCAGTTTTGCGGGAAGGATTCTTCGCCCGTCAGCGCACAATGCAGAGGCGGGCATCTGCACGGAAACAGGAGCCGGGATATGGAAGCGACCGTTTTTCTTTTCTTTCCCGGTCAGGTATAAAGAAAACGTTTAATCTTCTGGGTCGGGGTCTTCTCGAAGGGTTCAGTCTGCTCAATTATCATATTCAGGCGCGAAAACGATGCTACCTGATGGTTGACATCCTTCCGTAACTTTTCGAGCAGCGACTCGATCCGCTTGCGAATCTCCGGTTCGCTCAGATGGTCGCGGGAGTATTCCGCATCGAGCTTCTCATAGTCCAGTTGCACGCGTGCTACAAGATGCTTGCCCTGTTTCAGCACCAGTGACTCAACGACAAAAGGAGCTCTGTTGATCACCGCTTCGACCGTCTCAGGATAGATGTTCTCACCGCTTGAACCGAGAATTACATTTTTCAGCCGCCCTTTGATATAAAGATATCCATCCTTGTCGAAGTGCCCCAGATCGCCCGTACGAAGCCAGCCGTCAGCAGACAGGACTTCAGCAGTTGCAGCCGCATCATTATAGTACCCTTTCATGACGCTTTCGCCGCGCACCAGGATCTCGCCCTCTCCTGTCTGCAGGTCAGGCGAATCAATCTTCACCTCAAGCCCCGGAACGACAGGACCGGTGGAGCGAAAACGTGTATGCTCCGCATTCGCTCCGGCAATCAGCGGCGATGTTTCGGTAAGCCCGTATCCGATTGCATAAGGAAACTTCGCTTCACGAAGAAATTTTTCCACCTCCGGAGAGAGTGCTGCCCCTCCGATACCGAAAAAAGTCAGGTGCCCGCCGAACATGGCGCGCAGTTTTCTGCCGACGACTCCGATAATCGCTCCGCGCACCCCCGGCAGCAGACAGAGAGCCCGGAGCAAGCGCTTCCCCTCCAGCTCAGGCAAAATCCTGTTTTTATAAATCTTTTCAATGATGAGCGGAACCGTCAGCATGATAGTCGGTTTAATCTCGGCAAGCGCAGGGAGCAGGACGGTCGGTGTCGGCGGCTTCCGGAGATACCAGATCACCGCACCCTGCATGACGGGCAGAACCAGTCCGAGTGTGCATTCATACACATGAGCAAGCGGTAGAATTGAGAGCAGGCGATCTTTTTCTGTGATGGGCGGGATTTTCGCCGATGCATCGGCATTCCAGATAACGTTGCGATGGGTAAGCATCACACCCTTGGATCTCCCCATAGTTCCGGAAGTGTAAATAATCGAGCAGATATCGTCTTCCTTCACCACTGCGGGTGAAGAACCGGCAATCCGGCGCATAAAAGCGCCTATCCTGCTCAGTCCCTTCCCGCCCTCCGCCAGTAGGCGTCGGAGTGCAGTTCGGGTGATGTTCGACTCGATAACAGAAAGCGTATCAAGCAATACGACCGTCTTGAAAGCCTTGACCTCAAGTTCTTCGATCTTCTGAAAGTAACGCTCAGAGACAAAAATTGCACCGGCACCGGAATGGCGGATAATATGCTGGATATCAGAGGCATGAAACTCGGGCAGAATAGGAACAACAACGGCCCCCATACAGGTGATGGCAAAATAGGCAACTCCCCATTGAGGACTGTTCTCGCCAAGAATAGCAACCCGGTCGCCCGGAGAGATGCCTCTGTCGTGCAGGAAGCCGGACACCTCTTCGATCTGCTTTTTCATGTCTTGATAGGTAACCGGGGTTTCGCCGACAAAGCCGAGTGCGGCACTTTTACCGAATAAGCGGACGCTGCGATCAATCAGAGCAGGCATTGTGAAACTGGCGAGGGGTTCCATATTTCATCCTTCACGTCAGTAATAGTTGCCCGGACAGAAATCGTTCTTCAGGCCAGACCTGACCGTCGGAACAAATCGTGATAAAGTATAGCATTACAACCCCGTTGAATGACAAGGAAGAAAGACAGGGTCAAAAATCGGTCACTAGCCCACAAAAACGGGCTATGAGAAACCTCATAGCCCGCTGAATGTGATGGAGCCGGGAATCGGATTCGAACCGACGACCTGCTGATTACGAATCAGCTGCACTACCACTGTGCTATCCCGGCACGAACGGACGATGGTGTTCTCCTTCGCCCGAAGCTTTAAAGTTTAGCAAATTCCTGCTGAAAAAATCCAAGTGTTTCATCGTCAAAAATGCAGAATTCAACCTCGGCAAGCGACGACCCTGAATTACTCTCAAGAAAGGTCTTCGACTCGCTCACCAGTATCCGGGCGCAGCGATCTTTGGGGAAGCCATAGATACCGGAGCTTATTGCAGGCATCGCGATGCTCTTCAGTCCGCGCTCGGATGCCAGCAGAAGCGTCTGCTGCACGGCACGCTTCAGTTTCATCTCCTCATCTCCCTCTCCCATGCGCGGACCGACAGTGTGGATGACATGTCGTGCCTTCAGGCTCCCCGCTGATGTCATAACCGCATTGCCGGTCGGCACAAAGCCGATACGATTGCTCTCTTCCTGAATAATGGAGCCGCCCTTTCTGACGATGGCTCCGGCAACCCCGCCGCCGTGCTGAAGATGTTTGTTGGCAGCGTTTACAATGGCATCCACATCGCGCTCAGTAATATCACCAAGCACAAGCCGCAGCGTCTTTCCGTCAATTGTCTTCTCAGCCATGACCTTCATTGAGTTCACCTCCGGCAAAGCACTGCTCATGCTGAATGAGCGGCCTTCCCCCAAATTTCTGCGATTACTGTAAACTATTTTCATGAAAATTGCACATCTCGAAGCCTTTTCCGGCATCAGCGGCGACATGGTGCTTGGTGCTCTCGTCGACGCGGGAATTTCTCTTTCCTTTCTGAAGCGCGAGTTGCTAAAGATCCCGGTCGGCGAATATCGCCTTTCTGCAAAAAAGGTCGTGCGCCGGGGCATTGCCGCGACAAAGGTTGATGTGCATATTACGAAACATGCGCACCCCGCAAGAACGTGGAAGGATGTCCGTGAGCTCATCAGGAGTTCCGGACTGTCCGCAGACATTCAACAAAAGGGGCTTCGCGTCTTTGAACTCCTTTTTCAGGCAGAGGCAAAGGTCCACGGGGTTTCTCTCAATAATGCGCACCTTCATGAACTTGCCGCGGTTGATTGCATCGTCGATATCTTCGGCACGGTTATTGGGCTGGAGCGTCTGGGCATCGAGCGGCTCAGCGTTTCGCCTGTTAATCTGGGAAGCGGAACCGTGAAAACTGCCCATGGTATTCTGCCGGTGCCGGCGCCTGCGACGGCCGAGCTGATCCAGGGATTTGCAGCATATGGATCGGATGTTCCGTTCGAACTGACGACGCCGACCGGTGCGGCTATTATCGCGGGGCTGTCTGCCGGGAGCGGTCCAATGCCGGTCTGTTTTCCTATTCGTACTGCTTACGGCGCAGGGAACAAAGACATTGAAAGTCAGCCGAACGTTCTGAGATTAACGCTTGCTCATACACAGAGCGCTGTGCCGCATGCTGATGAAGACATAGAAACGATGATAGTCGAGACAAATATAGACGACATGAACCCTCAGATCTACGAGGATGTCATGGATAAACTCTTTCACGCCGGGGCGCTCGACGTGTGGCTAGAGCAGGTAATCATGAAAAAAAGCAGGCCGGGTACAAAAATCTGCGTTCTTGCCGAAAAACATACGACCACCGCGCTCGCGAAGATTCTTTTTGCCAACTCGACGACTCTGGGTGTTCGTATCCATCCGATACAGCGTATTGTTCTCGAACGCACCATTACCAACATCAAACTTCCCCAAGGCAGCGTCCGGGTCAAGGTCGGGCGACTCGCTGATACAGTCATGAACACGTCGTTTGAGTATGCCGACCTCAAGGAATTGTCACGGAAAACAGGCATTCCGATAAAGCAGCTCACGGCAGAGGCGCTTCGAGCTCTTCCGGAGCATTCGAGACCGCCAAAAAAGAGCTGAATCAGGGCATGCCCCTTCTCCCTAATCCACCGTCAAAGAAAACAAGAAACCTCGTTGGTCCCGCAAGCGCGGGG
>CAYMRS010000078.1:0-5598 GCA_964392915.1 uncultured Nitrospiraceae bacterium
CCAGACAGGGTTTTGATGAAAGAAAAAAAACAAGAGGGCGGGCATTGTCCGTCATCGTTGGTGATCGGTTCGCTGAAGCTCGACACGCCGCTTATTCTGGCTCCGCTGGCGGGAATCAGCGATCTGCCGTTTCGCGCGATGCATCGCCGGTACGGCTGTGGAATGGCATTTACCGAAATGATCAGCGCCCGCTCGCTGACATACGGCAGCAGGCAGACGCTGACCATGCTCTCAACGTCGGATGACGACAGGCCGCTCGGTGTTCAATTGCTCGGCAACGACCCGGAGATATTTCTCCGGGCGCTCGACATTATCCGCGCGATGCCGTTTTCCATCATTGACATCAACGCCGCATGCCCCGTGCCGAAGGTGACGAGTCGCGGTGAAGGCGCGGGCTTGTTGCGGGGAGATCCAAAGCGGATCGAAGAGCTTGTCGGTGTAGTTGCGCGGGCCGCGCATCTGCCGGTTACCATTAAGATCAGAACCGGCTGGGATGATGACTCTCCGGTCGCGGTCGATTTCGCCCGCGCCGCGGAGTCCGGCGGGGCTTCGGCCGTCTGCGTGCATGGCCGTACCCGCATGCAGCGGTATGGCGGACGGGTAAACCGCGATGCGATAGCCGAAGTGAAGCGGGCGGTGAAGATTCCGGTCATCGCGAGCGGCGACGCGTTTTCACCCCGCCTGATTCAGCGCACATTCATGGAAACAGGGTGCGACGCCGTCATGATTGCGCGCGGGGCGCTTGGGAATCCGTGGGTCTTTCGTGATGTGATGGACTATCTTTCAACCGGCATATATAGCGAACGGCGGAGTCTTTCCGAGATCTGCGCGGCTATGCGCGACCACCTCGCGTTTTGCTGCGAATATTACGGCGACAAGGGCGGAACTGTGCTCTTCCGGAAATTTTTCACCTGGTACGCAAAAGGCATCAAGACGGGGCGGCAGTATAAAGAGCGCGTCTTCAGCGTGCTGGAGCAGTCCGCAATGATCGCGATTATCAATGAGCTTGAACAGGCCAATCCGCAGGTGCTTTCGCTGTATGATGCATATGACAAGGATATGCTTGAGCCGGAAGAGGGTTAGCCGTATCGCATGACGCATGAAGCGCAGGCATGTTTGCCCGGCCGCTCACAGCACGGTGACTCCAAATTCCTTCAGCGTCTGCGCGAGCGATGCAATCGGCAGCCCCATGACGTTAAAGTAATCGCCTTCAATCCTTTTCACGAGCAGCGCCCCGAATTCCTGAATCCCGTATGCTCCTGCCTTATCAAACGGCTCGCCGGTTTTGATATACGCTTCAATTTCCTGCGCCGTCAATCGCCTGAACCAGACCTTTGATTCGACTACCCGCGTGCGGGACCTGCCGGAGGCGGCATCAAGCACAGTGTAAGCCGTAATGACAACGTGGCATTGACCGCTCAGGCGCTTCAGCATCCGTCGGGCATCATCGGCATCAACCGGCTTGTTCAGGATGTCGCCGCCGAGTACGACGATGGTGTCGGCAGCAAGGATCAAATCATGCGGGTGGTGCTGAGCAACACATGCTGCCTTGTGGCGCGCAAGCGTCTTTGCGCAATCTTTCGGCGACAGCCGGGCACTGCACACCTCTTCGGCGTGAGCCGTACTGACCCTGAACTTAAGGCCGAGGCGACGGAGCAGTTCTTTCCGGCGCGGGGAGGCGGAGGCAAGAATAATGGTTCGCACTTCTATAGTATACCGGAAGAGTAGCCGGGAAGCCGGAAGCGCGGAAGAACCCATGCAACGGAGGAGGCAGTGAAGGAGCGCGGAAGTTCGGAAAGCCAGCCATGCGGCAGACCCGGATCGTCAGCTCTGTTACGCGGGAGCTTCCGTCCTTCCGGACTGTCGTTTCCCGCCGGTGTTCTTTGCTTTTGACTGATCTTTTCGGTAAACTTGAGTACGCATAAACGGGGGGCTCACATGCTGACATCAGATGACTGGCAGAACGTTCTGGAGCGCCTTTCTTTTGTCGCGGAGCGCCTGCTCGCGTTTGACAGCCTGGATGACGTTTTCAGCCATATTCTCAGCACAACAATCACGTTTGCCAAAGCTGACGCTGCTTCCATTCAGGCCTTTGACCTGAAAACCGGCCGTTTGCAGACGGTGAAAGGCAAGGGACTGACGGACGATTTCATCAGGCATGCCGTGGAAAACGTCGGGGAGGGAATCGCGGGAAGGGTTATCGCCGAAGGCAAACCTTTTTTCACGAATGACGTTACGGAAGAGGTCTTCTCGGATCACCGCCGACAGGCCCGGGCCGATGGGTTGAAAGCCGCCATGGCTGTCCCGCTGAAAACAAAGGCCGGCACCGTCGGCTGCCTGACCGTCTTCCGGAAGACCAACGAGTCATTTGCAGATCAGGACCTGCTACTGGTGAGCATATTCGCCTCGATCGCAGCTGAAGCGATTGAGAAACGGGGTTTTATCTCCTCTCTGAAGCAGCAGGCTATTTTTGATCATACGACCGGGCTCTACAACCGCGGCATGCTGCTGAAAATGTTTGATGCCCAGCTGAACCTCGCGTTTCGCCACAAGCATCCGGCCAGCGTTGTCATGATGAAACTCGACGATTTTGACGAGTATATCGGCCTGAACGGCCAGTTGTTCGGCAATAAACTCCTTCGGGACATGGCGCGGTTTCTGATGGAGCATTGCCGGAGATCAGACATTATCGGGCGCGTCAGTGAGGACGCGATTGTGATTGTTCTCCCCCATACCCAGCGGGATCAGGCAGTTGCCTTGTGCGCGAAGCTGCGCGCGCTGCTTGCCGAGCGGCGGCCGATTAACGTCGGAAATCCCGCGCAGACTCCCACCTTCAGTGCGGGCATAAGCACCTATCCTCATGACAGTGATGTCGTGCATGTGCTCCTGAAAAAAGCTGAAGCCGCCCTTGTTACGGGCAGCGTTGAAGGTCGGAACCATACAACCGCCTGGACCGAGAAAGGACTTATGGAATGAAGACAACCAAATCAAAAGCGCTTTTCAAAAAAGCGCAGGCTTTATTTCCCGGCGGGGTGAACAGCCCGGTGCGCGCATTCCGGGCTGTCGGCGGCATGCCGCTCTTTATCGGGAAGGCAAAAGGATCCCGGCTGTACGATGTCGACGGCAACGCGTTTATCGATTATGTGCTGTCGTGGGGGCCGATGATTCTTGGCCACGCGCACCCTGCCGTTGTCAGGGCGATCAAGAAGGCAGTGGACAAGGGGACAAGCTACGGCGCTCCGTCGCCGCTCGAAGTCGAGCTTGCCGAAATGATTCGTGACTTCTATCCTTCTATTGGGAAAATGCGCATGGTCAGTTCGGGCACTGAAGCAACGATGAGCGCCATACGGGCAGCCCGCGGTTTCACCGGGCGCGACATGATTGTCAAGTTCGAGGGTTGTTATCATGGCCATGCCGACGGCTTGCTGGTCAAGGCCGGCTCTGGCGCAACGACCTTCGGCGTGCCGGACAGCCCCGGAGTCCCGCACGACTACGCGAAGCTGACGATGACCTTGCCGTTCAATGATACTGATGCGTTTCGCCGGATGATGCGGCGTGACGGGAAGAGGACAGCATGCGTTATTGTCGAGCCGGTGGTCGGCAACATCGGCTGCGTTCTGCCGGCGACCGGCTTTCTTGAGACGCTTCGGGCCGAGACCGCGCGGCATGGAACCGTGCTTATTTTCGATGAGGTCATGACCGGCTTCAGGGTCAGCCGCGGCGGCGCGCAGGAGACGTTCGGCATACAGCCGGACCTCACATGTCTCGGCAAAGTCATCGGCGGCGGGCTGCCGGTGGGCGCATACGGCGGCCGCGCGGACATCATGGCGAAGATTGCTCCCGAGGGTCCGGTGTACCAGGCGGGAACACTCTCCGGAAATCCGATAGCCATGACCGCAGGAATTGAGACGCTGAAGATCCTGAAAAAGAAGTCAACCTATCCGGCGCTCGAAAAGACAATGCGGCATCTTGAAGAAGGACTGAAGGATGCGGCAAAAAAAGCGGGAGTTCATACGAAATTTTACCGCTCCGGCACCATGTTCTGCACCTATTTCACCGATGTCGATGTGGTCGATTACGCAACGGCGAAAACTGCTGACACCGAAAGGTTTGGTAGGTTCTTTATGAAAATGCTTGAACAGGGCATATATCTTGCCCCGTCGCAGTTCGAGGCCGGCTTTATCTCGCTTGCACATGCCAAGGCTGATATCGACAAGACAATCAGGGCTGCCTATTCGGCATTCCGGGCGGTACGATAATGGCGGGCAAGTCTCAGGACAAGCCCCTGTTCCGCCAGTTTTTTGAAGCGAGCACGGTGGGCATTCATCTGGTGCTATGCATAATTGGGGGGGCGGGCATCGGCTATTTTCTGGATCGTTTCTTCGGAACATTCCCGTATCTGTCGCTCATTTTTTTTATCATGGGCATCATAGCGGGTTTCCGCGAAGTATTCCGCATCGCACGAAAGGCAGATAAGGCAAACGATGGAACAGATGCTCCGAAAGATTTATAAGCTGACATTCATTGTTATCCCCGGCCTGGCGATTGTGGCTGGTGCTCTCTGGTGGGGGGAATGGCTCATTCCGCTCAGTATTTTCATAGGCGGAGGACTGTCTCTGGCGAGCATCAGAATCATCGTGTGGGCGGTGAAGCGGTTCCTGGGAACAAGCATGGCGCTGCCAATCATCATCGGCATCAGCACGATAAAAATACTCGCCATATTTTCGACTATGGTTCTTCTCGCAGTGCTCGGTCTTCTGCATGTGGTCGGCATGGTGACCGGCTTTACGGCGGTCCTTTTTATTATTACATTGGAAGGGTACAGGGCAGCGCGGTCCGGAACACTATGATTTATGTGCTTGTTATCCTGGCCGCAGCGCTGCTTCTTTTTGCGCTGAAGCTGACGAAGGTTGCGTTTGTCCTCGTTGCGATTGCGGTTGTGCTCATGATTGTTTTGAAAAAAATGCGTTAATGCCGTGCATGGACCGACAGATGCAGAAAGTTTTGTCCGAAGGAGACTTCGTATGGCTTTCATTCCATGGGGCGCTGAGTTCAGTGTCAGCATTGCGTCGATTGATGAGCAACATAAGAAGCTCGTAGGATATGTGAACGAACTGAATGATGCGATGGCTCAGCGGAAAGGCAAGGATGTGCTCGAAAAATCCTTGGCGGACTCGTGGAATATACAAAGACGCATTTTGCGAATGAAGAACTGCTATTGAGGCAGTTGAGCCGCCGCGAAGCGGTCGGTTTCGAACTCCTGGTTCTTCGCCCGAGCGGAGCGAGGGTGACAGGAGTTCCGGCTCAACTGCCTCATTCTTCCCCGAGCGGAGCGAGGGGAAGAATGAGGACATATGGAGATCCTGAGGCGCTGCCGCACTAAGGCTAAACACGATGAGCTGACAAAAACGGTGCTGCAGTTTTAGAAAGACCTGCATGACGGAAAAGTCGTCATGTCCGTCGAAATCATAGTCTTTCTGAAAGACTGGCTGCTGAACCACATCAAGGGCACCGATATGAAGTACAGCCCGTTTTTGAAAGGGGAAGGGGTAGAGTACAGCTTGATATTTTATGCCCATAGATGCTAATATATACCCA
>CAYMRS010000079.1:0-5318 GCA_964392915.1 uncultured Nitrospiraceae bacterium
GCGCTTGCGGGACCAACGAGGTTTCTTGTTTTCTTTGACGGTGGATTAGGGGAGGGTATCGTGAGACAGGAAACTCCGGGTGTTCCTCAGCGTTTGGATGTGCGCACAAGGTAAAATGCAGCAGGATTTTTTTGCGGAAACGGAGGAGCTTTTCTTGTGATGAGCACGGCATATAAGACGGTGAACCAATTACAGAACAAACTTGGCGGAATGCCGCTACAGCGAGGAGATTGCCGGATACATCACAACTCGCGAAAAAAAATCGCCGAAGATCTTATAGTGGTTTATAACCGTTCGGAATAATCAGGCCGGTGATGCCGCTGATCCCTCTGTTTTTCCGAGGGTATTTGAGGAGTATTCGCTTTTCTGATAGTGTGTCCAAGCACCGAATCCTGCGCGAGATTCTGTCATGATGGATAAAGACAATGAAATAGGCGACATCCTGTTTGTGCGGGGGATTATCACCCGGACACAGCTTGACGATGCCATTCAGACTCAGCAGGCGAGCGGCAAGCCGATAGCCGATGTCCTGCTCGAGCGCGGCTATGTATCCCGCAATGAGCTGAACCAGCATGTCAGTAATCTGATGAGGGAAAACCTGTTGAATTTGCTTCAGCCGTTATTTGATCTTGAACTCGTTGTTTCCGATTTCTACTACATGTGCGCGGAGCAATTTCCGACCACGGCTGAATTCTGGATGCAGATGGGAAACGATGAAGTGCGTCACTACCTTTATATTGGCCAAATCATCGAAGCCCTCTACGAGCGTCCACACTTGTTTGACCAAGCGCAACCGTGTGTGCCGCAGGTTGTCACCCGCCTGATCGCGTCTGTTCAGAACGCGCATTTTCGCGTTAAAAACGAGCACCTGTCTGCTGCAGATGCCTTGGGGTTTGCCTATGATTTTGAGATAGGAATGCTTGAAAACGGGCTTTTCGATCTGCTGGAAGCCCGGGATGAAGAGGCCCGGAAACTGATAGATATTCTCAGAGATGAAACGCAACTTCACCGGCAAAGTATAATTGACGCGGCAGCGAAAACCCCGAAGCGCTGAGCGTAACATAACTCCGGGACGCTTGAGGATGTCTGTCCGGCTTTCCTTTTGTGATGTGTTGCATGCACTCCGATACCTGATACAATCAGATTAGGAGCAAGAGGCACAATACGCTGCTCCGCCAGAAGAAGGATTGCCCACATGCTGGAACTGAAGAACCTCTCTTTTCAGGCGGGGAATCGAAAGATTCTCGACGATTGTTCTCTTGCTGTAGGGCAGGGGGAGATCCACGCCCTTTTAGGGACGAATGGTGTCGGAAAGAGTACGCTTGCTTATATCATCATGGGCTGCGAGGGGTATCGGCCGGACTCCGGTGAGATCTGTTTTAATGGTGAGGTGATCAACCATCTCGGTATCTCGGAGCGGGCCTGCCTCGGCATAACCATGACATGGCAGGAGCCGGTTCGCTTTGAAGGCATATCGGTGCGGGACTATCTATCGCTGCGGGATGCTTCCCGCGATTCTGCTTCCTATCTTCGCTTGGTTGGCCTCGATCCTGAATTATATCTCCACCGCATGCTTGACCGCTGCCTGAGCGGCGGCGAGCGAAAACGCATCGAACTCGCCTCTGCGCTTGCGCTGAATCCTCAGTTTGCTGTTCTGGATGAGCCAGATTCCGGCATCGATATGCTCTCGTTCGATGACATTGCCCATGTCATTCGTCTCTTCCGCGAACATGGGGCATCAGTGCTGCTCATTACGCACCGGCCCGAACTTGCCATGATTTCGGACCGCGCCTCGCAGTTGTGCGGAGGCCGTATTGTCTGCACCGGAAGCCCTCAGGAAGTGACCGGCTTTTTCATGGCTAAGAAGTGCGCGGTGTGCGCCGAGGTGCCCTGTGACGCATGAACACGATGCCCTTATCGATGCCTACCGGCGATGCGGCGGTGACGAACGTGTGCTTGCCGACGCGAAGACCCCGCATCTTCTTGCCAGCGGACATTCGATTCTGAGCATGCGCGGGGCGGATGGCCTCGAAGTGCAGACTTCCGTAACAAAGAGCGGCATTTCCGCCCGCTTAGTGCTCGGCGAAAATGTCTGCTTACAGCGCCCGGTGCATCTCTGTTTCGGCGTGTTGCATGAGGAAGGGGAGCAGTGTATTGTTATGCAGGTTAGCCTGCGGCCGAATTCCACAGCGCACATTATAGCACACTGCTTTTTCCCGAATGCCCGGAAGGTGAGGCACGTCATGGATGCAACGATTGAAATCGAAGAGGGAGCGGAGATGCGGTACGAGGAAACGCACTACCATGGGCCGCACGGCGGAACGGAGGTTTTGCCGAAGGCGGTGGTGGTGCTGGGAGAGCGCGGGCGCTATTATGCCGATTTCACCTTGCTGGAAGGCCGGGTTGGAATTCTTGTTCTCGATTACGCGGTGCAGAGTGGCAGGGGATCCGTAGCAGAGCTTTCCGCGAGAATTTTTGGTCACGCGCAGGATGTGATACAGATCAGGGAGAAGATAGTCCTTGAGGGAGAAAGATCCCGCGGCTTGATCAAGACGCGCATCGCACTGGAGGGCGATGCATCTGCCGAAGTGACCGGGATTACCGAGGGGCGGGCCGCCGGCGCCCGCGGACATGTCGATTGCATGGAGATTGTGAAAGACAACGCCGTGGCAAAGGCGGTGCCGATTGTGCTTGTGACGCATCCCCTTGCCAAGGTGACGCATGAGGCTGCCATCGGCAGCGTTGACAAGAAGCAGCTTGAGACGCTGATGGCGCACGGGCTGTCGCCGGAAGAAGCGGTAGACATGATTGTGAAAGGAATTCTTCGGTGAAGCGCTGTCCGTTCAATGGCCCTCGATTTCATGGTATAACAAACAATGACTGAAACGCCTCTGAGCCCCTTGGAGAAAACGGCCCATCTCATGCTGCAGTGTAAAACTGATTGCGTATCGGTGTTTTCCCCTCTGTTTCAGTCGGGGGTTTATATACGCTCTCAAAATATCGGACAGAGCGTGCGTTCTTTTTTAACGCGACAGCTTCAGCTGAACGACAAATATATTGGCAGCCAGATCAGCACCATTTTTCTGGATGGCATGCCGGTTGATGATCTGGACGCCGCTCTGCTGAAAAACGGTTCGCGCCTTGCGCTCTCTTCAGCAATGCCGGGACTGGTCGGGGCAACGATGCGGCAGGGGGGAGCGCTCGCCTTATTGCGCAGTGCAATCACCTATCGGGCGGATGAGAGCTGTGAGCAAGGCGAAGGGCTGATTTGCCTGAAGCTTTTCAACCTCGTGATGCGGGATATTGGAAAGAAGATTCTGCTTGCAGGTGTGTATGTCCGGCCGAAGGCTTTTCAGGAATTATTGACCGGTCAGCCCATGCTGTTTCAGGACTGCGTGATTATTTCCGTCAACGGTGCTGTGGCAGTTCCGGAGGAACTGATCTCCGGAAGGCTCTTGGAAGACGGATACTCCCTGCTTGAGCTCACCGTAATCATGCCTTGAGAAACAGAGAGGCAAGCGCTTTGAGCCGCTGCCCATCTGTGAAGAGCTGCTCCATGAATCGTTAGAATCCGATGTCCTGATTGATCAACACCACCTTGATACGATGCTTCGGAAAAGACTTCTCGGTGATTGTCCAGATATTGCAGATGCGATCAGAACTCTGGCAATCCTGGCAGATTGAAGTGGTGAGACAGGGAGTCTTTTTGTCGAGCCTCATTGCATTGACCGGAGCGACGAAATTTTTGATGCGAACCATGGCGCTCTCAAGATCCGGAACCAGCTTGTTTCTGCCGACAATAACCACGACATTCTTCGGACCGAAGTTGAGCGCGCCGACGCGATTGCCGATCATGTCAAGGTTGAGCAGATGCCCGTCTTCAGTGACCGCATTTGTGCCGGTCAGGTAAAAATCAACAAGGAGCCCCTGCCTGCGGCGTTCATATGCTTCGGCGGGCGATATCCCCTGCTCGTAAGGGTTAATCACAGCAAGCGATTGATTGCTGAGAATTTCCGCACCGATTCCGGTTGCCCCGAATGTCATCGAACCGCCCCATGAAACGGTCTTCGGTGCCAGCGGGGGCATAATTGTCTTCAGCACCAACTCCTTTGCTTCGGCCGCGGTCTGCGCGATAAAGACTTCGAAATTGTTTGCTTCTAGCTCTTCCTTGAGAGCAGTGAGTCGAATCGTCCAGTAATTTTCAACAGGGTTTTGCATGAAATCCTCCGTGTTTAAGAGAATGATATGGGATGCGCCAAGAAATCCTCCGTGATGTCGACATTAATAAGGGTTATCGCCAGATGGTGCCGATGCCGATGCCCCATGATGGTCCCCACCAGAAGGACGGATAGTAATAGGGATAGACATGGTCATACGGGCCGTCAATGCTGCGCGGCCAAAGGTACAACTCGTGAATGCGGAAAAAAGGGTATGCATAGTCCATTTCCTCAATTTTGCCAGACTGAATTCCGTCGAAAACTCCCGCGACGGTCACTTTTCTGCCTTTTGCGAATATGACGGGATCCAGCAACCCCTGCTCCTTCGGCATGAACACCAGCACTCTTGTCCCGGAAATATGCTCCTGAAGAGAGCCCCGCGAATTGACCGTACTGAAAGCAAGTTCGAGCAGAGAGCCCGCAACCGTTGCCCTGGAAGAAGCTATGGTCCCGCCGAAGACAAAAAGCCTGCTGCGGTACATGTCGGGCCGCTGCTTCATGTCGACAAGAGGGACGATGGTCGAGCCCTGTTCCATGGTTCGCCGCGTGAGAACAGGAGCGCATGCAGTGGTGAGCACAACGAACAGAACGAAAAGCGCAACAAGCCGTTTCATGGTTATAGTATAGCCCATTTTCGGATAACTCTCAGGCCTCATCCCGCGGTTCAAAAAAAGATGCTCAAGAAGGAACGGCGAAGGCAGCTTTCCTGCTATTCTTCGACAACCTTAAAGAATTGTTTTCCTGCACCGCATACAGGGCATTTCCAGTCATCCGGCAGATCCTTGAATTCCGTTCCCGGAGGGATTTTACCTTTCCGGTCACCCTTTTTTTCGTTGTAGATATACCCGCAATTGTTTCCCTGACACTGCATCATGGCGATTCCTCCTTTTGTCTCTATATCTGATATTTTTACTTATAACGCATGAAACCTGCAAGAAGAAGCCCCTTGGATGCAAGCAGTTCAAGATTCAGCGGGCACGCACCCCATGTCGCGCCTTGTTGCCGAATAAAGACGATTCAACCATGTGCCGCCCGGCATATATAATCTAGCCCACATAATTCATAAACATTCGGCGAGAGCAGTTTTTATGAGTAAAAGGC
>CAYMRS010000080.1:0-5230 GCA_964392915.1 uncultured Nitrospiraceae bacterium
GGGCAACCCGGATCTTCCGGCTCCCGTACTCCGGGGTGTCCATATATATCTGGTCGATTGCGTGCTTGATCTGTAAATCCTGCTCGCTCATCGGCTTGCGCTGGTAATACACGCTGCTTCGCGATAACCCCAATAGCTTGCTCTGTTTCGTTGCCGGCAGTGCGTGCTGCCGATCTATCATTTCCTGGCGCTCGGGCTGAAGATTTCCCCTGCACGCTCGATGAGCTCTTTCTTCCTCTGGCCGATCACATTGGGATGCACCTGAAACCGCGCTGCCAGTTCACTGATCGTCTGCTCTCCCTTAACTGCTTCTAATGCTACCTTGCCCTTGAATGCTGACCCGTGATTCCGTCTCGTCTTCTTTGCCATGTTCGCTGCTCCTCTCTATCCCTTGTAGTTTAGAGCAGCTTCCCTCCACTTTACACCCTGTCCGATTTTGCCAGGCCAGATCTTGTCTACTTTACTTCTATCCGCACCTCTTTCGGCTTTGCATCCTCCTTTTTCGGCAGCACAACCTCAAGCACACCATTTCGGAAGGAGGCTTCAACCTTGTCAGCATCAATCTCAAACGGCATTTGCACGGTGCGCGAAAAGCTTCCATACGTTCGCTCGGCAATGAAGTAGTCTTCCTGTTTGATCAATTCGTCCTTCTTCAGTTCGCCTTTCATGGCAATCGAGTCTTTGGTGATGGTGAGATCAATATCCTCTTTTACAACACCGGGAAGCTCCGCCCGGAGCACAAGATCGTTGCCGCGGTCGAATAGTTCGACACCAGGAATTATGACTCCTCCTTCCGGCTTGGACCAGCGCGGCCGCCGGCCGGCGAAGAATTCCTCAAATAAGCGGTCCATATCGCGCCTCATTTCCTCAAGTTCTTTCAATGGGCTCCATTTTGCCAGTGACATACATCACCTCCGGAGAAACAAAAGTAAAAAATCAAAAAACAGAACGCAGGAAATCAAGGAATTCCCACTCTTACACAACTTCGGCATTTGCCGCGGAATCGAACGCAATCTCCCCGGCCCGATAGTCTACCGCGACAATATCTCCCTCTCGGATCGTGCCGTCAAGCAGCTTCATGGCGAGCGGGTTCAGAATCTCTTTCTGAATTGCCCGCTTGAGCGGACGCGCTCCAAAGACCGGATCATACCCGACTTCAGCGATATGTGCCTTCGCGGCATCGGTGAGTACGATGTCCATCTTCTTGTCCTGCAGATATTTTTTCATGCGGCCGACCTGAATGGCAACAATGTCCTTCAGCATCTCGCACGTGAGCGGATTGAAGACAATAATTTCGTCCACACGGTTCAGGAACTCAGGGCGGAAAAATCCTTTCAAATCGCTCATGATTTTCGCCTTGATATCTTTGCTGTCTTCCCCGCTCCAATGCTCATTGCAGCGCTTCTTTTTTTCGAGCATCTCAACGAGATGCACGCTGCCGATATTCGAGGTCATGATGACGACCGTATTGCGAAAATCGACGGTACGACCATGCCCATCCGTAAGCCTGCCGTCATCGAGCAGTTGCAGCAGGATGTTAAAAACCTCGGGATGCGCTTTTTCAACCTCATCAAAAAGGATTACCGCATAGGGGCGCCGCCTGACCGCCTCGGTTAGCTGGCCTCCTTCCTCATACCCGACATAGCCAGGAGGCGCTCCGACGAGACGCGACACGGTATGCCGCTCCTGGTATTCGGACATGTCAATGCGGACCATGGCCGTTTCAGCGTCGAACATGAACTCCGCGAGCGCTTTTGCAAGCTCTGTTTTTCCGACACCGGTCGGGCCGAGGAATATGAATGAACCGATGGGACGGTTCGGATCCTGAAGCCCCGCCCTGCCGCGACGAACAGCATTCGCAACGGCAACGATAGCTTCATCCTGCCCGATAACCCGCATATGGAGTCGCTCTTCCATCTTGAGGAGCTTCTGCACTTCTCCCTCAAGCATGCGAGAAACCGGGACCCCGCTCCATTTTGATACAACCTGTGCGATGTCTTCCTCATCGACCTCTTCGCGCAGCATCTTTCGCTTTCCCTGTGTATCTTTCAGCGCCATGTTTTCTGCTTCAAGCTGCTTCTGCAAGGCAAGGAGCTTACCATATTTCAGCTCGGCGGCTTTCGTCAGATCTCCCTCCCTCTCAGCACGGTCCGCCTCGATTTTTGTTGATTCAATCTGTTCCTTGATGGTACGCATGCGCTGGATAACATCTTTTTCTCCCATCCACTGCGCCTTGAGACCATCGCGTTTCGCCTGCAACTCGGCATGCTCTTTGGCGATCTTTTCGAGCTTTTCGCGGGCGTCAACCGAGTCATCTTTCACAAGCGCCTGTTTTTCAATTTCGAACTGGCGAAGCCTGCGCTCTATTTCATCCAGCTCGACCGGCATGCTGTCAATTTCCATACGGATGCGCGCAGCCGCCTCATCAATGAGATCGATAGCTTTGTCCGGCAGGAAGCGGTCGGTAATGTACCGATTCGAAAGCACGGTTGCTGCAATCAGCGCTGAGTCCTTGATTTTCACGCCATGATGCACTTCATACCGCTCTTTCAGGCCGCGGAGAATCGATATCGTGTCCTCAATCGACGGTTCCTTGACGGCCACCGGCTGGAAGCGGCGCTCCAGCGCGGGGTCTTTTTCGATATATTTACGATATTCATTCACCGTGGTCGCGCCAATGCAGCGCAGTTCTCCGCGGGCAAGCGCAGGCTTCAGCATGTTGGATGCGTCTATTGCTCCTTCTGCCGCGCCGGCACCGACCAGTGTATGCATCTCATCAATGAAGGTGATGACTCTGCCTTCAGACTGCTCTATCTCCTTGAGCACCGCTTTCAGCCTTTCCTCAAACTCACCGCGGTATTTAGCCCCGGCAAGCATGCTGCCGATGTCGATGGACACCAGACGCTTGTCGCGAAGCGTCTCTGGGACATCACCCGCGACAATGCGAAGCGCCAGTCCCTCGACAATTGCGGTTTTGCCGACACCCGGGTCGCCGATGAGTACGGGATTGTTCTTGGTTCTCCTTGAGAGAACCTGAACGACGCGGCGGATCTCTTCATCACGGCCAATGACCGGATCGAGCTTCCCACGCTTTGCAAGATCGATCAGGTCCTTCCCGTACTTGGCGAGTGCCTGGTACTTTTCTTCCGGGTTTGGATCGGTGACACGTTGGGCACCGCGAATCTCTTTCATTGCGTTCAGGACGGTTTCGCGGGTTGCGCCATACCGTTGCAGCAACTGCGTTGCCGGACCGCTGTCGGAAAACAGTGCGAGCAGCAGATGCTCGGTGCTGATATATTCATCACCGAAATTTGTCGTCTCTTCGAAGGCTTTTTCGAGCGTGCCGCGCAGTCGCGCAGACATATACAGCTGCCCCATCGGCGTCGCGCCCGAGATCTTCGGAAACTTCTCCAGTTCGGTTTCAAGATCACGCAGTAATCCGGAAATATCAACCCCTGTCCGCTTCAGTATCTGTCGGGGTGTGCCCTCATCGTCCTGCAGCAGCGCAACCAGCAGATGCTCGACATTCAGTTCCTGATTCCCCTTGCGCTGGGAAAGCGACTGAGCTTCCTGTATAGCCTCCTGGCTTTTTACCGTCAATCTGTCCATTCTCATAAAACCCCCTTAACTCAAAGCCCAAATAAGGAAGAAAAATCTATTTTTCTTCAAATATTTTTTCGAGCCGTTGTTCAAACCCCGTGCGCACATCATCGTCAAGATAGCGCAGCATGTCGCTCATATGCTCCTGCATTTCCGCAAGCTGCCTCCTCATCCGCAGAATAATGTCAACGCCTGCCTTGTTGACCCCGAGATCCTTGGTAAGCCTGATGACCAGATTCAGCCGGTCGAGGTCCTCGTCAGAGTATAAGCGCTGGCGGTTGACGCGATGCGGGCAGATGAAGCCTTCGCGCTCATACATGCGGAGCGTCTGCGGATGCACTTCAAGCATCCGTGAGACAACGCTAATCATATATAAAGGACTCTGCCGGTCCTGTCGTTTATGAGCCATTATGCACCTCCCAGATGCTTGCGCGGATTGTCACTGTATAATTCCTCGATGGTCTTAATCGCCTCCCGCGCCCTGTCAGGAATGTTTTTCGGCACAGCGATTTTAATTTCGACAAACTGATTTCCGCGCTCTTTTGTCTTTGGATTTATGAATCCTTTTCCGCTCAGCTTGAACCGCTGCCCTCCCTGCGTGCCCGCTGGAAGCTTCATGGCGGCAACTCCGTCAATGGTCGGCACCTCCATGGTTGTACCAAGTGCGGCCTCGCCAAAGGTGACCGGAACCTTCACCGTCAGGTCATCTCCCTTGCGCTTAAAATACGGGTGGGGACGAACAGTGATTTTGAGAAGCAAATCCCCTGCATGTGCCCCGCCGGCACCAGCATTTCCTTTGCCTTTCAGCCTTACCACCGAGCCGGTATCAACACCCGCTGGGATTTTTGCCTTGACCGTGTCGCTCTTGCGAACAGCTCCCTGTCCGCCGCATTGTTTGCAGGCGGATTTTATTTTCTTGCCGGCCCCTCCACACTGACGGCACGCCTGCGCCATATTGAAAGCACCCCGTGATGCCTGCGTCCGCCCGCTGCCCTTGCAGGCGGAACATGTTTCAACCGACTCTGCTCCGCTGCCGCCGCAACTTTCGCATTCAGCTGTGTGATTAATCGTCAGTTCCCGGGTTGCTCCCGAAAAAGCGTCCTCCAGCGAGAGTTCCACCTGCATCATCAAATCATCGCCGCGCCCATAGTGCTGAGGCCGACCCGCGCCTCTGCCGCCCAACAGATCGCCGAACAGATCGTTGAAGTCGAACCCGCCTGCTCCGCCGCCATAATTAAAGCCCTGAAAGCCGTCGAACCCCTCAAATTTGAACGAAGCGCCACCCTCATCGTACTCCTTGCGTTTCTTCTCATCCCCGAGCACCGCGTATGCCTCGTTCGCTTCTTTGAACTTTTCTTCCGCGGCCTTATTCCCCGGGTTCAGATCCGGGTGATGCTTGCGGGCAAGCTTGCGAAAGGCTTTCTTGATGTCGTCCTGCGAGGCATCTTTTCCTACGCCGAGAATATGGTAATAATCTTTTGGTGACATGTCATCTACCTCTCTATTTTTTATCATAATACATGAGCCAATGCATGTCAAGCATTATGATTTGAAATATGAAGCACAGGTTTTCGATGGGGTTCGAATTCAGAATTCAGGAGACGACGCGCGGGAGGCGGAGACGATGCAT
>CAYMRS010000081.1:0-5219 GCA_964392915.1 uncultured Nitrospiraceae bacterium
GTTTTTCCTCCTCAGTGAGTGAAGAACCTGCGTGATGAATCGGAGCTGTTTTTCTGTTCTCTTCACGGTTGCTCATATGTTCTTTATAGCATATTATAGCCGGTCTGTTGACAGAGCGGGGCAGCACATGAGAGGTTTAAACCATGAGATTCTGCGATCTGGCATGCAAATACGCTTCGTTTCCGAAGTCCGCTGCAGTAGACGGGTCAAGAAGCTGCAGAACATTTATCGCACTTCACTGCAAACTGAAAAGAACACTCGTCCATAAAAACATGCCTTGTGCCGATAAAGTGACGAAGGGGAAATACAGCGAGAATAGACGGGGCAATGCCTGAAGCAAAACGAACTCGAATAATGGTTCCCTGTTGTTATTCCACCAGTCGCTCCGGGCCGGTACATCCCCGCTCTGCTCCGCTTTTGTAAATCTTCGCTGCTTCTTCCAGATTTTTTTCGACTCCCACGCCGCGGGTGTAAAGCCTTGCCAGTCCAATATAGGCATAGCAGTAATCCTTGTCGGTGTCCAGCGCCTTACGGTACCAGCGAACGGCTTCTTCAGGGTCCGGGCGGGTTCCCCCGAACCCGTATTCGAAGCAATGCCCATAGTAGTACATGCCTCCCGGCACACGCTGCTCGGCTGCGGAGCGATACAGTTCGCAGGCCCTGATTTCGTCCTTCTCAACTCCGGCCCCATGGCGGTACATATGACCAAGCCCGACCTTGCCCGCGGAGTATCCGGCCGCAATCGATTTCTCATACAGCTTGAGAGCCATGGCGTAGTCTCTCTCAATGCCGTGGCCGAGTCGATACGCGCGGGCAAGACGGCCGATGCCCTCCGGATGTCCGGCGTCAGCCGCTTTCCTGAACAAAACGACAGCTTCCTGCTGCTCCTTGCTGTCCCCTCTGGCCAGTTTCCGGGCCCGCAGCACCAGCGCCTGCAGATTCTCTTTTTCTTCCTTCACCTGAGATGCCGGCGGTTTTACGGACGGCACGCCAGTGGGCGTCTGCGGTCCGGTCTCAGGCGCATTGCCGCAGGCAGACACCATAGCTGCAAAAAAAAGCAGAAAGAAAAAAAAGGCATAGGAACGAACTGCTGACACCGCGTGCTCCTTTCCCGAGGATATCTATTCGACTTGATTATACTTTACGGGAGTACCTGATACAAAGAACAGACAGATTTAGTCAGAACATTTGGCAGGTGCGCGGCGAAATAAGTACAATATGAAATTATGACGAATGAAAAAAAGACTTTTGTGGAGATATTTGCCGACGGGGCATGCAGCGGAAATCCGGGGATAGGCGGGTTCGGAGCCATTGTACGTTCCGGCGCCAAAGAAAAAGAGCTTGTCGGATTTCAGGAGATGACGACCAATAACCGCATGGAACTGATGGGAGTAATTGCGGCGCTGGAGGCCCTCAAAAAGCCTTGCGCCGTAAAGGTTACCACTGACTCGAACTATATTGTCCAGGGGATGAAGTCCTGGATTTTCGGCTGGCTGAAGAACGGATGGAAAAACTCCAAAAAACAGGAAGTGCTGAACCGCGACCTCTGGGAACGGCTGCTTCAGGCCGCAAAGCCTCATACCGTCGAATGGCAGTGGATTAAAGGACACAACGGCCACCTCGAAAATGAGCGGTGCGACTGTCTTGCGCAGGAGCAGATCAAGATGTGCCGGTCAAGGATGCTGAAATGAACCGGCCTGAGCTTCTGGCTCCCGCGGGAGACTTCGAGAAATTGCGCGCCGCTATTCATTACGGAGCCGACGCGGTCTACCTCGGTGATTCCCGCTTCAGCCTCAGGGGGAAAGCAGGCAATTTCAATGATGACGAACTGAGGGCAGCGGTCGGGTATGCGCATGAACGTGGCGTCAAGGCATACGTCACCGCTAATATACTGGCGCACAACCGCGACATCGCCGGCGCGAGAGAACATTGCGAGGTGTTGCGCGATATCCGGCCGGATGCGGTCATCGTATCGGACCCGGGATTGATGGAGTTATTTAGAACGCATCTGCCCGCAATCGATCTGCATATCAGCACCCAGGCCAATATCACCAACGTTGAAGCCGCCCGTTTCTGGCAGCGCTTCGGGGCAAAACGCCTTATCCTCTCGCGCGAGCTTTCGGTCGATGAAATCCGTGAAATCCGGCAGTGTGTTGACATCGAACTCGAAACTTTTGTCCACGGCGCCATCTGCATCTCCTATTCCGGCAGATGTTATATAAGCAGTTTCCTGACCGGACGCAGCGCGAACCGGGGCGAATGCACCAATTCATGCCGCTGGAACTATACGCTGATGGAAGAGAAGCGGCCGGGAGAGCATTTCCCTGTGTATGAAGATGACCGGGGAACATACATCATGAGCTCGAAGGACCTCTGCATGGTCGAACATCTTGCAGTGCTTGCCGACGCCGGGGTTGACAGCTTCAAGATTGAGGGCCGGATGAAAGGCATCAATTATGTGGCAGGCGTAACCAAGGTGTACCGCGAAGCGACGGATGCCATAGGCAATGGAACCTTCCAGGTCAAGGATCGCTGGCTGCGCGAACTCGCCATGTTCAGCAGTCGCGGCTATACCACCGGCATGTTCTTCGGCAGGCAGCCTGACTCAGACTACAATTTCGACGGCGAGGCGTACCGCATGAGCCATGAACTGGTCGGAATAGTGCTTGAGGCGGACGACTCGACCGCAAAGGTCGGGATGCGAAACCGGCTGCATTCAGGCGACACGGTTGAGTACCTGACACCGGGACTTGAGGAACAGCCATTTGCGATTGTCGCGATGCAGGACGCCGGGCGGCAGGATATTCAGTCAGCGCGCAACGAAGATATCGTTTACTTTCCCGTTCCGCACGGGGTTCGGGCCGGAGATCTCATCAGGCGGCCCAAGCGATTTCGCAACCCTGAAGCTGCCGCTGCGAAGCCGACGGCCTGAGTCCTTCTCCCCGCTTATGCACATGACGCACTTGACTATCTTCTAATTTCACTGTTCCGGCCGACACGCCGCTCGTCAATCAGATGCCGGACAACCTGCTCGCACTCCCTGATATGCAGGTGCGCGAGAACTTTTACCGCCCCGAAACTAACAGCGGCAGACAGCGCCGTTCCAAAAAGAGGAATATACTTTGCCCCCTGTTTCGTCGCGACTCGGATGCCGGCCTTTCTCAGGACAGGGATGAGAACATCTTTCGTCATGAAGCGGCCAGCAAACTGCGCGCCGGAACGTTTCACAAGGTCGAAAATGGCAATCTGCATGCTCTCGGTGTACGCTTCAATCTGATCTTCCGCGAGGCCGAAACGCTCGTTGATGCGGGCTATCAGTTTTGCGAGGATTCGAATGTCCACCGCTGCATCGAGCAGGGGAATAGGAACGGCTCCCGCGACAGCGGACTTGAGGCCGGCCCGTGTAGCCAGTTTGCGGCAGTCTTTGACCGCCGTCGCGAGTTCCTTATCTGTCGCCGGAATCATCGGCCCTCCTTTCTCCAGGAACCATTGCGCACGGTGCGCGGAGCACGCATAATTTCTGTTCCGTCCGTGCCGGATTGCGGCCTGAACGACCTCGATATGCGTCAGCGTTGCGTGATGCGCCCTCCCAGCCCTCTGCCGGAGAAACGATGTTTTGATCGCATCGTCTTAAGAGAAATCATACCAGAACCAGCGCCATTTTTTACCTCACGCTTCCGGCTGTGGTAGATTATGAAGCATGGATATCAGAAAGTTTCAATATGAGCTTGCCCGCTTTGCGGCAGAGCGCGACTGGGATCAGTTCCATACGCCGAAGAACCTTTCGATGGCCTTGGCAAAAGAGTCTTCGGAGCTGCTCGAGATGTTCCAGTGGCTGACCGAAAAACAATCGGCAAAGGTCAAGGATCAAAAAGACGAGATGCTCCGCGTGTCTGAAGAAATCGCCGATGTCTTCATCTATCTCGCGCGGCTCGCGGACAAACTGGACATCGACATTGAAGCCGCAGTTGCACGGAAAATGGAGATCAACAGCGCGAAATACCCTGTCGGCCTCGCAAAGGGCAATGCCGTCAAATACAATCGGCGGAAGACGCAGACCTGACAAGCTTCCAGGCTTTCCTGCCCGCAGCTGCAAAAGGAATCACAGGCTGTTTCTGCCGGACCATTTCGTGATATAGTTAATTCATTACAGATACGGTGCCTCTGCAGAGGACTCGTCTGGCACACCGCGAGGCGCATGCCCGTCCCGTCATTATTCACTTCTTTTCCCTTATTCCGCTGTCTTGTTGCAAACTACCTGGCCGGTTGCCTTCTTTGAAGTCTGCTGCCGGGATTATTGTGCGCTCGCCCCAGAATACTGCTGTGCCGGGAGGCTCATCTTACGCAAGATTTTTGTACTCGACACCAACGTCCTGATTCACGATCCAGAGAGCATCTTCAAGTTTGAGGATAACCATGTGGTAATACCCTTTGTGGTGATTACCGAGCTTGACCGGCTGAAACTTAGGCACGGAGAGATTGCGTATTCCGCGCGCCATGCGCTCAAGATAATTGACCAACTGCGTGAGCGCGGCAACCTTGCGGCGGGAATTGCGCTTGACTCGGGCGGCACCTTCTGCGTTGAATGTTCGGCGGCAACCGCTGAAACAACGACCAACGATAACAGGATTATCTAAACGGCGGTGACTATCCATAAGCGAAGCGCTCTCCGCTGTATGAACAGGTGCTTGTAGCCAGGCCGGTCATTCCGATGGGCAAAGACCTCGGCTATCTGCCCGGAACCATCCAGGAAAAGCTGAACCCCTGGATGCAGCCTATCTTCGACAATCAGGAAGTCATCATGGGCACGTTGAAAAACATGGATAAGGATGGACAGTCCGGAAGGTACCCGAGCTTTCAGTATCTTATCGATACCGGAATTATCCAGATTGAGCCGCTCACCTATATTTTCGGACGGAGCCTGCCGAAGCGGTACTTTATCATTTGATGAAGCGCAAAATCTCCGGCTGCTTGATATCAAGACGATTATCACGCGGTGCGGCGAGGGGACCAAAATCGTCTTCACCGGCGATTTGCAGCAGATTGACACGCCCCACCTCAACAGCATGAGCAATGGATTGTCCTATCTGATAAGCCGTTTTATCAACGAAGAGAACTTTTGCTATCTGAACCTGAAAGGCAGTGTTCGATCACGACTGGCAGAGCAGGGCGCGCGGTTGTTATAAATAATCGAGGTTCTCCTGCGCGCCTGCTCAGGA
>CAYMRS010000082.1:0-4572 GCA_964392915.1 uncultured Nitrospiraceae bacterium
GGGTCGCAAGTTCGAATCTTGCATGGCTCACCATCGAAAACACCAGAGGCCTCAAGAAACCATTCCTTGAAGCCTCTGTCTTTTGTGGACGCTGCGGAAGCACCGCCGTTCGCAGCATCCGGAATCAGCCTTGCCGCTCTGCAAGCAGGTTCTTCAGCGCCTCATCAATACGGAGATAGCGAAATTTGAAGCCGCTTTCAAGCAGGCGCCGCGGCAGAACATGCTGGCCTTTTATCAAAACATCCGCGCCCTCGCCGAACTTCATTTTCAGGACAAATGCAGGCACGGGAAATATAGTCGGGCGATGCAGGGCAGAGCCGAGCGCCTTCGTAAATACTTTGTTTGAGACCGGGTGCGGCGCTGTCAGGTTGTAAACGCCGCTGCATGTTTCATGGTTCATCACAAAGAAAAAAGCGGCTCCGAGGTCGTCGATATGGACCCATGAAAACGGCTGCGTGCCGTCGCCGATGACTCCCCCAAGCCCCAGCCTGAAGGGAGTGAGCATCTGTGCCAGCGCTCCGCCGCCCCTGCCCAATATGACGCCGAACCTGAAAATGACCGTCCTGACGCCAATCTCTGCTGCACGCGTGGCTTCGCGCTCCCAGTCATGCGCCAGACGGCCGAGGAAATCATCGGCAAGCCGCGTCACGCTTTCGTCACAAGGAATATTCGGCGGATATATTCCGATGGCGGATGTCGAAATAAAGAGCCGCGGCCTGTCTTTCAGCCGAGACAGCGCGCAGACGAGCGCCCGGGTGGTATCAACCCTGCTTGCGTAGAGCTCTTTTTTGTAGGAATCCGACCAGCGGGCCATTATCGGCGCTCCGGCAAGGTTGACAACAACATTCGCTGCCGTCATCTTTTCTTGTAACGCTTCAGCCGAACGGAATGCGTCCCTGCCAAGCGCACTGACCGTCCATCCCTGCTCAGCAAACGCGGTCTTCAGATACGTGCCGACAAAGCCGCTTGCTCCGCTCATCGCAACGTTCACAGCGGGTCCTTCGGCAGGATGAAGTAAAAATTATTCCCATACTGCGTCGGCTCGTAGCCGACCTTTCCGCCGTGGATTTCGACGGCGTTCCTGACAAAAAAGAGTCCGTGCCCGCTGCCGGGACGCGCAGCCGCATTGTTGGCACGCCCGCCTTCCTGAAAAATGCGTTCGCGGTCGTCAATGCTGATGTGACTGCCCGTAGAGAAAATATTGTACTTGATGCCGTCTCTTTCCTCGCCAAAGCAGTTTTGAACGACTTCCCGCCCGTAAGAAATATACTTCATCTTCATGCCGTCTTCGACAATGATGCTTTCAGTGTACTTCAACGCGTTGGAAAAGAAATTTGCATACACCTGCGCTATAAGCCCAACGTCAACAACGCTTATCATCTCTTCATCCGGCAGCCCGCTGAAGCGGTCGTCAATCGCAATCCCTCTGGCGGCAAACTGCTCCCGGTAACGATCCAGCTGGGGCTCGACGATCTCTTTTTTCAGATTACAGAGTTTGGTGCGAAGAATCAGGCGTCCCTGATCAAAATGACTCCTCCTGAACAGCGTTTCCAGAAATAGGCTCATGTTGTTGTAATGGCGCTCGATATTTTCATACTCCGCCTTCAGCCCCCGGTTTACATCGGCAATCTCCTCAAGGAGGCGCGGAATGTTCACCATGCGGTCGTCGTCCTGGCAGGCATGCTGTGCGAGTTCGTTTTCAACCGCATGGGCCTGCTGCAGGCGACCCTTCAACTGCCTCAGATAGAGGCGGAAAATCATGTTCGGAACGATAACATTATGTTCGATATCGGCAACCAGTGTGCGAATAAACCTGATGTGCTGCTCATTCTTCAGCGCAAGAAACTTGTTGTGCAGATTATAGCCGATGCGATTGGCGTACTTCCCGTAAAAGAACATCCGGTGGGGCGTTCTCTGGATGAACGGAAACAATTCCAGCAAGCCGATAACGCCGTCGTGCGTTCGGAACGGCAGCTGGTCCATAAGAACGTCGCGTCCCTTGACGGTGACGACCAGCCTCTTGTCTTCAGTCATATAAAGGTCTTCGCTGGGATACACATCCGGCAGGGGGTCGCTCTGCAGATCGAACTCATCTGTTGTCTGCGCCACAAGCGAGAGGCGCGAGTCTTTTTCACTGACCATGAAAAGGCGGGCATCATGACCAAAGAATATTTTCGGGATGCCGACACAGAGCGCATAGAAATCCTCAAGGGTGTCGAACTCCTGGGAGAGATCGAAAAATGTGATGATCGCGGCATTTTCAGCCGAAGAAAAACCGTAATTGATAAAGTCCTGCTTCTTGTGCTCAACACGGTTCAATATACGATCTGCGATGCTCATACATCACCTCTTAGGGTAAGTATAGCAAATTCTACATGCGAGTATTCGCTCAAAAAAGCGCACCATGCAAGCTTGGCGGGCGCCATTGAACGATCTCCGGTTGCAACGGGGAATGCTTGTCAGACAAGCCAGAGAACAAGGAAGAGGCTTACTGCCGATATGAGCACTGTAACAAACACGCTCAGAAAAAACGGACGGAATCCGACGCGAAGCAACTGCCGGAAGTCGGTCTCCAGCCCCATGCCTGCCATAGCCATTGTAAGAAGGAACATATCAAACAGCTCTATCCAGTGAACCGCTTTCGGCGTAAAAAAATCAACGGAATTGAGCGCGACCATGCCAAGAAACCCGAGCAGGAAAAAGGGAAAGGCAACGCCGGCTTTTTCTGCACCGCCGCCCGGCCGGACTGCTCCCCGCGCGACCAGCATGGATATGACAAGAGCGACAGGAATGAGCGCGGCAACGCGAGTCAGCTTGATGATAACGCCTGTTTCTCCGCTTTCATCGCCTCCGCTGAACGCTGCGGTAATAACCTGAGCTACCTCGTGAATTGAGGCGCCTGCCCAGTAGCCGTATTGTTCAGGGGATAACGGGAGCAACCCGAATTTAAATATCAGGGGATACGCCAGCATGGCAACGGTTCCGAATACCGTTATTGAACTGATTGCGACAATGACGTCTTCATCCTTTGCACGGGCGACCGCTCCTGTTGTGAGAACGGCAGCTGCGCCGCAGATCGATGTCCCCGTTCCGATCAGCAGCGCCGACATCGGCGCAACGTTCAGTACGCGCCCGATTCCAATGGCAGCAAGCAGTGTCAAAACAAGCGGGACAAGCGAAATAACAAGCCCCTCCCAGCCGAGGCCGATTATCTTGTCAAACGTTATACGGACGCCCAGCAGAGCTACGGCAACCCGCAGTATCTGCCGCATGGAGAAAAATATGCCTGCCTTATAGGTGTCAGGAATAATGAACGCGTTTCTCAGCAATATGCCCATTCCCATGGCGGCAATGAGCGGCGTGACGTAGGTAATCTTGGCTCCGGTATGAAGAGCAAGCGCGGATATGATGCTGGTCAGGATAAGGCCCGGCAGGAGTATCTGAACATGGGGCGGGATGAAAAACCGTGTCTGTATGGCAAGACCGGATTCATCTTGACGGGTGTCGGAATCCGATGCGTTTTGGAGCAGGGCTTGCTTGCTTTCTTCAGTATTCATAAAACACACCTTTTGTCAAAAACAAGACTAATTTACTCCTGATTGCTGCCGCTCGTCAAGCAGCTTGGGAGATCTGAACATTGGTCAACCGAATGGAGAGTTTCCGGCAGTACCGCTGCCGCTCCTTGCTGAATCCGGAGACCCGACAGCACGTTTCCCACGCTTTGTTCACTCTCCGCCGTCGGCGCTAAACATTGTCGGCAGTCTTTGATTGCCAATTGGGCCGAATCGTTTTTACAGCAGATTTTGGACTTGACCGAAAGCGCATCCGATACCGAACAATGTTCGCACTGGCCAGTCTGCATGGTCTTTACAAAAGACTGATCAGAGATTTCCATACTTTGCGTTAAAATCCTCATCCTTCATGACGAGAAACAGAATGCCCTCAATGAAGCCGACAACAGCAGGAATGAACGTCCAGCAGAAAAGAAGATAGAAAATGCCCATGCCTGTTTTCCCGAGATAGAATTTATGGATTCCGAAACCTCCGAGAAATATGCCGAACAAACCAGCCGCAAGCTTGCTCTTGCCGTTAGGAGCCAGCTTGCCCAAACTGCTCATCAGCGGCGGCGGTGCCTGCCGGACACCGCATTTCGGGCAAATTTCAGCTTTTGCCTTGATAATGGCGCCGCAGTCAGCGCAAAACTTTTCGTCTGGAGCTTTTTTAACATCCTCTGCCATCTTAGAGCCTCCTTGCATAAGAAATAGCCACATAGAAGCGGTGCATCATGCCGTTTGCGTGCTTTTTTATCAAAAGGAACTTCAACCAGCATACAAATCCTTTATGGATTCCCACTTGAATCGGTGGCAGTTACATCAGCGTCCGCCTTCACAGCACTATAACACAATCACCATGCCCATTTATTAAGCATATGCCAGTGCAAACTCACCTGGTCATAGTGCCCCTTTCAACTCAGTCGTTGCAACTGCCGATCCCAGGTCATTTTTGCATACCTGTTGACCCCTAATCCACCGTCAAAGAAAACAAGAAACCTCGTTGGTCCCGCAAGCGCGG
>CAYMRS010000083.1:0-4431 GCA_964392915.1 uncultured Nitrospiraceae bacterium
ACAATAGCTGAGGTGATGAATCTCTCAGCCGACTTTATTGAAGCGCTGACCTTCGCGAGCCCTCTGCATGACATCGGAAAGGTCGGCATATCGGACAGCATTCTTTTAAAACCCGGCCCCCTCACCGAAGAAGAGTTCGGCATCATGAAGACGCATTCGCAGATTGGCAGTAATGTACTGTCCGGATCGACATATCCATATATCAGGATAGCTGCTTCGATAGCCCTCAATCACCATGAACGATGGGACGGCACCGGGTACCCCCGCAGACTGAAGGGCGAAGAAATCCCGATGGAAGGCAGAATTGTAATGATCTGCGACCAGTACGATGCGCTGCGCAGCAACCGTCCGTATAAGAAGCCCGTCACACATGACCAGACGGTCGACATCATCATCAGGGGCGACGGACGTACCATGCCGTACCATTTCGACCCGGCGGTGCTTGTTGCTTTCAAAAAATGCTCTTCTGTCTTTGATGAAGTTTTTGATGATCAGAACGGCGCCCTGCCCTGAAATGACTGCAAGAACCGTTATGATGCGATAAAAAAGGAGAACGATCTTCGCCCTCCCTTTATGCTGTTTGTCTCCCGCCGCTTTCTCCGATAGTTGTCACAATAACGTGGTCGTCCTTGCGGAGCTGATAGTGGAGCGCCCCGTCGGCTCCGCGCTCCTTAAAGTCGGAATGGTAGTGCGCACCCACACTGCCTTTGCGGCTGAGCGCCGCATGGGTAATCAGGTAGGCGACCGTCAGCATGTTCTTCAATTCCAGTCCGCGCCGCGAGATGAACTGCCTGTCCATAATTTCCCTGTAGCGCTCCAGTGCTTCGGAAGCGGTATGCAGCGACACGCCGCAGCGAATGATGCCAACCTGCTCCCACATGACCCGACGGATGGCTGTCCGGATCTCTTCAATGTTTGCATATTCCGCTTCCGCTCCTCCACTCACCGGCACGCCGAGCCGTTTCAGGGTGAATGCTTCTTCCGCATGCTCAGCAGCCTTGCGTCCGGCCCGGTATCCATAGACGAGCCCCTCGAGCAGGCTGTTACTGGCAAGACGATTTGCCCCATGCACTCCGGTGCAGGCAACTTCGCCGGCAGCATACAGTCCGGGAACGCCGGTCGCTCCGTTCATGTCCGTCTTTACGCCGCCCATAAAATAGTGCGCGGCCGGCGAGACCGGAGTCGGATACTTGGTTATGTCAACGTCATATTGCAGGCAGGTTGTGTAGATGCGCGGGAAGCGGCGCTTTATAAAATCTCCGTCAAGATGCGTGAGATCAAGATATACATAAGAGCTCTGGGTCTGCATCATGCGGGAGAGAATGGCGCGGGAAACGACATCGCGCGGGGCCAGCTCCGCCATGGGATGATACTCTTTCATGAACGGCTCTTTCCTGACGTCACGCAGGATGGCCCCTTCTCCGCGCATTGCTTCACTCAGGAGAAACTGCGGCGCTGCGGAAGCGAAAAGCGCTGTGGGGTGAAACTGCACAAACTCCATGTCTTCAAGAGTCGCGCCCGCGCGAAACGCGATAGCGATGCCGTCACCGGTGGCAACCGGCGGGTTTGTCGTGCGGGAATACACCTGCCCCGCGCCGCCGGTCGACAACACGACAGCCCTGGCATACACCGCGTAAACGCTTCCTTCCCGAAGGATATATGCCCCGCGGCAGACGCCGTCTTCCACAATCAGGTCAAGCGCCATGCTGAAGGCGAAGCGCTCAACATTCGGCAGCGAAGTCACCTTGCCGGTGAGGACGCGCCTCAGTTCCTTACCGGTCGAGTCGCCGTGGGCGTGCAGTATGCGCTTGCGGGAGTGGGCAGCCTCCATCGAGAAAACAAGCTTTGTCCCCTCTTTGTCAAAAGCAGCGCCCCAATCAATAAGCTCGAGAATGCGGTCAGGCCCCTCCTGAACGAGCACGCGAACGGCATCCTCCCTGCACAAACCATCGCCGGCATTCAGGGTGTCTTCAAAATGAATCCCCACCGTGTCTTCATCGCTCAGAGCAACCGCAACTCCGCCCTGCGCGTATTCCGTGTTGCTCTCGGTCGGGATGTCTTTCGTCGCAACGACCACCTTGCCGTGCCGTGACAGCTCAATTGCTGCGCGCAGTCCGGCAACGCCGCCGCCGATTACGAGAAAGTCGGTTATCATGTCATGCATGCTGAAATCCTCCCTGGACGCCCTGCGCGTATGCGGATTGTACCACAGGATTCTTGACAAATACGAGACGCTCTGCTTAACTAAAGCAATAATTGACGCGGGTTTGGAGGGGTTTTATGGCGGACGGAAAAGATCAACTGGGCGATTCACTAAAGGGCTATAAGGAGAAAGTGAATCCCATCAACAAGGCTACTCTCGAATGGGACAAGGACCTCATCTTCGTCGGACGGACCCAGCAGGGGTACGAAATCGAATTTGATGCGAATGTCCAGTGGGGATGCAAGCCGACCGATGCCCTTCTTCTCGCGCTTGCGGGCTGCATGGGGATTGACGTCGTCATGTTTCTCCAAAAAATGCGCGTGCTGCTCGCAAGCTTCAAGATCGTCATAACCGGCGAACGGAATCCCGATCCCCCGCAGTATTACCGGAAAATCGATATGGAGCTGCAGATCGGCGGCAAGGCGCTCGATTCGAAAAAAGTGGACCGCGCGGTTGCGCTCTCTCATGAAAAATACTGCTCTGTCTACAATTCCCTCCGCAAGGATATGGAGGTCAAGGTGACGTATGTCCTTGAGGAGAAAGAGCCGCAGCCCAAAACAGATTGAGCCGCGCCGGCATCATCGTCTCCACGCCGTTTGAGTGCGCCGAAGTCCTGGACGCGCTAACCCGCAGACGAACCAGAACAGTTGCGGGCGTGCAGCTTATTTCCGGCAGACTTTCCGGCAAAAGCCCCGGGGAACCTGTCACGGTCTGCATCTCCGGAGCAGGCAAAGCGAATGCCGCACGGGCTGCAACGCTGCTGATTGCGCATTGCCGGCCTGCCTGCCTTATCAACTTCGGCGTGGGCGGCGCGTATCCGTCATCAGGGCTGGGCGTTGGAGATATTGTTGTTGCTGACCTGGAAAGCTATGGAGATGAAGGACTCAGGCTGAAAAATGACTTCCGCGACATGGCAGATCTCGGACTGCCGCTCCTCCTGGCTCAGGGAGAGACTTATTGCAATTCCTTTCCTCTTTTGCTTCCGGAGAAACTCCGTCGGGAGGTTCGCATCGGCGGATTCGTCACGGTCTCGGCATGCACCGGAACCCTCGCGGAGGGCGTGCTTATGGAACGGCGATGGCATGCGATTTGCGAAAACATGGAGGGAGCTGCGATAGCACATACCGCGCTCGCTTCCGGAGTCTCTCTGATTGAGTTCCGCTCTATCAGCAATATCATTAAAGATCGTGCCGGGGCGCCGCTGAGCAGAAATGACCTGCATCTTGCCGCCTCTGCCGCGCAGACGTTTTTTCTTGAGGCGTGGCACAACAATCTTTTTTCCTGAAGCTGCTTCTCTGATTAAATTTGGACTGGTGACCATTTCGGAATGAAAAAAGGGGAGGCCGGAACAACCTCCCCGTATTGTTTTGCGTCCCGCTACATCGCCGAGCGCGGCTGCTCAGACGTGGAAGACTTCGGCAGATTGCGGTGAATCCTCTCAAGAATCATGCGCGACCTGTTCTCTTCACCGAACGTGCCGACGCGAAGCTTCAATGTCGATGCATTGGAAGAGATTCCGTCAATCCAGATCCAGATGGTCGTGTTGTCAGCGAAGCGCGATTCAATCCTGGCATTCACGTTGTCATATTCGTTTTTGACAATCGGCACTCTCAGATCCTGCAGTGCGGCAATCGTTGCCCGATGCACAGCAGGAGTCCCGGCAGCCATCGTTTCTTCAAGGTTGCCTTTCAGGTAAACAACCGTTCCCGCTCCGGCAGCAGCTCCGACAGCTGCTGCAACACATCCCATCTGCGAAAACAGCATGGCACACAGCAGCATGCCAACCAGCATCCTCAAAAGTGTTTTTGTCCGCATGAGCACCCCCGTCGCTTTTTGCTCATTAGTATGGGATCGAAACGCAGGGCGTGTCAACCTTTCCCATGGTAAGATAACCCTTAATGGACGACCTTTCGCACACACCTGATTCTGTTGAAATTCCTATCGACGGAACGCTCGATCTCCATACGTTCAGGCCGGGCGAAATCCGGGAACTTGTTCCCGCCTATCTTGAAGCATGCCGGGAGCGTGATGTTCTCTCTGTCCGCATCGTCCATGGGAAGGGAACCGGAACGCTTCGGGAAATCGTTCACTCGGTACTGAGAAAGCTTCCGTTTGTTTTAGAGTTCCGCCTCGCGGATGAGACCGCCGGAAGCTGGGGGGCAACCCTGGTGACGCTCAAGAAACTCTCAGAATGATGCACCCGAAACCGCATGCATCGGGTGCAATTA
>CAYMRS010000084.1:0-4019 GCA_964392915.1 uncultured Nitrospiraceae bacterium
ACTTTGAAAGGTTACACCGCCTGACTCAATTTACACACCTTTTGAGGATACCTCTCGTATTTTACCCGATACTTTGGTGTCCTTTTTTTTTCAGCATACATCATCTCTGGTTCAGACTGGCAAGTGGGTATCCCTGGAAGCATATCTTTGAACTGGCTCACCGACGATTATGCCCTGAGCACTGCTGAAAAACTACACACTCCCATCACAACAGAGCATCTTGGCAGGACTGCTGCGCCCAAAAACTCAGGAAAAGGCTCATCACTGCCACTGCGAAGAGAAATAAGAACCGCCGCATGGATGCCATGAGCGGTTCTTATTGTTTATGCCTCCCTCAACCTGCCTTTAACTCATAAAAACTGCTCTCGCCGAATGTTTATGAATTATGTGGGCTAAAAGAGTTCCATCACGCCGAGAAGCCTGAATCCATCCCTGAAAAAAAGCGCCGCAAAGGCAAGCAGCATGATTCCCATGCCTCTCAGAATGTACACATATGTTCTGCTGGTCATGAATGCCTTGCAATGCTCGACAATGACCGCCAGCAGCATCTTTATCACCACAAGAAAGAAAAAGAACGCGCCGAAAAATCCGGCAACCGCAAACCAGCTGACGCCATAAGCCTTCAGGATGATCGGGCCGCCGACTGTTGCCCAGAAAAGGTAGGGGTTGGGATTCAGGAAGTTGGTGATGATGCCTTTCTTCAGCGAATCAGGCCTGATGTCCTGAAGATCCAGCTCCACTCCCTTTGCCGTGAATGTGTTGAATGCGAGCCGCGAGAGAAACAGCGCCCCGATAAGAGATATCGCCCCGAGGGCGGCGTTGAACTCGGAGAGTCCGGCCAAAACGAAAAGAGAAACAAGGATGATCGGCACATCGGTAATAATGGGCGCAACGGCTACTATGGCGCCCTGTCGCTTGTTGTGCCGGAGCGTCTCCATTATGACCAGAGTCGTAAGAGGACTCGGCATGAAGCCGGCGACAACGCCAAAGAGCACGCCGGATGTTATATAGGAAATTTCCTCAACCATAGTCCGATCCCGGATTATGCCTGCTCAACAGCCCGCAGCATGCGGACTTCGCGCGGCAGAATGTCGAGCACGTAATCGATGTCCTCTTCGGTTACCTGCTTGCCGAGCGATAGCCGGAGAGAGCCGGCAATCATGTCAAAAGAAAGGCCGATTGCCTCAAGGACATGGGAGGGTCCGGTATTGGAAGCGCTGCAGGCGGAGCCGGTTGAACAGCCTATCCCCGCCGCGTTCAGGCCGCGCAGCAGCCGCTCTCCCTGCACGTTACGGAATGAAAGGCTGACATTGCCCGGCAGTCGCGCTGCCGGATGACCGTTCAGCTGAGAACGCCTGATTCTGCTCAGCACCCCGTCGATCAGCTTCGTGCGGAGCTTTGTCAGATGCCGGATTTCGGCCTCTTCGCCTTGCTCGGCAATGTCGACCGCCTTGGCGAGGCCGACAATTCCCGGGACATTATGGGTCGATGCGCGCCGGTTTTTCTCCTGCGAGCCCCCGTGCATGAAGCGGCCTATCTTCGTGCCTTTTCTGACATAGAGCAGTCCCACGCCCTTGGGCCCGTAGAATTTGTGCGCGGACGCGCTGAGGAGGTCAACAGTGAGATCGTTGACATTTACCGGGATATGTCCGAAGGTCTGCACCGCATCGGTGTGAAACAGAACGCCGCACTCGCGGGCTATTGCGCCTATCTCGGCTATCGGCAGAATCGTACCAATTTCGTTGTTGGCATGCATGACCGATATGAGAATTGTCTTCGGGGTGATTGCCCGCCGCACGGCATCTGGATCAACCATGCCGTGTCCGTCAACCGCAATGCGGGTAACGGAAAAGCCCTGGCGCTCAAGAAACACGCAGGGACTGAGAATGGCACGATGCTCAATGGTCGTTGTGATAATATGGCTGCCGCGGCTGCGGGCGGCAAACGCGGCTCCCTTTACTGCCGTGTTGTTGCTTTCGGTTCCTCCGCTGGTAAAAACAACCTCATCGGGGTTCGCGCCCATGAAGCGCGCCACGACTCTGCGCGCCGAGTCCACTGCCGTTGCCGCCGCCCTGCCGAAGTCATGAACGCTCAGCGGATTTGCGAAGACATACGAAAAATAAGGCAACATCGCCTGCACGACCTCGGGGTCGGCAGGAGTCGTTGCCGCGTAATCGAGATAGACTTTTCTCACGCTACCGCGTCAGATGGCGGTATTTGATGCGGTGCGGCTGATCCGCAGCAGCGCCGAGCCGTGCCTTTCTGTCGGCCTCGTATTCGGTGTAATTGCCGTCAAAACAGCAGACCTTGCTGTCGCCTTCAAAGGCGAGAATGTGGGTCGCAATGCGGTCAAGAAACCAGCGGTCATGACTGATAACCACTGCGCAGCCCGCAAAATTCTCAAGCGCCTCTTCAAGCGCGCGCATGGTGTTCACGTCGAGATCGTTCGTCGGCTCGTCGAGCAGCAGCACATTGGCGCCTTCCTTCAGCATCCGCGCAAGATGCACGCGGTTGCGTTCGCCGCCCGAAAGCATGTTCGCCTTTTTCTGCTGGTCAGACCCGGAGAAGTTGAAGCGCGCGACATATGCGCGGGAATTCACGTCCTTTCTCCCAAGGCTGATCATGTCTTCACCGCCGGATATCGTCTCCCAGACAGTCTTATTGGCGTCAAGGACATCCCTGCTCTGGTCAACGTAGGCAAGCTTCACCGTTTCGCCGATTTTGAAGGTTCCGGAATCCGGCGTTTCCTGTCCGGTAATGAGACGAAAGAGAGTTGTCTTGCCCGCGCCGTTGGGTCCGATAACGCCGACTATGCCGCCCGGCGGGAGCGAAAAGGACAGCTCTTCAAAAAGAATGAGGTCACCATAGGCCTTTGACACGCCGTTCGCTTCGATAACAACATCTCCCAGGCGCGGTCCCGGCGGGATATAGATTTCGAGCTCTTGCGCGCGCCGTTCGCTTTCCTGGCTGACCAACTGCTCATATGCCTTGATGCGCGCCTTTGATTTCGCATGACGCGCCCTCGGCGACATACTAATCCACTCCAGCTCACGCTGAAGCGTCTTCTGCCGATCGCTTTCGGTCTTCTCTTCCTGCGCAAGCCGGTTCTTCTTCTGCGCAAGCCAGGAGGAATAATTCCCCTTCCACGGAATGCCCTGTCCGCGGTCGAGTTCGAGGATCCATCCTGCTACGTTATCGAGGAAATAGCGGTCATGAGTTACCGCGATAATCGTCCCGGCATAGCTCTGCAGGTGATGCTCAAGCCACGCGACCGACTCGGCATCGAGATGATTGGTCGGTTCGTCCAGAAGCAGGATGTCCGGCTTCTGGAGAAGCAGCCGGCAGAGCGCCACGCGCCGGCGTTCGCCGCCCGAAAGCACCTTGACCGGCATGTCGCCTGACGGGCAGCGAAGCGCGTCCATCGCCATCTCCAGCCGCGAGTCGAGCGTCCACGCGTCGAGAGCCTCAAGCTTTTCCTGCACGACTCCCTGACGCTCGATAAGCTTGTTCATTTCATCGTCGGACATCGGTTCGGCGAACTTCTCGTTGATTCTGTTGTACTCATTCAGCGCATCGACAGTCTCCTGAACTCCCTGCTCAACAATTTCGCGGACTGTTTTCGTATTGTCAAGCTGCGGCTCCTGTTCCAGAAGCCCGACCGTATGCCCCGGAGACAGCACGGTTTCACCGACAAAGTCCTTGTCAACTCCTGCGAGAATGCGTAGCAGCGAGCTCTTTCCCGATCCATTCAGGCCGAGAACGCCAATCTTCGCGCCATAGAAGTAGGACAGGTAGATGTCTTTCAGCACCGGCTTTTTGTCGTAATATTTAGCCACCCCTATCATAGAGTAGATAATCTTGTTCGGCTCATTGCTCATCGTGAGTGATTCCTCCTTGTCGCCTGTGAAAAGCATACAAAGTATTCTACCCCCTCATCAGACATGAAGTCCAAAACAGCGCGATGCACCTAGCCCAGATAATTCATAAACAAATCACACAAAAAGAAGCCAACTCCATCT
>CAYMRS010000085.1:0-3935 GCA_964392915.1 uncultured Nitrospiraceae bacterium
GTTTGAGAAAAACTGAAACGCCCTCCCGCGCCTGCGCCGGAGGGCGTTCTTTTGCGGACTGCAATGCCGCGCAGTTCAATTTTGCTTCTGCTTGCGCCGGTGACGAAGTATTTCAACAACACTCGGCAGAATTGACAATATGATAATAATGACAATAACGAGAGTGAGATTCTGCTTGACGATGGGGATATTGCCGAAGTAATACCCGCCGAGGACAAAGGAAAGTATCCATGCCATGCATCCGGCTACATTGAAGAATGTGAATTTGCCGTAGTGCATGCGGCCGATGCCGGCGACAAACGGCGCAAAGGTTCGGATAATCGGCAGAAACCTGGCTATAACGATAGTTTTGCCGCCATGTTTTTCGTAAAAATGTTGCGTGCGGACAAGATACTCTTTTTTCAGAAATCTGACCCGCTCCGAAAAAACCCGGGGCCCAACGACAGCGCCAATCTGATAGTTGACAATATTGCCAAGAATTGCCGCTACGCTGAGCACGCCCAGAAGCGTGGCGAGGTCAAAAGCCCCGGTCGCCGCGAAAGCCCCGCATACGAACAGCAATGAATCCCCCGGAAGAAACGGCGTAACAACCAGCCCCGTCTCGCAAAAGACGATGAGAAACAAAATGGCATAAGTCCATGCTCCATATGCCTGAATGAACATCTGGAGATACCGGTCGATGTGCAGGATGAAGTCAACAAGCTCGGCCGGAGAGATCATTCGCCCCGGATGAAATAATCCATCAGTTTATAGCCTTGCTCAAAGACGAGGCATTCCTCACGCAACGCGATACCCTCGTCATACGATAGTTCAGGCCGGTTCTGCGGCCTTCTGCTGTCAAATATGACGAATGGCACGGGCTCGCTGGTATGTGTCCGCGCGAAAAGCGGTGTGGCGTGATCAGGCATCAGCAGAACGCGATAGTCGGCATAGCGTTCCTCAAGTCCCTTGAGAACGGGACCCACAATCTTTGCGTCAAGATCTTCAATCGCCTGAAGCTTGTAGTGCAGAATGCCGGAGTGGCCAGCCTCATCCGGCGCTTCGACATGAATATAGACATAATCGACACGTTCAAGCGCATCAAGCGCATACTGCGCCTTGCCGGCATAATTCGTATCAATCCAGCCGGTGACTCCCGGCACATTCAGGATCTCAAAGCCGGCATACAGTCCAAGACCCTTCGTCAGGTCAACGGCTGAGACAAGCGCTCCGCTGATGCCGTACCGCTCCTTGTACCCCGGCAGTTCCGGACGTTTCCCCTGTCCCCAGAGCCAGATGCTCGTTGCAGGACGTTTGCCTTCGGCAATACGCTTTTTATTTACCGGGTGTTCGGCGAGTATCGGAACGGAACGCGACATCAGGTCGCGGACAAAATTACTGCTCTTGCCGGACGGCAGATATTCAGCCACCTTCTTCTCAAGAATGTCGTGCGGTGCCGTGCAGACGGGCGCAGTGCTGCCGTTGTGCCAGATAAGCAGGTGCCGGTAGCTCACGCCTGGATACAGATCGAATGCGTCATTTTTCAGCTCGCGCGCCAGTGTCGTGATGATTGCGCCGGCTTCCCCGGTCGTAATATGGCCGCTGCTGTAATCCTCCATCGCAACGCTCGCATCTGCTTCAGTCCTGAGCGTCACCAAGTTGCACCGATAGGCGACATCCGTATCGTTCATCGCTACGCCCATGCTCGCCGCCTCAAGCGGCGCCCGGCCGGTATAATAGCGCGCGGGGTCATATCCCATGATGCTCAGATTCGCCACGTCGGAGCCGGGATGAAATCCCTGCGGGATGGTATGCGAAATGCCGATAATGCCCCGCTGCGCCAGCCAATCCATGTGCGGCGTATGCGCCTTCTGGAGCGGTGTCAGATTTCCGATCTCTGCAATCGGGCGGTCCGCCATGCCGTCGCCGATGATAACAACATATTTCATAGAACCTTCTGACTATTCCAGGCCTGAATCATCAGGGAACTGTCGCTGCGCAGACTGATGACCGGTGCGGATTCGGTGACGGGAAAGGAGCGGCGATTCTGCCCGATGATGCCGGGCCGATCACAACCCGCATTGTTTGTTTCTCCTGTTTGCATAAAAACTCCGTTCGTTCTGATTTCAACAATAAACAGATCGTGACCAGGCAGGCTGAAAGAAAAATCTGCGCTATGCAGGAAAAATATCTCCTTCCAGCTCCTCTACCTCAACTCCCTGAGCCTTCAGCGCCTCGATGCTCCGATCCAAATTGTCCTGCTGACCATCAAGCTCGAGAATCATCTCACCGGAAGTATCGGTAACACGAGCCCGCCTGATGTTCGGCATCACATCATACCGCTTTGCAATTGTAAAGAGAATGGGTTCCTTAACCAGATGCGGAGGGAACGTGAGTTTGACCCTCTTTTTCATGGCACCTCCTGACATGCGGTCTATTCGCGACAGCCAAGCCGGCATCCGCCGCCGGCTATGGCCGGAAGGATGACCACTTCATCCCCGTCTCGCACCTCGGTGCGCTCTCCCTGAAGCAATCTGATGTCTTCTTCGTTCACGTATACGTTAAGGAATGAACGGATGCTGCCGTTGTCAAGGATGCGGTCAGCGATTCCGGGACATTGCAGCTCCAGTGATGCAAAAACCTCCGTCAGCATGCCCGGCCCGGTTTCAATGGTCTCACGACCACCGGTATACGCCTGAAACTGCGTCGGCACGCGAATGATCACCGCCATGTCAGCACGTCCTCTTTTCGTTCAGGGCGAATACGCGCAATTCCCTCAGATAAAAGAACATTTTACCCAAAACCTGCCGAAAAAAGAAATGTATCGGCACTCTATGGCTTCCAGTGCTCAATGAACTTACCGTTTCTGGTCACCCAGACAACATAGGGAAGACTCGGCAACGTTTCCCTTCTCATTGAAGGTGATGGGGCCAAGCGCTGTCGGGAACTGCATCGCATGCAGCTTCTCTGCAACAGTTTTGCCGTCGGAAGTATTGGCGGCCTTTACCGTGTCCAGCAATACATTCATCGCAACATAGGCATAAACAGAATACGGACCGAGTTCACCGTATTTTGCCTTGTACTTCTCGATAAATTCTTTCGCCGCTGGAATGTTCGACAGGTCCGGCCTGAAGGTGAGATAGGTTCCCTCTGCCGCTGCGGCACCCGCAATTTCTATCATTTTGGGGTCGATTGCACCGTCGACGCTCAGAAACGGAGCCGTCAGATTGAGCTCCTTTGCCTGCCTGATCAGCAATCCCGCTTCAGAGAAAAGACCGCCGAAGAAAACAAGCTCGGGTTTTTTCTCCAGTACCGCCGTCAGCACGGTCTTGAAGTCTTTGTTACCCCGGGTTATCCCGGCAGAGTAAACTACTTCGACGCCCTGCCCCAGATTGTTTCTGAAGAATCCCTGCCCATAGGTCGTGTTGTCGTGAAGAATTGCCACACGTTTGACATTCAGCTTTTTCAACGCGAACTCCGCGCCGACCTTGCCTTGCTGGTCATCGGTGCCGCATACGCGGAACACCCCGCGATAGCCGCTATCGGTCAACTGCGGATTTGTGGAGCCGGAGGAGATCATCGGAATGGATGCACGGTTATACACATCAGAAGCAGGGATGGAACAGCTTGAATTGAAGTGGCCGATAACACCGACCACCCTGTCGTTCACCAACTTGTTGGCGACCGAAACGGCCTGTTTCGAATCCGACTGGTCATGTGCAAGCATTGGCTCTATCAGCATCCCGAGAACGCCGTGATTGGCGTTCCATTCCTCAACCGCAATGGTGACACCATTTCGGAAATCACCCCCCATCTTGGCAGCTGGGCCGGTCGGCATGAAGGCCGTTTTTAAACTCATCAATGCGTACTTTACAGGTGCCGCCCCGCTCCGTATAGAAGTCATAGAGTTTTCTGGCAGAAAGGAGAAGGTTTGTTACCACAAACCTGGTATTGGG
>CAYMRS010000086.1:0-3506 GCA_964392915.1 uncultured Nitrospiraceae bacterium
ATACCTCGTCTGCGGGACGGTTCGGATTGTCACCGGCAATCCGGTGCTGACGTCAAACTCCGCCGCTGCTTGTATGCCGATTCGGGCGATATCTTCAGCGGTTTTCTTCGGATCGTTATAAACCGCAAACATGGCGCCCATGGCATATTCGCTTCCCTGCCCATAAGAATAGAATTTCGAGAACTCCTGCACCACCCGATACGAACTGACCCCGAAAATACCGTGCTTGTTCGCAATGACGGCATCTGCCTGTGATGTTTCAAAGGAGTCGGAAGAGTCCTCCGTCGCATTCATGAAATATCTGGTCTTCAGCACCTCATGCATGTGCAGCCATGAAGCGAGAATGGCATCCACCGTATCAAGGCGCACCTTGTTTTTGGCCGTGGCAAAATAATCCTTCAGGATGAGCTTCAGCGAAGTCGGCCCGGCAAGCGCTATATAGCTCTCTCGCACCGGGATAATCTTCTCGTGATTGACCACATAGTCCGCAGACTCACGAGAGCTTCCCGACTTGGTCATCGTGTCGGCAGCTATGGCGATGAGCCCATTTTTTTTGACAACAAGAACGGTTGACATGACCCTGGTTATTTCTGCTTTGCCTTCAGGGTTTCTGCCATGCCAAGGCTGTATTTGGCATAGTCGCATCCGAACTGCATCACTTCGATGTCGTCAGTCTTCATGCGTTCGAGCCGCGTCGGATTAACCTCAAAGACATTGAGAAACCCGCTCTCAAAGACAAAGCGGCGGAAACGGTCCACATCGTAACATGCCAGGTAAAAGAGCTTCTGTTTCTTGTCGTCAAGCTTGGCCCCGGGGACGTTGCGGCGGAACAACAGGTCTTTCCAGCCGCGATTGATGTCGTCATACAGGGCGACATCCTGCTCTTCACGCCATTCGGCGATAGTCAGTTCGCGATCTTCCTGATGGCCGAGGCAATGCGGCTCCTTAATGAGAAAATAGAATTCTTCCGTATACGGCATGGAGTCTTTGTCATCCTGCTTGCGGAGCGACGCCTGGCCTACAGCGTAATAGCGGCAGTTTGCGGGTCGATCATCATAGATTGTGCAGCCGTCAGGCGTGACAAAACGGCATGGCATCCCGGGCTCTTCTTTCATGCGCAGGTAAACGAACGGGTAAGAGGATTTATCTTCGATCTCAATGTAGGTATAGTCATTGAGAAACTCGCCGGACGAGATGCCGAGGCGTTTCTTCATGCGGATGATGTCATACGGCGTCAGCATGATATCGATGTTGTTGCAACATTTGGTAAAACAGGCAATTTCTTTATGACAGCGGAACTTGAATCGGGACTGTGCATTGAGCCTGACCGGATCAACATGCTTCATGCTCTGCATTCGCGGGCCTCCTGAGGCGATACTTCGTATCTACTAAGCTTAATGGATTCAATCCATTTGCGACAACTGTGCATCATGCCTGCATGACTTTGCAGTGGACTGTTCTGGTTCTCGGACCGTCAAATTCGCAGAAAAAAACAGACTGCCATGTTCCGAGAACAGGCCGGCCGTTCTCTACAAACACGGTCACCGAACTGCCGACCAGTGACGCCTTGATATGCGCGTCGGAATTGCGTTCACTGTGGCGGTAGTCTCCCTGCTCGGGAAAGACGCGTGAGAGCGCGGTCAGTACGTCTCTCCGGACGGCCGGGTCGGCATTTTCGTTTATGGTAATCGCGGCGGTGGTGTGGGGGACATAGACATAACAAACTCCAGACTGTACACCTGACTGCAGGACCGCCAGCGCAACGTCGTCGGTGATGTCAATCATTTCGTTGCGGAGGCGGCTCTTTACCGCAAATGACGTCATGCCCGGTCTGCCTCCTTCAATAATTCCAGGACTGTTTTTTTGAAAAGAGGATGGAGCGCCTCGGGAGCTATCTCAGCAAGGGACTGCAACGCAAAAAGTCGTTCGTGAAGGTGTGGATGCGGAATGGTCAGGGTTTTCGACTGCAGCACAAGGTCATCGTAGAGCAGAATATCAAGGTCAATAACACGAGGCCCAAACCGGACAGTTTCCTGCCTTCCCATCGCCTTTTCGATCGCTTTCAGGAGCGAGAGCAGAGCTTCGGGAGGCATGTTCGTCGCTATGGTAAGGGCTCCATTCAAAAAATAGGGTTGATCGCTCAGCTCCCATGGTTCGGTTTCAATAAAAGTCGAAACATTGAGTATGCAGCAGTCAGCCTGCCGCAGTCGGATAATCGCTTCCCGGCACTGTGCGGCCCGATCGCCGAGGTTTGAGCCGATTCCAATACAGGCAGTCGCCATTTAGAGAACTTTTTTGATGCGCTCGACCGCTTCTTTTATCCGTTCAACCGGCTTCGTCAGGGCAAAACGGATATAGCCTTCGCCCGGGGCTCCGAAGCCGACGCCGGGAGTGCCGAGAACGCCCGCGTTATTGAGCAGGTGAGCGACAAAGCTTGAAGAATCGTATCCCTGCGGGACTTTTGCCCAGAGATAAAAGGTCGCCTTCGGCTTCTGCACCTTCAGCCCGAGACTCGTCAACCCAGCATACATGACATCGCGGCGCTCCTGGAAGATCTTCCGGAGATCGGCAAGAATCGCGTCATCAGTCTTCAATGCCACAATCGACGCTTCCTGCACGGCCTGAAAAACGCCGGAATCGAGATTAGACTTGATTTTACCAAGCCCGGCAAGAACGTTCGCATTGCCGGCCGCAAACCCGATCCTCCAGCCCGTCATGTTATAGGTCTTTGAGAGCGAGTGAAACTCGATGCCGACTTCCTTCGCGCCCCCGACTTCGAGAAAGCTCATCGGCTTTTCGCCGTCGAAGTAGACCTCGGAATATGCCGCGTCATGGCAGATGATAATATTGTATTTCTTCGCGAAGGCGATGGCTTCTTCGTAGAATGATTTGGGGGCTCCCGCGGAGGTCGGATTGTTCGGATAGTTCAGAAACATCAGTTTGGCACGCTTCAAAACATCTTCGGGAATTGCCCTGAAGTCCGGCAGATAGCTGTTTTCCTCCAGAAGCTGCATAAGCCAGGCTTCGCCGCCTGCAAAGAGGGTTCCCACAGGATAGACCGGGTACCCAGGCGACGGCACGAGCACAACATCGCCCGGATTGACGAAGGCAAGCGGAATATGGCCGATACCTTCTTTGGAACCAATAAGCGAGAGGACTTCGGTTTTGGGATCAACGGTTACATTGAAGCGGGTTTTGTACCAGTCAGCAACCGCGGTCCGGTATGCCAACATGCCCTCATAGGACGGGTACTGGTGGTGTTCTGATTTGGTGACGGCGGCCTGCATTGCCTCAACAATGTGCTTCGGAGTGGGAACGTCAGGGTCGCCGATGCTCAGGTTTATGAGATCAACACCCTTGGCAAGAGCTTCATCCTTCATTTTGTCAATTGCGGCAAACAGATATGGCGGGAGATATTTCACACGGTCTGCAAGTTGAACATCGATCATCAAGAACTCTCCTTTATTTCAAATTCCACAGGACATTCATCTTCAACAGATTGAAAA
>CAYMRS010000087.1:0-3462 GCA_964392915.1 uncultured Nitrospiraceae bacterium
TTTGCCGGAGAAAAACAAGACGAAATATCCACAGGTGATGCCGTCGAAGTCCTGGCCAGAGAATTAGCACTGACAAACGCAGATTTGAAAGAAATGCTCCCAAGCGGCATTCAATCTGCTTTTGTGAACAGAGTTGGCTGGGCGTCTACGTACATGAAGAAAGCCGGGCTGCTCGAATCTACCCGGAGAGGCCATTATCGAATTACCTTGCGTGGACAAGAACTTCTCAAGCAGCAGCCCAAAGCCATCAATGTAAGACTTCTCAAGCAGTACCCTGAATTTCTTGAATTCCAGCAGCTTAAGAGACCGAGAAGCAGCGAGAAAGCTAATCCCTCTGAAAGCGTATCTGACACTTCAACAGCTACTCCGTCAGAAACATTGGAAGCAGCCTACATGAACCTGCGCGAGGAACTGGCGGATGAGCTTCTTGCCAGACTGAAAAAATCTTCGCCATCCTTCTTCGAACGCCTTGTTGTCGAGCTTCTTGTTAAGATGGGGTACGGAGGATCGCGCGCCGATGCGGGAAAAGCGATCGGGAGAAGCGGTGACGGCGGTATTGATGGAATTATCAAGGAAGACAAACTTGGCTTGGATGTTGTCTACATCCAGGCGAAGCGGTGGGACAATAATCCCGTCGGACGCCCGGATGTTATGCAGTTTGCCGGTGCGCTCCAGGCACAGAAAGCAAACAAGGGCATATTCATCACGACGTCCCGATTCACTGAGGATGCCCGAAGCTATGTTTCTCAGATTGGAAGCAAAATCGTCCTGATTGATGGAGAGCAGCTCACCAATCTGATGATAGAAAATGATATTGGCGTATCAACAGTTTCGTTGTATCCGGTTAAAAAGATCGATGCCGATTTCTTTGATGAAGACATCTGACAGAACACTGCACCGGAAGGTGCAGGTTCGTTTGCCAGGGCTGGCTGGCAGCTTGTGTATATCGAAAAGCTGGCGGGCAAGGAATATTTCGATGCAACGGTAAGAGTTGAGCGCATCAGCAGCATCACGGTCAGGATGAAAGCCCGGTGCCCCCATAAAGCAGCCTTACGCCTGACCGGGCGCGTCCTTCCGGTATAATTAAGGGGTGGAGATTAAGCTCATTGCACGACCCGGATGCCCCGCCGCACAGGAGCTTCAGCGCAATGCTTCCATAGCCATGAACGCTCTTGGCGTACGTTCTGATGCGCTCGTTTGTCGCGATGAGGAATCCATTGCACCATGCCCGCAGCTGCTCGTCGACGGCAATCCGGTTTGTTCATGTCTTCCAAAAAAAGAAGCCGCAACATGCCCGATCTGCGGAACAGTCCCCGACGTCCCCGACACGGAAATAGTCCGCTGGAATCTTGCCCGGGCGCTTGGGCGCAAAACCGTTTTGTTTATCTGTTCTGGCAACGCGGTGCGGTCGCAGATGGCCGAGGCGATTGTCAATCACATGCTCGGAGAACAATGGGCTGCGTTTTCGTGCGGCATCATGCCGATGCAGCTCTGGAAGCCGGTCATTCAGGCGCTTCGGGAGATCGGTATTGACGCAAACGGCAAAAAGGCAAAACATATTGAACTGTTTCTTGGTTGCAGGTTTGATCTCATCATTTCGCTCTGTTCGGATGCTGACGGGTTCTGCACCGCCTTTCCTGGAGAAGGGGTGCGCAGGCATATGCCGTTTGAAGATCCGATGACGAGTTCCTTCTTCGGCTTTGGTGACGTTGCCCGGACCAGGAAGCTTCGCGATGAAATGCGAAAAGATATAATTCTGCACCTGGAAGGGCATGAATGAGACTGTTTCCTTTTTTCGAAAAAACCGTGCCTGCCGCCTTCTCTCTGTGCATGAGGGGCGGCAGGTCGAAAAATACCACCACTTCCGGGCATTGCTGCAGCATAACCATGATGCGCTGAAAGCCCTTGCAGAACTTCAGCAACTCTCGCACCTTGGACCTCCTCCGACACGTCGGGCGCTCCGCGAGACCTATGAGGCCCTGCTTGAATCTGTTTACGGTCTTGTGCTCGAACTGAACGCGCTCGCCGACGGTGCGTATGCCGATCTTGAAACCGCGCTGGCCGCAATAGACGACCGGATTTCCGCAACGCTCAAGTTTTCTGCCGAATCGCTGCCGGCATGCTTGCAAAAGAGGTCGCCGTTTCTATCAAGGCAGGCAGTTCACCGGCGATATATCGCGGCACAGTCGCATCTTTTCAGAAAAAGAGCAGTGCGCGTCATGCCGGCCCGGTCTCGGGAGCTGCCAGAAAACGCCTTGATACGCTTTTGAGCCTCGTTGCACCGCTCACGCTGACAGATCCGAAGGCCGGGAATTTCCATCCTGCAGGATGCGGCACTATTCACGACGTCATCAGGTTCTGCCACGAAAAAGCTGTTGCCTCCATGTTCGGCATTTCCGACAATCTGGAAGACGCAACGACCTCCGTCAAGCTCACCACGCATCTACCTGTCCTCATCCGGTGCGTCAATTTAGTCGTAGGTGATTGACATCTCACTATTGAACAAAACCGCGGGCGACGGGTGGTCGGATGTGCATGAGAAAAGATCGCGTTCAGGATTGATTATTTGCGGGCCCTCCCGCTATACTGAAATACCTGAAGGGGAGTAGCTTTCCGGGCACGGTCAACATCCTGGCGTAACCGCCTGGTCGTGTCGTTGGTGAAGACCAATAAGCGAGACTTTCAGTGTGACGACATGTCATGCTGAAAAGTCTCTTTTTTTTGTGTGAGGGAAAAGATAAATGACGGTATTCATCGGCTCAATGCTCTTTGTGGTGCTTGCCGAAATGTTCGACAAGACCCAGTTGCTCGCCATGTGTTTCGCGGCACGGTATCGCTGGCAGACCGTCATGTGGGCGGTTTTTGTGGCGACTGCCGCAAACCATCTTCTTGCCGTGCTTGCCGGAAGCCTGCTGACAACCTTTATTCCCATGCAGTACATAACTATTACGGCAGCTGTTTCTTTCATTCTTTTCGGACTCTGGACAATCCGCGGCGATACTCTTTCCTGCGACACAGGTTCATCAAGCCGGAGTCCGTTCTGGATTGTGACCATTGCGTTCTTCATTGCGGAATGCGGCGACAAAACCCAGCTTGCCACCGTGGTGCTTGCCGCGCGGTACAATGATATTATTTCCGTCTGGCTTGGCACGACCGCGGGCATGATGATAGCCAACGCGATTGGCATTCTCATCGGCAGTGTTGCCGGGAGCAGGCTGCCTGAAAAGGCGATTACCTGGTTTGCCGCGCTGACCTTTATTGCCTTTGGCGTTTACAGCCTCTGGAATGCGACTCCGCGTTCATTCTGGCAGCCGCCGATTGTGATCGGCGGCATCGCGGCGCTTGCAGGCGCTATCGGACTTATCATCCGTATGAATCGCAGGGATCGTATTGCCAAATCCCAATTAGGATAACGGCGGGAATCCTCGGTAATTCATTGCCGAGATGAGAGCCGTGCCTCTG
>CAYMRS010000088.1:0-3254 GCA_964392915.1 uncultured Nitrospiraceae bacterium
GCTTCATGCCCCTGCCGGTCAGCTTTGCCATCAGGTGCATCGGGCGGATAATGTCGCTCTCATACTTCTTTTTCAGGGAAAGCGCTTCAAAATGTCTCTTGCCGGGAGTTTCGATATTGAGCGAAACCGCGCTTGCAAGCGAGATGGAATCTTCAATCGCCGCGTCGGAAGCCCCCGGAATAATCTTCAGGTGAATATAGCCCCTGTATTTGTGTTTGCGGCGCAGCAGGCGGGCAACTGCGTTAATCCGGTCCATAGTATGCTCAGGCGTGCCGATTACGCCTGAGCTCAGAAACAGACCAAAGACCTTGCTGGCGCGGACATATTCCATAAAGAGCTTTGCCACCTCTTCCGGCTGGAGCGTGCACCGCCGCACATTCGTTTCGGCCCGCAGCGGGCAGTATTTGCAGTCGTTTGAACAAGCGTTGGAAAGCAGCGTCTTCAGAAGGATGGAGTGTCCGCCCTGTGGAAGGGTGACCGGGTAGAGCCACGTGTCGTCGAGCCCGCGCCTTCTGCGGTCCGCGTCGCTTGTGCCGCAGGCACAGGCAAGATCGTACTGGGAATCAGCGGAGAGAATCTTGAGTTTTTCGATGGTGTCCATGAGAGAGCGCCCTGAGAAATTATATCACGGGAATTGAAGCAGAAAAAAATTGTCCTTGAAATTGCTCAGACCGGACGTTGCTGAATATGAGAGAGCTGCGGGGAAATCCGTCGTATCCTGTTGCTAAACGTGGTAAGATTTGATGAACTATCCGCTTGGGTGTCGGCCTGAAAGCCCCTAAGGGTGCCGAAAATAGTTATCCCCGGAACGGTGGGTATTAAGAGTGCGCAGAATGATACACGACAGATATGCCTTTTGGTCGGTCCGTTTTTTTGTGCGGCTTTCCATTGCCCTGATGGCATTCTCATGTTTCGGGATTCTGTCAGCAGAAGCCGGCGACCGGATCGTGAAGGTCGGCGTGTATGAAAATGCGCCGAAGATATTCACCGCCGAATCAGGCAAGCCGGCCGGCATCTTTATCGAGATCATAGAGCATATCGCAAAAATCGAGGGCTGGACTTTGCGCTATGTGCCTGGCACGTTCGGGGAGGGCTTGGACCGTCTGGCAAAAGGGGAAATCGATCTCATGCCCGACGTGGCATATTCTGCCGAAAGGGAGGGCGTATATTCCTTTCACAAAGTGCCTGTCCTTACCTCCTGGTTTCAGGTGTTCGCGCCGACCGGCAGCGGAATTCGTTCCATCGTCGACCTCAACGGCAAGCGAATTCTCGTTCTTGATCGGTCGGTTCAGCATACGGCGTTTATCCGGCTCAGCACAGCCTTCGGAGTGCGAAGCGATATCATTACCGTCCCGGATTATAAGACCATGTTTGAGGCGGTCGCCAAAGGCGAGGCCGATGCCGCCGTCACAAATACCTATTACGGCATCAGGCATGCAAAGAAATACGGACTTGAAGATACCGCGGTTGTTTTTGAGCCGTCCGAACTTTTTTTTGCGGCGCAGGAGAACGCTCCCAGACAGGTTCTTGACCGCATCGACAAACATCTTTTTGCGCTGAAAAAAGACCATCAATCCATGTATTATGCTTCGCTGAAACGATGGACATCCGAAGATTTGCGATTCAAGCTGCCGGCCTGGCTGCAAATTATGGGCCTTATGGTTGGTCTGGCATTGGTCATGAGCGTTGCGGGTGGCTTTGTTTTGAAACATCAGGTAAATGTCCGTACCCGTGAGCTGAAACAAATCAATCAGGAAATGGAGTGTCGCATCGCCGAGCGCACCGCTGAACTGGCTGCCGTCAACGATGAGCAGCGCACTGTCTTCGAATCAGCCGGCGCTGGAATCGTGTTTTTGCGGGATCGTGTCATCGTGCGCTGCAATCGCAAAGCGGAAGAAATTGGGGGCTGGGCTCCCGGTGAGCTTATCGGCAAATCAACGCGCATCTGGTATCCGGATGATGAATCGTACGTCACCGGCAGAAAAAAGGTGTATGCGCAATTAGCAACAGGAGAGACATATCGACAGGAACATCAGGTGGTTCGCAAGAACGGCTCTGTGTTCTGGGCGCGGCTGAGCTTGCGCGCCGTTGACAAAGACGCCCCCATCAAGGGAGCGGTCGCTATTGTCGAAGATATCACTGCTGAACACGACGCGGCGGAAAAACTGGTCAATGCCATGGAAGCAGCGCAGGCGGCCGACCGGATCAAGTCCGCCTTTCTGGCAACCATGTCGCACGAATTACGCACGCCGCTGAACTCGATTATCGGCTTCACCGGCATTCTTCTGCAGGGATTGGCAGGGCCGTTGAACCAAGAGCAGCAAAAGCAGTTGACCATGGTTCAGAGCAGCTCCCGCCATCTTCTGGCTTTAATTAACGACGTGCTGGATATTTCGAAAATTGAGGCGGGCGAACTGGTTCTTTTTCCCGAACCGTTTACCCTGAGGCAATTTCTCGAAAAAACGGTAAAGATGATTTCGCCGCTCGCCAAAAAAAAAGGCATTGACCTGCGCCTTGACATTTCAGATGCTGTAGGTACAATTACGACGGATCAGCGACGCCTGGAACAGGTCGTACTGAATTTGCTCAACAATGCTGTTAAATTCACCGAAAAAGGCCATGTCAGCATTTCGTGCCGGATGGAAAATGATCATTATCTCTTGTCGTTTTCCGACTCAGGGGTCGGCATGAGGCCGGAAGACGTTCCGGACATCTTTCAACCGTTTCGGCAGATCGACAGCGGTCTCACCCGTAAACACGAGGGAACCGGCCTCGGACTTTCCATCTGCAGGAAGATTATTGACATGATGGGCGGCTCGATCAGCGTCGAAAGCCGGTGGGGCGAGGGCAGCACGTTTACCGTCCGCCTGCCCGGACAATCAGGAGGTTCATCATGAGCGATACACTCCTCATTATTGAGGACAATGAACAGAATTTGTATCTGATGCGCTTTCTGCTCGAAAAGAGCGGCTTTGCAGTTATCAGCGCGGAAAACGGCAGGGAAGGCATCGAAAAAGCATTGCGCTTCAAGCCGATGGCCATCCTGCTTGATATCCAGCTGCCCGAAATGGACGGATACGCCGTTGCCGCGGAACTGAAGAAACACGCTGAACTGGACGGGAAGCCAATTATCGCGGTGACATCCTATGCCATGATGGGGGATCGGGAAAAAATCTTGGCCGCCGGAGCGACCGGGTATACCCAAATCCACCATCAAACTGACCCCGAGCCGCCCGGAGGGCAGTTTTTGTAGG